>NZ_DASQCC010000213.1:0-53648 GCF_035634895.1 Actinophytocola sp. | reverse complement strand
ATGTCCGTACCCGAGCTGGGTGGGCGTGTCGTCGAGCGTCGCCTCGACCGCGAGAACCTGGAGCGGTCCGCCCGGCTGGCCCTCGACGGAGTCCTCGCACCCGTGATCACCGCGGTCCATCCGCTCTCCGACGCCCCGGCCGCCCTCGCCACCGTCGAGAACGGTCACGCGTCTGGCAAGGTCGTCATCAAGGTGACGTGAGAAGAACCCGACCGCCCGTTGCCGACATAGCGGACATCTGTGGGTCCGTCTACCGGTAAGACACCTGACCGGTCATCCCGGTTCTCCATGGCCGCTTTCTGCCTAACGGCGGTACGCAGCGGCCGAAAGCATTTACTACTGTGCAGATGGTTGGCCTTTCACTTCGTGATCCACAAGTGCGGCCATACCCGCGTCACCTCGATCAGCTGAATGTTTCGCCCCCTGCATGTTTCCGGCCCGCCTCGAGGGCTGGGAAAGGAGCATTCGTTGAAACGCTCATCCAGGCTGGCCATCGCGGCCGGCACCGTCTGCGCGGCCGTCGTGGCTCTGACCAGCACTGCCGCCGCCGCTCCCCCACCCACCGCCGGCGCGCAGGCGCTCGCCGCGCGGTCGGCGGCCGCGTTCGTGTCCTCGACGCCGGCGGCCGTGTTCGCCAGCGCGGACGAACAGTTCGTCCAGCTGAGCGTCGTCAGCTCGGAAGGCCTGCAGTACGTGCCCTTCGAGCGCACGTACCAGGGGCTTCCGGTGATCGGCGGCGACTTCGTCGTGGTCACCGACAGCAAGGGCACCGTGCGCGACCTTTCGGTGGCGCAGCAACAGATGACCGGCAAGCTCGACACCACCCCGAAGCTGACCGCCGGCCAGGCCACCGACATCGCGCGCGGTCAGCTCACCACGGTCGCCTCGACCGACAGGCCCGTGCTGTCGGTGTACACGCTCGGTGACACGCCACGGCTGGTCTGGGACGTTCGGGTGACCGGCACCGCGGACAAGCGCTACTCGATCCAGTCGGTGTATGTCGACGCGCGAAGCGGTGCGGTACTCGAGTCGCTGGAGCACGTCATGAACGGCACCGGCACGTCCGCCTACAACGGCCCCAACCCGATCACGGTCAGCACCACCCAGTCGGGCAGCACGTTCCTGCTGCGCGACCCGGCGCACACCACCGTGCAGGCGCAGAACGCGAGCGGCAACGCCACGTTCTCCGGCCCGGATGACGTGTGGGGCAACGGAAACGCCACCGCCCGGGAGACCGGTGGGCTGGACGCGTTGTTCGCCGCGGAGACCGAGGAGCGGATGCTGTCCCAGTGGTTGGGCCGCAACAGCTTCAACGGCAACGGCGGCGGCTGGCCGATCCGCATCGGCCTGAACGACCTCAACGCCTTCTACGACGGCAGCCAGGTCCAGATCGGACACAACCAGCAGAACCAGTGGATCAGCTCGCTCGACGTCGTCGCGCACGAACTGGGCCACGGCATCGACGACAACACCCCGGGCGGCATCTCGCGGCGCGGCACCCAGGAGTTCGTGGCCGACGTGTTCGGCGCGACCACCGAGGGCTTCGCCAACGAGTCGTCGCAGTTCGACCCACCGGACTTCCTGGTGGGCGAGGAGATCAACCTCGTCGGCAGCGGCCCGATCCGCAACATGTTCAACCCGAGCGCGCTCGGCGACCCGAACTGCTTCTCGAACTCGGTGCCGAACTCCGAGGTGCACGCCGCCGCCGGGCCGGGCAACCACTGGTACTACCTGCTGGTCAACGGCAGCAGCCCCACCAACGGCCAGCCGGCCAGCCCCACCTGCAACGGCTCGACCGTGACGGGTGTCGGCCTGCAGACCGCGATCCGGATCTTCTACAACGCCATGCTGATGAAGACCACCGCGTCCGGCTATCCCCGCTACCGGGTGTGGACGCTGCAGGCGGCCAAGAACCTGACCCCGGGCAACTGCGCCAACTTCAACGCCGTCCTCGCGGCGTGGAACGCGGTCAGCGTGCCGGCCCAGTCAGGCGAACCCACCTGCCCGTGACCGACTGACGAGGCACACCATCCACACAGGACTGGGGCTGGACCGCGTCCAGCCCCAGTCCTGCCGGCGCCTCCGGATCGAGTACCAGGCCGGACTTTTCCGGTCAACGAAAGGACACCCTGCTGTGACCACACGCCTTCGCGGTCACCTGATCCGCACGCTGCTGACCGTCGGCGCCATGACGGCGCTCGTGCTCGGCGCGGCTCCGAGCACGAGCGCCGCCGCGCCGACCCAACCCGCTCCCACGATCACCGCCGTCGACTTCACCGGCATCGTCGCGTTGAGCAACTGCTCCGGCTCGGTGGTGCGCACCCCGAACTCGCAACCGGGCGACCCCGCCCTGGTCATGTCCAACGGTCACTGCGTCCGGTTGCTCGCGGCCGGCGAGGTCCTGCAGAACCAGGCCTCGACGCGCACCTTCACCCTGCTGAACGCCAACGGCACCAGCCTCGGCACCCTGCGCGCCAACCGGCTGCTCTACGCCACGATGACCAACACCGACGTGTCGATCTACCGGCTCACCATCACCTACGCCCAGCTGCAGCAGCAGTTCGGCAGCCGGGCGCTCGACCTGTCCACGGTGCACCCGACGGCCGGCACGGCCATCACCGTGGTCTCGGGCTTCCACCGCGCCACGTACCCGTGCGACATCGACGGTTTCGCCTTCCGGTTGCGCGAGGACCGCTGGACCTGGCAGGACTCCGTGCGCTACACCGCCGCCTGCCACACAATCCCCGGCACCTCGGGCTCGCCCGTGCTCGACAACGATACCGGCCAGGTCGTCGCCATCAACAACACGCTCAACGAGAACGCCCAGCGCTGCACCCTGGACAACCCGTGCGAGGTCGACCAGGCCGGCAACGTCACCATCCGGCCGAACATCGGCTACGCCCAGGAGACCTTCTACATCGCGGCGTGCATCACCACCGCGAGCCGCATCGACCTCACCCGGCCCGGCTGCCAACTGCCCGGCTGACCCGTACACCCGGACGCGGCGGTCGTGACCGCCGCGTCCGGCGCGGATGAGCCGCGTGGGAGAACCAGCGCGGCGACCGGACTCAGCGCCGTGCGCCGCGGAAGATGTTGCCCTCGGTGGACAGGTAGTTGTGGGCGTAGTCGAAGCGGCGGGCGTCGCCGAAGATCAGCCAGTAGTACTTGAGCTGCTCGGACCACCAGTAACCGGGGCAGAAGTCGCCCTGTGTCGGCGGGTTCGTGGTCACGTCGTCGAGGATCGTGTAGCCGTAGCGGGCCCGGGAGGTCGTCTTCATCTGCTGGTAGTGCGTGAACGCCCGCCGCCGGAACACCTCGTTCCCGGTCGCCAGCCAGAGCGAGAACGCCGAGTCGGCGAACTCCGGTCGTAGCTGGTTTCCCTTGCTGGTCGCGGCGAGCGTGGTGTAGTCGATCCCCTCGGGCAGCACGCCGTAGCGGTCCTGCACCGCGTTCCACGAGTCGTGGTAGGCGCGGCCGTGCCGCAGATCACCGGCCTGACCGAGGAGTCCCGCGTAGAACGACGCGAGCTCGCTCTGCGTACGGCTCACGACCTCCCCGGTGTACGCGTCCACCTGCGCGAACCACAGCCGGCCGTCGACGGTATCCGGCTGGTGCGCCATGATCGCCGCGGTCAGCACGTCGTACCAGTGCTTCAGGTCGGCGTCGCCGAACAGCGTCGAACCCTCCTGGAGGTACTCGTAGAACGAGTCGGCCGGTGGCCCGATCGTCGCGGTGCGGTTGAGGAACTCACCGGTCTCCGCGTGGATCGCGTACGGGAGCAGGTCCAGTGGGGTGCGCCGCTCGAACGTCACCTGGAACGCACGCTTTGCCGCGTCGTAGAAGCGGCGGTCGCCGGTCAGCTGCGAGAGGTACCCGAACTCGGTGATGTACGTGCCGGTCTCGGCCAGGTTCGTCTCGGGCCCACTCACCGCCCCGGTGCGCAGGTTCACGAACCGGTAAGGGATCCCGGTCGGCGATTTGGTGAACGCCACCAGCAACCGCTCGCCGATGTCCGCGGCCAGTTCCAGCAGGCGACGCTCGCGGGTGCAGTGGTAGCCGGACAGCAGGCCGCCCAGCATCCGGATGTTGGTCTCGAAGACCTGGAACGACGCGTCGACGTCGAACCGCAGGTTTCGCCTGACCCAGGCCAGGCCCTGCGCGAGCTCGCGGTCCAGCTCCATCACCCAGAGCGTGTCCAGCGCTTCGACGATGGTCAGCCCCATCGGGTGGCCGTCGACGAAGAACTCCTCGAAACCACCGGACACCGGCTTGATCTGGTCGTGCCCGAACGCCTTGTCCACATAGGACCGCCAGGCGAACCTGGTCTCCCGCCGCACATCCTCGGCGACCGCCCGCCACGAGGCCGGGGGCGCGCTCTCCGGCCGGGGATCCGGCACGCCGGCCGAACGCGAGCCGCCGGGCGGCGGCGCGGACGGCGAGGACCCGGGCGGCGACGGCTCCGCGGCGGCCATCCGCGCGGCCAGCGTGGTCAGCCCGGCACTGCCGAGCAGGGTGAGCATGCTCCGTCGGGGCATGGCCATTGTGCGTCCTCCCAGTGGCTGTCGACAACCATGTCGGTAACGATTGGCCGCTTCAGCCACCTTCCTGCCAATCGCCGACGTCGTCAACCCCGGGCGGATCACTACCGTCGTTCGCGGTGCTGTCATAGCCTCGGTCGTATGACGCGCGACTCGCTCCCCGGCGTGCCCCGACGTTCGTTCTTCGTGGCCGGTGGCGCGGTGGCCGCCGGCGGCGCCCTGGCCGCGGCCGGCGCACCGGTGGCGATGGCCGCGCCGCGACCAGGTCCACGCGGACCACGCCGCGTCGAGTACACGCTGCCGACGCTGGTGTTCGACGACGCCGGCCGGCAGGGCTCCCTCGGCGCGATGTACGAGGCCGCGCTCACCGGCCTGATCGGCATCAACACCGTCTACGCCGACCCGGGGACCTACGACCACGCGCACCGGATCAGCTACCCGCCAGGGACGTTCGTGCGGGCCGGTGGCGGCTACCCGTCGCCGCAGCGTTGGACCCGCGACGCGGCGGTCAACGCCTGGAACGCCGCCAGTCTGCTGGGTCCGGTCGTCGGCGCCAACACCCTGTGGGCCGTCGTGGACCAGCGGTCCGACGGCACGCTCATCGTGCAGCAGGACAACCAGTGGTGGGATCAGATCATCTGGGTGGTCGCGGCCTGGCACCACTACCGGGTCACCGGCGACCGCACGTTCCTCGCCGACGCCTACCGTGCCTCGACCGCCACGCTCGCCGCCCGTACGACACAGCACTTCAACGCCGACTACGGCCTGTTCCGCGGGCCGTCGTTCATGAACGACGGCATCGCCGGCTACCCCAGCCCGCCGTGGGCCGACGGCGTCGGCTCGTCGTTCGTGCTCGACTACCCGCACACCGACGAGCTGATGTGTCTGTCCACGAACTGTCTCTACTACGGCGCCTACCTCTCGCTCGCCGGCATGGCCGAGGAACTGCACAGGTCCGGTGACGCGAGCGCCCGCCGCGGCGCCGCGGCGGCGTTGCGGCAGGCGATCAACCGCCACCTGTGGCGCGAGGACGCCGGTACCTACGGCTATCTGGTCCACGGCGGCGACGAGCTCGCCGGGCAGCTCGACCCGTCCCAGGAGGGTGCGGGCCTGGCCTTCGCGGTGCTGTTCGGCGTGGCGGATGCCCGGCGGACCCGACGGTTGCTCGACGGCACGCACTGGCAGCCCAAGGGCATCGTCAACGTCTGGCCCCATTTCCCCCGCTTCAGCGACGACCGGCCGGGGCGGCACAACGTGATCGTCTGGCCGATGGTGCATTCCATGTTCGGCCACGCGGCGGCGGCCGGGGGCAGGCCGGACCTGTTCGGCCGCGCGGTCACCGGCCTTGCCGAGCTCGTCTCCGCGAGCGACGGGAACTTCTACGAGATCTACAACTCGGCCACCGGCACCGTCGACGGCGGCTGGCAGACCGGAAACACCTCGCGATGGACCTCCCAGCCCGACCAGGCATGGTCGGCGTCAGGCTATCTCCGGCTGATCTACTCCGGACTGTTCGGGCTGACGTTCGCGCCCGACCGGTTGACCCTCACGCCGACACTGCCGCCCGGCTGGGGTTCGGTCGGCCTCTACGGCCTGCCGTATCGGGACATCACCCTCAACATCGAGCTGTCCGGGACGGGCAACCGAGTGCGGTCGTGCACGATCGACGGCCGGCCCGGCCGGCCGACGATCGACGGCAGTGGCACAGGTGAGCACACGGTACGCATCACGCTCGGAAGCTGACCGAGCCGCCGCGACCCTCGGGACACCATCGTGGCCGCGCTCACCCCTTCACCGCCCCGGTCAGACCACTGATGATTCGGCGTTCGAAGATGGAGAAGAAGACGAGTGCGGGGATCATCGACAACGACACGAACGCCAGCACGCGCGCGGTGTCGATCGAGTACTGCGAGGCGAACGCCTGCACTCCCAGTGGAAGGGTGTACAGGTCGTTGTCACTGAGCAGGAACAGTGGCAGCAGATAGCTGTTCCAGCTCGCCACGAAGGCCAGGATTCCCACGGTGATCACGCCGGGCAGGGACAGCGGGACCACCATCCGGACGAAGAAGCCGAGTCGGCTCGCCCCGTCGATCAGCGCGGCCTCCTCCAACTCCTTGGGGATGGCACGCAGGAACGGCACGAGGATGATCACGGTGGTCGGCATGGCGAACGCGATCTGCGGCAGGATGACCCCGGCCAGGGTGTTGGTCAGTCCGAGGTCGCGCACCATGATGTAGAGCGGGGTGATCGCCACCGTGACGGGGAACATGAGTCCCGCGGCGAACAGCGAGTACATCATGTGCTTGGCCTTGAACGGATAGCGGGCGATCACGAAGCTCGCCATGAGACCAAGCACGACGACGCCGACCGTGGTGCCCACCGCGGCGATCGTCGAGTTGACGAGCTGCCGCCAGAAGACGTCGCCGCCCAGCACCCCGGTGTAGTTGCCGACCTCCCAGGGGTCCGGCAGGCCGGCCGGCGACCGGATGATCTGGGAGTTCGTCCGGAACCCGCCGAGAATGATGTAGACGGCCGGCGCCAGACACAGGCCGACCAGGGTGAACGCGACCAGGTAGGCGATCAGGCTCCCTCGCCCGCTCACCACCGACCGGTCCCCGCGCGTGGTCCTGCGGGATGCGACAGCAGTGGACATCAGGCCACACCTTCGGTCAGGGCGCCCTCGGTGTCGCGACGCAGCACGAAACGCTGGTAGATGAGCGCGATCACGAGCGAGACTACGAAGATCACCACGGCGACGGCGCTGCCGTAGCCGTACTCGCCGGAGGTCCGGCCGTTGGCCACCATGTAGGTCGCCATCGTCGACGTCCCCGCGGTGTCGGACACGTACTGGCCCCAGATCACGAACACCAGGTCGAACACCTGCAGCGAGCCGATGATCGACAGGAACGCCCAGATCCTGATGGTCGGACCGAGCAGCGGCAGCGTGATGTGCCACTGCGTCCGCCAGTACGACGCGCCGTCGATCGCGGCCGCCTCGCGTAGCTCGTCGGGAATCCCTTGCAGGCCGGCGAGCATGAGGATGACCGCGAACCCGATGTACTTCCACACCAGGATCAGCATCAACGACCAGATCGCGACGTCCGGGTCGGAGAGCCAGTCCGTCGCCAGCGCGCCGAGCCCGATGTGGTGCAGCACGTCGTTGATCGCACCGGTGGGGTGCAGCATGAGGCTGAACCCGATCGCGACGATGACCTCCGAGATCACGTACGGCACGAAGATCAACACGCGGATGAGGGAACGCCAGCGCATCTTCCTGTTCAGCAGCAGGGCGATCCCGATGGCCAGCGGCCCCTGCAGGATCAGCGACATGACCAGGATGAACCCGTTGTGCCACATCGCCTCGAGGAACGCGGAGTCGGTGAGGATCAGCTCGTAGTTGCGCAGGCCGACGAACTCGGTCGGAATCCCGTAACCGCTCCATTTGAAGAAGCCGTAGTACCCGGCCATGAAGACGGGCACGATCACGAACGTGACGAAGACGACGACGCCAGGGCCGGCGAGCAGCGTGATCTCCGCCCATCGTCGCCAGGGCACTCGACGACCGGGCCCCGGCCGGCGGGCCGGGGCCGGCGCCTCGACGGCGCCGGCCCCGGGCCGGGCACGGTCCGGCACGTCGCGGTTTACGTGCGCGGCTGTCTCCATGGGATCGAGTCCCTACTTCCGGTCGGCAGCTTCGGTGATCGCCTTGACCAACCCCGCGGGATCCGTCTCCCCCGTCAGCAGCTTCACGACCGACTGGTTCAGTACGGTGCCGACCTTCTGGCCGTAGTTGGTGTCCAGGAAGTCCGACACGTAGGTCGCCTCGTTGAGGGCCTTGATCATCTGCTTGTCGTAGTCGTTCGTCACCACGTCCTGGGCGTCGACGTGCAGCGGTATCGAACCGAACGCGGTGTAGAAGCTCTCCTGGTTCTTCTCCGAGTCCATCAGCGCGAGGAACTCCCCGCACAGCTTCTTCGGCGCACCGGCCGAGCAGGAGAATCCACCCTTGCCGCCCATGAGCGCCTTCGCGTCACCCTGGCCGGAGGCCACCTGCGGGAACGGGAACCAACCCAGGTCGGAAAGCGGTTGCTTGTTCGGTGTGAGGTCCTTGACGACACCAGGCTCCCAGTTGCCCATGAGCTCCATGGCCGCCTTGTGGTTGGCGAGCAGGCCGGCCGAACTGCTGGCGCCCTGCTGCGCGGAGGTGTTCAGGAAGCCTTCGTTGAACGGCTTCAGACCAGTCAGGTCGACGACGTCCTTGGCCGCCTTCTCGTAGCACGGGTCGGCGAAGTCCAGCGATTCGTTCGTCGCCTCAAGGGTTTTCGCCGAACACTCGCGTAACGCGAAGAAGTAGTACCAGTGGGCGGCGGGCCAGGCGTCCTTGCCGCCGAGCGCGATCGGGGTGATGCCGGCGCCCTTGAGCTTGTCGATCGCGCCGGCCAGGTCGTCGACCGTCTTCGGGATCTCGGTGACGCCTGCCTGCCTGAACAGATCCTTGCTGTACCAGATGCCACCGGGCTGCACCAGCTGCGGCGCGGCCAGCAGCTGCCCGTCGACGGTGAGCGCCTCGTACGGCGCGTCGCCAAGCTTTTTGTGCAGCTCAGGGGAGTCGACCGCGGTGCCGGTGAGATCGAGGAGCTGCTTCGCCTTGGCCATGTCCCGCATCTTGCCGCCGCCGCGCTGCAGGAAGATGTCCGGCGCGTCACCGGAGTTCAGTGCCGTCTGGAGCTTTCCGTCCAGCTCCTCGTTCTGGATGTGCTGGGCCTTGACCGTGACGTTCTTGTGCGAGGCCTCGAACTGTTTCGCCACACCGTCGAACCAGGCCAGGCCGGCCTCGCCGGTGTAGTTGGTCCAGACGGTGAGGGTGTACGGATCGCCATCCTTGTAGTCGCTGGCTTCCGGACCTGTCGAACATGCCGGCAGCGCGAGGGCTGCCGCCATCGTGCCGGCCAGAATGCCCAGCGTTCTGGAGCGGTACCTGCGTGTCATCATTGACGACTCCTTTGGTTGGCCGATGTTCGGCGTCGTTGCCGCGTCGCGGCGGGTCAGCTGAGCCGGAGCTCAGCCGTGAGGTAGGAGTGCGGCGGCAGCTCGACGATCAGGCCGCGCCGGTGCTCGCGCACACCGTCGAACGCGGCGGGTGCCACGGCGGACGGAGTTCGCGGGGTGTTGTGCGATGCGGGCGTCGGTGCGGTGAGGATCCGCGCGCCGCGACACTGTGCGGTGCGCCCGCGCAGGTCGAGCACGACCTCGACCGGGGACTCGATGTCCAGGTTGGCCAGTGAGACGAGCGCACTGTCGTCCTTGGTCGACGCCGTGACCGAGACGAGGCCGAGCTCTCGCCCGTCCGACTCGATGGTCGGCACGTCGCGCAGGTGCACGTCCAGCGACGCCGCGTCGTGGTGGCCCACGCTCATCTCGAACACGTGGTAGGTGGGCGTGCGCACGAGCGCGCCGGAATCCTGGTCGGTGAGCAGCACCGCCTGGAGCACGTTGATCGTCTGGGCGATGTTGGCCATGACCACCCGGTCGGCGTGCCGGTGGAACGCGTCGAAGTGCACCGCGGCCACCAGGGCGTCGCGCAAGGTGTTCTGCTGGTACAGGAACCCAGGATTGGTGCCTGGCTCGACATTCCACCAGGTGCCCCATTCGTCGACCACGAGCCCGACCTTCCGGTGCGGGTCGTAGCGGTCCATCACCGTGCTGTGCCGCGTGAGGTACTCCTCCATGCGCGACGCGCGGGACAACGCGACGTACCACTCGTCCTCGGTGAAGCGGGTCGCCGCACCCTTGTCCGACCAGGAGCCGGTCATGGTGTAGTAGTGCAGCGACAGCGCCTGGAACGGAGCCGCAGGCGCGACCGGGTCGGCGGCCAGGTCGTCGAACGAGCGCATCATCGTCTCGGTCCACGCGTAGTCGCCGTCGCTCGGGCCCGCGGCGATCCGGTAGACCTTGTTGTCGCCCTGGTCGCGCACGAACGTCGAGTAGTGGCGGGCAAGGGACGCGTACTGTTCGGCCCGCATGTTGCCGCCACATCCCCAGGCCTCGTTGCCGATTCCCCAGAACGGGACGCGCCACGGATCGTCCCGCCCGTGTGCCCGGCGCAACGCGGCCATCGGCGAGTCGCCGGCACGGGTGAGGTACTCGACCCACTCGGCCATCTCCCGCACCGAGCCGGAGCCGACATTGCCCGACACGTACGGCTCCGCGCCCAACAGCGCGCAGAGTTCGAGGAACTCGTTGGTGCCGAAGGAGTTGTCCTCGACGACGTCGCCCCAGTGGCTGTTGACCATCCGCGGCCGCTGATCGCGCGGGCCGACGCCGTCGCGCCAGTGGTAGGTGTCGGCGAAGCAGCCCCCCGGCCACCGCAGGTTCGGGATCCGCAGTGCCCGCAGCGCCTCGACGACATCCGCGCGGATGCCGCCGACGTTCGGCACGTCCGCGTCCTCGCCCACCCAGAACCCGCCGTAGACGCACCTACCCAGATGCTCGGCGAAGTGGCCGTACACGTGCCGGGAGATGATCGGACCAGGCAAGTCCAGGTTGATGATCGCCGTAGTCGCCATGTCGCCTTCCGGTGTGACGGTTGTCCGCGCGGCACGTGAGCTGCGAAAGTTTCGTAGTTTATCGTTACACTTACGACCGGACAGAGTTGCGACTTGACACCCCGACGTCAAGCCGGAGGCCGCGCATCGTCGCCGTTTCGTGACTGATCGACAGACGCCGATGCCAGGTCGCGTACCCGGGCTGGGAGAGTGACCGTTATGGGACGACGCACCGTCACGATGAGCGACGTGGCACGCGAAGCCGGCGTGTCGGTGATGACCGTGTCGAACGTGCTCAACGACCGGTCGAACGTCGGGGCCGACACTCGACTCCACGTCATGGAGGTCGTCGGCCGGCTCGGCTACGAGATCAACCTGACCGCCCGGCGCCTCCGATCGGGGCGGACCGGCACGGTCGGCCTGATCGTGCCCAGGTTCGACCTGCACTACTACGGCGAGCTGGCGTCCCTGATCTCGGACGCGCTGGCGGCAGACCGCATGCACCTCGTCGTCGAACAGTCGGGCGCGAGCCGTGAACGCGAGCTCTCCGCGCTCTCGCTCGCCCGGCTCCAGCAGTACGACGGCGTCCTGCTCGGCGCTGTCGGGCTGGACATGGCCGATCTCGACCGGATCCATCCGGACCTGCCGATCGTGCTGCTCGGGGAACAGGACGTGCCGGACCGCTACCACCGCGTCCAGATGGGCAACGTCGAGGGAGCGCGACTGGCCACCGAGCATCTGATCACCCGCGGCGCGAGACGAATCGCGATGCTGGGCGGCAAACTCACCGCACCTCGCCCGGAGATGGCGACCTACCGCGCGACCGGCTGGTCGGTCGCGCTCGCCGACGCGGGCCTGCATCCCCGCCCTGACCTCGTGATCCCACTGCACGACTACTCGATCGCGGAGGCACGAGCCACGATCACTCAGGTGCTGGCCGCCGGGCTGGACATCGACGGCATCTTCGCGGTCACCGACGAGGTGGCGATCGGCGCCCTGGCCGGCTTCCACGACGCCGGGGTGCGCGTTCCGGACGACGTCCAGCTCGTCGGTTTCGACAACCTGGACATCTCCCAACACCTCGGCCCCGGCCTGACGACCATCGACCCCGATCGCCCGGCAATGGTGGCCGAGGCGTTGCGCCTGCTGCGCCGGCAGCTCGCGGACAAGAACGCCGCCCCGGAACACGTCGTCAGCACCGTCTCGCTCGTAATCCGAGGCAGCACCAGAAAACAGGCCCACGTTGCGCGCCGACCCCCAGCCGCGCCCCAGTCGGCGGCGACCGGTGGCGCGGCACGCGACCGTGGTCGGTGATGCGTCCGGGTTCGGACCGCATCCCCAAAACAGGTTCGCCGGACTAGGCTTTGATCGAAGTCTCATTGAGACTCCCCGACAGTGACAGTCAGCGCGGACTCTAGGGAGCCATCGACGTGGTCGAGACGCACGACATCGTTCGCCCGCCTGCCGAGCTCAGTGCGGCCCTCGCGGCCATCGGCAGCGCGACGGCCAGCGCCGAACTCAGTCGCATGGGCATCCGCAGTGCGTTCATCCGTGGCCCGCTCCCGGTGACGCCCGGCGTGTGCGTGGCCGGACCGGCGCTGACACTGCAGTTCATGCCGAAGCGGGAGGACCTCTACCCCGTCGACGAGTACGCCGAACCGGAGAAGCAGCTGCACCGGCACGTCATGTACCACGCCCAGCCCGGGGACATGATCGTCGTCGACGCGCGCGGGGACATGGAAAGCGGTGTGTTCGGCGAGATGATGCTGACCTACTTCAAGGGCCGCGGTGGCGCCGGGGTGGTGATCGACGGGTGCCTGCGCGACATCGGCAAGGCCAAGGAGCTCGGCCTCGGGCTGTGGATCCGAGGCGCCACACCGAACTTCCACGCGCAGACCGGCATCGTCCCGACCGCCGTCAACGTGCCGGTGGCGTGCGGTGGCACGCTCGTCGAGCCGGGTGACATCGTCGTCGCCGACGACGACGGGGCGGTCGTGGTGCCGGTCAAGCTCGCGCCCGCTTTGCTCGCTGTCGCTCAGGAGCACGCGGAATGGGAGGAGTTCTCCCGGATCCGGCTGGCCGAGGGCGGCGACATGCGGCTGTACTACCCGCTTTCGGACGAGGCACGTCCCGAGTACGAGCGGTGGCGCGCCGAGCAGGGCCGGGTCTGACGGGCCCGCTCAGCTCCACAGCCGGTCGTGGCTCGACTCCCCGTCCCAGTGCGTCGTCTCGGCGAAGAAGACCGGATCGCGCGGGTCGAGGTGGCGTCGCAGCAACTCCTCGTCGAGGTCGCCGAATCCCAGTCCTGGCGTGTCCGGCACCGTGATGTAGCCGTTCTGGATCAGTGGGCGGGGCAGGTCGGTGACGAGGTCGCTCCAGAACTCCACCTCGGCCGCGTGGTGTTCGAGTGCGAGGAAGTTCTCCGTGGCGGCGGCCAGGTGCACGCACGCCATCGTCGCGATCGGCGACGCGGCAAGGTGAAGCGCCATCGCGATGCCTCGCTCCTGCGCGTAGTCGCCGAGCCGCTTGGTCTCCGCGATCCCGCCCGCCGTCGCCGGGTCGGGGTGCACGACGCGGATCGCGCCGGCGTCGAGCAGCGGCCGGAAGCCGTCCAGCAGGTAGATGTCCTCCCCCGTGCACGTCGGGACGGCGACGGCCGCGGTGAGCTGGCGCCACTGGTCGGTCAGCTGCCACGGGATCAGGTCCTCGATCCACGCCAGGGTGAACGGTTCCAGCGCGCGGCCGATCCGCATGCAGGAGTCGAGGGCGATGTGGCCGAAGTGGTCCGCGGCGAGCGCGATGTCGTAGCCGACCACGGAACGGACAGTGTCCACATAGGACGCCAGATGCTCCACGCCCTTCGCGGTGACCTGGATGCCGGTGAACGGGTGCATCGTCGTGAGGTCCGCGCGGGCGCCCGGCGGCGCGATCAGCGCCCCCGGCACATCCCACAGCAGGTTGATGCCCACGTCCATCTTCAGCATCGTGAACCCGCGCTGTCGGCGCTCGGCCAGGCGGGCGCCCATCGCGTGCGGGTCCGGCAGCGACGGCGTGTCCGCGTAGCAGCGGACCTCGTCCCGGAACCGGCCCCCGATCAGCGCGTACGCGGGCACACCGTACGCCTTGCCGGCGAGGTCCATCAGCGCCATCTCGACGCCGGAGACCCCGCCGCCCTGGCGGCCGTGGAACCCGAACTGCTTGATCTTGCGGAAGATCTTGTCGACGTTGCACGGCTTCTCACCGACGAGCCGGCTCTTGAGCATGAGCGCGTAGGTGGCGCTGGCCTGGTCGCGCACCTCCCCGTAGCCGACCAGGCCCTGGTTGGTGTCGATCCTGATGATCGACGACCGGAACGGCACCCCGGCCACGTTCGCCACCCGCAGATCGGTGATGCGCAGGCTGCTCGGCCGGGATGCCGTCGCGACGTGCTCCTCGGTGATCGCCGGGGTCTCACTCATCCCTTCACGGCCCCCGCGGTGAGGCCCTCGGTCAGGAACCGTTGCCCGAACGCGTACATGAGCACGACCGGGATGCTGATCAGCAGCGAGGCCGCGGCCAGCTGCCCCTGCGGCACGACGTCACCGAAGATCATCGACTGCATGCCGACGGGCAGCGTCTTGTAGTCGTCCTTGGTGATGAACACGAAGGCGAACAGGAACTCGTTCCACGCGTTGGTGAGCGTGAACAGCGCGACCGCGAGCAGGCCCGGTTTGGCCAGCGGCAGCACGACCCGGACGAACGCCCCGAACCGCGTGCAGCCGTCGACCAGCGCGGCCTCCTCGAGGTCGGCCGGGATCGACTTGAAGTAGCCCACGAGCAGCCACGTCGCGAACGGCAGGGTGAACGTGGGATAGGCGAGCACCAGCGACCACAGCGAGTCGTTGAGCCCGATCCCGCTCAACAGCTGGTACAGCGGGATGAACAGCAACGCGCCCGGCATCACGTAGGTGAGCAGGATCGTCACCGTGAAGCTCTCCGAACCCCGGAACCGCAGCCGTGCCAACGCGTAGCCGGCGAGCGCCGCGCAGACCAGGGCGATCACGGTGGACGCCACCGACACCATGATCGTGTTGACGTACCAGGTGCCGAACGCCTTGCCCGTGAACAGGTTGGTGAACTGCTCGGTGGTCCACGGGGTCGGCCAGAGGTCGTCGGTGCGCGCGACGATCTGGTTGTCGGACTTGAAGGCCGTGACCGTCATCCAGTAGAGCGGGGCGAGCACGAAGCCCAGCAGGCCCACGAGCGCGATCCCCGTGCCGGTTCCGCTGACCAGGCGTGCCGCCAGCTTGTTGCCCCGCGCGGCGAGCGCGGAGACGAGCCGTCCGACGGCGGCCGCGAGCACCACGAACACGCCCAGCACGAACGCGGCCTTCCACACGATGTGCGGCGACGCCCACACGAGCACGAGCACCGAGGCCGCGACGATCACCCACGGCAGCGCCCTGCGCTGAGCGGGAGTCAGCCGCCTGCGTTCCTTCTCGCTCGCACCCGGTTGGTCGCTGCGGCGCATCATCCGCACGAGGATCATCACGAGGATGCCGATGATCGGCAGCATCACCAGCGTGACCGCGGCGCCCGCGCCCGGCTGCAGCTGCTGGATGGCCTTGGAGTAGGCCACCATCACGTACGGCGCGGTCGCGTCCCCCGGTCCGCCCTGGGTCATCAGCCAGATCAGGTCGAAGTTGTTGAACGTCCAGATCGACGACAGCAGCACCGTCACGATCATGATGTTGCGCAGGCCCGGCAGCGTGATGTGCACGAAGCGCTGCCACGACGAGGCGCCGTCCACCATGGCCGCCTCGTAGAGCCCGCTGTCGATCGCCTTGAGGCCGGCGAGGAACGTCACCGTGAAGAACGGGATGCCCTTCCAGACGTTGACCAGGATGACCGACGGCATCGCGAGCGCGGGATCGGACAGCCACTCCGCGGGCCAGTGGTCGACGAGGCCGATCGACGCGAGGGCGGGCCCGATCCCGGAGTCGGTGAGCAGGACGTTGATGCTGCCGAAGATCGGGTCGAACAGGGACCGCCAGGTGAAGGCCGTGACGACCGTCGGCACCACCCACGGCAGCAGGATCACCCCGGCGAGGATCGCCCGGCCGCGGCGCATGTGGTGCAGGATCAACGCCGCGATGAGACCGAGCGTCACCTTGAAGATCTCGGCGTACGCGGTGAAGACGAACGAGTTGAGCACGCCCTTGTGGAACAGGGCGTCGTCGATGAGGGCGGTGTAGTTGTCCAGCCCCACGAAGACCGTCTCCGCACCGTGGCGCTCCGTGGCGCTGGTGACGATCGAGCTGATGATCGGGAACAGGATCAGGCCCGCCACCAGCACCAGCGTCGGCCCGACGAACACCGCGGCGAGGCGCCAGTCGCGCCCCAGCAGCCGCTGCGACGCGGTGAGCGAGGACGACGCGGCCGGCGCCGGACGAGCCGGCGCCGGCGGTGTCGCCCGCGGACGCAGGATGGTCACTGCTTGTAGCCCTGCTGCTCGAAGACCTGGACGATCTTCGCGTGGGTCGCGGCGACGGCCTCGGCCGGCTTGGTGCCCTGGATGACCGACTGCATCATGTCGGTCAGCAGGTAGGCGGCGGTCGCGGCCTGCTCGCCGGGGCTCGGGGTCTGGGGGAACGAGAAGCCGGTCCTGGTCTTCATCGGCAGCTTCGCGCGGGTCTGCTCCCGCAGCGCGGGGAAGGCCGGGTCACCCTTGGTGTAGTACGGGTCGGAGTCCCAGACCTTGTCCCACGAGGGGTTGACCAGGCAGGGTGCCTCCTTCGCGACACCGAGCAGCGCGGTCCCGCTCACCATGTACTTCGCCACCACCTTGGCGAGGTCGGCGTTCTTCGCCCCCTTGAACACGACGAACGAGTTGGACTCGCCGAACGCGAGTGGCTCCTTGATCGCCGGTCCGGTGGCGCCGTTGAACACGTGTGTGTTGGCGTAGACCGGGTTGCCCTTGGTCTTCGAGTCGGCGTAGACGCTGAACTGGTTGAGCGTGAGCCCCAGGATCTGGGCCAGCCAGTTCTCGTTGTTGCTCGAGTCGGTCCAGCTCCCGATCCCGGGTGGCAGCATCGGCGCGTACTTCGGTTTCGTGAAGATGTCGGCCATGAACTGGACGCCGTCGACCGTCTCCGGCGAGTTGAACACCACCTTCGTGCCGGTGTTGTCGGCGATCGCCCCGCCGTAGCAGTTGATGACGTTCGCGATGAAGCCGTTGGCGTCACCGGAGCGGTTCGCCGTGATACCCCAGCCGTAGCGCCGCTTGCTCGGGTCGGAGACCTCCAACGCGTTGTCGCGCAGCTCCTCCCACGTGTAGTAGGGCTTGAGCTTGAGCCCCTTCTCCTCGTACCAGTCCTTGCGTAAGTACATCCCGGACGCGATGAAGTGGTACGGAATCGCATACCACTTCCCGTTGAACACGCAGTAGTTGTTCGCCTCCGACGCGGGCTCGCCGTAGAGCTTGCGCATCTCGTCGACCACGTCGGTGACGTCGGTGAGGTCACCCAGGTTGTAGAGCTGGCCGACGAACCGCCGGTCGCTCACGAACGCCAGATCGCGGCTGGTGCCCGCCTTCACGTCGGCGTCCATCTTCGCGACCATGTCGCCGGTGTCGCCGGAGACCAGGTCGTTGCGGATCGTCGTGCTGGTTTCCTTGGCGAACACCTGCAGTGACCTGTCCAGCGCCTGGTTGGCGGCCTCCGCGTACAGCTTCTGCGAGAGCATCCCCACCGACCCGCCCTTGAGCTTGGCCGCCTCGTCCAGCAACACCTGGGGCACCTTGACGTTGACCTTCGGCGCCGCGGGGGTGCTGTCCCCACATCCGGCGAGTCCGAGCACCCCCAGTGCGCTCATCCCGAGGAACGAGCGCCTCGACAAGTCCGATTTCTCTACCATGACCACTCCTCTCACGTCCGACCGAGCGGACGCGTACCGACGGGGCGACGTTGCAACCGGCGGGCAACGCGGCGAGCGCCGCGCCGCGGGTCGTTCATGCGGCGAAGGACGCCGAACTGCTGATGCGTTGTCCTGGC
Source organism: Actinophytocola sp. (assembly GCF_035634895.1). GTDB lineage: Bacteria > Actinomycetota > Actinomycetes > Mycobacteriales > Pseudonocardiaceae > Actinophytocola. The sequence continues at coordinate 35,534 of NZ_DASQCC010000213.1, read as the reverse complement.
AGCCCGTCGAACAGCCCGGTCGAGCCACGGGGCCGCCACAGCGGTACCGGGCCCGCGCCGGGCACGGGGTCGAGCGCCAGTTCTGCCGCCCGTTCCGCGGAGTCGAGAGCCCGCTGGACGACCATCGCGTTGGCCACGCTCTGGGCAACGCTGCCGACCGGCCGCACGCCGAACTGCACGGCGTCGGCGAAGTCGACGAGCTCCGCGCGGTAGCCGTCGTCGACACCGCGGAAGACTGTCGTGTGCGTGGTGGCGTCGGCGCCGCTACGCGTCACGCGGCGCTCCGCGGCGGATCCGGCGAGCACGAGCACGCCCTCGGTGCCGTACAGCCGCATCTCGTTGGGCTCGGGCGGCACCGGGATCTCGGGGTAGGAGGCGGTGTAGTTGCCGATCGCGCCGTCGGCGAAGACGAGGTTGAGCACGAGGTCCGACGGTGCGTCGATCGTGCTGTTGGCCGCCTGCACTGCACCGTGCACCCGCGCGATGTCGCCGCAGAGCAACCGGATCTGCGCGATGTGGTGCACGCCGGCGTCGAGGTGCACGCCGCCCCGGTACTGCGGCCGCTGCCGCCACGGCGTGCTGGCGAACCTGCCCTCGCGGGGCACCATCTGGCCGGCGTGCCGCCACGCCATCAGGTGCAGCCGACCGATCGCGCCGTCGTCGACCAACGCGCGGGCGTGGCGCAGGTCGTCGCGGTAGAAGAAGTTCTCGCCCACCATGAAGGTGCGGTCCGGATGCCCGGCCGCCAGTGCGAGGAAGGCCGCGGCCTGTGCCGCGTCGACGCCGGCCGGCTTCTCGCAGAGCACGTCCTTGCCGGCCGCGAGCGCGTCGCGCGCCACCTCGTACAGGTGCGGGATCGGCACCGAGACCAAAACGGCGTCCACGTCGTCGCGGGCCAGCAACTCGGCCCGGTCCGCCGCGGCCCAGGCTGGACCGGCCCCGCTGTAGTCGGCGAACCGCCTGCTCTGCTCGCCGGAGGAGTCGGTGAACGCGGTGACCACGTACCGGTCGGCGAGCCCGCGTAACGCGGGCCAGTGCAGCTTCTCGACCGCCAGTCCGGTGCCGATCAGCCCCAGCCGGATCGGCGGGATCGTAGGTGCTGCCATGCCTCGTCCGTCCTCGTCATTGGTTCCGGATGTCGGTCGTGCAGTGCGCTAGCGCCGCCGGGCGGCCTGCCTGGTCTGCTGTTCCTTCTCCGCGATGAGCGCGGAGTTGTTGCGTAGGTGCTTGCGCATCGCCGCGCGGGCACCCGCCGGGTCGCGCGCCACGAGCGCCTCGTAGATCTCCGTGTGGTCGTTCGTGGCCTTGCGCAGCGCGGCCGGCGCCTCGTTGGTGATGCGTCGGCTGGCCGTGCCCAGCCAGCGGGCCGAGTACATGATCCGGTCGAGGATGCGGTTGTCGGCCGCCCGGCAGATCTCCATGTGGAACTCGTGGTCGACCTCGAGGTAGGCGTCGGGATCCGCCTCGAGCTCCGACATGCGGTCGATCTCGCCGGAGAGCCGGTCCAGGGTCTCGTCGGTGATGCTGCACGCGGCCATCGCGGCGAGCTCGGGCTCCAGCAGCACGCGCAGCTGGTGCAGCTCCTGCAGCAGCTCGTTGACGATCTCCTCGGGCAGCCACTCGATCAGCAACGGGCTCAGGTAGTCCCACTCCGCGCGGGGACGCACGACCACGCGGCGGCCCTGCGCGACGTCCACGATGTCGAGCGAGGCAAGGATCTTGAGCGTCTCCCGCGCCACCACACGGGACACCCCGAACTCCTGGGAGATGTCGAGCTCCGACGGGGCCCGGCCGTCCGCGATCTCGCCGCTGACGATGCGCCGGGTCAGGTGGGCCGCCACCTGCACCGGGAGAGTCCGGATCCTGACGTCCGGAGACTCTTGTCTCCCTTGCATGTCATCAGCTTATCGGACAAGCTGGAGATCGCGACAGTCCCTTCCTGTGCACGACCCGGCGGCGGGAGAGCAATGCGGATTGTGAACGTCACGACGGCAGTGGTGGCCTATCACGGCCAGGCCACGCTGATCCGGATCGATACCGACGAGGGCCTCAGCGGGTTCGGCGAGGCCAATCCCGACGCGGGCGCGGGCGCCGTCGTCGGGATGATCGAGTACCTGGCACCCCTGCTGATCGGCGAGGACCCACGCAACGTCGAGCGGTGCTGGGAGAAGCTGCGCCGGAACAGGGTTTTCGCGGGTCCCCAGGCCGGGGTGTTCGTGATCGCCCTGTCCGGCATCGAGATCGCGCTGTGGGACCTCGCGGGCAAGGCCGCCGGCCAGCCGGTCTACCGGTTGCTCGGCGGCAAGTTCCGCGACCGGATCCGCCTCTACGCCGACTGCGGCGACGGTGACGACCCGGCGGGTTCGATCGCCGGATGCGTCGACCGGGCCCAGCGGATGGCCGCCGAGGGCTTCACCGCCATCAAGTTCGACATCGACAACCTCCACCACCCCGCCAAGTTCGACGCCTTCAACCACACGGTCAACGCCGCCGAGCTGCGATCGATGGTCGAGCGTGTGGCGGCCGTCCGCGAGGCGATCGGCCCAGACGTCGACCTGGCCATCGACCTACATGCCCGCTACGACGTGCCGAGCGCGTGCCGGATCTCGTGGGAGCTCGAACCGTTCAACCTGATGTGGCTGGAGGAGCCGCTGCCGGCGGAGAACATCGACGCGCTGGTGCGGGTGCGCGCACAGACCCGCACACCGATCTGCGCGGGCGAGAACCTGTACCTGCGTTGGGGATTCCGCGAGCTGCTCGAACGCGGAGCCGTCGACGTCATCGAACCGGACGTGCCCAAGTGCGGCGGCCTCGCCGAGGCCAAGAAGATCGCCAACCTCGCGGAGATGCACTACATCCCCTTCGCCCCACACCTGGTGTCGACCCCACTGGGCACGATGGCCACCTCACACCAGTGCGGAGCGATCCCCAACTTCTTCGTCCAGGAATGGCACGCCCTGGAGGAACGCGCGGTGTGGGACAGCTACGTCCACGCCCCCGACGGAAGCGGCTCGATCGTCAAGGACGGCTACATCACGCTTCCCGACACCCCCGGCATCGGCGTGGAACTCGACATGGACGGCGTCCGGGCACACGCCGTCGCGGGCTACGGCGTGTTCGAGTAGCGGCTGCCCTGTCCGGCGTTCTCAGGACCTCGGAAGTCCTGGAACTCGTGCTCGCGCTGAGCACAGGCCGGGCTTTTCCAGGTCGGTCCGAGCCTGCGCGGCGAACACGCTCCATCTCGTCCTCGGTCGCGACCCGATCCTGACCAGGCCTCGTTTATTATGGTGCCCACGTCGCATCCAAGGGGGGATCGAGCATGCCGACGAGAATATCGGTAACGGTGAAAGGGCCAATCGGCCTGGATGAACCAGACCAAATGCTCGCCGATCTGACGCGCGAAACCGATCTTCCTTGGGAGCAGCACACGGTGGACGACGGGGATGTCCTCTCCGTTGGACTCGTGGACATCATCCTGGTCGCCGTGGTCACCAAGAGCGCCGAGATGACTCTGCAGGCCACGGTCGATGGCGTCAAGAAGGTCGTGAAGCGCTGGCGTGCGGCGCGGCTCGACCCCCCGGAGACCGTGATCGACACCGAGGAACTGCCCGACGATCGGTCGGACCGCTGAGATGAGGCGCCGGGCGGTGGTGATCGGGCCGTATGAGTACGGCACCGATTCCGGAATCGATGGTTACTCGTGGATCGGCGCGAGTGCGCACGAGTACGGTGAACTGCTGACCGGGGATCCGATGTGGGGTCCGGGCTCCTGCCGGGTGCTCGAGCCCGCGGAACTTCAGACCGCCGACGGTGTCATGGCGGCCCTCCAGGAGGTCGCGGACCAGACCGAACCGGACGACGTACTGCTCGTCGTGTACGTCGGCCATGGTGCGTACTGGAGCGACCTGCCGGGCGGCCAGGTCCATTTCTCGGTCGGGTCCTCCCAGAAGGACAAACCGTGGACCTGGCTGTCGAGTTGGTACATCTACCGGACGATGCGGGGGAGCCGAGCGAACCTGAAAGTCCTGATCGCCGACTGTTGCTACGCGAACCTGCTGCCACAACTGAGCGAGAAGTCCGCCATACCGGAGATTCTCGGCAGACTGGACCGGGGTACCTGCGTGTTGACGGCGACTACGGACGCGCATCTCATGGACGCGAAGGGGTGCTCGAACCTGCCCGGCCGGTTTCCCGGGTGCACGCCGTTCAGCGGACATCTGATGAACGTGTTGTCGAATGGCACCACGGATTACGAGAGTCAGCTCACCCTGGGCATGGTGCGCGACGCATTACGCGACGAAATGCAGAACTGCCAGGATGCGGTGCATGACATGCCGAAGATGCTGCTGAACAACGCGCGAGAACGCGAGCCGCTGTTCACCAACCACATGGATCCCGAGCGCCGCAACGACGCGCCGGTGATGCCGGTGGGACCCGAGGACTGGGCCCACCGCCTGAGGCGGGACAGCCGGCTCAGCCTGAGCTTTCTGCTGCGGGACCCGGGCACAGCCGGTGACGTCGTCGCCCACCTCTACCAGACCACCGACGAGGCCAACCGGGATATCGCGCGGAACATCCATGACGCGGCGAACAACAACTACACCCCAGACGAGTTCGCGCGCTATTGGAACCGGGTGGAGCCGACATTACGAGCGTGAACAACGGCGGAGCGACCAGAGAAGACGTGGGCGAAGAATGGGGATTCGCCTACGACTGGGTGCACACGGCGAGCATCGAGAACTTCATCGAGCGAATCACCGCGTTGCGCAAGGGTGAGCAACCTCGAACGTCGACGAGTGAGAGACCTCAACCCGCCGCCGCGATCCGTGCCCTGCATGTGTTCGGTCGAAAACGACCGGTGGCCGAACTCATCGAGTCCGCCCAGCTCTTCGAGTCCCGGGACGCGGTCAACGTGCTGGCCACGGCCGCCTTGTGCCGGAACGTCAAGGAGGCGGCTCAGCTCGCGATCGGGCAGTGGCAGGCCGAGTGCGCCACACGCGCCGAAGGCACTCCCCTGACCGACGGCGTCATCCACGACGTCGCGTGCCAGCGGCCAGCGCTGGACGTCGCCGTGTTCGTGCGGGAGTGCCGCCGCGCCGACAAGGGAAACCTGGCCGAGCAGACGCTGCGTATCTTCGCCGGCACGAGATCGGGCCGAACGAACATCGACAAGGCGCTGCTCTACATCGCGTTGCGCGACGAAGACTGCGCCGAAGACGCCGGCAACCTTCTCAAGCACTCGCTCGAAGCGATCGATGAGAACAGTCTGCTACCGGACGAGACCGACCCCGTCGAGCTTCACGATCTCGTCGGTGCGTTGCGGCAGCTGAGTCCGACCGAGCGGATTCTGGAGGACTGGATCGACAAAGAGCTGAAATCACACGATCGATTCTCCATTACCGTGCGGCGCGTCAGTCGCCTCATCATCAGGAGCCCGGCCGACCCGCTGGTCGAATACGCGGGACTGCACTGGGGGCAACACGAACTCGTCGAGCTCTGCGAGCAGCTGTCGGAGCACGAGGAGAAATGCGCGAGACTGCGCAACCACCTGGCGTCACGCACCGATCCCAAGGAGCTGGCCGAGATCATCAAGACGTGGCAGCAGTCCGCGACGCTCGGCAGGACGCTCGCCGATCTCCTCATCGACATCGTGGCCATGGGTGCGGCACGGAAGAACGGGCCTCGTCCACTTCGTGAGCTCGACGAGCTGGACGGCTGGTTACGCAGCCTCAGGGCGGATCCGTCGTGCAACCGACAGCTGCGCTTCGCGGCGGCCGTACACGTCGAGGGCCGGTCCGGCACGGAGCTGGTCACGCTGCTGAGGAAGGTCGAGCACGGACGCGACCGGCCGCGCGTGGAGCACCTCGTCGGCGAACGGCTCGCGGCACGCGTCCTGAACTTCCCCGCCACCAGGGCCCACTTCGTCGAATGCCTCCAGCGGCTTCGAGAGGCGGGCCACGCCGAGGCCACCTACGTCGCGCGCCGGGAACTGGCCGACCCGTCGGGGACCGGCCCGGCACCAGGTGAGCTGGCGGAGCTGATCGCCGACATCGCCGCCGACCACTTCGGCAAGGCCCACGGCGACAAGGGAACCGATCTGTGGAAGGACGCCTGGGACCTGCTCGAACGCTGCCTCGAGAACGAGGAGCGGGTCCGCCCGAAGGACGTCGTGGCGGTCGTCCGGCGCCTGGTGGACGGAACCATGGACGAAGAGGACCGGCACCTGCTGCTGCGCGCTACGGTAGGGAGATGGTCGGACGTGGCCCGCCGCGAGCAAGCGGTACGCGAGCTCGAGAAGGCGGATCTCACCGCCGACGCGGCAGCGGTCATCCGCTCGTTGCTCTAGCCGGGATCGGCAACGTCGGCGGAACCTCGGCCATGTGGCTCATCGACATGGCGACCAGGCGGCGGAACGTCACGAACGCGAACCCGGCGACCAGAAGGCTCAGCCAGGGCTCGCAATCGACCCCGACCGTCGACTTGCCCAGCAGCGTCAACACCGCCAGCCCGCCCAGGTACCCGAGGAGAAGGGTCGCGGCGCGGGCGGCAGGGTTCGTCCGCCACTGGCGGAACAGCGTGACGTGTTCCTTGGTGTCGTACTTCCGCAGGAGGCGTCCGATCACCGGGACATCCCGTCGAGCCAGGAGCGGCAACCCGAACAACAGCACACAGCCGATCGCGATCACGAGCAGTCCGCGCCACAGGCTCGCCCAGCGGGCCCAGTACAGGAGCAACGCGATCGACACGAAGCTCGCGTGCGCCAGAACCTCCTGAACATGCCCCCGACGGTTCGAACCCACCTGAGGGTGGCCGGGGGCGCCGCGACGCAACGAGACCAGCACGACGCCCGGCAACGCGTAGACGACCAGCGTCGCCACGCTGATGATCGTGATAAGCGTCTTCCAGCTGCCACTGGTGACCAGCAGCAGGATCAGGCTCACCACGAAGTTGGCCAGCAGCACCAACCAGTAGACGTCGTGCGTCCGGTTGCCGAGCTTGATCGACGCGTGCCGTGCGGTCTGCAGGCCCCGGTGGGTGAGATGGGCGCGGCTGAGCGCGGCGACCTCGCGTGTCAGCGCGTTCGTGAACACGAGTCCGGAGCCCATCGGTGAAAGCAGAGCGTCGATCCTGATGAGTGGCGCGAGCCAGGCGAAGGATGCCGCGATGGCGAACTGTGTGTAGGGCGAGTCGAAGTTGACCCTCAACAGCTGGCCATGGTTGTGACCGAGAAAGACGACCTGGAGCGCGATGTACAGAATGATCGACCCAGCCAGGGTGCCGTACACCGCCCAACGCAGACGAGCCGCCTCACCGACTCCACGCCGACGGACGTTACCGGCCAGGTCCAACGGCGCCTGGAAACCGGTGTAGGCGTAGATCACGCCACCTCCCACCACCGCGGCGAGCGCGGCGTCGAGCCCGTTGCCCTCCCTGCCGGTCTGCTCGGTCAGCGCTCGGCCGTCAAACCCCGCCATGAGCAGCAGGACGACGATCAGCACGGGAACGAGGACCTTCCACAACGTGAGTGCGAAGTTCACCTTCACGAACAGGCGTTGGGCGACCAGGTTGATCGCGAAGATCACCGCCATGAACGACGCCGCGGTGACGAATCCGAACATGGTGGGCGTGTCCGTGGAACTGTCGAGCAGATTGGGATACCAGTAGGCCAGCCCCTTCGTCATGGCGGCGGCCTCGCTGGCGGGATTGGTCGCGTAGAACACCCACAGGCTTGCCGCCGCGATGATCGCGACGAGTGGACCGCTGCTCTGCAGCGGCAGGAAGATTAGCCCGCCGGTCTTCGGGGCGAAGGCGCTCAACTCCACCATGACGACCGCGATCACGATCATGACCGCGCCGCCGATCGCCCACGCCCAGATCGCGCCGAACCCGGCGGTCCTGGACGCCTCGGCGGCGGCGAACAGCCAACCGGAGCCGATCACTCCACCGACCGCCAAACCGACGAGGTCGAAGACGGAAAGCCTCCGCTCCTCCGCCCGGTCCTGCTCCTCGGGAATCGATCGCGCGAAGGTTGACGACACGTCTCGGACACTCCCCAGTACTCGCGACTTCGGGCAACTGTACTTCATCGGAAAGCGCACCCAGGGAAGGTTTGCGAACGCTTGAAGCACTTCCCGCAGTTTATGTTTGGTCCCTCCGTACCCGGCGGAACCTCAGCTCCCCTGTCGACGTGTAGTGGCGGAGGCCGCCGTTCCGCCTATACTTCGACGGTCGCCGCGCAGGGGTTGTCGAGGGGTTGAAGGCCGGTTGGCCGGAAGATTCACTTCCGACGGTACGGACGGCAGTGTCCGTGGCGGCGGGCAGGTGCCGGGTTTCGCTGTGGAGTCGCTTGCCGCTGTGCGGACTCTGGCCGAGTTGGGCGAGGTCCTGCAGGGGCTGCGGCGGCGGGACGCGCGGGTGCGGGACGACCGCAAGGCCAGTTATCGCGAGCTGGCCGCCAAGACGGGCTGGTCGCGTACGGCCGTGCGTGACTACATAACCGGGCAGACCCTGCCCTCCGCCGACCGGTTCGAGACGTTGTCCATCCTGTCGGGGGCCGGGCCGGGCCGGAAAAGCGGGTCGGCTGGCCGCCGTGCGGGACCGGGTCGCGGAGCTGCTTGGGGCACCGCCGGGCTCGTGCGGTTGGGCGGCCCGTCGGTCGTGGGTCGGGAGGACGAGGTCGCCGGGCTGCGGGCCGCGGCGAAGGCCGCCGCGGCGAAGGCCGCCGCGGCGGGTTCCGGTGGGGTGGTGGTCCTTTGTGGTGACGCCGGGATCGGCAAGACTCGGCTGGCCACGGAGGCGACTCGGCTGGCCACGGAGGCGACTCGGCTGGCCGCCGAGACCGGGCTCCGGGTACTGCGTGGGCGTGCCGCGACGCCGTCGGTGAAGTTCCGGGCGTTGAGCGAGGCGTTGCTGGCGGTGGTCGACTATCTCGTGGACAACGCGCCCACCGAGCCGTTCCTGCTGGTGTGCACGGCGCGGTCCCAACGCGGCGCCGTGAGCGAGGTGGACGAGACCGCGATCCGCCCCAGAACCGCGCTGCTGGCCGAGGCGAACGCCTCGCTTTCGACACGCTCAGATCCGGGTGACGCGGGTGGGCTCGGGGCGTCCGGCGGCATGGCCGGGTCGTGGAAACTCAGTCCAGCGCATAGGAGGCGATCCCGGAGGTACTGCCGGACCTGAGAACCACCACGTGCCGGTCGTCGATGCCGATCAGGTCGCCGGGGAGGTCGGCGGACGCGCGGGCGCCATCGCGGTCCACCGCCCAGGTGGTGTGGTGCGCGCGCACGAAGACGTAGCCGTCCCACACCGCGCTCACCTCGGTGTCGCGAAGATCCTTGGCCGGGGCGGGATGGCTCTGCCGGCTCCGCACGTCGAAGGTGACCAGCCGGCCCGACAGGCCCGCGTACGTGTCGAGCTGCTTGTCGAGCGTGCAGGCGATCACCGCGGTGTGGTCGGTGGCGCAGGTGGTGCGGGCACCCCAGTCCCAGCCCAGCCGGGTGATCTCCGCCCCGGTCGACACGTCGAGCACGACGGCTCTGTCCCGTGCCTCACCCGCGGCGCGTGCGTAGACGAGCGCGACACCGCCCGCCACGAACGCGACCTCCGACCGCGTGTACCGGTCGACCAGCGACCACACCTGCCTTCCCGACACGGCATCGAGGGCGACGAGCGTCGAGTCGTCCGCGTCCTGGTCCGGTTCCTTCGAGCTGATCTCGGCGAGCACCCGGTCACCCGCCACGAACCGGGGCCACAGCCCCGGGGCGTCCCAACGCGGCACGCCGGTGGTCGCGTCGAGTGCCCGCGTATGTGGCTGCTCGCCCAGCCGCACCACCACAAGGTGGTCGTCGGCGTCCGCGACGCCGTACTCCACCGAGGCGAGCCACAGTGGTTCGCCGTCGCTCAGCCGGAAAGCCGCCGTCGACTGCTCGCCGTCGGAGAAGAAACCCGCGAACAGCACGGTGTCGCCGCCGATCGTCGCGACGGGCGCTCGCCCGGTCGGGTTGAACGGGACAAAGTTCTTCGCGGTCGGGTCCGTTCGCGGCTCCCGGCTGGCCGTCCAGGCAGGCCGCCCGGTATCCGAATCCACGACGGCGATCGTGTCCGAGCCCCATTCGAGGAGCGTCAGCCCGCCGGCGAACCGTGCTGTTCGGAAGCCGCTCCGCAGGACGCCAGGCAGCCCGGCCGTGTCGCCGCGCCACAACGGTTCCGCCGACCACTCGAGCCGGTTCCCGTCCGACGGTGTTCGCGGCGTTGTCTCTTGTGGCGGCGGAGTCTCGTCACCGGTACAGGCGCTGAGCAACAACACGATGCCAAGAGCGAGTGCCGCGATCCCGCGCCGCATCATGAGGGCCACACCGGTATGTCGACGCGTTCCCGCCCGTCGCGGACCCGGTCCAGGTCGCCGGTGAGCGCGTTGACCTGGTTGGCGGTGTCCCACAGGAGCTGGTCGGCGGCCTTCAGGAACGAGGCCAGCTTGAAGTAGACCTGGTTCTCCGGGAGCTGTTTCGCGTTCGTCGTCTCCGCCGCGGCGGCCATCATCGCGTCGGCCACGCTGAACGCCACGCCGATCGGCGTCTTCGACTTGAGGTCCTTGATCCCGGAGAGCGAGATCCAGTTCCCCGGGTGCTCCTTGGCGATGTCGATGTTGTCGTTCCAGGCGTGGACCTGGTCGACCAGCTCGCCCATGAGGTTGTCGAGGTTCATCCTGGCGCCGTGGATCGTCGCGGCGTAGCGGATCAGGATCTCCGACAGGTCACGCAACGCCCGCTGGCGGAACTCGCCGTCACTCGCGTCCTGGGCGAACCACTTGCCGAGCGTCACGAACTTCGGTTTGGCCTCCGCCGCCGCGGTGCCGGTCCAGTCGTGCCAGATCGAACCCTCGGCCGTCGAGTCGGTCAGGAACACGCGGTTGATGTCGGTCCAGATCTTCGTCGTCTCGCCGGTGCGGGTGGCGTCCAGTGCCTCGACCACGTCCGCCACGTACCCGCCGTCGACGACGTCGAGCCTGTCCAGCTTCGTGCCGAGGTGATCGCGGAGCTTGCCGACGTCCTGCCCGGTCAGGATGTCCGCATGGTAGAAGAACTGCTCGATCGTCAGGTCCGGCTGCGGGTCCGACCGCGCGGAGCCCTGCAGGATCGAGTAGGCGTCGGTCCCTATCTGTTCACTGCCGCCGACCTCGTGCGAGGTGAACTCGCCGTCGTCCGGCGCGACCACGACGACCGCCGGGATGTCGAGGTAGCAGGGCGTGAAGTACGGGCTGATGGTCGACGGGTTGGCCAGGCTCCTGAGCATGCCGGCCAGCCGGGGGGCGTTGCCCTGCCGGAAGACGTCGTCGAGGTGGTCGACGTAGCCGGGGTCCGGCGCGTAGCTCCAGTCGCCGACGGTCACTGCTGCTCCCCGTCGAGCTGCCGGGCGATCGCGGTCATCCGGAGCGTGTTGCCCCGCTCCTCCGAGTCGTACAGGGCCGCGCTGTTCGTCAGCCGGTCGTGTGCCTGCTGGATGAAGAGCACGAAATTCTTCTCGTCGTCGATGTACTCGTCGAGCACTTCCCGGAACCGCTTGTCGAAGTAGCCGAGCCCGCCCTGGAACCCACCCGTCTTCCCGCGCCCGCCCACGAACGGCGTGTTCGCGGTCTCGCTCCCGACCTGCCGCACCGTCACCAGCCGGTCGTTGAAGAACTTGTGCGCCCCGTCGAGGATGGCCGCCGCGTTGCGTATCACGTCCGTGTCAGTCGCGTATCCCTCTGGCATGTTCGCCCCCATGACTGCTGCTTTCGGTGGCACGACTGTGACACAGCGCGCCGGGTCTCGCCGTTGGTTCGGGTGAACCGGTCAACGATCGGAAACTCCGCGCGTGATGGCAGAAGGCGCGGATACCCTGCGGCCGTGGAGTGCGAGCACGGTCCCGAAGACGACGAGAGCCTGGCGGTGTCCCTGGGCACCCCGGGCCGTGGAACGTGGGTGCGGCTGTGGAACCGGGCCGATCTGGGACGACGGCTCGATCAGGGCCTGCGCCCAGATCGGGGCGCCAGGGCTGTTGGCCACGGTGCACGGTGTGACACTGGCGGTCATGGGCGGCAACGACCTCGCCCCGTTCCTCGGCGGCCTGGCCGTGGGTCTGACCTGGGCGATCACACCGTGTCGGCATGAGGACGGCAACTGGACGGCCTCCGCGACCGTCGCCCTGGAGGCCGGAGCAGCTGCGCCGTCTCGCCGCCGAGGTCCACCAGTTCCTCCAACCTCTTGTGGCCGGCTGACTTCCACGCGTTCGCCTCATGATCGACGCGGCCATCCGTGGCGGTCCGGAGGCGGTGTGGGCCGCGAGGGCAGTCCGGCTGCCCGACTACTGCCCTCCTGGGCCTGACCTGTCGTGCCGGTGGGCAGGTAGCCATAGTGGCAGGCGGAACGGAGGCAACCATGCACGCACATGGCAGACCGGAACGGCAGCGTGCCGCTGAGGAGGGCGGTAGGCGGCCCGCCGATGCGGCGACCGGCGGCGCCCGCGCGGCGGATCCGCCGGCCACTCCCCCGAAAGACCTGTCGCCGGACACGCTGCTGATGCTGCAACGCACCGTCGGCAACGATGCCGTGGCCAGGCTCGTGGCCGACCACCAGGTCCAGCGGTCGGCCGTGCGTGAGGTGCTGCGCTCCCCCGGAAAGCCGCTCGACGAGACGACCCGGACCGAGATGGAGGCCAGGCTCGGCGCGGACTTCTCCGACGTCCGGCTGCACAGCGACGGAACCGCCCGGGACTCGGCGGCGGGGATCGGCGCCCGGGCCTACACATCGGGCAACCACGTGGTCCTCGGCGCGGGTGGCGACGACCGGCACACGCTGGCGCACGAGTTGGCGCACGTCGTCCAGCAGCGCTCCGGTCCGGTGGCCGGGACGGACAACGGCGCGGGACTGTCCGTCTCCGACCCGGCCGACCGTTTCGAGCGCGAGGCGGAACAGACCGCGAACCGGGTGATGGCACGGCCACTACCCGAACCGGGCCAGGCAGCGCCCGCCCGGCCCGCACCGGGTTCGCCGCAGGCGTCGGTCGTTCAGCGCGCCCCGGCCGGCCTGCCGGAGACACAGCACGCACTGTACGACCTGGCCGGCCGGTGGAAGCTGCAGAGCTTCTTCGCGCTGACCATGGGCCGGTCCAACGAGCTGCAGCACGTGGACACCGCCGTCGCGGCCTGGCGCCAGGCCGCGAACAACAACCCCGCCACCACACACCACGCCCAGTTGGATGCGATCAACCAGGCGATCGTGGCCTGGCGGGCCGCCAAGCCCGACAACGGGTCCCGCAGTTCCCGCGCCGCCCACATCAACACCCTGGCCGCGCGCGTCGCCCAGGCCATGGGCGGACAGCTGTCCGACGACGAGACCACGGACGACGGCCGGATCGGCGAGGAGGCCACCGATGACCAGCCGCCCGGCCTCGAACCCCTGAGCAGCCAGTGGCGTGTGTCGGCCAACGGCGGAATGGTGCTGGAGCAGGGCGAGTCCCAGAACTTCTTCGCCCTGCCCGCCGTGATCAACGAGGCCAACGCCGCGCTCGAGCAACAGGGGTCGCCGGTGCGACTGGAACTGTCCGACGAAGATGTGCCCGCGGAACTGGTCCCGCGCGGGCTGAAGCGGGTGACACCCGTGATCATCGCGGGCGGCAGGAAGACCGGCACGGAACTGCTGAGCGTCCACGAGTGCATCGACGTCGCCAAGCAGGTGACCGGTCGGGAGATGGACCTGGCGATACTCCCCCCCGCCCAGCCGGGCGGCGAGCCCGTGACGGCGGCGCTGAATCCCCATGACGACAAGGGTCTCAGCGCCGTGCCCTACCGGATCACCGAAGCGGGCATGACGTCCGGACGACTCCTCAGCGACCTGAAATCGAACAGGGTGCTCTTCACCTGGCGGACCCACCGGATCGAGCTCAACCTGGACCAGGAGCCCTACGACGGGGAAATCAACACACAGGCGATCAACGCCCTCGGACCGGCCCTGAGCCAAGCAGGGATGGACCTCCAGTCGGCCCAGATACTGCTGCGGACGTTCGCAAGCAAGAACATGGAGGAATCTCCGGCGCTACAACAGATCGTGGTCGACAGGCTGGGTGACCAGCTCGCCGACCCACCCGCGCAGAACGCCCGGCAGACGTTCAACGCCGTCGCCGCCGCGCTTGGCACCGCGGCTCACGGTCCCTACGAGAACAACCCCGACCTCGCGCGCGACCGCCGCCTGGGCATCAACGACGCCGCCTCCCCCGGAGTCGGTGAGGCATACGCGATCTACAGCACCCGCGCCCGCTCCGACGACCAGTGGAACTTCCACTTCGCGGGCGTCGTGGCCAAGGACGGCGACGACACCGTGACCCTGGAGAACTACACCCGCACGGTGAAGACCGAGGAGGGAACGAAGGAACACGAGGCGGAGTTGAAGAAGCTCGAGAAACCCGCGAAGCTCTGGTACTTCGACCTGCACGGCACCGGAGGCACCTTCCACAGCAGGTACCGGGGATCGGTTTCCGGCGCCCTCACCCTCACCATGGCCGGCACGCGGCGAACCTGACTCGCGTCTGGACGGGCGTCCGTGACACCTGTCGGCGACCCACCCGGACCCCAGCCCGCCGACCCGTCACCACGGCGGTTTCGGCTGCTCCTGCGGCACCTGGCTCGACGTCGTCGTCGAGACGCCCTCCGGGCGTTCGGGCCCGCTGCTGGACTGAGGTGAGGGCGGGATGCACTGTGTGGGCAGTGGGCGGTGTACTGCGGGGCACCCTTGCGGCCGGGACCCTTGGAAATCGGGCGTGGGTCCTGTTGGGTCAGATCACGTTCCCAGGTCCGCGTGGAGGGTGGGTATGCGTTCCGACGACGATTCGCATCGCCTCGTGGAGGGGTTTGCCGGTGACCTCTTCCTCCAGCTTGCCCGTGCCGGGTGGCTGGTGGTCACACCGGAGCAGGCCGCGCCGATCATCGCCGATCTCGAGCGCACGCTGGACGAGGTGCGTGCGCGGCTCCGGAAGGCCGAGCTGTCCGCGACCCTGCTGGGGACCGCGGACCTGGACCCGGACGTCGACCGGCTGATCGTCGAGTGTGCGTTCGCGGGGCAGATCGCTGCCGACCGGTGGGAGCAGGCGCTCGTCGAGCTGCCCAAGTACATCCTGGCGTTCCGGATCGCGGCGGGGTTGCGTTGAAGGATCCCAGGCTGGTCGACCTCGCGCCGGAGATCACGGCCGCGCGGGCCGAGCAGCTCTCGTGCCTCGCTCGGGAAGACAGGGAGACCGCGGCGCTGCTGGCGGCCTGGATCGACGTGTTGCTGGACGAGTGGAACCGCAGGCAGTAGCGGCACACGACAGCGGGACCGCCCGGCCGGCGGACCGGGCGGTCTGATGTGGACGGTCAGCCCTGGTCGGCCAGCTGACCACTGACGTTCAACACCTGGAAGCAGTTCGGTGCCTGCCGTCCGGTCGCCGGCGTGCCCGGCCGGGCGCAGTTGACCGACGCGGAGACCGACGCGCCCGCGGGCACGTCGACGGGTGTCACCCAGTGGTAGTCCTGGTTGCGGAAGGTTTCCAGCGCGATCGTGGTGATGGTCCGGTCGCCGAACCTGATCGTCAGCACCCCCTCGTCGCCCTGGTGGTTTCCCAGTACGAGGTCGGTGATGCGGAAGACCTTGCCCGCCGGGACGACATAGGTGCCGATACCGAGGTCACCGGTGTTCGTGCGGACCTCGATGGTGCTGGAGCTCTGCTGCGCCTGCGGCTGGTTCCCCTGCTGCGCGGCCTGTTCCTGGCCGCTCTGCGGCTGTTGCTGCCCACCGCCGCCGCCTCCCGGTGGCGCCTGGGCTTCCGCTGCCTGTTCGACCGCCCTGGCCACCTCCTGCGCCCGGTCGTCCGCGGCCTCCCGTGCCGCGCTCCGCACCGCGGGCCGCACCAGCAGGAACCACGCGACGATCAACGCCAGCAGCGCGGCCAGCACGGCGAGCAGCCACCTGGGGAACACCGACAGCTGGATCAGCTCACCGTCGAGCGGATGCTGGGTCTGTTCGGCGGCCGCGTCCACCCGCAGCGGCCAGGTCACGGGCTTGCCGAACCACAGCACCTTGCCGACCCGCGCACGCAGGTCGAGCTCCGCACGATCACCGGGTTCGACGGTGACCGGCCGCGCCGGGAAGGTGTAGCTCAGCTGGTCGTCGGTCTCCTGCGCGGACAGGCTCACCGCGACCGGGGTGTTGCCGTCGTTGTGCAGCGCCACCACATACCGGGCCCGGCGCCACGCGCGGCGGCGCTCCGGCACCAGTTCGGCGCGCTGCTCCGCGAACGCCTCCACGATGACGATCGTCTCCGACACGGACACCGCGTCCGGGCGTTCGGTCGGCAGTACCCGTACTCCCAACGGTTTCTCGCCCGCGAGTACCGCGGGCGAACGCGGTGGCGCCAGCACGACGGTCACCTGGCCGGAGGTGCCCGGATACAGCGACAGCCTGCCCGGCTCCACCTCGGTCCAGGGCGCGCACTCCCCCACCACCTCGAACGTGTACGCCTCGACGATGTCGCTGTCGTTGCGCACGGTCATCGTCGTCCTGGTCTCCTGGCCGGGTGTGACAACCACCGTGGGGAGACCGAATTCTGTCGTAGCGGTCACGGCAGCAAACGGTAGGCAGCCGACGCGGCGGCAGGCAGGGAGAAAAGGGCACTCTGCGGGCAATCCCGTGCACTCCTGGCCCGGATCGGCTGCACGGCCACCCCCTCGCTCCACAGTATGAAACAGGAAAGGGGAGCCGACATGACAACGAGAGTTCCGGTGATGGTGTACGCGGAGGACCCGGTGTTGCGCGCGGGTGTGGTTCACCAGCTGCGGCCGAGGCCCGAAGTGGAAGTGTTGACACAGCAGGAGGAAACGCGCGCGGCCGTGGCGCTGGTCGTGGTCGACGAGGTCGACGACAGCGCTACTCGGCTCCTCCGGCGGCTGCGGAGGTCGACGACCACGCGGACCGGTGTGATCGTCAAGCGGATCGACAAGGAGTCCCTGCAGACCACGGTCGACTGCGAGGTGGCGGCCGTGCTCCGCCGGTCGGAGGCGAACCAGGACCGGCTCGTCAGCGTGGTTCTCGCGATGGCCAACGGAGAAGCCGTGCTGCCGGGCGATCTGCTCGCCACCCTGCTCGACCACGTGGGAAAGATGCAGCGGCACGCGCTCGACCCCAACGGGCTCACGCTCTCCACGCTGACGCCTCGGGAGGCCGACATGCTGCGGCTGATCGCGGAAGGCTTCGGCACGGCGGAGATCGCGGGCAAACTGTCCTATTCGGAGCGAACGGTGAAGAACATCCTGCACGGTGTCACGAGCCGCCTGCACCTGCGCAACCGCGCCCACGCCGTGGGCTACGTCATGCGCCACGGGCTGATCTGACCGCTCCGGCTGATCTGACTGCCCTGACCGCCCTGACTGCTCTGACTGCCCTGACGGTCCCGGGGTCTGCCCGCGCTGTGCCCGCGCGGACCTCATGCCGAGGCGGCGGCACCGGGGAGGATTCCGGCGAGGACTGGAGGTGCGATCGTGGTCAGCAGGGGGAGGTCCCGGGCCGCCGCGGTGTTCGCGGTGGCGGCCGTACTCGGCGGTGTGCTCGTGGTGGTGCGTGGCCTGGCGTCGCCGACGGCGTTGGCACAGCAGGAAAATCCACAGGGTGTCGGTCGCATCGCCTTCGCGGGCACCGGTCACCGCGGCATCGGGGTCGCGACGAGCCAGGCGGCGAGTGCGCCGTTCTTCGGTGCGGGACCGGAACACCACGACGACGACGTGTCGGCGCGGGGCGACCTGGTGGTGTTCACCAGCCTGCGGGACGGCCGCCTGCCGCAGGTGTACCTGCGGACCGGGGACGGCGCGGTGCGCAGGCTCGCCGCCACCGGCGACGCCGCGCACCCCCAGCTGTCGCCGGACCTGCGCACGGTGGTGTTCGACGCCGCCGGCGACACCGGGAGGGACCTGTGGCTGGTCGGTGTGGACGGCACCGGCCTGCGCAGGCTCACCGACACACCGGAGGACGAGACGTGGCCGACGTTCTCGCCGGACGGCACGCAGGTGGCGTTCGCGCGGGACGGGGCGATCTTCCGCGAGCCGGTCGAGGGCGGGGCGGCCGTGCGGGTGACCGACGACGACGGCACGGCCGCCGAACCCGCGTGGAACCCGGTCGACAACCGCATCGCCTACACCCTCGACGGCACGGAGCTGCGGGTGGTCGACGGCTCGGGTACCGGCACGCCGGTGCTCGGTCCCGAGTGGCAGGCACGCTGGCCGGTGTGGAAACCCGACGGCACGGCGCTGCTCTTCCTCAGCCAGGGCGGGGTGTACGAGACCGGTGCGGGCGAGCCGACGCTGCTGCTGAGCGAGGACCGCGACCTCGCCTCGCCCGCGCTGCTCGACGGACGGCTGCTGGTGTCCCGCACGAGCGCGCCGACCGCGTCCACGGCCACGCTGCAGGACATCCTGCCCGACGGCACGGATCCCCGGGACCTCGGGCTGACCGTGCTCCGCGAGGACCCCGAGGCGGTCGACAACCCGAACCTGCTGTTCCACCCGAGGCCCGGTTTCGACCCGTGGACGCAGCGCGAGGAGTACTCACCGGACGGGCGCCGGATCGTGGTGACCCGGTTCGAGGACGTCGACGGCGTTCGGGCGCAACGACTCTGGCTCGTCGACGCCGACGGCGCCAACCCGCGCAGGTTGCCGGTGGCCGACCGGCAGACCGCGGACTGGGAGTTCGACCCGGCTTGGTCGCCGGACGGGCGGTTCATCGCGTTCGCGCGCCGCTCCCCCGGCGGCGTGCGACCCGACGGCGGGCCAAGCCATGTGGTGATCGTCGACGTGGCCTCCGGTGGCGTGGTCGGCAGGCTGACCCCGCCGCCCGAGGTGGCAGACCAGGAGGACACGCAGCCCGCCTGGTCGCCGGATGGCACCCTGCTGTCGTTCACCCGCGGCATCGTGTCCGACGGGCCGAACGGCGAGATCCGCGACAACCACGTGTGGACGGCCCGGGCGGGCACGCTCGACCAGCAGCGCGACGTGTCCACCGCAGTCTGCGGGTTCGACTGCGCGGTGACCGACGACAGCTCGACGTTCAGCCCGGACAGCGCACGCCTGGTCTTCAACCGCGAGCGTGACGGCCTGCTCGAGGCGACCCTGGCGGACGACGGCTGCCAGGTGCTGCTGCCCGCGACACCAAGCACCTGCGCGGCCCCGGTGGACGCGCCCGCGGGCCCGTTCCAGCCGCGCGACGCGGGCTTCTCGCCGGACGGCACGCGGCTGGTCCTGACCACGCGGCGCGCGGAGTCCTCGGCGTCGCCGGAGGAGCTGGCCGTGCTGGACCCCGCGACCGGCGGGCTGGACCGGATCGCGACCGGCCTGCCCGGCAGGCAGAAGGAGCCGGCGTGGCAGCCGTCCGCGGATCTGACGGTGACCGCGCCTCCCGTGCTGGACGAGACCGGCATCGGGCAGACCACCCGGGTGACCGTCACGGTGACCAACCGCGGTCCGGCGTCCACCCGGGACACCGAGCTGACCGTCGCGCGGCCGGGCGGGGTGCGGATCGACTCGCTGGCACCGTCGCGCGGCACCTGCGAGGTCGCCGCACTGCGGTGCGACCTCGGTGCGCTGGCACCCGACGAACCCGTCACGATCGACGCGGACCTCGTGGCCATCGCCCCCGGCAGCCAGCAGGTGACGTGGTCGGCCGCGGGTGACGTGATCGACGTGCAGCAGTCGGACAACGCCGCCGAGACCGAGCTGCCGGTGGCGGGCCCGCCAGCCGTCCGTCCCCCGCTGCCGCCGGCCGCGGGGCCAGGGCTCGCCGTCGACGTGGCGCCGAACCCGTCCTATGTGGGCGGTCGCGCGACCCTGCGGTACACCGTGCGCAACGGCCGTGGCGTGCCCGCGACCGGGCTTCGGCTGGACTTCGCGCTGCCGCGGGGTGTGCCGGTGGCGACGCTGCCGTCAGGGTGTTCCGCCGCCGGGTGCGCGCTGCCGGACCTGCCATCGGGTGCGTCGGTCGTGGTGCTGGTCGGCCTGGCGCCGAACATTCCGCTCCGCACCACGGCGGGCGGCACGCTGCGCACGACGGGCACGGACGCCAACCCGGCCGACAACGTGGCGAACACGCCCGTGGTCGTGCTCCAGCCGAGGATCGTCGCGGTGCCTCCCATCGGCAAGCCGGGCTTCGTGACCTCGGTGCGGGGCCTGGACTTCCCGCCGGGCGTGCCGGTCCGGCTGACCTGGACCCCCGGCATCACCGCGGCCGCCGCGCCCACGTTCCCGCGCGGTGACGGCAGCTTCATCGCGCAGCTGCTGATCCTGACCAAGGACCAGACCGGGCCACGCACGATCACCGCGGCAGGCCCGGGTTTCTCCCCCGTCACGACCCCGTTCCTGGTCGTGTCCGGGTCGATCGCGCCGCCGGACATGGTGGAGCGCAGATGAGGAGTGTCTTGTGATCCACGAGGTGGACGAGGCGATCCGCCGGATGCTCGCCGCCGGTGACGTGCCCGGTGACCAGGGCGAGCTGGTGTTCGAGGCGCCGACGACGGAGTGGCGTGCGCGCCGCAACGCACCCACGGTCAACGTCTTCCTGTACGACATCCGGGAGGACCTGACCCGCAGGAAGTCCGGTGAGGTCGAGGTCCACGACGAGGACGGGACGTCGCGGGGCTGGCGCTCGGTCGCGCGCTGGTTCGAGCTGTCCTACCTGGTCACCGCGTGGACGAACCGCGCACAGGACGAGCACCGGCTGCTGTCACAGGCGCTGCGCTGCCTGGTCGGCGGTGAACGCCTCGAACCGGAGTGGCTGACCGGCTCACTGGCCGAGCTGGGCCTGGCGGTCGGACTGCGCGCGGCGGGCCCGGTGACGGAAGGCGGCGCGGCGTCCGACGTCTGGTCCGCGCTGGGCGGCGAGCTGAAGCCGGCCATCAACCTGAAGGTGATCTCCCCGCTGGCGGGCGACTGGACGCCGGCCGGACCACCGGTGACCGAGGGGCTGGTGCTGCGCTCGGCGGCCGACCAGACGCACCGCCTCCGGTACGACGGCCCGACGACCGCGGAGGGCGACGGGTTCGCGGTGTCCCGGCCCCGGCCCGGTCGCCGTCGCCGTCACGAACCGATCCGATGACGGCGGTCGCGGAGGCGGACCTCGCGGATCTCTGGGACCGGCTCGCCGGGGTGGAACACCGCGTGCGGCAGGCGATCGCGGGTCGCCTGGCCACCGACCCGGCGCCCGACGACCCGTTTCGCGGGCTGTACCTCAGCCCGGACGCGGTGACCCGGCTGCTGTCCGAGGACCGCGAGCGGTTCGCCGTCGCGTTGCCGGACCTCGCGCCGGGGTCCCGGCTGGCGCGGCTCGCCCACCGGTTCGGCCTGGCACCGGTGGACGTGGAGTTCCTGCTCATCGCCATGGCGCCGGACGTCGACCCGCGCTTCGAGCGGCTGTACGGCTACCTGAACGACGACGTCACCCGCCGGCGCGCGACCGCCGGTCTCGCGCTGGAGCTGTGCGGGCTGCCCGCGGCAGGCGCGGCCCGGTTCCGGTTCGCGCCCGCCGCCCCCCTGGTGTCCGGCGGGCTGCTCGCGATCAACGAGCCCCAGCTGCCCGCGCTGTCCCGGGTGCTCCAGGTGCCCGACCGGGTGCTCGCGCACCTGCTCGGTGACGACACCCTCGAACCGGCGGTGGCCGAGGTCGCCCGGGTCGAACCGCCCGCCGGCGCCATCGCCGAAGGCCTGCCGCGTCGTATCGGGGCGGCACTGCGGGCCGGTGTCGGACCGATGTACCTGCGGGACCTCGACGGCGATGCCGAGCGGACCGCTGTGGCCGCAATGGCCGCCGCGGGGCACGACGCGCTCGTGGTCAAGGCAGCCGCCGAGAACGCGCGGGCACTCGTGCTGGAGGCGCGGCTACGCGGGGCGGGCATCGTGTTCGGGCCCGTCCTGCCGGACCGGGTCGACCTGGTGCGCCGGCTGGCGAGCCACGACGTCCCCCTGATCGTCCACGGCCGAGGGCACTGGGATCCGCGGTGGACCGACGCGGTGTCGGTTCCCTTGCCGCCACTGGACGCCACCAGCCGGTCGGCTCGGTGGGTGCACGCCCTGACCGAGGCGACCGGCCGGGCACCGGCTCCCGGCCTCGTCGCCGGATTGGCCGGCTTTCGCCTCGGGGTGGCCGAGGTCGATCGTGCGGTCGCCGTCGCGTCGCGGCTCGCCCTGCTGGAACAGCAACCGGTTTCCCTGGGGCACCTGCGGGCCGGGGTGCGGGCACAGAGCGGCGCCGGGCTGGAACGGCTGGCGCGGCGGATCACCCCGGCGGTCGGGTGGGCCGACCTGGTGCTGCCGGACCACACCCGTCGGCAGCTCGCCGAGCTGGCCCGGCGCGCCACGCACCGCGACCGGGTGCTCGGCGAGTGGCGCATGCGTCCGGGCGGCGGTCGCGGACACGGTGTCGTGGCGTTGTTCGCGGGCGAGTCCGGGACGGGCAAGACGATGTCCGCCGAGGTGATCGCCGCCGAGCTGGGCATGGAGCTCTACGTGGTGGATCTGTCCACGGTGGTCGACAAGTACATCGGCGAGACGGAGAAGAACCTGGAGCGGATCTTCACCGAGGCGGCCGGTGTGCACGGCGTACTGCTGTTCGACGAGGCCGACGCCGTGTTCGGCAAACGCTCGGAGGTCAAGGACGCCCGCGACCGGTACGCCAACGTCGAGTCCGCGTACCTGTTGCAGCGCATCGAGTCCTTCGACGGCATCGCCGTGCTGACCACCAACCTGCGGGCCAACGTGGACGAGGCGTTCACGCGGCGGATCGACGTGATCGCGGAGTTCCCCATGCCGGACGCGGCGCAACGCCTGGCGCTGTGGGAACGCTGCCTCGGCACCGCCCTCCCCCGCGGCGACGACCTCGACCTGACGTTCTGTGCGAACCGTTTCGAGCTGGCGGGCGGCTCGATTCGCGCCTGCGCCGTGACCGCCGCCTACCTGGCCGCCGCGGCCGGCCGCGCGGTGTCGATGGCGGACGTCGTCACGTCGGTGCGCCAGGAGTACCGCAAGCTCGGCAGGTTGGTGCTGGAGAACGAGTTCGGATCATGGCTGTCCCAGGCGGGCGGGTAGCCAGGTCGCGTCCGCGAGCCACGCCCCGGTGTCCCCCGCACCGGGGCGTTTCGCTTGCCCGTGGCGGATGCCCTTTCAGGCACGGGTCTGCCCCGGACGGAGGGCCGGCGGACCTGCCGACCCGGCGCCGGAGGCACGAAGCTTTTGTTGCCAGAGCGAGAATTCGAAGGAGCGAGTATGCCGCAGTACCTCTCCCCAGGTGTGTACGTGGAGGAGGTCCAGTCCGGGGCGCGACCGATCGAGGGGGTCGGCACCGCGGTGGCCGCCTTCGTCGGCTTCGCCGATCAGGGCCCCTTTCACCAGCCGACCCTGGTGGCCAACTGGAACCAGTACGTGCAGCACTTCGGCGGCTTCGTCGAGGACGCCTACCTGCCGCACGCCGTGTACGGCTACTTCGCCAACGGCGGCGGCGCGGCGTACGTCGTGCGGATCGGCGGCGCGGCCGCGAACTCGGCGCCGGCGGCCGGGGAACCGGTGCGGTTGGGCGGATTGCGGGTCGCCGCGCTGCCCGGCAGCGGGTCGGACGTCAGCGTGGAGGTGACCGACGTCGACGGTGAGAACCCGCCCGACGACCGGTTCCGTCTGGTGGTCCGCCAGGGCGACCGGGTCGCCGAGACCTTCGACGTGTCCACGCGCAAGAACGTCCGGAACTTCGTCGTCACGCAGGTTTCCGCCCAGTCGAAGCTGATCAGCGTCGCCGAGCAGGGCAGCGGCGCGCTCGCCAAGCCGGACAAGCAGGCCGTGACGCTCCCCGCGCCGACGACCAGCCCGGCCAAGGTGGACGCGCAGGAGTACCTCGGCGACCCCGAGGCGCGGACCGGGTTCGGTGGCCTGGAAAGCATCGACGAGATCACCATGGTCGCGGTGCCGGACCTCATGAGCGCCTACCAGCGCGAGATGATCGACTTCGAGGGCGTCAAGACGGTGCAGCTGGCGGTGATCGCGCACTGCGAGCAGATGGGCGACCGCGTGGCGGTGCTCGACACGCCACCCGGGCTGTCCGCGCAGCGAGTGCGCACCTGGCGCATGGACGAGGCGGGCTACGACTCGCGGTACGCCGCGCTGTACTACCCGTGGCTCAAGGTGTTCGACCCACTGGCGGGGCGGACCGTCGCCGTGCCGCCGTCCGGCCACGTCGCGGGAGTGTGGGCACGCAACGACGTCGAGCGCGGTGTGCACAAGGCGCCTGCCAACGAGGTGCTCCGCGGCGCGGTCGACCTCGACTACTCGCTGAGCAAGTCCGAACAGGACCTGTTGAACCCCATCGGCGTCAACTGCGTCCGCGCGTTCCCCGGGCGCGGCATCCGGGTCTGGGGTGCGCGCACCCTGTCCTCCGACGCGGCCTGGCGTTACCTGAACGTGCGGCGGTTGTTCAACTTCCTCGAGGAGTCCATCCTGCTCGGCACCCAGTGGGTCGTCTTCGAGCCGAACGACGACCGGCTGTGGTCGAGCATCCGGCGCAACATCGCCGCGTTCCTCACCGAGCAGTGGCGCCAGGGCGCGTTGTTCGGCCGCACCGCGACGGAGGCGTTCTACGTCAAGTGCGACGAGGACAACAACCCCGCCGAGTCGAGGGATCTCGGGCAGGTCGTGTGCGAGATCGGTGTCGCACCGGTGAAGCCGGCGGAGTTCGTGGTGTTCCGGCTGGCGCAGTTCTCGGACAGCACCAGCCTCGTCAGCGAGTGAGAAGGGGTTAGGACATGGCAGAAGGCGACGCTCTCGCCACACATATCTTCGGCGTCCAGCTCGGGGGGTACATGGTCGAGTCACTCCAGGAGGTCAGCGGGCTGACCGTCGAGGAGGACGTCGTCGAGGTCTACCAGGTGACGTCGACGGGCAGGCCGCTCATCCGCAAGCAGCCCGGCGCGCAGAAGGGCGGCGAGGTCACGCTCACCAGAGGGCTCGACAAGAGCTCCGAGTTCACCAAGTGGCTCAAGGAAACCCTGGAGAACGGGGCGGTCAACACCGCGCGGCAGAACATCACCATCGAGGTCAAGGACACCGAGGGCAACTCGGTGCGGCGCATGCAGCTGACGAACGCGTGGGCCAGCAAGTGGGAGGGCCCGTCCCTCAAGGCGGGCGAGTCCAGCGCCGCCACCGAGAAGGTGACCCTGACGTTCGAGGAGATCAAGGTCGAATGAGGCGACGGACGATCGCACTGGACTCCCTCGACGAGCTCGTCGAGACACCGGTGGCCGCGGGCACCGCCCCGGCCACGGAGTTCGACTTCGAGCTGCCGCGCGGCTACGTGGACGCCGACGGCGTGGTGCACCGGCACGGCCGCATGCGCCTGGCCACCGCCAGAGACGAGCTCCGGCCCCAGATCGACATGCGTGTCAAGGAGAACCCTGGCTATCTCAGCGTTGTGCTGCTGTCCCAGGTGATCACCTCGCTCGGCACCGTCGGTGAGGTACATGTCGGTGTGGTGGAACAGATGTACGCCACCGACGTCGCCTTCCTGCAGGACTTCTACCGACGCATCAACAGCGAGGGACACACCCGCGCCGGCGTGTCCTGCCCGTCCTGCGGTAGCGCGTTCGAGGTCGACCTCGCGGGTGGCCGCCTGGGGGAATCGTGACGTACGCGCCCGACCGGCTGCTGACCGAGGTCGCGTACGTGGCCTACCACTTCCACTGGCCACGCCAGGAGATTCTCGACCTGCCCCACTACGAGCGCACGCAGTGGGTCCGCGAAATCGCACGCATCAACACCCAGGCGAACGAAGGGAGGTGACAACGTGTTCTTCCGGCGACGCCGTCCACCCGCACCGTCCGGTGCTCGGCGTGGTGTTGGGCCCGGTGTCTCGTCTGGTGTTTCGTCCGGTGTTCCGCCCTGGGACGGCGGCTGGCGGGCCGTGCCCTCCGTCGTGCCCTCGATCATCCAGCGCACCGTTCCGGTGTCCGACGGCCTGCGGTTCCGGGCGAGTCTGACGTCCTGGCAGGACCCACGGCTTGGTGGCGAGCTGGGCCATCTGGTCAGTCCCAGCGCGCCGGCGGGTGTGATTCATGGGGTGGCCCGTGAGGTCGCGGCGCCGGTCGCGGGTGCCACGCCGTTGCCCGTGTTGCGCTCGGTCGACCCCTCCACGGTCGAGGACGGTGGCGTCCGGGAGGTTGCGGGTGATCGAGGAGTTCTGGGTGTCCAGCGCAGTGTGGGTCACCGGGGTGCTGGCGCCAGCGGTGCCCGTGGTGGTCGTGCGGAGGCCGGTGGTCCGAGCGGAGGCGGGGCACGCATGGGCGGCGCCGGAGGCGGCCGAGGGGCCGCCGGAGGGAAGTCGGGCGTCGGAGGCGACGCTGGCAACGCCGGTGTCCGTGCCGTCGGAGCCCGAAGCGGAGGCAGCGGGGACGGCCTCGTCTGGGCGAAGGGCGGTGGCGGCACCGCCGCTGGTGGCGGAGGCGACGCGGGAAGCGACGTGGGCAACGACGTGGGCAGTGGCGTGGGCAGTGGCGGTGGGCGAGGTGGTGGCGGTGGGCGAACCGGTGGCCGTTCGCGAGGCGGTGCCGACGGCGGTACCCGAGGCGTTGGCGCCCCGGGCGCTGCCGGAGGCAGCGTGTCCAGAGTTGGCGGGACACGCGGAAACAACGGCGCCGGAGCCGACCGCGGTGCGGACGGAGGAAGGGCCGCCGCCCGCGGCGGAGCCGGACTCGTCTGGGCGAGAGGCAGAGGCAGCGCGGGCAGCGGCGGTGCCGATGCTGGCGGTAGCCGGAGCCGCGGGAGCGGCGGCAATGCCGATGGTCGCAGCCGAGGTACCGGTGGCAGTGTCGGAGGTAGCCGGGGTAGCGACAACCGCGGGAGCGGCGGCGAGGGCCGGGGCGGCGGTAGCAGTGCTGCCACCGATGGTGGCGGCAGCCGGGGTGCCCGGGGCGGTACCGATGCCGGTGGCGGTGCTGGTGCGGGTGGCGGTGCTGGTGCGGGCGGTGCTGCGGGCAGTGCCACGGTCCAGAGACGCAGTGCGTCGAGCACCGGGGGTGGCGTGGCGAGTCCCCTCCTCAGCACGCCAACCAACCACACCGGTCGAACCGACGCCGCGGCCCACACAGCGGGGCAGCTGGGCCACACGCCACTCCCGTCAGCCAGGCCGGCGGTCGGCGGTTCCCAGCCGGTGCGCCGCCCAGCAACCGGGTCGGAGCCGATGGCTGTCTCCGGCGCCGGTCCGGCAGGCCAGTCATCCACCGGCCCGGTGGTCGAACCCGCCGTCCAACGAGCCGTCGCGCCAGACCGCCCGCCAGCACCAGCGGCCACACCACCCTGGCAAGGGAACAGGCCGCGAACAACGCGCGTGGGACAGTCGATCTCGCAGGTGCCCCCGACAGCGGCTCCCACCCCGACCGTCCAACGGAAAGCGGAGGTTCCGCGCCGGCTGGGCGCACCCGTCGCCTCCCTGCCGGCAACCGCGGCGGCCGTCGGTTCCGACACGCCCGTTCAACGTGCGTCCGCCATACCGGCCACGGCCCCCCGCTCCGCACCACCGTCCGTCGGCGGGACCACACCGTCGGCGGGCGGCGCCACCTCCGCCGCTCGGCCTGCTCCACCGCCCGCAGGCCCCGCCACGACCATCCGGCTCTCAGCCGAACCCACCACGAACCTCCAGCCCCCGGCCGACCCCGTCGAGACCAGCCGACCCCCGGCCCGACCCACCACGAACGTCCAGCTCCTCGCCGGCACCGCGGCGCCCGTCCGGCTCGCGCCGACCGTCCGTTCCACTTCGGTCGACGTGGCGAAGTTGATCGGCGGCCGCCCGTTGCAGACCCTGGCTGGCACGGCTCCCGGCGGTCGTTCACCGACTACCGGCACGCCAAGCCATCCCGCCCGCGCACCGGGCGGCAACCCAGGCCCAGCCAGTGCAGCCAACACAGCCAATGCGCCGGTTCAGCGCAGCGCGATGCCGGTAGTCGCGCCGCGCCGAGAAAGTGCGCGAAAACAGCCCAACCAACCCAGCCCCGACGCAACACCACCACCGCTCGAGCCACAACCAGCGCGGAAGGCACCGGTCGCGGTGCAGCGGCGCCGGGAGGACGCCGTTCGATGGCAGGCACCCGCCACCGCGGACACTCCGCGACCCGACCATCCCGCGCCGGATCTCGACGATCTCGCCCGGCGGCTGCTCGAGCCCGTCGGGCGGTTGTTGCGAGCGGAGCTGCGGCACGGCCGCGAGCGTGCCGGCCGGCTGCACGACCGGCGGCGCTGACCGAGAAGGAAAGAAACCATGACAGACGCAATCTTCGCCAGCAGCGTCTTCTTCCGGCTGACGATCGCGGGAGACGACTTCGGGACGTTCCACACCTGCGAGGGACTCGGTGCGCAGATGGAGGTCGAACAGTACAGCGAGGGCGGCAACAACGGGTTCGTCTGGCAGCTGCCCTCGCGGATCAGCTGGTCGAACATCACGATGACCCGGCCGGTCACCAGTGACTCCGGCAAGGTGCTCACCTGGTTCAACGACGTGATCGAGGAGGCCGACCGCGAGGACGGCGAGATCGTCGCGCTGGCACCGGATCTGACGCCGATCGTGGCCTGGCAGGTGCTCGGGATCCTGCCGGTGCGCTGGCAGGGCCCCTCGTTCGACCCCAGTCAGTCGCAGGTCGCCGTCGAGACGCTCGAGTTCTCGCACGAAGGCATACAGGCGTCCTAGGAGGACATGTGTTGTTGCGACCCAGCCTGGTCAAGGCGCGGCTGGTCATCATGGAGCCGCCCGCCACGGTCGGCTCGAAGCCGGGCGGCAAGCTGGAGACCGTCAAGTTCCAGTTCAACCCCAGCACGCTCTCCCTCAGCAAGAGCACCGAGTGGCGACGCAAGCCCGCGCGTATGGCGGAGGAGGCGGCGTTGCCCGAGTTCGTCGGCAGTGGCCCGCGAACCCTGTCCGTCAACGTCTTTCTCGACGACACCGACGATCACGAGAACAAGGTGGAGAAGCGGGTCGAGGAGCTGCTGACCGCCTGCGTACCCACCAAGAAGAGCATCGCGAGGAAGATGCCCGCTAGCCCCTGGGTCCGGTTCGAGTGGGGGAAGGCGAAGTCGGTCTCGTTCGACGGGGTGCTGTCCAGCCTGTCGGTCGACTACTCGCTGTTCGACGTCGACGGCAAACCACTGCGGGCGACCTGCGCGTTGTCCATCGAGGAGGCCAGTGTCGGCCTGCCCGGCCAGAACCCGACCTCCGGCGCGCGGGAGGCACGCCGCACCCACCGGGTCGTCGCCGGGGACAGCCTGCCCCAGCTCGCCTTCCACGAGTACGGCGACGCGACGGCCTGGCGGGTCATCGCCGAGGCCAACGACATCGACGACCCGATGGTGCTCGTGCCCGGCACCGACCTGCTGGTGCCCGCGGAACGGGAGGTGGCCGGATGACCGCCGCCGTGGGACGTTCGTTCGCCGCCAGTGCCGTCGTCAAGGCGGGCGCGCTCGGGAGCGCGCCGTGGCGTGAGCACCTGCGCAGCTGCGTCATCGACGAGAACGTCGGGCTGCCGGACACCGCGACCCTGACCTACGACGACAACACGCACGAGCTGCTGGCCAGGACCGGGGTCACCATCGGCGGCACGCTCGAGGTGGCCGTCGTGGCGGCGCGGACCACCGTCGAGGAGACGCTCTTCCGCGGCGAGGTCACCGCGCTGGAGATGGACGTCGACGGCACCGGCGCGTACACGGTCATCCGCGCCATGAGCAAGGCGCACCGGCTCCACCGCGGCCGGCGCGTCAAGGCCTTCCGCAAGATGACGGCGAACGCGATCGTGCGTGAGGTCGCCAAGAACGCCGGGCTGACCGTCGGCAAGGTCGAGACGGCCAGCATCACCTACCAGCAGCTGAGCCAGGCCGGCGTCTCCGACTGGGAGTTCCTTCAGTTCCTCGCCAGGGAACACGGCGCCGTCGTGACCGTCGACGACCAGGGCAGGCTCGACTTCACCAAGCTCAGACCCGCCGCGAGCGCGCCGCCGCCCACCGACTCCACCAGCCCGTTCGTGCTGGAGTTCGGCCGCAACATGATGGCGTTGCGGGCCGCGTTGAGCAGCGCGGAGCTGGCGGGCGGTGTCGAGGTCCGCGGCTGGGACGCCAACGCCAAGCAGAAGGTCGTGGCGAGACGCGACACCACGGCGAGCACCACCGTCCTACCGGGACTGAAGGCTGACGGGAAGTTCCCCACCAGGACACGAACCCTCGTCGTCGACACGCCCTACGGCACGCAGGCCGAGGCCAACGCCGCGGCCGACGCGCTCGCCGCGTCGATCGGCGCCGGGTCCGGCGAGCTGGAGGCGGTCGTCGACGGGCATCCGAAGCTGCGGGCCGGGGTGCCCCTCACGCTGGCCAACGCGGGCACCGCGTTCACCGGCAAGTACACCGCGACCGCCGTGACGCACGTCCTCGAACCGGACGCGGGCTACCGGACCACCGTGGTCGTCAGTGCCTCCTACGACCGTTCGTTCGCCGGCCTGACCGCCCAGTCCCGCGAGATCCGGATGCCCGGCCTCGCGACCGGGATCGTCACGGACATCAAGGAGGTCGGCGGCCAGCGTGGCTTCGTGCGGCTGAAGTTCCCGTGGCTGGACGACGACTACGTGACCGACTGGGTCCGCACGGTGCAGCTCGGCGGCGGCGGCGTGTTCAGCCCGGAGGTCAACGACGAGGTGCTCGTCGGGTTCGAGCAGGGCAGCATCGACCGGCCCTACGTCCTCGGCAAGCTCTACAACGGCGTCGACAAGCCGGCCGACCACCGGACCGCGCTGGTCGACGGCCGGGGCGGCACGGTCAACCGCCGGTCTCTGGTGTCCCGCGAGGGAAACCGGCTCGAACTGCTCGACGGCGCCCAGTCGGGCGTCCGGCTCGCGAGTGGCGACAAGAAGCTGGAGGTGCTGCTCGACGAGAAGAAGGGCAGCCTCCAGCTCAACGTCCTCGGCCTCGGCGGGCGCGGCGTGACCAGCTCGATCACCCTCGACTCCACCGGCATCACCCTCGACGCGAAGACCGGCGAGGTGCGCGTCAAGGGCCGGATGATCCGGCTCAACTGACCGACTCGACCGACAGCGAATCACCTGACAGAGAACGGAGTACGCACATGCCTCCCGCTGCCAGAGTGGGTGACAAGACCTCCCACGGCGGCGCTCTCGGACCACCGCCCGCGCCGCTGTCGACCGAGGTGGCCACCGTGTGGATCGAGGGCGCGCCCGCCGCCGTCGTCGGCAGTGTGCACGTGTGCGTCAAGTACCCGGACACGTTGATGGGCCCGGCGAACGTCGTCCTGCCGCCGACCGGCCCGCGGACGGTCACCATCGCCGGTGTGCCGGTCGCGGCCTCCCGGGACCGCACCGCCTGCGGCGCGCAGATCCTGCTCGGCGCCCGCACGGTCCTCGTCGGAGGTCCGCTGTGAGCGCCGACTTCATCGGCCGCGGCTGGGCCTTCCCGCTGCGGGTCGGGGCGACCGGCGGCATCGGGATGGTCGACCGGGAGCAGGAGATCCAGGAGGCCATCCGGCTCGTGCTGGGCACAGCGCCCGGCGAACGCCCGATGCGCCCGGAGTTCGGCTGCGGCATCCACGAGCTCGTCTTCGCCTCCGCCGACCACGCCACCGCGGGTGACATCGCCCGCGAGGTCCGGGCCGCCCTGGACCGCTGGGAACCGCGCATCGAGACCACCGACGTGGTCGTCGCGTTCGACGCCGTGGACACCGGCTGCGTGTACATCGACGTGCGGTACACGATCCGGTCCACCAACGACCGGCGCAACCTCGTGTTCCCCTTCTACACCATCCCCGCAGAACCCGTGCCGGCCGAGGGAACGGGAGTGAGCTGATGGTGCTGCCCGCGCCGAACCTCGACGACCGGCGCTTCCAGCAGCTGGTCGACGAGGCCAAGCGGTACGTCCAGCAGAGCTGTCCTGAGTGGACGGACCACAACGTGTCCGACCCCGGCGTGACGCTCATCGAGACGTTCGCGCACATGGTCGACCAGCTCGTCTACCGGCTCAACCGGGTACCGGAGAAGAACTATCTCGCGTTCCTGGACCTGCTCGGGGTGCGGCTGTTCCCGCCGACGGCGGCCAGGACCGACGTCACCTTCTGGCTTTCCGCGCCACAGCAGGACACCGTCGTGCTGCCGGTGGGCACCGAGGTCGCGACCGACGCCACCGACACCGCGCTGCCCGCCGTGTTCGCCACCACCGACGTGCTGCCGATCGTGCCGTCCAGCCTGGCATGGCTGGTCACCCGGACCGCGAGTGGCGAGCACACCGACCGCACCCGGGACCTGGCCGACGGCAAGGACGTGCGGTGCTTCCAGGCCACGCCGGTGGCGGGGGACGCGACGTTGTTCGGCCTGCCGGCGGCCGTACCGCGCTGTGCGGTCGTGGTGCGGCTGGACAGCCAGGTCGAGGGCGTCGGCGTCGACCCTCGGCAGCCGCCGCTTGTCTGGGAGGCCTGGGACGGCCAGGACTGGGCCGCCTGCGAGACCGACGAGGACACCACGGGCGGGCTCAACCGGCCGGGCGAGGTCGTGCTGCACGTGCCCGCCAGGCACGCCGTGTCCGTCGTCGCGGGGCACCGCGCGGGCTGGTTGCGGTGCCGGGTCGTCGAACCCCGGGCCGGGCAGCCGTTCTACTCCGAGTCCCCGACCGTGCGGGAGGCCGAGGTGTTCACCGTCGGCGGCACGATGACCGTCGAGCACGCCCGCGTCGAGACCGACGTGCCCGCCGGTGAGTCCGAGGGCGTGCCGGGCCAACGGTTCACGTTGCCGGTCACGCCGGTGCTGCTCGACGGCGACCCGGTCGTCGTCCGCGTGTCCACGGAGGACGGTTGGGCGGACTGGACCGTCGTGCCCGACTTCGGCGGCTCCCGGCCCGACGACCGGCACGTGGTGCTCGACGCGACGACGGGCGAACTGTGGTTCCCGCCCGCCGTGCGGGAGGCCGACGGCGGGCTGCGGCGGTACGGGGCGGTGCCGCCCAAGGGCGCGGCCATCCGGGTGCCTCGCTACCGCACCGGCGGTGGCCGCGCCGGGAACGTGGCGCGTGGCGCGATCTCCGTGCTGCGCAGCTCGGTGCCGTACGTGGCGGAGGTCGGCAACCGCGAGGCCGCGACCGGCGGGGTGGACGCGGAGACGGTGGCCGAGGCGAAACTGCGAGTGCCGAACCAGCTGCGGGTGCAGGAACGCGCGGTGACCGCGGCGGACTACGAGCTGATCGCGCGGCAGGCCGTGCCGGCGCTGGCCCGCGTGCGGTGCCTGCCGACGGGTGAGGGCGCGCGGGTACTGGTGGTGCCGGACGCGGTCGCCGACGACGGCGACCGGTTGCGGTTCGAGCAGCTGGTGCCGTCGAACGACGTGCTCGCCGCGGTGGCCGCCCACCTCGACGAGCGCCGCCTGATCGGCACCCGGCTCGTCGTGGAACCCCCGCGCTACCAGGGAATCACCGTGGTGGCACGGGTGACCGCGCCGGAGACCGCGGCCGCACGGGTGCGCGAGGAGGCGCTCGCCGCGCTCTACCGGTACCTCAACCCGTTGCGGGGTGGGCAGGACGGCACCGGCTGGGAGTTCGGCAGGCCCGTGCAGTACGGCGAGATCTTCTCGGTGCTGCAACGGGTGCCGGACGTGACGCTGGTGAGCGAGGTCAGGATGTTCCCGGCCAACCCGCTCACCGGCGAGCGTGGCGCGCCGATCGAACGACTCGAGGTCGCGGCCAACGCGCTGGTGTTCTCCCACCAGCACCAGGTCTCGGTCGGCACGTCATGAGGGCCGCGCTACCCGACCTGCCGAGCAGGCACCCGCTCGGCGAGATGCTGCCCGCGATGTACGCGGAGGACGACTTCGCCCTGCGGTTCACCGCCGGGCTCGACGCGGTGCTGTCGGCCTTGCTGTCCACAATGGACAATCTGCCCGCGTACCTCGACCCGGCGCTCGCGCCGGAGGACTTCCTCTCCTGGCTGTCGTCCTGGGTCGCCGCGGAGCTGGATCCGGCGTGGCCGCTTCCGTTGCGCCGGGCCGTGGTGGCGCGGGCCATCGCCCTGCACCGCAGGCGGGGCACGGCGGGCGGGCTCGTCGAGCGGCTGTCGCTCTCCCTCGGGGTGCGTGCCGAGGTCGTCGACGGACCGGAGGTCCGCTGGTCCTCCTCGCCGGACACGGAACTGCCGCGCGGCGACGGGAACCCGGTCGTGCGGGTGTACGGCCCGGTCGACCGGCGGCGGGTCGAGGCCGTGGTGGCGTCGGTGTGCCCGGTGCACCTGACCTGTGTCGTGGAGGTGGTGGACCCATGAGTACCTGCCCGCAGTGCGGTGCGCAGGTCGGCGACACGGACGAGTTCTGCGGCAACTGCGGCAACTACCTCGGCTGGGGCGCGAAGACGGACTCCGGCCCGACCGCGGCGGTGTTGCCGGGCGTCGAGGCGGACTCGCCACCCGAACCGGTCGAGACCGATCCGGCGAAGCTGGGGCCCGTCCTGCCCGGCAGGCCGGAGGCCCGGCGCCCGTTGCCGTCCACGGCCGTCACGGACGCGGTCGACGGCCCGCCCTGTCCGGTGTGCGGTACGCACAACCCGCCGGGACGGCGGTTCTGCCGCCGTTGCGCCACCCCGTTGGAGCACCACGCCCAGGAGCGGACCGCCGCGGAGAGGCGGCGCTGGCGGTGGCGTGGTGACCGGTCCCGCTGGTTGCGGCGCCTGGCGTGGCTGCTGGTCGCGGTCGTGCTCGTCGTCGCGGGCGTGTTGTTCTGGCCGCAGGCCGGGGCGCTGTGGGAGGACGTGCGTGACAAGCTGGCCACCCCGGTGGCCGTGCGGCCGGCGAGCACGACGGCGAGCGCGTCGGTGCCCGATCACCCGGCGGCCAACGCCGTCGACGGACTGTCCAACCGGTACTGGGGCGCGCCCGCGGTCGGGGACTCGATCGACTTCACCTTCGCGAGCCCGTTCCGCCTGCTGTCGGTCGTGGTGAACAGCGGCGCCGCGCCGGAGCAGGAGGCGTTCGACGCGGAGGCCAGGCCGACCGAGCTGGACATGATCGTCACGTCCTCGGACGGCGCGACCGAGACCGTGCCGATCGCGCTGGCCGACCAGCCCGGTCCGCAACGCAGTGACACCGGCATCAGCGACGTCGTCCGCATCCGGCTCGTGGTCAGGGACGCGGCCGGTCTGGTGCCCGGCAAGCACATCGCGCTCGGCGAGGTCGAGTTCTTCCGCCGTTCGTGATGGGGTTCTGGAGCGCGGCTGAAGAATCCGTGAAGAGCCCCGGAGCAGACTCGACGACGAGAACTGAAGGAACTCTGGGGAGACAATGGAACAGCGAGTTCGGGTCGTCGTCCAGGCCGGTGACCAGCTCAGCATGGCGGGCCTGCGCGTCTTTCTCGGCGACCGGCCGGAGATCACGCTCCTGGCGGCGGACCAGCGCGCACACGCGGACGTGGTCGTGGTGGCGGTGGACAGGCTCACGTCGGGAGTC
>NZ_DASQCC010000212.1:0-39738 GCF_035634895.1 Actinophytocola sp. | reverse complement strand
GGGACCCTGCGCGGTGTCGACACACAGCTGGTGCTGGCCGCCGCTGGTGTCGTAGATGTCGACGACGCCGTCGGTGGCGTGTACCTGGGTGATCGTGGGCAGCCGCCAGCTGACCACACGCGGCGTCGGCGCGACGAACAGCAGGCGGCGGCCGGTCAGGACGAGCAGACAGTCCAGGATCGGCGAGGTGTGCGCGGGCGCCGCGGCCGTCGTGATCGACTCGACCGGCTCGTCCTGGGGGAGATGGGTGTTGAGGAGCTCCAGACTGGCGCCGCAGCCGAGCTGTAACTGATCCTGGACGTGCTCCCGCGTCTGGCCGATGGCTGACGTGACGTCCCTACGCATCATGCGCACTCCCCGTGGCTACGACGACTCCGAAGCGATGTTCGGAGTCGATCTTCGAGTCGTTAACGACGCCGGCAGAAGCGGCGTGTCACGATGTAGTCACGGGGCTACGCGTTGTGATGCGCGAAACGAGGCGAAGACGGGATTCGAACCCGCGTACAAGGTTTTGCAGACCTCTGCCTGTCCTCTCGGCCACTTCGCCGTGCGAGCGTCAGGACAGCGGACAGATCGCGCTCGCCCGCAGGCGGAAAGCGGCGTGCAGGCGGCCGACGAGCGTCATGCCGGAGGTCATGATCACACCATGACAGCGCCGGCAGGACACCGTCAACCGATCTCACCTTGTGGACCGGTCACATCGTGATGACCACCTTGGCGCGGGCGTGTTCGGTCTCGACGTAGCGGATGGCCTCGGCGGTCTCGCTCAGCGGGTAGGTCCGGTCGATGACCGGGGTGAGCCTGCCGGACTCGATGAGCTCCCGCAGTGCCACCAGGTTCTCGCTGCTCGGCACCTCGCTGACCACCACCATCCGGTGCCGCGCGAACCTCGCCGCCAGCTGCGCCCTGATCACCAGTCCCAGCGGGCCGACCAGGCTCCCGCCCTCCGACGTCCCGCCGCCCGACAGCAGCAGGATCCCGGTCGGCGCCAGCGCACGGCGGAGATCCCTCAGTGACCGGTTGGCCACCAGGTCCAACACCACGTCGTACCGCCGGCCGGTCCGGGTGAAGTCCTCGCGCCGGTAGTCGACGACCTCGTCCGCGCCCAACTCCCTTGCCAGCTCCGCGTTCCGCGTGCTGCACACGGCGGTCACCGACGCGCCGTACGCCTTCGCGAGCTGCACGGCGAACGTGCCGACGCCGCCGGACGCGCCGTTGACCAGAACCCGTTGGCCCGCACGCACATCGGCCACGTCCCGCAGTGCGATCAGCGCGGTGTTGGCCGCCAGCGGCACCGCGGCCGCCTGCTCGAACGTCAGCCCGGCCGGTTTGTGCGCCAGCTGAGCCGCCGGCACCGCCGCGTACTCCGCGAACGCACCGCTGGCACCGCCGAGATCGCCGAACACCTCGTCGCCAACACCGAACCCGGTGACGTGCCCGCCGGTCGCGACCACCCGGCCGGCCACGTCGCGACCGCGGATCCGCTTTCTGGGGCCACGGAGGCCGCCGAGCTCGCGGGCCATGACCCGGACCAGGTACGGATCGCCGCGCATCACGTGCCAGTCGTAGGCGTTGACCGACGCGGCGCACACCTGGACGAGCACCTCGTCGTCGCCCGCCACCGGTGTCGCCACCGTCGTGAACTCCAGCACGTCCGGTGCGCCGTACCGATCCTGCACGATCGCCTTCATCGCCGTCCCCTCCGAATGATCCGTTCCGCCACCGCGAGGTTGAACACCCACGCGGCGCCAAGCAGCAGTGCCTTCCCGGTGACCCCCACCGGGCCGGCGATCCCGGTCCACAGCCCGTAGAACACCGCCTGTGTGCCGGCCGCGACGCCGATCGCGTACGCCCGCGTCACCCACGCGCGGTGCACGACCACGTCCCGCCGCCGGATCGCCCGGAGGCCGATGCCGAGCGCGACGACCAGGTACGTGCCGAACACCAGCCGGAACACGGTCAGCAGGTCGCCGTCGAGCGGCGGGCGCGGGTAGCGGACGGTCATCCACAACGCGGCCAGTCCGCCAACCAGTCCACAGAGGACGGTCAGCCGCCCGGCACGCCGGTGCCACGCGTGCCGGCGCAGGCTCGGCACGAACTGGAACGCGCCCAGCACCAGGAACAGCGTCGTGCCGACGATGTGGGCCAGGATGGGCACGGGCGAGGCGAAGAACCGGGCGTTCTCCTCGGTGACCGGCGCACCGGCCGTCAGCTCGGCGGTGCGGAGAGCACCGGCCGCGGCCGGCACGAGGCTCAGCGCGAGCAGCCCGGCCGGCACCCACCACCGCGATCCGGCACGCGGTCGCATCGTCGTCGTCATGCACCAGATCGTGCCGGGGCAACGGGGTCGGGCTCATCGGACGTTGGGCCGCGATCGTGGTGTCCGATGGTCCGGTTGGCGCGTCGTACTTTCGGCTACCCGCCCGGCCGGACCCGGTTCGTCTCGTACGCCCACATCGCGATCTCGACGCGGTTGCGGGCGCCGAGCTTGGTCATCAGGCTCGTCACGTGTGACTTGACCGTGCTCAGCGTGATGTACAGCTCGCCCGCGATCTCGTTGTTCGTCCGCCCGCGTGCCACGGCGGCGAGGATCTGCTCCTCCCGCCCGGTCAGCGGGTCGATCGGCTGGACGGGCGACGACGCCGGCCCGTTCGCCGCGAACGTCGCCAGCAGCCTGGCGGTGACACTGGGCGCGATGAGCGCGTCGCCGTTCGCGGCCGCGTGGACGGCCTGCGCCAGCATCTCGATGCCCGCGTTCTTGAGCAGGAAGCCGCGGGCGCCGGCCCGCAGCGCGGCGTAGACGTACTCGTCGAGGTCGAACGTGGTGATCACGACGACCGCGAGCGGGTCGTCGACCGAGGGGCCGGCGAGCTGACGGGTGGCCTCGATGCCGTCCAGCTCGGGCATCCGGATGTCGAACAGGCACACGTCCGGCCGCAGCCTGCGCGCCAGCTCGACGGCCGCCCGCCCGTCCGCGGCCGAGCCGACGACCTCGATGTCCGGCTGGGCGTCGAGGATCATGGCGAGGCCGGTCCGGACGATCTCCTGGTCGTCGGCGACGAGCACCCTCACGCGGTCACTTCCCTGGGCAGCACCGCGGAGACGGTCCATCCCCGGTCCGGGTTGGGGCCGGCCTCGCAGGTGCCGCCGAGCAGGCTGGCACGCTCGATCATGCCCGTGAGCCCGTAGCCACGCGGGCCGGTCTGGCGGGGCACGCCGTCGTCGGTCACCAGCACGCGGACCTCGCTGTCGTCGACCGTGACCCGGACGTCGATGCGGGTCGCGTGCCTGGCGTGCCGGCGGGCGTTGGTGACGGCCTCCTGGGCGAGGCGGAAGACCGCGGCGCCGACCGGTGACGGGAGGGCGTCCGCGTCGCCCGTGACCCGGACGTCGACCGAGGGGTTGGACAGCGACGCGAGGCGTTCGAGGTCGGCGACGCGGGGGCCGGGGGACCGGTCGGCCGCTTCCTGGGTACGCAGGATGCGGACCATGCCACGCATCTCGTCGAGCGCGCGGGCGGCCTCGGCGTCGATCACCTTCAACGCGTCGACCGCGGCGCCGGGATCGGCGGCGGAGGTCGCGATCCCGGCCTGGGCGCGGATCGCCATGGCGGAGACGTGGTGCGCGACGGTGTCGTGGAGGTCGCGCGCGAGCTGCTCCCGTTCCATGAGCTTGACCTGGTCCAGCTCGCGGGACCGCGCGCGGGAGCGGTACCGCAGGGCGGCGCCGACGGCCATCGCCATGGACAGCACGACGATGCCGGCGGCCGTGTCGGCGAGGCTGAGGTAACCGAGGACGGCGGAGACGCCGAGCTTGGTGAGGACGAACGCCGCGCCGAGCACCAGCTCGCGGCCTGTGCCCCACCGGAACACCGAGAACGGCAGCAGGAGAAGCGCGACCAGGACGTACTGGTCGGGGAACTCGCGCCCGGCGACCACCGCCGACAGCACACAGAGCCCGAACGCGAAGGCGACGACGGGCAGGGGTCTCGTGCGGCGCCAGAACAGGGAGAGCACGAGCAGCACGGAGATGACGATGGACGGGACGCGCGGGGAGACGTCCGGCCGGGCCGCCCCCTCGACCACGGCGGTGACCACGAGCACCCCGACGAGCGCCCGGTCCCACCACACGTGCGGCGGTGCCGCCGCGGGCCGCGGTTCCCGCCAGACGGAGCGAAACACCTGTCCATGGTACGGGCCGGACCGTCGCGTCCGGTCGCCCGAAAGTACGACGTTCAGCTACGGGGTTCAGCTACGACGTTCAGCTACGGGGGTTCAGCTCCGGGGTTCGGTGAGCAGCGGTGAGTTGCCGGCCGCCGTCTCCTCCAGGATGCGCCAGGTGTCGAGCCCGTCCCCGTCCCCGTCCTCGTCTTCGTCGAGGTAGCCGGGCGGGAGCCAGGCCGCGGCGTCCTTCGCCGTGATGGGGTCGAGGTCCGTGTCGCCGGCGAGCCAGTCCAGCACCGGTAGCCGGACCCGCATCTCGCCGGCCACCTCGTATGAGTGGTCGTCCTGCACGAACAGGTCCGCCATCAGGTCGCCGCCCACGCCGAGGCCGCCGTCGTTGTTGAAGCAGACGACCACGTCCGCGTGCAGGTCACCGAGCACCAGGTCGAACGCGCCGGTCAGCAGGGCCCGCGTCCGCACGTCCCCGGTCACCGCGAGGAAGCTCCGGTCCACGTCCCCGTCCGACAGCAGGCCGGCGACGGTCAGGTTCCCGAGGACGACCAGCGGCCCGTCCAGCACCAGGTCCGCGTCGAAGTGTGCGTCGCCGAACCAGATCACGGGCCGGCCCGACGCCACGTGCCAGCCGTCGCCGGTGCGCGCCACGCCCTCGGTGTCCCCTGCGTCCCCGGTGTCCCCGGCGGGCAGCGCCTCGGCGAGCGCCAGCGCGAACTCCACGTCGGAGTTGTAGAAGTAGTACGCCCAGTCCGGGTCCCCGCTGAGCCGGTCCAGCCACGCGCGGATCTCCGGCAGCTGGTCGGTCAGCGACCCGAGCTCGTAGGTGACGCCCGCGGCGCCGTGCACACTCAGCCGGGCCACGGCCTCCTCGAGTCGCGGCGCGGCGGTCCTTAGGTGTCCCACCTGCAGAAGCACGGGCGGATTATGGCAGGGCGCACCGACCGGTTGTTTCCGGTGCCCTGTGCGTAGGAAGATGGAAAGTCACCATGACGGGCTTTCTCAGAGCCTGCGCGGTCGCCGCGCTGGCCGTCGCCACCGCCGGGTTCGTCACCCCGGCGGAGCCCGCGCTACCGCCTCGCCTCGCCGACGGGTTCGGGCTCACCGTGGTCAGCCAGCCGGCGTGGGTCGACGACGGGCGGCGCACGTTCGCGTTCACCGTCAGGACGGCCGCGGTGCCGGCGTACGGCGTGCTCCCGGGGCAGGTCCAGGGCGAGCACGTCGTCATGGTCACGCTCCCGACCGGCTACGACAGCACAACCCGGTATCGGGTGCAGTACACGCTGCACGGCGCAGGCGACTACCCGGATGCCGCCCGCAACAAGGAGATCATCGAGCACGCGACGGCCGGCGTGCCGCTGATCACCGTGATGCCGAACGGAAGTGGGCGTGGCTGGTACACGAACTGGGCCGACGGCACGGAGAACTGGGAGACCTTTCATCTCGACCAGCTGGTGCCGTTCATCGACGCCAACCTGAGCACCGTCGCGACCCGGGAGGGCCGGGTGATCTCCGGCCATTCGATGGGTGGTTTCGGCGCGTTCCACTACGCGGAGGACCGGCCCGACCTGTTCAGCTACGTCGGCAGCTTCTCCGGCGGGCTCGACCTTCTGTACTGGGGCCAGCGCATCGCGGTCGTCACCACGGAAGTCTCGCCGCTGCACGGCATTCCGCCGGTGTCGCCCACGGCGATCTTCGGTCCGCCCGGCCCGGCGTGGCGTGCGCAGAGCCCCGCGCAGCACGTCGGGTCGTTGCGGGGCATGGGAGTCGCGATGTACGTGGGCAACGGCGGGAGCCTGGTCGGGGACCCGGTGCAGGGGGTGGTCGAGTACTGGGCCCGGCAGACCGCCCTGACCACCGCGCGGAACCTCGACGCGGCCGGGATTCCGTACTACTTCGCCGACTACGGTGACGGGTCGGGCTGGGCGCCCGGCTGCGACGGCAAGCACAACGACACCGAGTGTCTGCGGGCGGACATGGACCACTTCGTGAAGCTGGTCATGGGAAACGGGCCCTGAAGGGGTCGCCAGGGCCCGTTTCGCTCAGTAGGTGACGTTGCCGTTGCCGCCGTCGAAGACGACGTCCGCGCAGCCGTAGAAGGTCTCGGTGCTGTCGGAACGGGTCCAGACCGAGTAGATGATGTGCCGGCCCGAGATGCCTGACGGCAGCGTCGCGTTCCAGGTGTAGTAACCGTCCTCGCTGCCGACCGAGCCGGTCGAGGGCGGGTTGACCACGCTGCTGAAGGGAGTGGAGGAGAGGTTGCTCCACTTCAGCGGCTGGGTCGGGTTGTAGGTGCTGTTGGTGACGTACAGGTCGAAACGGCCCGGGTGGGCGGCCCACATGTTGTAGCGGACCTGGATGCTGCCGCCCGCGGTCAGGTGCGTCACCGGCCAGTCGGAACGGGCGATGTCGAACCCGCTGAAGTCGTAGACCACCGCGTTGCCGCTGCACAGCTTGCCGTCCGGGATGAACCCGGCCATACGGCCGGCCCCGTCGGACCGCAGTACCGCGAACCAGTTGTAGTACGGGTTCGCGCCGGCCTTCTGGAAAGCGGCCAGGCAACCCGGGTTGGTTGGTTTGATCTCCCCGGTACTCGAACGGCTGTGCTTGTAACACAGGTATGTCCGCGAACCAGGCATCATCGTCGCGCCATGCGCGCCGGCAGGAGCCGCACTGACCAGCCCCATCACCAGCCCCGCGACCATGGCGACCCCGAACAACAGAAACTTCCGCTTCCTCACCATGCCTCCTTCAGCATTGAAAGAGCAATTTGGGAGCGCTCCCAGTCCCGCCAGTGTAACTTGTCCGTTTCCCCTTGTGAACCAGCCCACCCCCGAGTCCCGCCCCCACCCACCCCGCGAGTCCCGCGTTCGCCCATGCCGAGTCCCGCGCCCACGCACACCGAGTCCCGCGTTCGTGCATGCCGAGTTGGGGGTTCGTGCGTGCCGGGTTGCGGGTCGTGCATGTCGGTGTGGGTCGCGCGGGGCCTTGATGTGCACGAAACCGCAACTCGTACTGTGCGAACGCGGGACTCGGTGTGTTTGAACGCGGGACTCGCGGGGGCTGGGGCTAGGTCAGGTTCAGGGTGGCTAGGGTTTGGGTGGCCATTTTTGACTCGCCCAGGGCGTTGGGGTGGACTACCACTGGGTTGGTGCCCTGTAGCACTGGTTCGATCCAGCGGGTGCCGGTTGGTTGGCAGGAGTCGTGGCCTTCGGAGACCGTGCTGAAGTCGACGTAGGTCGCGCCGTTGGTCGTGGCGGCGCGGCGGACGGCGTCGTTGAGGGTTGTCTGTAGTGAGCGCAGGTACGGTGCGTCGCCGGTGGCGACGGGCATCTTCGTGAAGCAGCCGACCGTCGGTGGGAGGAGCCACGGGTAGCCCAGGATCGCGACCTCGGCGCCCGGGGCCTTCGCCCGGACGGCGCGGAGCGCGGCCACCAGTGCCGGGTACGTCGTCGTGCGGATCGTGTCCTCGAAGTAGGAGCCGTACAGGTCCCGGCACGGGCTGCCGTGGCCGAGGGTCACGATGCCGGCGCTGCCGCACGCGAGGATCGCGCCGATGAACACGCCGCTGTCGTTGCCGCCGATGGTCATCGTGACCAGGTCGGTGTCCGCGTGGACCGCGTCGACCTGGGGTGGGACGCCGGGGTACTGCGCGGTCGTGTAGTGCTTGGTCTCGGCGGCGCCGCAGGTCACGTCGACCAGGTTCGCGCCGCTCGCGGCCGCGAGCACGTGCGGGTAGTTGCGGGCGGAGCGCAGGCACAGCGGCGGCGCGCCGGGATCGGACGGCAGCACGCCGGACGCGGCGCTGTAGGAGTCGCCGAGGGCGACGTAGTTCAGCGGTTCCGCCGCCTGCGCCGTGCCCGTGCCGAGACAGGCGGCGGCGACCACGGCGGCGAACGCGAGCATGCGACGTTGCATGGCTTCTCCCCGGCAT
Organism: Actinophytocola sp.; assembly: GCF_035634895.1. GTDB lineage: Bacteria > Actinomycetota > Actinomycetes > Mycobacteriales > Pseudonocardiaceae > Actinophytocola. The sequence continues at coordinate 31,629 of NZ_DASQCC010000212.1, read as the reverse complement.
CGTTGACGGTTACTCATCAGATGGTTACTCATCAGTAGGTAAGCGCCTGCTCATCGTCACCCATGCCGGCCGATCCGTCAACGGACGTTTGTGGGACGAACCGCCCGCCCGGCAACACGAACGGGCCGCCGCGGGTTACTGTCAGCCGGAGGAGGCTGGCCCATGGTGGTAGAAACTGGTTCGGTGACGGCGGTTCTGCCCGCGGGCGCGCCGTGTTGGGTGGAGCTGTCGACCGGCGACGACGAGCGCGCGTCGACGTTCTACGCCGGACTGTTCGGTTGGGAGTACACGGACACGGCAGACTCGACGGTCATGACCGGCCGCTATCTGGTCGGGCGGCGCGAGGGGTTCGCGGTCGCCGGCATCTTCCAGACGGACCGCCCGTCCGGCTGGATGCCGCACTTCTCGGTGACCGACACGGCCGCCGCCGCGGACCGGACGGTGGTCGCGGGCGGCAGCGTGGAGCTCGGTCCGGTCGACCTGCCGCGCTACGACAGCATCGCGTACGCCCGCGACCCGGCCGGTGGCCCGGTCGTCCTGCGCTGCCCGCCGGCCGGCTGGGTGTTCACGACCGGCGCCGTCGGCACCTTCGCCAGCGCCGACCTGAACACCCACGACGGCGAGGCGAGCGACGAGTTCTACTGCCGCATGTTCGGCTACCAGAGCGAGCAGATCGGCAACGGCGCCGACATCGACTACGCCGAATGGCGGCTCGGCGGGCAACCGGTGCTGTACCGGTACGTCATGGGTCCGGAGTACCCGGAGGGCACGCCGGCGCACTGGCTGCTGTACTTCGTGGCCGACCCCGTCGAGGGCACCGACGCCACCGCCGTGCGTGCGCTGCAGCTCGGCGGTGGCATCGCCGTGGAGCCCTACGACAGCCCGCTCGGCCGGGCCGCGGTGCTCACCGACCCCGGTGGCGCGCCGTTCGCCGTCATCGACCCCCTCGACTCACCGGAGAACCGGCGAGCCGAGGTCGAGGACCCGAACGACGAATGACCTCCGATCACAGCGGGATGTAGACGCCGAAGTCGCGGCTCGCGGTGCGGAAGTCCTGGAAGCCGATGCGGGCGCCGGCGGTGCGGGTGACGGTGCCCTTGGCGATCACGCCGCCGGCCGAGGAGGGGCCGTAGACCGGGCCGCCGCTGTCGCCGGGGCGGGCCGCCGGCTGGCCGTTCATCTGCTCGCCCTCCACGAGGTCCTCGCGGTCGGCGTAGAAGAACAGGACCTTGATGTTGCACACCGGGCCGCCGGTCTCCCGGGCACTCGTCACGCCGGACTGGCACAGGATCTCGTTCGTGTACACGTCGCCCCAGCCCTGCACCGGCGTCGTGGTGTTGCTGTCGCCGTTGCCGAGGTACTGCTGGTTCACGACGTTGCCGGTCGGGATCAGCAGGATGTCGTGGTCGGAGTGCTTCGCGCCGATGTTGCCGATGAACTCACCCGTCGGGTCGGTGACCCGCGCGCCAGGGTTGCCGCAGTGGCCCGCGGTCAGCAGGTACCGCGCGTTGTCGCCGGTGCGCACGGAGAAGCCCGACGTGCACGCCGCGGTCCCGCCCAGCACGATCGTCGCGCCGCCCTTCCACGGCGGGCTGTCGTTCTGGCGGGACACCGGAGCAAGCGGCTCCTCCACGACCGTCCGAACCGGCACGTCCACCAGCGTCGTGAGCTGCCGGGTGGCGGCGGTCGAGGTCGTGCCGAGCACGAGACCGCTGCCGTCCGCGGGGATCTTGATCGCGTGCACGGGGGACTTCTCGCCCCGCCGCGCGTCGATCACCGCGGCGGCGGCGCGGAGCTCGGCGTTCGAGTACCTGGCCCGCTCGATCTCCACCGGCGCCTTGGCCTCGGCCCGCTCGACGGCGTCGGTGATCTTCGCCGGCACGGCGCCCTTCCACCACAGGGCGACGTGATCCTGTTCGAGGGAGATGCCGGCGAACCCGGCGTCGGTGCCGCGGAGCACCTCGGCCTGGATCACGTCGGCGGCGTGGACCAGCGGTTGCTGGGCGAGCATCTGTTGCCAGACGGTGGGTTCTGGCGCGGCTTGCGCGGCGGGGGTGGCACCCACCGCTGTGGACACGGCCATGGCGGCCACCAGCAGGAAATTCCTACGCGCGGTCATCGATGACAACTCCCTTGCAGGGTCAGGGAACGCGGTCGTCACCGAGTGTATGGTTCAGACCACTCTGTGGTCTATACCAAACGTCTACCGTACGCGACCGGACAGATGCAGGGTGAAGTCCGGCGGGGCCAGGACGGCCGTGATGTGCGGCCGGTCGCCATGCGGCTCGACGTGCCAGCCCGCCGGCAGCCGCCGCAGCACGTCCTCGACCAGCGCGACGGTGAACGCCGCCGCCACGCAGGTTCGCGGGCCCCAGCCGAACGGGATGTACGCCTCGGCGCCGCCCGCCGGCACGCCGTCGGCCCACCGCCGCGGCCGGAACTCGGCGGGGTCGGGCCAGAAACGCTCGTCGCGGTGCACGAGGTACCCGCACACGACCACCTCGTCGGCGGTCGTGACCGGGATGTCGCCCAGCTGGTGGCGCCGGGTGGGGGAGCGGACGAAGTTCCACGTCACCGGCCACAACCGCAGTGCCTCGTGGACCACGCCGGCAGGCTCGGCCCGCTCCGGCGCGGTCCCCAGCAGGTAGATCGACCAGCCGAGCACGAAGCCCAGCGAGCCGGTGACCGAGTACAGGAAGGACAGGAACACCTCCGACAGCTGGACCAGGGCGCCGTGCGACGAGCCGTCCGGTTCCGCGGCGGCCAGGATGTCGAGCAGGTCTCCTGGCCGGTGGGGGTGCCGCGCGCGCCTGCGGGACAGCTCGGCGACCAGCGCGCGGCGCACCCGGGTGCGCAACGCGGCCCGGGACGGCGACGGGCGCGCCGCGCGCGTGCCGACCAGCACCGCGTGCCGGACCACTTGGCCGACGAGCTGGCGCAGCTCGCCGGGCGGCGCCAGTACGTCGCGGAAGAACCGGTACAGCAGGAGGTTTCCGGCGTCCGGCCAGTGGCTCACCGGCTCCAGGTCCACGGGCCGGCCGGCCCAGTGGTCGCGGAGCAGGTTCCGTGCCACCCGGCCGATCTCCTGCTGTGTCGACCGCTCGCCGAAGATGCCCTTGCTGGTGTGGAAGAAGTCCGACCGCTCTCGGTAGTGCCCCTCGGCGTCGGTGAGCACCGCCTTCGCCGTGGCGGGGTCGGCCACGTAGAGCACGCCCGGTCTGCGCAGGAAGACCGGCCCGTGCCGGGCGCGGAGGTCCTCGAGCAGCTGCAGTTCGTCCACGTGTTCAAACTAGGGCGTTCGCGCGCTTTCGCCGAGGTTCCGGTATTCCCACAACCGGTTGAAGTTCGGGTCGTCGAGGTCGCGGCCGGGGTCGGTGCGGGCGGCGAAGGGCCGCGCGGTGGTGGCGGCGGGCGACCACGGCCTCGCGGTGTCGAAGCCGGCGCCGAGGTAGCTGTCGCGGATGACGAGCTGGCCGTTCGGAGTGATGCCCGGCAGGTAGCCGGTGGTGCTCGCGCCCTGGTCCCAGGCGCGTCCGAAGTGGCCGGTCGGGGTGGTCCGGTAGGCGGCGTCGGCGGTGAGCAGGCAGTGCCGCACGAGGAAGCCGTACGGGAAGGCAGGCGCGGTGTTCGGCGCGAAGATGACGCCGCCGCTGGGTTTCCGGCTCGACACGAGGTGGAACCTGGTGTGCTCGAACACCGTCGCGGCCCGGCCGAAGACGAAGTCGGTGTCGCCCTCGACGTAGCTGTCACGGACCGAGACGCGGGCGATCCGCGCGGGGTCGTTTGCGTTGGCGAGGAAGGTGTCCTGGCGGCTGACCAGCCGCATGCGCTCGAGCTGCGTGCGGTCGTCGTCGGTGCGCAGGGCGAGCGCCTGGTGCGTGCCGCGGTCGACGGTGTCGAGGAGGGTGTTGGTGATGGTCATGTTCCTGAGCTGGAGGTCCGGGCTCTGCGCCCAGACGACGGTGGCGCAGAGGCCGACGTTCGCGGACGTCCTGGTGGCGCAGGACTGGAACATGTCCCAGGCCGGGTCGCCCGCCACGTACTGGCCCGACGGGTTGACCTGCGCCGCCCACGCCGCGGGCGTCGCGATCGCGTCGAGGGTGAACTCGATCCGCACGTCCTCGGGGCGGCCGGCGCCGTAGATCGTGAGCGGCGGGGTGCCGGCGGGGATGAACACGGTGCCGGTGTATGTCCCGGGGAGGATCTTCAGGTAGCGGCGGTGCCGGCCGCCCGCGGCGAAGGCGGCGTTGACGGCCCGCTGCACGCTGTCGCCCGCGTGGACGACGAAGTCCGGTCGTCGCGGGGTGCGGATCGGGTGCGGGTGCCAGGGGTCTTCCGTTGGGGCGGCGTAGGTTCCGGACAAGCGGAAGTAGTTGGCCTGCCGGTAGGGCGCGGCCTCGGCGGCGGACAGGACGGGCCGGTCGGCGGTGCCGGGCGCGGCGGGTGCCGCATGCGCGGTGCCCGGCAGGGCCAGAGCCGTGGCGACCATCAACAGGGCAACCTTCATGGGCGCACCTCGCAACACCGTTGAAGCGACCGCGAAGGCAGAAGATATCACGAGGAAAGCGCTTTCCGTCAAGGGTCGGGGCCGGGACGGACGCCGGCCGGGCTCAGGAGTGCGTGGCTTGGTTCGGGAGTGGGTGGCTGGGCTGGAGAGTGGGTGGCCGGGCTCAGGAGTGCGTGGCCTGGCTCGGGAGTGGGTGGCTGGGCTGGAGAGTGGGTGGCCGGGCTCAGGAGTGCGTGGCCTGGCTCGGGAGTGGGTGGCCTGGTTCAGGAGTGCGTGGCCGCGGCGACGGCCAGCTGGGCCACCGCGGGCTTCTCGAAGTCGGAGTGGGCGCCCGCGAAGCCCTGCAGCTTCTCGTTGTTGATGACGCCGGCCGCGTCGACCCGGTAGAACGTGCCGGGGCGGAAGCCGTAGGTCGTGCCGCCCTCCGGCCGCATCGTCTTGTCCACCAACGGCGTCACCGCCTGGAAGCCGTCCGCGCCCATGCCTCCCCAGCGGCCCGCGACCACCGCGGACTCGTCCTGCCGCGCCAGGAACGACGCCTTCGGGTACCAGCGGCACACCGCGAAGTCGTGCGGGCTGAACGTCGCCACCAGCGGGCCCCGGACCCGGTCCGCCACCTTGTGCAGCGCACCGTCTTCGCCGAACGGGTTGTCCTGGGCGTGCGCGAACGACCAGTGCGAGAACGCGCCCTGGATCAACAGCAGCGACGCGATCGGGCTCGACGCCGCCGGCCCGACGCCCGCCAGCGCGAACGACACCAGCCGCGCGCCGAAGCTGTGCCCGATCAGGTGCACCCGCACCCCACTCAACTTGGTGAGCACCGGGCCCAACCCGTGCTGCCCGATCGTTCCCGCCCGTGCCTTCATCGTCGTGTACGAGAACACCCGCAGCGCGTCCTTCGCGCCGTTCAGGGCCTTGCCGAACCAGTCGCCGATGCCCTGCTGCGCCCCACCCGCCGGCGCGCTGCCGAAGACGTCCGCCAGCACCTGGTAGTCCCGCACCGGGTCCTGGCTCGTCAGCAGCGCCCGCTCGCCCGCGTCCTCGAAGTCGGGCACCGCAGGCGCCAGTGACCGCAGGGTCGTGTGGAACTCCTGGAACCGCCCGGCCAGCGCCTCGTCGGACGCGCCGGCATCGGCCGCGTGTGCCGCCTCGTCGAGCAGCTGTCCCAGCGACACCACGGTCTTCTGCTGCGCCGCGTCCTCGAAGCCCCGCGCCAGCGAGTCGGCGATCTCCGCGCCGGACAGGGCCTCCGTGCCGGCGCGGTCCTGGGCGACGTCACCCGCCGCCTGGCCGGCACCCGCCGCGGCCGCCGTCGTCGCCGGGGTGTCCGGGAACCACAGCGACGGCCAGAACACGCCGACGAAGCCGACCGTGCCGAGCCCGGTCGCCGCGTCGGTGATCAGCCGGGACATCTCGGCGCAGGTCTCGCGGGCGGTGGCCGCCGAGGTGTTCCAGCCGTGGCTGAACACGAAGAGGTCCGTCACACCCGCCTTCCGCACGTCGTCGGCGAACGTACGCGAAGACGGCCGCACGCCGCCCTTCTCGTCGAAGGTCAACTCGAACATGATGCTCCCCAATCAGACGTTCGACAGCATGCGCATGAGGTCGACCAGACCGGCGCCCTGCGCGTAGCGCTCCCGGCCGAGGTCGGTGGCGCTGTCCATCAGCAACTGCTTCACCTGCCGTGGCCGGCCGATGAACTCCGGCCGCGCGGACAGGAACGCCGCGACGACGCCGGACACGTGCGGCGCGGCCATGGACGTGCCGGACTGCTCGGCGTACGCCGGCGCGCCCTCCTGGCCGTCGAACCCGGCGCTGGTGGCGAGCTTCCCGGTGGCGGCCGACGAGATCCACTCGCCGGGCGCCACGACGTCCGGCTTCATCCGGCCGTCCAGCGTCGGGCCCTTGCCCGAGGTCCAGGTGACCCCGAACGCGTGCGGCGCGTCCCGGTGCGTCGAGCCGACCGCCACGCATTCCTCGGCATGCGCGGGTTCGGTGATCGAACCGAGCACGGCCGACGTGTTGGCCGCGTCGCCGGACGTGGTGCGGGCGCCGAAGTTCCCGGCCGACACCACCGCGACCACGCCGGACGAGACGAGCTGGTTCAGCGCCTGGCACAGCGGCGACTGGCCCGCCGCGTACTGCTCGGGGTGCCACTCGCAGCCGAGGCTCAGGTTCACGCCGTGCACGCGGAGCACCGCCGGATCCACGTTGACCTCGGTACGCAGGTACGTCAGCGCCCGGATGACGGCGGCCGTCGAGGTGATCCACGTGCCCGTCTCGCTGCGGCGCATGACCTTCAGGCTGACCAGCTGGCAGTCGGGCGCCATCCCGGACAGCGCGCCGACCCGCTCGCGTGCGACGTACCCCGCGTCGCCGGGCTCCTTCGAGACGGCCACCATCGGCTTGTCCGGTGCGCAGCCGGCGATGATGCCGGCGACGTGTGTGCCGTGCCCGCTCTTGTCCCGCAACGGTTCGCCGTCGGGACCGGGGTACTCGCCGTCCCGCATGGGGATCTCCGGCTGGACGAGGTTGCTGAAGTCGCGGTGCAGGCCGCTGGTCCGGGAGTTGACGTCCTGTGTCGCCAGGTCGAGTTCGGCGAAGTGCGGGTGGGTGGCGTCGATGCCGCTGTCGATGACCGCCCAGACGATGCCGTGGCCGCGGGCCGCGTAGGAGCGCCAGGCGGCGTCGGCCTTGACGGTCGGCGCGGAGCGGTCGATCTGCGGCTCGAGCGTGTAGTCGGGCCAGACCCGGAAGATCGTGTTCGGCGGGCCGGTGCGCTGGTCGTCGTTCACCAGGTCGCGCAGCTGGCGGCGGGTGAGCACGCACTGGTACAGCTTGGGCGCGATAAGCGAAAGCCCGGCCGGGACCGGTGGTTGCACGATGCTCTCGGAGACGCCGTCCGCCGTTATTCCGCTCTTATGGGTGAATTCCCGCCACAGGCCGTAGAACGCCTCACGAACCGCGCCGAGACCGCCGGGAAAGAGGACGTTCAGCTCCACCAGCATGGCGACCCGCGCGTCCGGATCCGGCCAGTTTCCCGCCTGTTCTCCGTGATGGGCGGTTCTTCCCGATCCCTCGGGTGGCATGTTGAGATCGCCCACGATAGGTGATCTGCTGTCGCCCCGCGCCTCGTATGACATTCCGCCTCCGAATTCCGATACCTCCAAGGAGTGAGGAATTCCGAAGCAGATACATGTTCGGTGACCACTGTCCCGAAAGCGCGTCTTCCGGGCATTGGACAAGATCGCGCCGGGCGCCGAACCCGGTCCGCTCGGCGAGTACGACGCACCGCTCCTGCCGCGGTGCCGCGTGCTCCCACCGTTGCCACGCAACAAGATCCGGCGGTGCTCGACGGGAAGTGCCGGCGCCGAAGGAAGAACGAAGCCACTGCCCGGTGTGCGAACAGACCACCGGCACATGCCGGTGGTCTGTTCGTGTGTGCCTGGCCGGGGTCTCCCAGCCGGCTTCCTAGCCGACGCCCTGGCCGGCGAACGCCGCCGCGAGGCGCAGGAGTGGTGCGGCCTCGTCGTGGCGACCCTGGCGTTCCAGGGTGCGGCCGAGCATCAGGTGTGCGTAGTGCTCGACGGGGTCGCGGTCGATGAGCTCACGCAGCTGCTCCTCGGCGCGCCGGAGTTGGGCGGAGTGGTAGTAGGCGCGGGCCAGCAGCAGCCGGGGCGCCGTCTGGTTGGGGTGTTCCTCCACGACGGCGACCAGCAGCTTCGCGGCGCCGCTGTAGTCGCGGGCCTCGAACAGGGCCTCTGCCCGCTCCCAACGTCCGGCCGTCGTCTCCTCGTGGGACACGCCGGCACCGTCGTCGAACAGGTGCAGGGCGCTTGCCCAGCGGTCGGCCCTGGGCTCGCCGTTCGGTTGGTAGTCGTTGAAGTTCACGGGCCGTTCAACAATCAACTAACTCTGCGTATTCCACCTGCGGCGATCGCACTCCGGGTTTGACGCGTCACTCGTTCGAGTATCCCTCGTTAGCGGTGTGATGGGGTGCTGCTGGTTTGGAGGTCAGATGTTCAGCCGAAATTTCCGGATAGCCGTCCTAGCCGCCGCGTTGGCGTTCGTCCCCGCGGTGCCCGCCGCCGCGACGCCCGCCGCCGCGACGCCCGCGCCCGAGCTCGCACCGGTCTCGACCACGTTGGCCGCGACCCTCGACTCGGCCGCCGACACGATGCCGATGACCGTGCTCGTGCACGGCACCGACCTCGCCGCGGCCCGCGCGGCCGTCGAGCGGGCGGGACTCACCGAGGTCACCACCTTCCGGCGCATCGGCGTGGTCGCCGCCGCCGGCACCGCCGGGCAGGTGCGCTCGCTTCGCGCGCTGGCCGGCGTCACCTACGTCGAGGGCAACGACCCGCTCAGCCTGTTCGCCGACTCCGGCACGGTCGCCACCCGCAGCCTGGAGGCGCAGCAGACCCTCGTCGACGATGACGGCACGCCACTCGACGGCACCGGCGTGTCGGTCGCGATCATCGACAGCGGCATCGACCCCACCCACCCCGCGTTCCAGGGCCCGGACGGCGCCACGCGTGTGGTGCGCAGCCTCAAGGGCGTGTGCGTGACGGAGAACGAGCCGCCGGACGGCAGCTGCCTGGTCGACGTGCCGACGTCGGTCGACACGGACCTGCTCGCACAGGGTGGGCACGGCACCCACGTGAGCGGCATCGCGGCCGGGAGCCCGTACACCCTGCCCGGCGGAGAGGTCGTCGGCGGCTCGGCACCGGGCTCGAGGATCGTGTCGCTGTCGATGGGCGCGGCGCTGCTGATCGTCGGCGCGGACTCGGCGCTGAACTGGGTGCTGGAGAACCACGACGCGCCGTGCGGCGCCGGGGTGTCGCCGGCCGTGTGCCCGCCGATCAAGGTGATCAACAACTCGTACGGCCCGTCCGGTGGCGGTGCGTTCGACCCGAACTCGGCGACCGTACAGCTCCAGCGCCTGCTCGCCGCCGAGGGCGTGGTCACGGTGTGGGCCAACGGAAACGACGGCGGCGACGGTTCGGAGAGCCTGTCGAACCCGCCCGGCATGGACCCGACCCCGGGGATCATCTCGGTGGCGTCGTACAACGACCAGGGCACCGGCACCCGCGACGGTGGCGTGTCCGACTTCTCGTCCCGCGGCGCGGCGGCGGACTCGAGCACGTGGCCGGACATCTCGGCACCGGGCGAGAACATCCTGTCGTCGTGCCGGCTCTACCTGCCGATCTGCGCCAGCGGCCTACAGCCGGTGAACGGCCCGGGCCAGGCCGACGTCGGGACGTACAACGTCATCAGCGGCACGTCGATGGCGACCCCGCAGATCACCGGCATCGTCGCGCAACTGTTCCAGGACAAGCCATCCGCGACCCCGGCCGAGATCGAGGACGCCCTGATGTCGACCGCGTACCGCTTCACCGCGGGCGCGCCCTACCAGCAGGTCGGCCCATACCTGACCAGCTACGACAAGGGCGCCGGCCTGGTCGACACCGTCGCGGCGGCCAACGCCCTGAGCTGACCTCAGTTCTCGGCGGGCTTGCCCGCCACGATCGAGCGGTGTGACGGAGCGCCGTCCTGGCCGCCGCTACGCCCGCACGCGAACAAGCGCCTCACTGGTGGCTGTTGGCGATGGTGTTCCAGAACATCAGCTCGTAGGCCTGGAACAGGCGGCCGTAGCGGCGGGCCGCGCGCTCGTCGCTACGGCCGGCGGCCATCCCGTCCTCTACGGCGGCCACGGCGTGGTCGACGGCCTCGGGGGCGGGGGTGGCGAACAGGTCGAAGAAAGCGCATGCCTCGTCGTCCAGGTCGTACCTCGTGCGCATGGCCGTCGCGATTCGGGTGCAGTAGTCGGCCCAGGCGGCGAAGTTCGCGACGACCGCGACGATGACGTCGGTCGGTTCGGCGTGGACGGCCAGCCAGGTGAAGTAGGCGGGGTATGCCTGGCAGCCGGCCATGGGCTCGTACGCCGCCAGTGCCGTCTCGTCCATGCCGCCCGCCGCGGCCAGGGCGGGCAGTCTCGTCAGTGCCATGCCCTCGCCGCCCGCCAGGCCGGCGAAGAACTCACGGGCCGCCCCGTCGGCGCGGGACGCCAGCAGGTGCAGGCTGCGCCAGTCGCTGCGGACGATGTGGAGCTCCTCCGCGGCAATGGTGCCGAACAACGACACCGGGGCCGCGCCACGCTCCACCAACGGCACCAGGTGGTTGTCGCGCTCGGCGGGGGCCAGGTCGGCGCGGATCGACTCCAGCAACGCTCGGGCGGAAGGCACTCGCCGACGCTAACAGGGGTGGGCCCGCCCCACCAGTTGCCGGCGGCGCGGGCGGGCCCACTCCTCACGGGGTGTCGAGCGCGTCGGCGATCTGCACCGCGTTCGGGAACTTGGCGCGCGGCCAGCACGATCGCCCCGCCGTGGCCCGGTTCCGCCAGCGGATCGTCCATTACCGTCCGATGACCACTACTATCCCGGGTCGTAGGTACGATTCCCTTTGGTGGAAGTCGCTTCACCCTGGCTGCGACGACCGCTGCCGGACGCCGACCCGCTCGCTCGGCGGTCCTGTGCTGGGCGAGGCCTCCGTCGCAAGGGCCTCGCCCAGCCTTCGGGCCGTCAGCACATGATCAGGGCGGCGCCCAGTGCGACGCCGGTGCCCGCCACGAAGGGCAGGGTCACCGCCGCCGCGGCCGTCAGGCCGCACGCGAGCGCCCGGCGGGCGCGGCCCGGCGGCCGGGTGGCGACGCTGAGCCGGTCCAGCCGGAGGTCGACCGCGTGATGTGCCATGGCCAGCGCCGTGCCGGGGGCGCCGTGCCGGGTGACGGTCAGCAACGCGTTCCGCACGGCGGCCGGACCGCACGCCCGGACCGCCGCCACGTCCGCGGCCAGCTCGGCGAGGTCCCGGACCGCCGCGGGTGCCCGGCGGAACAGCGGCACGAACGGCAGCGTGGCGCGTAGTGCCTGGGCGACGGCGACGAGCAGGTGATGGCGGCCGGTGAGATGGGCCCGCTCGTGGGCGAGGACCGCGGCGACCGCGTCGGCACGCAGGTGCCGGGTGAGGCCCTCGGTCGCCACCACGACCGCCGGGCGCCCGGCCATGCTGAACGCCAGCGGCCGGTCGTGTGCCAGCCACAGCACGCCTGCGGCGTCGCGGTGCCGCCCGGCCAGCTGTAGCACGGCCAGGTTCGCCCTGCGCCGGTGCGCGCGCCGCCGGCGGCCGCGGGTCGCGACGATCGCGATGCGCACGGCCAGCGCGACCAGGACGGCGCCGCCGAGCATCCCGGTGAGGGCCTCGACCTCGGGCGGGGCGCCGTGTGCCAGCACCGCCCAGCTCTTGTGGACCGCCGCGAACATGCCGGCGGCGGGCCCGTGTTCGGGCAGCAGGAGCATGGTCACGATGGCCGCCACCGCGAGGACGACGCCGGCGATGGACAGCAGCCACGCCACGATCAGCGGCACGGGATCCCGCCGCCGGAGGTCGACGCGCCGGAACAGGCCCGGGACGAACCAGCCCACGGCCGCGGTTCCCGTCAGCAGGGCCAGCGCGACGGTCATCGGCGCCGCACCCGCTTCCTGCGCAGTGCGTCGCGCAGAGCGTCGGTCTCCTCGTCGGAGCTGGTGGCCACGAAGTGCATGAGCACGGCGTGCGGGTCGCCGGACGAGTCGAGCACGTCCCGCAGCGCCCGCGCGGCCGCCTCCTCCCTGGACAGTCGCACCTCGTACAGGTATGCCTTGCCGGAGAGCTCTCGCCGGACCCATTCCTTGCGGTGGAGGTTGTCCAGCACCGTCATCACCGTGGTGTAGGCCAGCTGCCGGCCGGTGTCGAGCCGCTCCAGCACATCCCGCACCTTCATCGGCCCGGTGGCGCGCCACAGCACGTCCATCACCGCGCCCTCGAGCTCACCAAGACCGTGCACGGCGGTCACGGTAGCGCGCGGTGGGCGCGGTGACCACGAGAAGGCCGGGATGGGCCGTGCGGTTGCGGGTGCACGGCCCATCCCGTGTTTCAGGGTCGGGGGGTCAGGGTCGGGGACGAAGGGTCAGGGACAGCGGAGCCACGAGAAGTGGTAGGTGGTGTTGATCGAGCCGTCCGTCGAGTCCATCGCCAGGAAGCTGGTGGTGGTCGCGGGGTTCGAGGTGCCGGCGCCCACCCGCAGCTCGGTGTTGATGTTGAGGTTGCGCATCGCGCCGCACGGCGCGTACTCGAGGGACGCCAGCTCGGTCGTGTCCGTGCTCTGCCAGTTGTCCTCCAACGCGCCCGAGAAGTTGTGCGTCCGGATGTCAGTGTTCGGACTGCCCTGGAAGTAGTAGGACGCCCGCTGCATGCCGGTCGCACCCGCCGCCAGTGAGGCGAAACCGCGGTAGTCGACCTCGTTGATCGCGTAGGTGAAGCCGGATGGAACGTGGACGAGCAGGTTGAGCTGGCAGTTCTTCCGGAAGTCGGTCGGCCGTGAGCCGACGCCGACCTGCGCCAGGTAGACGCTGTAGGTGACGGTGAACGCCGTGTTGTCCGGCGAGACGGCCACGGCGGCCGACCCCGGCGGGCAACCCGAGCCGTTCACGGTCACCACGTCGATGACGATGTGGTCGGTCGGGGGCGGCACCGGAAGGTCCAGAAAACCGGTCGCCGATGCCGGAGAAATTAACAGGAATTGACTGATGAGGGTCAGCAAGATAGCGCCAGCGAACAATGGGATTTTACGCATGGGGCTCCCTTCGGGCATGAATTTTGGCCCGCAGTGCGAAGAATGTTAAGAGTGTGTCCGACCGGCGGTCAATCGCCTGATTGGTCTACACCTGCATCCAGTTAAGCAACTTGGGAGCGCGTTCGAATAAAACCCCCTAGGGGTCTTGTCCAGATCCTTTGCCCGTTGCTACCTTCCGGCCGAAGGAATGGTTTTGCCTCATCAATTCGACCCCAAGGGAAGCCACATGTCAGTCAGGCTGACCACCGCGCGACTGCTGTCCCTCATCGCTCTCACCGGTGTCTTCGTGTTACCCGGGACGGCCGGCGCCGAGGCTCCGGCGGACCGGATCACGCTCGATGTCGTGAGCATAAACGGTTCCGGCTGCCCCCCGGGGACAGCCGACGTCACACCCCTCGCGGACAACACCGGTTTCCGGGTGACCTATCGCGACTTCCTCGCGCGGGCGGGCGGCAGTGCGGGCGCCACCGAATTCCGCAAGAACTGCCAGCTGAACGTTCTGGTGCATATTCCGCAGGGCTTCACCTTCGCCGTCGCGTATGCCGACTACCACGGCCGGGCCCGCCTGGAGTCCGGTGCCAGCGGCCTGCAGCGGACGAACTACTACTTCCAGGGCTCGCCCGACAACAATTTTGTGGACCATACGTTCGCCGGACCGCTTTCCGGCACGTGGTCGACCACTGACGCGACACCGGTCACCGAGCTCGTTTACGCCCCGTGCGGCGAGGCCCGCAACCTCAACGTCAACACGGAGCTGCGGGTCGACGAGGGCACGGCCAACGCCAACAAGACCAGCGCGATGTCGATGCGTGTCTCCGACGGGAACGTCGACACGATCGTGCACTTCTCGTGGAAGCAGTGCTGACCGGCACCTGACACGCCACACACGGCGGAGCCGCGGCCCACCCCGGGCCGCGGCTCCGCCGTGTGTGACCCACGCTCAGGGCTCCCGGGGCGGCGGCCCGGCCCTGCGTTCCAGGAAGGTCTCGTCGGGCTTCGCGAAGCCGAACCGCTCGTACAGGTCGTGCGCGTCGAGGGTGTGGAGCATCCACCGGAAGTGGGGACCCGGCCCCTCCTCGATCATCGCGTGGACGAGCGCCTTGCCGACACCGAGCCCGCGGGCCGGTTCGACCACGAACACGTCGGCCAGGTACGCCAGCGCCTCCCCGTCGGACACGGCACGCGCGTAGCCGATCATCGCGCCGTCCCCGACGCGGTAGGCGGCGACCACCCGCCACGCGCCGGCCAGCTGCCGTTCGACCGTGGCGCGGTCGCGGAACCGCCCCCAGTAGGCCTTTGTGGACAGGAACTCCCACAGTACGTCCCGGTCCACTCTGGTCCGGTCGTCGTCGATCTCGAATTCCGCCATAGCCGCAATCTATTCCCGGTAGGGCGCCGTGAGCAGCAGGTTTTAGCGGCTCGTAGGGGTTTGCTAGGGGATGTGTTCGCTCCGGCCGCTGATGAGACTCGGGACGAGGTCCAGGAGAGCATCTGCCCCAAGGAGCGAGTGAGACATGTCCGACTCCATCAGGCCGCTGGTCGAACTCCTCCGTGCCAACGCCACGCGGCTCGGTACGAAGACCGCCTTCGAGGACGGGGTGGTTTCGGTCGGTTACGCCGAGTTGGACCAGCGCACGGCTCGTCTCGGGGGCCATGTGGCCGGGCGCGTCGAGCGGGGCGCGCGGGCGATCCTGATGCTCGGCAACTCGGTCCGGTTGGTGGAGGGCTACCTCGCGATATTACGGGCGGCCGCCGTCGCGGTGCCGGTGAACCCGCGCTCGACCGACGACGAGCTGGCCTACCTCATCGCCGACAGCGGCGCCACGCTGGTGATCACCGACGGCAACCACCTCGAGCAGGTGCGTGCGGTAGCGCCGGAGATCCAGGTGCTCACCGACGCGGACCTGGCGCGGCTCGGCGAGGTCGAGCCGGCCCGGCCGGCGCGTGACGACCTTGGCCTCGACGAGGTGGCCTGGCTGCTCTACACCTCCGGCACCACCGGGTCGCCGAAGGGCGTGCTCTCCACGCAGCGGTCCTGCCTCTGGTCGGTCGCGAACAGCTACGCCGGGGTGCTGGGGCTGGCCGAGGACGACCGGCTGCTGTGGCCGCTGCCCCTGTTCCACAGCTTCTCGCACATCATGTGCGTGCTCGGCGCGACCGCGGTCGGGGCCGCGGTGCGGATCATGAACGGGTTCTCCGCGGCCGAGGTGCTCGCCGCGATGCGGGCCGAGGACTTCACCGTCCTGGCCGGGGTGCCGGCCATGTACCACCACATCCTCGCGAGCATCGACGGCCCGGCGGGCGACGACGTGCGCACGGACGGGCTGCGGCTGTGCGTGTCCACCGGCGCCGGCGCCTCGGTGGCACTGCGTACGGCGTTCACCGAACGGTTCGGCACCCGGCTCGTCGACAGCTACGGCAGCACCGAGACCTGCGGCGCGATCACCGCGACCACACCGGACCGCGACTGGCCGGTCGGCTCGTGCGGCGCGGTGGTGCCAGGCGTGTCCGTGCGGCTGGTCGACCCGAGGACCGGCGAGGACGGCACGGAGGGCGAGGTCTGGGTGTCCGGCCCGAACCTCATGCTCGGCTACCACGGCAAGCCCGACGAGACCGCGTGGTCCGTCGTGGACGGCTGGTACCGCACCGGTGACCTGGCCAGCGTGGACGAGGCCGGCAACTACACGATCCGCGGGCGGGTCAAGGAGATCATCATCCGCGGTGGGGAGAACATCCACCCCGGCGAGATCGAGCAGGTGGTGGCCGGCGTGGCCAAGGTCGCCGACGCGGCCGCCGCCGGCAAGCCGGACGACGTGCTCGGCGAGGTGCCGGTCGTCTACGTCGTCGGCGACGACATCGACCCCGACGCGGTGTTCACGGCGTGCCGGGCCGCGTTGAGCTACTTCAAGGTGCCGACCGAGATCCACCGGGTCGCGGAGATCCCGCGCACCGCGTCCGGCAAGGTCACCCGGCACAAGCTGGCGACGCTCGAGTCCACCCTGCTCGGCGCCAGGAACGTGGGGCACGACGGGCTGTTCCGGCCGGACTGGGTGCCGGTGCCGGTGTCGCCGGGTGCGACCGACGTCGTCCTCGTCACCGACCTGGAGACGGCCGGCGACGGCGACGTCTACCTCGAGCTGTCCACGCCGGACGACGTGGACAAGGCCGCGCGGGAGGCCGGCGCGCTGGTCGAGACGTGGCTGACCCGGCCAGCCGGCCGGCTGGTCGTGGTCACCACGGGCGCGGTCGGGGTGGTCGGCGCCGAGGGCGCCGGCACGGCGAGCATGGCAGCGGCGTGGGGCGTGCTGCGTGCCGCCGTCGGGACCCACCCCGACCGGTTCGTCATGGTGGACATCGACGACGCGCCCGCGTCGCGGTCGGTGCTCGCCGCCGCGGTGGCCAGTGGCGAGCCGTGCCTCGGCGTACGGGCGGGACTGGTCCGGGCGCTGCGGCTGGAACCCTTGCGCACCAACCGGGTCACCCCACCCGACCTGTCCGGCACCGTCCTGCTGACCGGCGCCGGCGGCAAGGCAGGCGCCGCGCTGGCCCGGCACCTGGTCGCCGCCCACGGCGTGACCCGCCTGATCCTCGCCGGCACCACCCCGGACGCCGCCGGCCTGGCCGTCGAGCTGGGGGACGCCGGCGCCGAGGTCGTGCTGGCCGCCTGCGACGTGGCCAGCGCCGGCGCGCTGCGGGAGGTCCTCGACCAGATCCCGGCCGACCGGCCGCTGTCCGCGGTGGTGCACGCCGCCGGCATGCCGGACCTCGCCGGCGGCGGCCAGGCCGACCGCGTGCTGCGCACCGCGACGGCCGGCGCCCGCAACCTGGTGGAGCTGACCGGGGACGACGTGCCGCTGGTGTTCGTCACGCCCGCCGCGGGCACCGGCGCCGCCGGCGCGGCGGGTGCCGTGCTCGTGTCGATCGCCACCGGCGCGCGTGCCGCCGGCCGCCCGGTCGTCGCCATCGGCTGGACCGGCGAGGACCGCGGCCCCGCGTCGCTCGACGCCGCGCTGGTCGCCGACGCCCCGGTCGTGCTGAGTGTCGACAACCCGGCCGGCGCCGTGTTCGCCCCGGCCCCGACGATCACCGAGGCCGCGCGGACCACGTTGTCCCGCAGGGAGCTGCTCGACCTGGTCCGGGTGGAGGCGGCGGCCGTGCTCGGCGACGCGAAGCGCCCGCCGGCCGACCGGTCCTTCGCGGACTACGGCTTCGACTCCCGCACCGCGGTCCTGCTGCGCAACCGCCTCGCCGCCGCGACCGGCCTGGACCTGCCGACCACGCTCGTGTTCGACTACCCGACCCCCAACCGTGTCGTGTCGTTCCTGCACGGCCAGACCGGGCCGGCGGCGGTGACCGAGCGGGTCGACCCGGCCGAGCCGATCGCGATCGTCGCCATGGCCTGCCGGTACCCGGGCGGGGTGACCACGCCCGAGGACCTGTGGCAGCTCGTGCTGAACGAGCGGGACGCGGTCGGCGACTTCCCGACCGACCGCGGCTGGAACCTCGCCACCCTGTTCGACGACGACCCGGACCACGCCGGCACCTCCTACGTGCGCCAGGGCGGCTTCCTCCACGACGCGGCGAACTTCGACCCGGAGTTCTTCGGGATCAACCCGCGGGAGGCACTGGCCATGGACCCCCAGCAGCGGCTGCTGCTGGAGACCTCCTGGGAGGTGTTCGAGCGGGCCGGGATCGGCATCGCCGGGCTGGGCGGCACGAAGACCGGCGTCTTCGCCGGGATGATGTTCCACGACTACGCCAGCCGGCTGACCACCGTGCCCGAGGGCCTCGAGGGCTACCTCGGCACTGGCAACGCCGGCAGCGTGGTGTCCGGGCGCATCGCCTACTCGCTGGGGCTGCAGGGGCCGGCGATCACCGTGGACACCGCGTGCTCGTCGTCGCTCGTCGCACTGCACCTGGCGGCGAACGCGCTGCGGGCGGGGGAGTGCTCGCTCGCGCTCGCCGGCGGCGTCGCGGTCCTGGCCACACCGAGCGTGTTCGTCGAGTTCAGCCGGCAGCGCGGGCTCGCGCCCGACGGGCGGTGCAAGGCGTTCGCCGAGTCGGCCGACGGCACCGGCTGGGCCGAGGGCGCGGGCATGCTCCTGCTGGAACGGCTTTCCGACGCGCGCCGCAACGGGCACCCGGTGCTCGCGGTGCTCCGCGGCTCCGCGGTGAACTCCGACGGCGCGTCCAACGGGCTGACCGCGCCGAACGGTCCCGCGCAGGAGCAGGTGATCCGTGACGCGCTCGCCGCGGCCGGACTGTCCGGCGCGGACGTGGACGCGGTCGAGGCGCACGGCACGGGCACGAAGCTGGGCGACCCGATCGAGGCGCGGGCGCTGCTGGCCACCTACGGTCAGGACCGGGACGCCCCGCTGCTGCTCGGGTCGATGAAGTCGAACATCGGGCACGCGCAGGCCGCCGCCGGTGTCGGCGGCGTGATCAAGATGGTCGAGGCGCTGCGCCACGGCGTGCTGCCGAGGACCCTGCACGTGGACACGCCGACGTCCCACGTGGACTGGTCGGCCGGTGCGGTCGAGCTGCTCACCGAGCGCCGCGAGTGGCCCGAGGTGAACCGCCCGCGGCGCGCGGCGGTGTCGTCGTTCGGCGTCTCCGGCACCAACGCGCACGCGATCATCGAGGAGTGGCGTGCGAGTGGGCCGCCGGTGTCTGGACTGACGAGCAGCGCAGCGAGCTCGGCCACGAGCGAGGGCGCAGCGCAGGAGGGAAGACACCGGGAACAGGCCCACTCGCCGGCGAGCGGAGCGAGCCAATCAGACACAGGCTGGCCGGTGCCCGTGGTGTTCTCCGGGCCGAGCGAGGACGCGGTCACTGCCCAGGTTGACCAGCTGCGGTCGGCCCCGATCGACGGGGCGGTCGCGAGCGTGGGCCGCACCATGGCCACCCGGGCCAGATTCTCCCACCGCGGCGTGGTCGTCGCCGCCAGCGTCGACGAGCTGCGCACCGCGCCGGTGGTCACGGGCGTGGCCGGCGAGCCGGGTAGGACCGTGTTCGTCTTCCCGGGCCAGGGCGCGCAGTGGGTGGGCATGGGGTTGGCGTTGGCCGAATCCTTCGAGGTTTTCTCCGCACGCCTCGACGAGTGCGCGGCAGCGCTGTCGCCCTTCGTGGACTGGTCGTTGCGGGACGTGCTCGGCGATCCCGAGGCGTTGCAGCGGGTTGACGTTGTGCAGCCGGCGTTGTGGGCGATGTACGTGTCGCTCGCCGCGCTGTGGCAGTCGTTCGGCATCGAGCCGGACGCGGTGATCGGGCACTCGCAGGGTGAGATCGCCGCCGCCGCGGTGTCCGGCGCACTGTCCCTTTCGGACGCGGCGAAGGTCGTGGCGTTACGCAGCAGGACGATCCGGGCGATCACCGGGATCGGCGGCATGGTGTCCGTCGGGCTGCCGGCCGGCGAGGTCGAGACGCGGCTGGCGCGGTGGACCGGACGGATCTCCCTGGCCGCCGTCAACGGCGCCGAGTCCGCCGTGGTGGCCGGCGACGCCGACGCCCTGGATGACCTGGTGGAAACGTTTGCGGCAGAGGAGATCCGGGTCAAGCGGATCCCGGTGGACTACGCCTCGCACTCCGCGCACGTCGAGCACGTCCAGGACGACATCCTGACCGCACTGGCCGGGATCACCCCGCGCACACCGCGGATCCCGTTCTACTCCACGGTGGACTCCCGCTGGCTCGACCGGCCGACCGACGCGGCCTACTGGTACCAGAACCTGCGCCAGACCGTCCGGTTCGCCGACGGCGTCGCCGCACTGCACGAGGACGGGCACGGCGTGTTCGTCGAGGTCAGCCCGCACCCCGTGGTGACCATGGCGGTGGCCGAGACGGCGCCGGACGCCGTCGCCGTCGGCACGCTGCGCCGCGACGACGGCGGGCCGCGCCGCTTCGTCACCTCGCTCGCCGAGCTGATCGCGGGCGGCGTCGAGCCGGACCTCGACCGGGTGTTCCCCGGCGCGCGTCCGATCGGCCTGCCCACCTACGCCTTCCAGCGCGAGCGGTACTGGCTGACCGAGACCGCCGCGCCGGCCGGGGACGTCACCGCCGCCGGGCTCGGCACGGCCGGCCACCCGCTGCTCGGCGCCGCCGTCGAGCTGGCCGGGGACGCCGGCCACCTGTTCACGGGTGCGCTGTCGCTGGCCACCCAGCCGTGGCTGGCCGACCACGCGGTCATGGGCACGGTGCTGCTGCCCGGCACCGCGTTCGTGGACATCGCGGTCGCCGCCGGCGACGAGGTCGGCGCGGACCAGCTCGCCGAGCTGACCCTCGAGGCGCCGCTGGTGCTGCCCGCCGAGGAGACCGTCACCATCCAGGTGCACCTCGGCGCGCCGGGCGCGGACGGCGCCAGGACGGTCACCGTCCACTCACGACAGCAGGGCACGGACACCTGGCTGCGCAACGCGTCCGGCAGCCTCGCCGCCGCGGCGCCGTCGGCTCCGGTCGCACTCACCGAGTGGCCGCCGAGCGGCGCCACCCCCGTCGACTTCAGCGAGTTCTACGCCGGCACCGGCTACGGACCGGCGTTCCAGGGCATGCGTGCCGCGTGGCGGCGCGGCGACGAGGTGTTCACCGAGGTCACGCTGCCGGCCGAGGCCGGCTCCGCCACGGGGTTCGGCCTGCACCCGGCCCTGCTGGACGCCGCGCTGCACGGCATGGACCTCGGCGCGATCGAGCACGCGGACGACGCGGCCGCCGGATATCTCGCCTTCGCGTGGACCGGGATGCGGCTGCACGCCACGGGTGCGACCGCGCTGCGCGTGCGCCTGGCGCCGGCCGGACCGGACGCCGTGTCGCTGACCATCGCGGACGACTCCGGCGCGCCGGTCGCGGACGCCGAGTCGCTCGCCGTGCGCCCGGTCGACGCCGCGAGGCTCACCGGCGCCGACGACTCGCTGTACACGGTGGACTGGGTGGCGGGAACCGTTGGCGCGCCGACGGAACACGGCATCATCGAGGCGGCCGGCCTCGGCGACCTGACCGAGGTGGCCGATCTCGTCATCCACCGGTTCGCCACGGAGAAGCGGAAGAAGGACCTGGCGAGGACGGTGTCCGCCGCGGCGCGGCGAGCGCTGGCCATGGTGCGGAGCTGGCTCACCGACGAGCGCTTCGCGCGGTCCCGGCTGGTCGTGGTCACCGGCGACCGCGACCAGCCGGTGACCGCACCGGTCTGGGGCCTGGTGCGGGCCGCGCAGTCCGAGCACCCGGACCGGTTCGTCCTGGTCGACTCCGACGGCACGGACGCGTCGAACGCGGTGCTGCCGGCGGCGCTGGCACTCGACGAGCCGCAGTTCGCGTTGCGTGCCGGCAAGGTGCTGGTGCCGCGGCTGGCCAGGGCCGCGACCGGCGCCGAGGAGCCGGCGCTGTCCGGCACGGTCCTCGTCACCGGCGGCACCGGCGGGCTCGGCGCGCTGGTCGCCAGGCACCTGGCGGACAAGCCCGGCGTGACCGGCCTCGTGCTCCTCAGCCGCCGGGGCACCGACGTCGACGGCGCGGCCGAGCTGGCCGCCGAGCTGCCCGTGGCCACCAGGATCGTCGCCTGCGACGTCGCGGACCGGGCCGCGCTCGCCAAGGTGCTGAAGGGCATCCCCGACCTGACCGCCGTCGTGCACACCGCCGGCGTCGTGGCCGACGGGACCGTCGCCTCGATGACCGACGAGCAGCTCGACCAGGTGCTCGCGCCGAAGGTGGCCGGCACGCTCGCGCTGCACGAGCTGACCAAGGACCGGAACCTGGCCGCGTTCGCCCTGTACTCCAGCGCCGCCACCACGTTCGGTGCCGCGGGCCAAGCCAACTACGCCGCCGCCAACGCCTTCCTCGACGCGTTCGCGGCCCATCGCCGCTCGCTCGGCCTGCCGGCCACCTCGTTCGCCTGGGGCCTGTGGGCGGAGGAGCGCGGCATGGGTGGCCGGCTGACCGACACCGACCTGCGCCGCATGGCCCGCAACGGCACCCGAGCACTGTCCACTCTGGACGGACTGGCGCTGTTCGACGCCGGCCTCGGTGCCACCGAGCCGAACCTGGTGCCCGTCCGGCTCGACCTGGCCGTGCTGCGCAACGCCACGCACGTGCCCGCGTTGCTGCGTGGCCTGGTGCGTACCCCCGCCCGCCGGGTCGTCACCGAGCGCGTGTCCGCCGACTCGCTGGCCGACAAGCTGGCCGCCCTGGCGCCCGCGGAGCGGGACCGCACGCTCGTCGAGCTGGTCCGCGCCGCGGCGGCCGGCGTGCTCGGCCATCCCTCGCCGGCCGCCGTCGACGTGAAGAGGACGTTCAAGCAGCTGGGGTTCGACTCGCTGACCGCGGTCGAGCTGCGCAACCGCCTGCACGCGGCCAGCGGGCTGCGACTGCCCGCGACCCTGATCTTCAACTACCCCACCCCGGCCGAGCTGGCCGCGCACCTACGCGACGAGCTGCTCGGCGCCGACGCCGCGCCGGTGCCGACCGCCCCGGCCGCGGTCGCGGTGGACGACGACCCGATCGTCATCGTCAGCATGGCCTGCCGGTTCCCCGGCGGCGTCGACAGCCCCGAGGCGTTGTGGGAGCTGCTGGCCGCCGGCGGTGACGCGGTCGGCCCGCTGCCCGACGACCGCGGCTGGGACCTGGCCGAGCTGTACCACCCTGACCCGGACGAGCCGGGCCGCTCCTACGTGCGCGAGGGTGGCTTCATCTACGACGCGGCCGAGTTCGACGCCGAGTTCTTCGGCATCTCGCCGCGCGAGGCGACCGCGATGGACCCGCAGCAGCGGCTGCTGCTGGAGACCTCGTGGGAGGCGGTCGAACGGGCCGGCATCGACCCGGTCTCCCTGCGCGGCGCGAAGGTCGGCGTGTTCACCGGCACCCACGGCCAGGACTACGCGAAGCTGCTGGCCGCCGCCCCGCCCGGCAACGAGGGCTTCCTGGTCACCGGCAACGCCGCGTCCGTGGTGTCCGGCCGGATCGCCTACACGCTCGGGCTGGAGGGCCCGGCGATGACCATCGACACCGCCTGCTCCGCCTCGCTCGTCGCGCTGCACCTGGCGATCCAGGCGTTGCGCACCGGCGAGTGCACGCTCGCACTGGCCGGCGGCGCCGCGGTGATGTCCACCCCGGAGGGGCTGGTCGCGTTCAGCCGGCAGCGTGGGCTCGCGCCGGACGGCCGGTGCAAGGCCTTCGCCGAGGGCGCCGACGGGTTCGGCATGTCGGAGGGCGTCGGCGTGCTGCTGGTCGAGCGCCTGTCCGACGCTCGTCGCAACGGCCACCCGGTGCTGGCGGTGGTCAGGGGCACGGCGATCAACCAGGACGGCGCGTCCAACGGCCTCACCGCCCCGAACGGCCCGTCGCAGGAGAGGGTGATCACCGCCGCGCTGGCCGACGCCGGTCTGTCCACTTCGGACGTCGACGTGGTCGAGGCGCACGGCACCGGCACGAAGCTCGGCGACCCGATCGAGGCGCAGGCACTGCTGGCCACCTACGGCCAGAACCGGACCACCCCGCTGCTGCTGGGCTCGGTGAAGTCGAACCTCGGGCACACCCAGTCCGCGGCGGGCATCGCCGGCGTGATGAAGATGGTCATGGCCATGCGCCACGAGGTGCTGCCCGCGACGCTGCACGTCGACGCGCCGTCGTCGCATGTGGACTGGAGCGCCGGTTCGGTCGAGCTGCTGACCGACAGCCGGCGGTGGCCGGCCGGCGACCGGCCGCGCCGGGCCGGGGTGTCCTCGTTCGGTGTCTCCGGCACGAACGCGCACGTGATCATCGAGGAGCCCGAGCGGACACGGGACGACGAGGTCGTGTTCACCGACGTGGCCGCCGACGGCCCGGTCCTGCCCTGGCTGGTGTCCGGCCGTACCCCGCAAGCGCTTGCGGCGCAGGCCGAGACGCTGCGTGCCTTCCTGACCGCCAACCCGACGGTCGACCTGGCCGGCGTCGGCGCCGCACTGGCGGGCACCCGCGCCGAGTTCGCGCACCGCGCGGTGCTGGTCGGCCAGGAACGCGCGGAGTTCGTCGACGGCCTCGCCGCGCTGGCCGCCGGCACGCCGGCTCCCGGCGTCGTCACCGGCGCCGTACAAGGCAACGGCCGCACGGTCTTCGTGTTCCCCGGTCAGGGTGCGCAGTGGGCCGGCATGGGCCTGGCGCTGGCCGAGGCGTCCGAGGTGTTCTCGGCGCGGCTCGACGAGTGCGCCGCCGCGCTGGCGCCCTTTGTGGACTGGTCGCTGCGCGAGGTACTGGGCGACGCCGAGGCCTTGCGGCGGGTCGACGTCGTGCAGCCCGCGTTGTGGGCCATGTACGTGTCGCTGGCCGCGATGTGGGAGTCGTTCGGGGTCCGGCCGGACGCGGTGGTCGGGCACTCGCAGGGTGAGATCGCCGCGGCCGCGGTGTCCGGCGCGCTGTCCCTGGAGGACGCCGCACGGGTCGTCGCGTTGCGCAGCA
This sequence comes from Actinophytocola sp., assembly GCF_035634895.1. Classification (GTDB taxonomy): domain Bacteria; phylum Actinomycetota; class Actinomycetes; order Mycobacteriales; family Pseudonocardiaceae; genus Actinophytocola. Next base: position 7,033 of record NZ_DASQCC010000212.1, on the reverse strand, counting down.
GGGCCATCAAGGCCATCACCGGGATCGGCGGCATGGTGTCGGTCGCGCTGCCGTCCGACGAGGTCGAGTCCCGGCTGACCCGCTGGGCCGGCAAGATCTCCCTCGCAGCCGTCAACGGTCCGGCCGCCTGCGTGGTCGCCGGCGACGCCGAAGCCCTCGACGAGCTGGTGGAAACGTTTGCGGCCGAGGAGATCCGGGTCAAGCGGATCCCCGTGGACTACGCCTCGCACTCCGCGCACGTGGAGCGCCTCCGCGACGAGCTGCTCGACGTGCTCGCGCCGATCCGGCCGCGCCCGGCCAGCGTGCCGTTCTACTCCACGGTGGACAGCGCGTGGCTGAACACCAGCACGCTGGACGCCGAGTACTGGTACCGCAACCTGCGCGCGACCGTGCGGCTGGAGCCGGCGGTGCGGGCGATGGTGGCCGACGGCTACCAGTTCTTCGTCGAGACCAGCCCGCACCCGGTGCTCACCATGGCCATCCAGGACACCGCCGGCGCCGCCGCGATCGGCACGCTGCGCCGCGAGGAGGGCGGTCTGGCCCGCTTCTACGCCTCGCTCGGCGAGGCGAAGGCGGCGGGGGTGCCGGCCGACCTCACCCCTGCCTACGCGGGGGCGGCCACGGTCGCGCTGCCCACCTACGCCTTCCAGCGGGACCGGTACTGGCTGGACACGGTCGCGCCGGCCGGCGACGCGGCGAGCCTCGGGCTCGGCGGCGCCGACCACCCCCTGCTCGGCAGCGCGGTCGCGCTGGCCGGTGACGACGGCGCCGGCGACGGCATGCTGTTCACCGGCAGGCTCTCGGTCCGCACCCACCCCTGGCTCGCCGACCACGTGGTGCGCGACCAGGTGATCTTCCCGGGCACCGCGTTCGTCGAGCTGGCGCTGCGGGCCGGCGACGAGGTCGGCTGCGACCAGGTCGGTGAGCTGCTGCTGCACGCGCCCCTCGTGCTTCCCGCCGACGGCGCCGTCCAGCTGCAGGTGCTGGTCGGGGACGGGGACGAGACCGGTCGCCGTGCGGTCGCCGTCCACGCCCGCCCCGCCGGCACCCAGACCTGGACCAGGCACGCCAGCGGCGTCCTCACCGCCGGGGGAGCGGCCGGCGCCGGGCTGACCGCGTGGCCGCCGCCCGGCGCCACCGAGATCGACGTGACCGGCGCGTACGACCACCTGGCCGGCATCGGCGTCGACTACGGCCCGACCTTCCAGTGCCTGCGCCGCGCCTGGCGCGACGACACCGCGACCTATGTGGAGGTGTCGCTGCCCGCGGACGTGCCGGTGAGCGGCTTCAACCTGCACCCCGCGCTGTTCGACGCGTGCCTGCACGCGTTGGGCGCGCAGGACTCGGGCGAGGGCAAGCTGGCGTTCTGCTTCACCGAGGTCGCCGTGCACGCCACCGGCGCGACCGCGCTGCGCGTGAAGCTGGCCGGTACCGACGAGCTGACCCTGACGCTCGCCGACACCGACGGCGCCCCGGTGGCCACGGTGGGGTCGCTGCTCATCCGCCCGGTGGCCGCCGCGGCCCCGAGCACCGACTCGCTCTACCGCGTCACCCAGACGCCGGTCACCGTCACCGCCGGCCAGGTCGCGGCGGCCTGGCAGCCGCTGAACCTCACCGGCGAGGCCATGCCGGACCTGCACGACCTGACCAGCTCGGTGCACGAGCGGCTCCTCGCCCACCTCGAGACCGGCGAGGGCCTGCTCGTCCTGCTCACCCGGGGACCGGACGACCTGACGCACGCGCCGATCTGGGGCATGGTGCGCTCGGCGCAGTCCGAGCAGCCGGACCGCTTCGTGCTCGTGGACATCGACGACGACGCCGCGTCGCACGAGGTCCTGGCCGCCGCCGTCGCCACCGGCGAGCCCCAGCTGACCATCCGCGCGGGCACGGTGTCCGCGCCACGCCTGACCCGCGCACAGTCCACAGAGGACGAACCGCGTGTCGACACGTCCGGCACGGTCCTCGTCACCGGTGCGGTCGGCGGCCTCGGCGAGCTGGTCGCCCGGCACCTGGTCACCCGGTACGGCGCCGCGAACCTGCTGCTGGTCAGCCGCCGCGGTCCCGCCGCGGACGGCGCCGCGGCGCTGGTCGAACAGCTGACGGCCCTGGGCGCCACCGTGCGCGTCGAGGCCTGCGACGTCACCGACCGCACCGCGCTCGCCACCCTGCTGTCCACAGTGGACGACCTCACCGCCGTGCTGCACACCGCGGGCGTCGTCGACGACGGCCTCGTCACCGCGCTGACCCGTGAGCAGTTCGACCGGGTCCTCGCGGTCAAGGTGGACGCCGCGCTGCACCTCCACGAGCTGGCGCCGAACGCCCAGCTGGTCTTCTTCTCCGCCGCGGCCGGCGTGCTCGGCAACCCGGGCCAGGCCAACTACGCGGCCGGCAACGCGTTCCTCGACGCGCTCGCCACGCACCGCCAAGCCCTTGGCCTGCCGGGCAAGTCGCTGGACTGGGGCCTGTGGGCGGAGCGCACCGGCATGGCCGGCAGGCTGACCGACACCGACATCGCCCGCCTCCGGCGCGGCGGCGCGGTGCCGATGACCGAGGCCGACGGGCTCGCCCTGTTCGACGCGGCCATGGCCGACCCGAACCCCGTGCTGGTGCCGATCAGGCTGGACCTCGCCGCCATGCGGGACAACCAGCACCCGCTGCTGCGTGGCCTGGTCCGCGCCCCGGTCCGCCGTGCGGTCGCCGCGGCCGCCGCCGAGCAGGGCGGCCTGGCCGGCACACTGGCCGCGCTCGCCCCGGAGCGGCGCGTCGAGATGTTGCTCGACCTGGTCCGCGACAACGCGGCCGGCGTCCTCGGTCATGCCGCGGCCGGCGCGATCGACCCGCACCGCCCGTTCAAGGACCTCGGTTTCGACTCGCTCACCGCGGTCGAGCTGCGCAACCGGCTCAACGCCGCCACCGGCCTGACCCTGCCGGCCACCGTGGTGTTCAGCTACCCGGACGCCGCCGCGCTCGCCACCCACCTGGCCACCGAGCTGGTCGGCGGCGAGACCGAGACGGCGGCCGCGGTCGTCGTGACCGAGCCGGACGAGCCCATCGCGATCGTCGCCATGAGCTGCCGGTTCCCCGGCGAGGTGCGCACCCCCGAGCAGCTGTGGGACCTGCTGGTCGACGGCACCTCGGTGATCGCCGAGTTCCCCCGCGACCGCGGCTGGGACACCGACGGCATCTACCACCCCGAGCCCGGCACGCCCGGCAAGACCTACACCCGGACCGGCGGTTTCCTCTACGACGCCGCGGACTTCGACCCCGGCTTCTTCGGCATCTCGCCGCGGGAGGCCATCGCGATGGACCCGCAGCAGCGCCTGCTGCTGGAGACCTCGTGGGAGGCCGTGGAGCGGGCCGGCATCGACCCGACCACGTTGCGGGGCAGCAAGACCGGCGTGTTCGCCGGCACCGTGTACCACGACTACGCAGGCCGGGTGCACGACGTGCCCGACGACGTCGCCGGCTACCTCGGCAACGGCTCGGCGGCCAGCGTCGCCTCCGGCCGGGTCGCCTACGCCTTCGGCCTGGAGGGCCCGGCGATCACCGTGGACACCGCGTGCTCGTCGTCGCTGGTGGCACTGCACCTGGCCGCCCGCTCGCTGCGGGCCGGCGAGTGCGACCTGGCGCTGGCCGGCGGCGTGACGATCATGTCCACCCCCCACCTGCTCATCGAGTTCGCCCGCCAGCGCGGCCTGGCCGCGGACGGCAAGGTCAAGGCGTTCTCCGACACCGCGGACGGCACGGGCTTCGCCGAGGGCGTCGGCATGCTGCTGGTCGAGCGGCTGGCGGACGCGCGCCGGCTCGGCCACCCGGTGCTGGCCGTGGTCCGTGGCTCGGCGATCAACTCCGACGGCGCGTCCAACGGCCTGACCGCGCCGAACGGCCTGGCACAGGAGCGGGTGATCCGCGCCGCGCTCGCCGACGCCGGACTGTCCACCTCGGACGTGGACGCGGTCGAGGCGCACGGCACCGGCACGAAGCTCGGCGACCCGATCGAGGCCACCGCGCTGCTCGCCACCTACGGCCAGAACCGGGAGCACCCGCTGCTGCTCGGCTCGGTCAAGACCAACATCGGCCACACCCAGGCCGCGGCCGGCGTCGCCGGCGTGATCAAGATGGTCGAGGCGCTGCACCACGGCGTGCTGCCGGCCAGCCTGAACATCGACACGCCGACGTCCCAGGTGGACTGGACGTCCGGCAAGGTCCGGCTGGCCACCGAGAACACCGGCTGGCCGGAGGTCGGCCGCCCGCGCCGGGCCGGCATCTCCTCGTTCGGCATCAGCGGCACCAACGCACACGTCATCATCGAGGCGCCCGAGGCCGACGAGATCCAGGACGACCGCGAGCTCCCCCAGGTGGCGCTGCCGTTCGTCCTCTCCGGCCGCTCCGACACCGCACTGCGTGCCCAGGCGGCCCGCCTCCTGTCCGCCGTGGACACCGCACCGCTGGTGGACATCGCCTACACCCTGGCCACCGCACGGCCCGGCCTCGCGCGGCGGGGCATGGTCACCGCGGCCGACCGGGACTCGCTGCGCCGCGGGCTGCAGGCGCTGGCCGACGGGCGGGCGGGCATCACCGGCTCGCTCACCCCGGGCAAGGTCGCGTTCCTGGCCACCGGGCAGGGTGCCCAGCGCGTCGGCATGGGCCAGCAGCTCGCCGAGACCTACCCCGTGTTCGCCGCAGCGCTCGACGAGGTGTGCGCTGAGCTGGACAAACACCTGTGCCTGACGGCCTCGCTCCGCTCGGCGGTTCGCGGCCTCGACCCGGCCGCTCACCTGGACCGGCCACTGCGCCAGGTCATCGCCGCCGAGCCGGAGCTGCTCGACCAGACGGCGTGGACGCAGCCCGCGTTGTTCGCCATCGAGGTGGCGCTGTTCCGCCTGCTCGAGGCGTGGGGCGTGCGGCCGGACAGCGTGACCGGCCACTCCATCGGCGAGATCGCCGCCGCGCACGTCGCCGGCGTGTTCTCGCTGGCCGACGCGGCCAGGCTGGTCACCGCGCGCGGCGCGCTCATGCAGGCACTGCCGGCCGGCGGCGCCATGCTCTCGGTGCGTGCGCCGGAGTGCAAGGTGGCGCCGCTGCTGGGCGAGGGTGTCGCGATCGCCGCGGTGAACGCGCCGAACTCGGTGGTCATCGCCGGGCCGAGGGACGCGGTCGCCATGGTCGGCGACTCGCTCGCCGCGACCGGGCACAAGACCAAGTGGCTGGCGGTGAGCCACGCCTTCCACTCGCCGCTCATGGACCCGATGCTCGCCGAGTTCCGGACCGTCGCGACCGGACTGACCTACCACGAGCCGGCCATCGCCATGCCCGGCGCGGTCACCGACCCCGAGTACTGGGTGCGGCACGTGCGGGAGCCGGTCCGGTTCGCCGACGTGGTCACCGAGCTGTCCGCGGCCGGCGTGACGACGTTCGTCGAGATCGGCCCGGACGGCGTGCTCACCGCGATGACCAGCGAGACGCTGGCCGACGAGCAGGACGTCCTCGCGGTGCCGCTGCTGCGCCGCGACCGGCCGGAGCCCGCGACCATCGTCGCCGCGCTCGGCCTGCTGCACACCAGGGGCGTGCGGGTGGACTGGCAGGCGTTCTTCGCGGCCTACCAGCCGCGGCGGGTCACCCTGCCCACGTACGCGTTCCAGCGCGAACGCTACTGGCTGGCGCCGAGCGCGCCGAAGATCGAGGGTGGACGGTTGGCCGCCGACGACATCGACGCACGGTTCTGGGACGCGGTGGAACGCGAGGACCTGGAGGCCCTCGCCGCGACGCTGGACGTGCCCGACCCGAACACCATCGGCGCGGTGCTGCCCGCGCTCTCCCGCTGGCGCAGGACCCGCCGCGACGAGTCCGTCGTGGACACCTGGCGGTACGGGATCGACTGGGCACCGGTCGCCAAGGTGCCGACCGCGCGGCTGCGGGGGACCTGGCTGGTCATGGTGCCGGCCGGTCACGGCGAGGACTCGTGGGTCCGCGACGCGGTCGCGGCGATCGCCGAGCACGGCGCGACCGTGCGCGAGCGGGTGCTCGGCCCGCGGGACGGCTCCCGCGAGGATCTCGTCGCGTTCCTGTCCGAAGTGGACACCGAGGGACTGTCCGGCGTGCTGTCGCTGCTGGCGGCGGACCGGCGCCGGTTCCGCGACCACATCTCGGCCGGCTTCGCGCAGAACCTCAGCCTGCTGCAGGCCATGGACCAGACCGACCTGGCGGTCCCGCTGTGGTGCCTGACGAAGGGCGCGCTGTCCGTGGCGCCCGAGGACGAGATCCTCGACCCGGGGCACGCGCAGATCTGGGGCCTCGGCCGGGTCGCGGCCCTGGAGCACCCGCGCTGCTGGGGCGGTCTGATCGACCTGCCGCCGGCGCTGGACGCCACCGCCCGCGCCCGGCTCGCGGCCGCTCTGTCCGGTGTGGACGGTGAGGACCAGCTGGCGATCCGCGCCTCCGGGCTGCTCGGCCGCAGGCTCAGCCGGGCCCCGCTCGGCGCCGTCGAGCCGGAACAGGCCTGGCGCCCGCGCGGCACCGTGCTGGTCACCGGCGGCACCGGCCAGGTCGGTTCGCGCATCGCCCGCTGGCTGGCCGAGAACGGTGCGGAGCACCTGGTGCTGGCCACCCGGCACGGCACGCGGTCGTCCGGCTTCGAGGACCTGGCCGCCGAGCTGACCGCGCTCGGCGCGCGGGTCACCGGGGTGGCCGCGGACGTGTCCGACAAGGCGGCCGTGAGCAGGCTGCTGGCCGAGATCCCCGGCGAGCTGACCGCCGTGGTGCATGCCGCGGGCACCGGCTCGCTGCGGCCGATCGCCGAGATCGAGCTGCCCGAGCTGGCCGAGTCGATCATCGCCAAGGCGGCCGGCGCCGGGTACCTCGACGAGCTGCTCGGCGACCGCGAGCTGGACGCGTTCGTGCTGGTCTCGTCCGCGTCCGGGGTGTGGGGCAGCGCCAGCCACGGCGGCGCCGCCGCGGTGGACTCCTACCTGGCCGCGCTCGCCCGGCGCCGGGTCGCCCGCGGCCTGACCGCGACCGCGATCGCCTGGGGTCC
>NZ_DASQCC010000211.1:0-56962 GCF_035634895.1 Actinophytocola sp. | reverse complement strand
ACTACTACGGCTCGTTCGCGGGCGAGCACTCCTGCGGCAGCGAGGACGTGCCCGGCCTGTGCGCCAAGGCGACGGGCAACAGCAAGATCGCCCTGCTCACCTGGAAACGCGACCGGTTCGAGGCGTTCCACGCGGCGTCGGGCGGTGGCAGCGTCACCACAAGAACCCTCGCGCCGACCGGCACGACGGTCACGGTGAACGCCAACCTCGGTACGGCGGGCCAACTCCACGTGGCCCTACTGGACGCGGCCGGCACCCCGGTCCCGGGTTACGAGACGTCGAACCCGATCACCGGTGACACCCTGGGCACGACGGTCGGCTGGGGCACCAGAACCACCATCCCGGCCACCGGCGGCCCATTCCGCCTGCGGTTCGAACTGACCGAGGGTGACCTGTACTCGTATTCGATCAGTTGACATGAACCTGCTTGTCCCGCAACGGGTCTTCCTAAGCAGAACATTCCCGGCATATGCTCGGCGAGGCCTCTTCGGCGCCGCCGGGTTCGGTGACAACGCTCTTTTCCGCACCGGAACACGGCGATAGTTTCGGCGCGGAAAGGAAATGGATATGTCTCGGCGGTTCAGCGTCGCGCTTGTCTCGGTGTGTGCGTTCGTGTTCGCGGTTCAGCCCGGTCAGTCCGCGGCTTCGGGCGGGCACGGTCACCAACCGGACCGCACCCGGCCCGCCGACTGGACGGTGTACGCGTTCAGCCAGTCCGAGGCGAACCAGAACGACCCGCAGGTCCACCGGCTCGACCCGGACGTCAACATCCGGGCCTTCCAGAAATGGTCGACGCACGGCACCCGGCCGGGCGACTACGACTTCGGCCAGATCGCGCGATATCACCGGCAGGGCACGGCGTTCGTCGGCGGCGGGACGGTCAGCGTCATCTTCCCGGCGGAGTTCGACAGCGCCGCGACCTTCGACGGCATGTCCACTCGCGACGCCGACAACCTGCCGGTACCCCACGACGAGGTGGTCCCGGGGGCACGGCGGGGCAACATGTTCAACCCGGCGTACCGCGAGTACCTGCTCGACTGGGCGAAGGTCCAGATTGACGGTGGTGTGGACGGCCTGTTCTTCGACGAGGTCCTGTCCGGGTTCAGCGGTGGCCAGAAGTACGGCTACAACGGCAACGAGGGTTTCGACGACTTCGCCGTCGCCGACTTCACCCGGTACCTGCTGGCGAGATATCCCGCGTTCACGGCCGCCGACTGGACGTCCCGGTTCGGGATGACCGGGGACAACCTGCCGCGCCGGGACGTGCCGCCCGGCGACCTGGCGCACAACTTCAACTACCGGACCTACCTGCTTGCCAACGGCTGGAACAAGAACCCGCTGACGCCGGCCAACCCGCTGGCCGCCGAGTGGGGTGACGTGACCGACAACCGGCTGTACGCCGACGACACCTCCTTCACCGCGACGTACCTGCGCCGCTACTGGCGGACGATGGTGCACGAGCTGCGGGCGTACGCGGCGAACACCGCCCACCGTCGGATCCTGATCACCTCCAACGGTTTGCTGCCGTACGTCGACTTCAACAGCGTCGGGATGTACCCGTGGAACCCCGACGAGCAGACCCCGGACGGGCGGGGTGCCAACTACGTCCCGACCGTCGGCGGTCACCTCGACGGCGCGAAGTCGTTGCAGGCCAACTACCGGTACCTCAAGGACCGCAACCGCCGGATCGCCGGGGACGTGCCCGCGGTGGTGTTCATCGACTGGCCGACGGACATGATGACGGCGTACCTGAACCTGCCGCTGTCCGAGAAGAAGGACTACTGGCGGATCTTCGGGGCCGAGGCGTACGCCAACGGGCTGTTCCCCGCGCTGCACCTGAGGGACACGGTGGGCGGCCCGACCGCGGAGCAGTCCGGCACGCTGCCGTTCTTCCAGGAGTACGCCCGGTTCTTCGCGGACCACGCGAACCTGTTCCGGGCCAACGACCACAGCCCACAGGCGGTGCGCGTCGGCGCGGGGAACGTCTCGGGCGGCGTGCTCGTCCAGCGGGGCACCGGGGCACGGACCGTGCACCTGGTCAACCACGACTACGACCAGGGCATCACGCCACGGACCGACCTCAGCGTGAGCGTGGCCGTCCGTACCTGCCCGGCGCGGGTCACCATGGTCTCGCCCGACTTCCCCGGGTCGAAGTCGCCGCCCTTCTCGTGCCACCACGGCAGGCTGACCGCGACCGTCGACCGCCTCGACTACTACGACGTGCTCGTGCTGGGTTAGCGCGATGCCCGATGGCGGGTTGGGGGCCGGTCGCGCGGGGTACGCCTGTGTCGCGAACCGAGCAGAGGAGCGTCCGATGGCGGGCTTTTTCGACCGGATCAAGAATTTCCTGCGGAGTCCCAAGGGGCAGCAGCTGACGAACAAGGGACGCGAGCTGGCGAAGGACCCGCGTAACCGCGAGCGCGTCCGGCAGGCCGCCCAGCGGCTTCGCCGCAAGCGCTGAGGCCGGCGCCCGGAAGCAGGCCGCTACTCGCCCGGCAGGGGGCGCGCGACGAGCACCGGGCACTGGGCGTGGTGCACGAGGGCCTGGCTGGTGGAGCCGAGCAGCATGCTCCGGAACCCGCCACGTCCTCGGCTTCCCACCACGACGAGCTGTGCTCTGGCGGACCACTCCAGCAGCGCGTGCCGGGGCCGTGCGCCCACGAGCTCCCGGCGCACCTCGACATCGGGGTACTTCTCCTGCCAACCGGCGAGCCGTTCGGCCAGGAGCAGCAGCTCGCCGTCCTTGATCGAGTCCCATTCCATGAGGTACTGCCCGCTGCTGTACCTGGCCCCGTAGGTGTCGTCGTACCACGCGTGCAGCGCGATCAGCGCCACCCCACGCAGCGACGCCTCGTCGAACGCCAGCGCCACCGCCACCTCGCTGACCGGACTCCCGTCGATGCCGACGATCACCGGACCCTCCTCGGGCACGCCTGCCGGACCGAACCGGCCGCGAACCACCAGCACCGGGCAGTGGGCGTGGCTCACGACGGCCGCCGCGGTGGAACCGAGGAGCATGTCGGAGAAACCGCCCACGCCGGTGTGTCCGACCACGACCATCCGCACCGACCGGGACAGCTCGATCAACAACGGGACGGGCGGCCCGGTCGGCATGTCGGTCGTGACCGTGACCGACTCGTCCACCCCATGTGCCAACCCGACGGCGTCACGGAGGAGCCGCTCGCCGTTGTCCCGGAACGAGTCGACCAGGACGGTGGCCTCCGCGATACCGACGCCCTGCCACGGCACCGTGAGGCGGAGCGCGTGCACGACGTGCAGTCGTAGCCCGCGGTTGGCGGCCAGCCCGACCGCCCACAGGACGGCCTCGTCCGAGCCGGCCGAGCCGTCGACACCGACCACGATGGTCTGTTCCGGGACGGTCATCGCCTACTCCTGACGCTCTCGGTGGCCGAGTCGTCCGCGTCGTGACCTCGGCCGAACTCGGACGGCGAGCATCGCTCTCAGCCCCGGGAGAACGCGGCCAGCGCTGGAGCGTTGACCTCTGCCAGCAGACGCCCCTCGCCGGCGTGTGCGGGTCGCGGTGGACGGCCGGCGCGCGCGAGCTCGCGTTCGAACGCGTCGGCGTGGGCGACGACCAGCCGCAGCGGGTGTTCGAACTCCGCGTGAACGCTCAGGTCCGCCAGCGGCACGGTGTGCTTGAGCAACGCGACGCCGTACACCACCGCGGCGCCGCCGACGACCGACGTGCCGGCGAGCTCGAGAAGGCGCCGCAGGTCGATGTCGTCGGCCCGGCCGACCGGCGAGGAGATCTCGACCCACGCCGAGCCGTCCGCGTCGGGCAGATGATGGACGGTCACCTGCTGCTCGCCCGTGCCGAGCCGGAAACGCAGCCAGTCGTCCGTCTCTTCCATGATCTCGTACTTGGTCCGGACGTAGTTGATCACGTCACGCCAGGTGGTCATCTCCGTACGTCCTTTCGTGTGCTGGTCTTCCCGTACCGTCGGTGGTGCGGGTCGTCGGTCTGCCGGCGAGGAGGGTGGTTGTCATGCATCGAGAGCTTCGGGCCTCCGACGCCGAGCGCGCGGCGGTCGTGCAGCGGCTCGAGCACGCGGTGGGGGAGGGCCGTATCTCCATGGCGGAGTTCGAGGAACGCGTCGCGGTCGCGCACCAGGCCAGGACCCGCCAGGAGCTGGCCGAGCTGACGGCCGATCTGCCTCGCAGCCTGTGGTGAGCCGGCACCGGCCCGGAGGCTCATTCCTTGCCGTCGGTGACGTCGCCGAGCCGGGTGACGGCGTCGGTCCTCAGCATGGCGTCCTGCCGGTGGCCGTTGGTCTCCGCCGCCGTGGGATCGTCGGTCTGTGTCGCCCGCTCGAAGAACCGCAGCAGCTCGACCGGGAACGGCATGACGAGGGTGCTGTTCTTCTCGGCGGCCACGTCGACCACGGTCTGCAGCAGGCGCAGCTGCAGGGCTCCCGGCGTGTCGGCCATCGCCCTGGCCGCGTCCGCGAGCTTGGCCGACGCCTGGAACTCGCCGTCGGCGGCGATGACCCTGGCGCGGCGTTCCCGCTCCGCTTCGGCCTGCCGTGACATCGAACGCTTCATTCCTTCCGGCAGCGCGACGTCCTTGACCTCGACGCGGTCGATGTGCAGGCCCCACGGCCCTTCGGTGGGCGCGTCGATGACGGCCTGCAGCTCGGCGTTGATCTGGTCGCGGTCGGACAGCAGGGTGTCCAGGTCCGCGCGGCCGATCACCGACCGTAGCGAGGTCTGGGCCACCTGGGAGACGGCCGTGGGATAGTGCTCGACGTTGATGATGGCCTTGACCGGGTCGGCGACCCGGTAGTAGACGACCGCGTCGACGGTCAGTGTGACGTTGTCCTTCGTGATGGCGCCCTGTGCGGGGATCGGCATGACGATGGTCTGCATCGACACCTTCCGCATCCGGTCGGCGATCGGGATTATCAGGCGTAGCCCGGGTTCCCGGATGGCCGGGAGCAGCCGCCCGAAGCGCAGCACGACGCCTTTCTCGTACTGCTGCACCATGCGCACGGCGGACGCCGGCACTATCAGTACGACGAAGACGATGATGAGAACGATGACAGCGACCATGAGGTGTTCCAGACGAGTGAACTGGTGGGAGTGGTTACCTGTGCGGGTGACGGGTACGCAGCCGGGGACGCCAGGCCCGGTGGACTTTCTGTTGCGGGACAACGGGAAGCAGGCCCGCGGCGGCCAGGATGTCGGCGGGTTCGGCCGAGTTGGCACGCCGTGCCGCCAGCATGACGGCGTCATGGCCGGCCTCGGCGGGCGCTTCCGGTGGCACGACCAGCAACGTGAGCTGCCGTCCGTCCGATCCGGACACTCGCACGATGTTCTTCTCCCGCGGGCGAAGGGCCGTCAGCCGAACCGCTCGATCGGCCACGGCGACCGGGTGCCACGCGTCGGCGGCGAACGCCACCCGGGTGACCGGACCCAGCCGGCTGGTGAGCACGTCGATCAGCGCCGCCAGCTCGTCGGTGAGCGCACGAGATCGTGGCCACCAGGCGCCGTCGACGTGTCCGGTCGGCGGGGCGTTCGGCTTGAGCCACAGTCGCAGCGGTGCGTCCACGGTGGCCTGTGCGGTGCTGTCGGTGATGTCAGTGTGTGAGCCCGACGTCACGTCGGTGCTCCTGTCCCCGGTCCGCTGACGGCCGGCGTAGGACCTCGCCGAGGACGACGCCGGCTCAACCGCCGGCGTGCGAAGTGCTCTCGGTAACCCCGAGACTACACCCACTCACGAGGTGAGCACGCACGAGCGAACGCGGGCCGCCGTCGTGTTCTCGGCGCCGTGGTGCTCCCGATCGGCGGTTCTGCCGTCCGGCCGTGCGCGACCACGCTCCACGTGGCCTTCCACTGTGCCAGAATCGAGGTGTTCCACGGGTCGGGTGTAGTGCTGGGGGAACTGACGGTTGTGCGCATTCTGGTCCTTGGCCCTGTCGAGCTGACCACAGCGGACGGCACGCGAGTGCCGCTGGGCGGGCCGAAGCCGAAGGCGTTGCTGCTGGCGTTGTTGCAGCAGCGCGGACATGTCGTGTCCCGGGCACAGATCGTCGACCTGATCTGGGACGAGTCGCCGCCGTCGTCGGCGCATGCTTCGGTGCACACCTACGTTTCCGCGTTGCGGCGGGGGATCGTCGCCGCCGGCGGGACCGAGGCCACGCTGGCCACCCGTGCGCCCGGCTACCTGCTGGACGTGTCCGCCGGCGACACCGACCTCGGTGACTTCACCGACCACGTCGAGCGGGCCCGGCACGCGGAGCGTGCGGGGGACTTCCCGCACGCGGCCGAGTCTTACGACGCGGCACTGGACCTCTGGCGCGGCCCGGCGCTGGGCGGTGTGGACGCGGGGTTCGCCCGCACCTGGGCCGCGACGCTGCTGTCCGAACGGCTCGACGCCGAGGAGGGCCGGGCGCGGGTCGGTCTGGAGCTGGGGCGCGCGAGCGAGGTCGTCGCCGGCCTGACCCGTCTGGTCGCGGCACATCCCCTTCGGGAGGAGAGCCGGGGGCTGCTGATGCGGGCGCTGCACGTCAGCGGCCGGCAGGCCGAGGCGTTGGAGGTCTACCGCACCGGCCGTTCGCAGCTGCTCGACGAGTTGGGGATCGAGCCGGGCGAACGGTTGCGGGCACTGCACACCGAGATCCTCGCCGGGCCCTCCCGCCGGCCCACGCCGGTCCGGACCCGGGTCGCCGGCCCGGCGCCCCGCCCGGACGACTACGCGGCGCCGAGGAACCTCCCGCCGGACATCGGCGACTTCACCGGCCGCGACGAGGACCTGGCCGCGCTGCTGCGGATGGGCGCCGAGCCGGACAAGCGGACGGTGGTGGTGTCCGGGTTCGGTGGCGTGGGGAAGTCCGCGCTGGCCGTCCACGCCGCGCACCTGCTGAGCGACCGGTTCCCGGACGGCCAGCTGTTCGCCGACCTGCGTGGCGCCGGCCGTGACCTGGACGCCCACGAGGTGCTCGCCCGTTTCCTGCAGGCGATGGGCATGCCCGCCGCCGCGGTGCCGGCCTCCACGGACGAGCGTGTCGAGCAGTACCGGTCCCGGGTCGCCGGCCGCCGGCTGATCATCGTGCTGGACAACGCCAGGAGCGAGCACCAGGTGCGCCCGCTGCTCCCCGGCGCCCCGGGCAGCCTGGTCGTGATCACCAGTCGTTCGCGCCTGACCGGGCTGGAGAGCATGACGTCCATCGAGCTGGACTTCCTGGCCGAGGAGTCCGCGATCGCGATGCTCGGCAAGATCATCGGCGCGGACCGGGTGGCCGCCCAGCGCACGGACGCCGAACGGATCGCCGCGCTGTGCGGCGGGGTCCCGCTCGCGGTCCGGGCCGCCGGGGCGAAGCTGCTGGCCCGGCCGCACTGGCCGCTGAGGTCGCTGGTCGTCCGGCTCGCCGACGAGCGCCGCAGGCTGGACGAGCTGACCGTGGGCGACCTGGCGATCCGGTCGAGCCTCGGGTTGAACTACGCCGAGCTGGACGACCGGCAGCGGCGTGCGTTCCACCTGCTGTGCCTGCTCGACCTGCCGGACTTCGGCTGGTGGCCGGTGGTGCCGCTGCTCGGCGTGCCACCGCAGGACGCCGAGGACATCGTGGAGCACCTGGTCGACCTGCGTCTCGTGGACGTCGCCGGGGTCGATGCCATCGGCCGGGTCCGGTACCGGCTGCACGACCTCGTGCAGCTGTTCGGGAGCGAGCAGGCCGTCGAGGAGGACGTGGCGGCCGCGGTGACGCGGACGCTGGAGACCTGGATGGTGCTCGTCGCGACCACCACCCGTGAGCTGCCTCGGGTCACCATCCCACCGGCCCGGGTGTCCGTCCCGGCCATCGACGTCGATCCGGCGCTGGTCGAGGACGCCGTGGAGGAACCGGCCGCATGGCTCGCGGCCGAGGCCGCCGCGGTCGTGCGCGTGGTCGAGCGGGCACACGACCTCGGGGTCGCGCACGGCATCGTGATCTCGCTGGCCTCCCTGCTGACCGCGCCGTTCGCCACCCGCAACGAGTTCGACGCCTGGCAACGCACCAACGAGGCCGCGCTCTCGGCGGCCGTGGCGAGTGCGGACCCGGCGGCGGAGGCGGTCATGCTGGCCGGCGTCGGCGACGTGCACGCCAAGAAGGACGACTTCCCGACCGCCCTCGACCACCTGCGGCGGGCCCGCGACCTGGCCGAGGCGGTCGGCGACGACGACACCGTCGCACTGGCGCTGCTCGGCACCGGCAACGCCTACCTCGAGCTCGCCGAGTTCGACGCGGCGGTCCGTGACCTGCGCGCCGCGGCGGAGCTCGGTGAGCGGACCGGGCACCGGGACATCGTGGCGGCGGCGAACTACGGCCTCGGTGCGATCAGCCGCGACCACGGCGACATCGCCGAGGCCACCGAACGGCTCACCCGCTGCGCCGACGAGTACCGCGAGGTGCGCGACCAGCGGGGCGTGGGGTTGGCGCTGCGTGGCCTGTCCCTCTGCCACCGCGCGGTCGCCGACCACGCGGGCGCCGAGGACCTCGCCGCGCGAGCCGTCACGATCCTGACCGACATCGGCGACGAGCTCGGCACGGCCTACGCCCGCCAGTCGTGGGCCAAGGCGGCGCTGCGCCTCGGGCACGACACCGCGACCGTCGCGGCGACGCTCGACGAGTGCCTCTACACCTGTGCCCGCATGCGCGACCGGTTCGGCGTGGCGCTGATGACCCGCACGATCGGCGAGCTGCACCTGGCCACCGGCGACCTGCCGGGGGCGCGGGCGACGCTGGGCGCGGCCCTGCGCCTGTGGACGGAGCTGGACCTGCCCCTGTGGCAGGCGCGGACCCTCCGCGACCTGGCGGCCGCGACGGTGACCGACGATCCGGAAACCGCTGGGGCACAGTGGAACCGGGCACGGGAGCTGTGCATCCCCAGGAAGGCCCGGGAGTCGGGTGAGCTGGCGGTCCGCACCCCGGCGGCCTGGCTCGCCGAGGTGGCCCTACCACCCCGTTTGTAGGCGTCTTGTAGGGCGCGAAGCCGGCGTGCGGGCCGCGTGGAGGGCGTTTGTAGCGCGACGCGCGATTCTTTCGGTGTCACCACGAAGCGACACCGAAGGCGAGGTACGGGCATGGTCGGTGGCCGTGGCTCCGCGTGGCACAACGGTTCCGGGATCCGGCGCAGCGAGATCGTGCTGCGCGCGGAGAGCTGGCTCGTCCCGCCGGTTCCCCATCACCGGAATCGCTTCCACCACAACGAGTACGGCATCTATCGCACGGACGCTCCCGGGTACGTGTCGATGGCATGGGCGGTGCTGGGGGTACCGCCCATCCGCCACGGCGGGCTCGACATCGCCGGGCTGGCCGCGGTGAGCGACCGGATCCCGGCGCCGGAGCTGCGGGCCGGGGACGCGCTGCTGCGGACGGAGTCCCCGGCCCACGTCGCCCTCTTCCACGAGTGGGTCGACGCCTCTCGCCTGTCGTGCTGGGCGTTCGAGCACGCGCGAGGAACCGGGACCGTGCACCGGACCATCGACTTTCCGCACGACGACGCCGCGCGGTCGTTCCTGCCGCGCCGGTACCGGCTCCTCACCGACTGACTCGACGGGACGAGACGCGCCAGGCCGGTGGATCGCCACCGACCTGGCGGCGCGGCGTCACGCCAGGTCGTCGAGCCGCGCCATCGTCGCCGGGTCGAGGTGAAGACCGTCCGCGGCGAGGTTGTCGTCGAGGTGGCCCCGGTCGGTGGTGCCCGGGATGACGAGCGTGTGCGCGTAGTGCGTGAGCTGCCAGGCCAGGCCGACGGTCGCGGGCGCGGTGCCGAGTGACTTCGCGATCTCGACGACGGTGGGATGCTCGGTCACCTTCGGGAAGCCGGGGAACGCGGACCCCAGCGAGAAGAACGGCACCCACGGGATGTCGTTCGCCCGGCACGCCTCGAGGACCGGGTCGCTCACCCGGTCGAGGACACTGTGCGAGTTCTGCACGCACACGATGCCGGCCGGCAGGGCCGCCGTCAGCTGCTCGGGACTCACGTTGCTCAGCCCGATCCCGCCGACCTTGCCCGCGTCACGCAGGGCGACCAGCTCCGCGAGCTGACTGTCCAGGTCCACCCGCTGGTCCCCCTCGGCCAGGAGGCCGGGCGGCGCGTCGGCGCGGCGCAGGTTGACCACGGCCACGTGGTCGGTCCCCAGGGTGGCGAGGTTGGCCTCCAGGCTCGCCCGCAGCTGCTCGGGCCGCTGTGCGAGGACCAGCTCATCGCCGACGTGCTCCGCGCCGACCTTGGTGGCCAGCACCAGGTCGTCCGGGTACGGGTGCAGTGCCGCGCGGATCACCGCGTTGCTCGTCTCGTAGAACTGCGCGGTGTCGAGGTGGTTGATCCCCCGCGCGACGACATGGCGCAGGAACGCGACGGCGTCCTGCTGGTCGAGGCGGGACAGGTGCATGGCGCCGTACCCGATCCGGTTGACCGGGCGGCCGGCGATGGTCGTGCTCATGTGCACGCTCCTATAGTGAGAACAAGCGGAGGTTCCTCCGCTATTACCGTAGCAGAAACGGAGGAGCCTCCGATTAAAGGTCGAGGCCCGGGCAGGACCGTGCGTGCCGACGCACAGCGCAACCGGGAGAACCTGCTGGCAGCCGCCCGCCGCGCGTTCACGGCCGGTGACGCCGCCGTGGCGCTGGAGGCGATCGCGAGGGACGCCGGCGTGGGCATCGGCACCCTGTACCGGCACTTCCCCACCCGGGAGGCCCTGGTCGAGGCCGTCTACCGGGCCGAGCGCGACAGGCTGTGCGACAGCGCCGACGAGCTGCTCGCCACCCACCGCCCGGACGACGCCCTGCGTGCGTGGATGGACCAGTTCGCCGACTACGTGGCCCTCAAACGCGACATGGCCGACACGCTGCGCAGGATCATCGCCTCGGGCGCCGTCACGCCGTCCGAGGCCCGCGAGCAACTGTCGGGCGCCGCGGCGACGCTGCTGGACGCCGGCGCCGCCGCCGGCACCATCCGCGCCGACGTCCGCCCGGAGGACGTGGTCGTCAGCCTGGTCGGCATCTTCCTCATCTGCGGCGACCCGGGACAACGCGACCAGGCGAACCGCCTGCTGGACCTGCTGATGGCGGGGCTACGCGCCCACTAGTGTCCCGCGCCCGGGAATGCGGTGATTAAGTCGGTGGATCCGGGTTTCTGCTGGCAAGGCGCCGGTTCGCCCTCGTACTGGGTCGTACCTGGGCGAACCGGCAACGCCGCCAGCAGGAAGCTGGGCCGCCGAACTAGTTGCCTGATTTCCGGCGCGGGACACTAGCGGCTCACAGGCCCAGGGCGCCCACGACCAACGCGGCGACCGCGTCACGGTGGCCGGGGGAGTCCTGCCACCGCAGTCCGCGACCCGCCTCGACGACCACGCCGAACCCGGCGTGCACCAGCACCCTGGCCTGGCGCGAGTCGAGCTCCGGGCGGGCCGACCGCAGTTGCTGCTCCCACACGGCGATGTGCTCACGTTGCGCGATGACCAGCGGGCGTTGCAGGTTGGCCGGCAGGCCGACGAGCTCGGCGTTCGCGACGCTGGTGAGTGCCGTGTGCTCGAAGCTGTAGGCCACGTAGGTCGCCGCCAGCGCGACCACGGCGTCATGGGGGTCGGCCACCCCGCGAAGGTTCTGTTCCACCGCCTGGGCCAGCAGCCCGCCGGCCTGCAGGCAGGCCGCCGCCAGGATGTCGGCCTTGCCGGGGAAGTAGCGGTAGAGCGCGGACGGGACCAGCCCCACGGCCTCGGCGATCCGGCCGTTCGTGACGGTGGCGAACCCGTCCCGTTCGAACAGCGGGACGGCCGCGGCGAGAATCTCCGCGCGCCGCGTGCGTGGCACGGGCTGAGTGGGCAGTTCGACGACGCGTGCGCTACCGGTGGCCGCCGTCGGGTCGGTCGCGGCCACGCGTACGGCCGACGCCAGCAGCAGCTCCTCGACGCGCCGCTGCGCGATCGAGGTGCGGTGCATCGTGATGGACCCGATCACCCCGAGGGCCGCCGCGGCCCGCAGGTGCTCCTCGGGCGGCGGGTGCTCGCGCCGCACCAACTCGGTCACCCGCCCGACGACGTGCGCGAACTTGGCCCTGAGCACCCGGCGGTCCTCGCCGTCGAGGTAGCGGGCCTCCCAGCGGTACACCCCGCCCGACGCCCGGTGGGCGACGGTGACACGGGTGACGGCGGCGAGCGTGTCCGCCAGGGACGCCTCAGGCGGCACCTCGTCGAGCGCGGCGACGAGCCGGTCCACCATCACGTTCGCGCACTCGGCGAACAACGCGTACTTGTTCGGGAAGTGCCGGTACAGGGCCGCCGCGGTGATGCCCACGCCGGCGGCGATCTCCTCCATGGACGCCGCGTGGTAGCCGTGCTCGCTGAACACGCGACCGGCCGCCTCGACGATGAGCTGCCTGCGGTTGCGCGGCCGGATGGCCGCGGTCGACCCGGCGGTCATCGCGGCCATCCGCGGAACGGGGCCATACGCGCAAGTCAACCATGTCTCCGCGACCCGGCCACACCGTGACTCCCGATTCACATGTTGCGTCACCGAAGGCGCGTGCGATGGCGCGGTCGCAGCGGACCGATTCAGGTCGCGACGCCCTTGCCCGTGGGTGACCCGCTTCGATATGTTAATGGAGATTCTCGTGTTGAAGCACGCGGGAACCGGGCTGGTTTGCTACCGCGAAACCCTGCAGAAGCGGCGCACATGCCTACCAAGGAAGCTAGGTAAGTAAATGAGCAATCTCAGCAGAAGGAACGTACTCTCACTGGGCGTCGCGCTGGGCCTGGTGAGCGTGGCCGGCGCTACCGCCGCCGCGGCCACGGCGGGCTCGACGGCCGTGCCCGCCGCGGGCACCGACCCGTGGTGGACCTGGGACGACGAGGTGGACCGGCTGATGGCGGGACTTCTCGACGCCGGCCAGGTCCCGGCGGTGAACACCGCGCTGCGGTCGTGGAAGAACAACGGCGACCCGTTGCCGAGCGGCCTGCCGGCCGACCTCACCGCCCACCTGCGGCAGGCCAACGCGCTGCCCTCCTGGGCCGACCGCGCCAAGCTGCGTCTCGCCGCCGACTTCAACCGGCGCAAGGACACCTACCTGTTCATGCTGTACGGGCTCGGCAGCGGCATCATGAGCACGGTCATCCCGCGCGAGGCCAGGTCGGTGTACTGGTCCGCGGGCGGGGCCGACATGCAGGACCGCGCGGCCAAGACCTTCACCTTCGGCTACGACCTGGGTGAGCTGAACGCCTTCGAGCCAACGGGCCAGTTCGTGGTCACGGCCAACAAGACGCGCCTGGTGCACGCGGCGGTGCGACAGCTGCTGCCGGGGTCGCGGCACTGGCAGTCGGTCGCGGACGAGGAGGTCCCGATCAGCAACGGCGACATCCTGGTCACGTTCCACAGCCTCGGCACCTTCGTGCACAGGAAGCTGATCGAGTGGCACGTCCCGATGACGGCCGCGGAGGAGGCCGCCTTCCTGCACTCGTGGCAGGTCGCCATGCATCTGCTGGGCGTGCGGGACGAGTTCATCCCCCAGACGTGGGCCGCCGCGGACGCGCAGTCGGCGCGGGTGCTGACCCCGATCCTCACGCCGTCGTTCGAGGGCAGGGAGCTGGCCGAGGACCTGCTCGGGCTGACCGCACAGATCGACCTGGGCGTCACCCGCGGCTTCCTCAACGAGTTCGTGCGCTACGTGCTCAGCGACGAGATCGGCGACTGGCTCCGGCTCCCGCGCGACTACGCGGCGGCGGCCCTGGTGCGCACGGGATGGCCCGCCTACATCGCGTTCCGGGAAGGGCTGCTGCCGATCATGCCCGTCGGGTTCTACATGTTCGACCAGTTCATCCGCGCGCTGGCGATGCTGTTCCTCAACAAGGGCACCTCACCGACGGCCACCCTCATCACCATCCCCACCGCGAACCGTCCCGGCGCCTGAGCCCGTGGTGATCCCGTGGTGATCCCCTTGGGAGACAAGGGGATCACCACCGCTACGAGTCCTCCGAGGCGCCCGTGGCCGCGACCATGCGGTCCAGGTGCAGCACCTGGACGGCGACCACGGCGAGCGCGCCGAGGACGACCGCCAGCAGCGGGGTCGCCGCGGCCACGGAGAAGTCCGACTGGCGGAAGCCCTCGGTGAGCCGGTACAAGGTCAGCGTCACCGTGTCGTGTTCCGGCGTGGTGGAGACCAGCAGTGGCCACAACAGGTCCTGCGCGTTGAGGAAAAGGGCCACCACGAACAGGAGTCCGGCCAGCGGCAGCGTCGGCACCACCACAGTGCCGAGGAACGAGGCGCCCGCGGGCGCCCCGCCGGCCACCTGCCGCCGCCACCGCTCCGACTGCCCGCGGCACAGCACGGCGATGATCACCAGCGACACGGTGCTGACCAGGATCCGCGGCGTCAGCGCGCCCGTCGTGTCGACGTCGCCGTTCTCCTGTACGGACCTGAAGAACTCGACCGACAGCGGCGCCAGGCCGACGAACAGCCAGGGCGCGAACGCCATCAGGAGCCACTCGCTGTGCCGGCCCAGCGGGCGCAGCCCGCTGATGCCGAGCGCGGCCAGGTACGCGGCGCCGACCGACACCAGCGCCCCGTTGAGTGCCGGGCCCCAGGTTCTGGCCTGTGTGCCCGGCCGGCCTTCCGGCGTCGTGCCGCCCAGCGCGTCCAGCCACGGCAGGGCGTTCAGCACGATGGCGGTCACCACCGCGGCCAGCACCAGCGCCGCGAGCACGATCGCGCCGGGGTGCACGGGCCGCGGGACGGCCGAGGGCGCCTGCCGCGACGGCAGGAGGCTGACGCGCAGCCGGGTCAGGACGACGATGAGCACCGCCACGATGCCCAGGACGGCCAGGATCGCCAGCACGATGGTCGCGGCCGCCGCGCCGACGCCGAGCCGCATCTGCTGGAAGGAGCTCGTGTACATCAGGCCCATCGGCGTGTTCGTGGCGTCCCTCGGCCCGAACCGCGTCGTCAGGAACGGGACCGTGAACTGCTGCAGCCCGATGGCGACCATGGCCAGCACCGCCACCGCCGCGGTGGCGAACAGCGCCGGCCACAGGGAACGCCGCCGCTCGCGTGCGCGGAAGACCGGCAGGAAGATCATCAGCCCGACGGCGAGCACCACACCGAAGGTCGTCATCGCCGTCACCGACCGGATCGTGCCGCCGACCAGGTCGATGTCGGTGAGGCTGGTGGGGTCGTCCCGGAGGTCGCGCTGCCACGCGATGGTCAGCGCCACCGGCGAGAACAGCACCACTGTCAGCGACAGCACGATCCGCGCGGCCCAGCGGGCCCACGTGCCGGCCCAGTCGAGCGCGGCGGCCACCAGCGGCGCCACGACGACGGCCACGATCATCGGCACCACCACGAGCGACAGCGCGAACCACAGTGATGTCCAGAACCCGGGCAGGGCGTCGTAGTTGTCGAGACCGACGTTCCTGGACTCGCTCCCGGGGAGGAAGGTCTCCGCGTGAAAGCTGGTGACGACCGTCCGTACGGTCGGGACCACGAGAGTGAGCACGGTCAGCACTACCGCGGGAACCAGCAGCAGCCAACCGGTCACCCTGGCGGCGGCCGTCCCGGTGGCCGGCGGCCGTGACTGTCGAGGCACGGGCTGTGGCTCCATGGCTGTGCGTCTCCCAACATCGTGGTTGGGGGTACGTTAGCTGTTCGCCTCCCCCCGAACACGGTGAAAACCACCGATCGTGGCGCGGAGACCATGCGATCCGGGTGCGGCCTGTTCTGTCCCGGCGTCAGGTGGTGCGGCCCGGGTCGAGGCGGGTGCGCAGTGCCCTGGTGACCTCGCCCGCCGCGACGAGCTGCGCCGGGGTCAGCGCGTCGACGAAGAGTTCGCGCACGGCGCGCAGATGCGGGACGGACGCGCGGCGGAACGCCTCCGCGCCGCTTGGTGCCAGGACGGCCTCGGCTCCTCGACCGTCCACACCGCACTCCTCGCGCTGGATGAGGCCGCGTCGTTCCATGCGGCCCAGGTGGTGGGACAGGCGGCTGCGTTCCCAGCCGATGTTCGCCGCCAGGTCGGACGAGCGCAGCCGCCGGCCGGGTGCCTCGCTGAGGGCCAGCAGTACCGCGTAGTCGCCCGCAGACAAACCCGACTCGCTCTGCAGCCGGGACGCGAGCTCGGTGCGGAGCGCCTCCGCCGCCTCGATGAACTCCCGCCAGATCCGCAGCTCCTCCGCGGTCAGCAGCGGGCGCCTGCGCCGCCGGCCGGGTGTGTCCACCGTCATCGGGCCTCCTGATTGACATGTCAACCATAACATAGATACTTGACATGTCAGCTACCTGGAGGCTGCGCGCGGAGGAGGTTGCCATGTCTGGTCTCGTGTTCGGCATCGACACGTTCGGCGACGTGCCGGAGGACGACGCGGGGGCGCCGCTGTCCCACGCCGCCGCGATCCGCCAGGTCGTCGACGAGGCGGTGCTGGCGGACGAGCTGGGCGTCGACGCCATCGCGCTCGGCGAGCACCACCGGCCGGAGTACTCGATCTCCAGCCCGGAGACCGTGCTCGCCGGGATCGCCGGCCGGACCTCGCGCATCAAGCTCGCGTCCGGCGTGACCGTGCTCAGCTCGGACGACCCGGTCCGGGTGTTCCAACGGTTCGCCACGGTGGACGCGCTGTCGAACGGCCGCGCCGAGGTGATCCTCGGGCGGGGCTCGTTCACCGAGTCGTTCCCGCTGTTCGGCTACGACCTGGCCGACTACGACACGCTGTTCGAGGAGAAGATCGAGCTGTTCGCGAGGCTGCTCGACGAGAAGCCCGTCACGTGGCAGGGCACCATGCGTGCCTCGCTCGAGAACGCCGACGTGTACCCGAAGACCGAGTCGGGCCGACTGTCCACCTGGGTCGGTGTCGGCGGTTCGCCGCAGTCGGTCGTCCGCACCGCGCGCTACGGCCTGCCACTCATGCTGGCGATCATCGGCGGGCCGGCCAAGCGCTTCGCGCCGTACCTCGACCTGTACCGGAAGGCCGCCGAGAAGTTCGGCACGGCCGCGTACCCGGTGGGCATGCACTCGCCGGGCTTCGTCGCCGACACCGACGAGGAGGCGAAGGAGGTGTTCTGGCCGCACTACCAGGTGATGCGCGACCGGATCGGTGCGCTGCGCGGCTGGCCGCCGATCACCCGCACCGAGTTCGCCGCGGAGATCGAGCGCGGGTCGCTGTACATCGGCTCGCCGGAGACCGTCGCCCGCAAGATCGCCGCCGCGGTCGGTGCCCTGGGCGTGGGCCGGTTCGACCTCATCTACACGGCGGGCGCACAGCCCGTCAGCGCGCGGATGCGTGCCGTGGAACTGTACGGCGGCAAGGTGATCCCCATGGTCCGCGACATCCTCGCGGACTGACCCACATGGTTGAGACCGTCGGGATCCTGGGCGCGGGCAGGCTGGGCACGGTGCTGGCGAGGCTCGCGCTGGGCGCCGGGTACCGGGTGCTCGTCGCCGGCTCGGGCGACCCCGGGAACATCGCCCTCACGGTGGAGGTGCTCACCCCTGGCGCGGTCGCCGTCACGGCCGCGGCGGCGGCCGCGCGTGCGGACGTCGTCATCCTGGCCCTGCCGTTGGGAAAGTACCGCACCGTGCCGGTGGACGCGTTGCGCGGCAAGCTGGTCGTCGACGCGATGAACTACTGGTGGGAGGTCGACGGCCACCGCGCCGACCTGACCGACCCACGCACGTCGACGAGCGAGACCGTGCGGTCGTTCCTGCCCGGCGCACGCGTGGTCAAGGCGTTCAACCACGTGGGATACCACGACATCGAGGACCAGGCCCGCCCCGCCGGCCACCCGGACCGCATCGCGGTGGCGATCGCCGGCGACGACCCCGGCGACGTCGCCACCGTGGCCGGCCTCGTCGACCGGCTGGGCTTCGACCCCGTCGACGCCGGTCCGCTCGCGGAAGGCATCCGCTTCGAACCAGGGACCGAGCTCTTCGGCGCCGACGTGCCCGCCGACGAGGTCCGCGCCAGGCTCGACCGCTTCCCGACCTCCGAGCGCGGACAACAGGTCGCACGGGCCCGAGCGGAGCCGGGTGCAGACGTCATCTCCGATCCGGCGCAGAGCCGGACTGCCAGACGCGCGACCGCGTGAGCTGGCGAAGCTTGGGCGGAGACGGTGACCGCGGCGGGACCCTGAGCCCTGGACCGGTCAGGGCTGCCTGCTCGGAACGTGCTGGCCGGTTGTCGTGAGGACTGCCCAGACGACCGTGCCGCCGGGCCAGCGGCGGCTGCATCCCCGGTCTTGGGCGGTTCGAGCGACGATGCGCAGCGCCCCACCTGGCTCATGTCGCTGGGAGCTTCTGTCTGGTCGCCCGGCCTGCCAATGGGTACTGTCGCTGGAGTGACCGAAGTGGGCGCTACGCCCGGCACCCCCGGATGAGCCCATGGAACCCTCCACGAAGAATCCCGGCGATCTTCGACGTTCGGCTGCCGAGCATGTCGCCTTGCGGCGAGTGGCGACACTGGTGGCGCGGGGGGCCGCTCGTGCTGAGGTCTTCGAGGCACTGGTGACCGAGGTGGGCCTGCTGATATCCGCGACCGACGCGGCCCTGGTGCGGTTGCACGACGACGAGACGGTGACCATGATCGGGCGCTGGAACGAGTCCGATGGCTACCAGGGCATCGGGGTTCGGCACCCGTTCGGCTCTGGCACCCTGGCCCGGCTGATCTGGGACGGTAAACGTCCGAGCCGGATCACGAGTTACAAGGGCTCATCGGGTTCGCTGGCCGAGATGATCCGCGGCTGGGGCTGGCGATCGTCAGTCGGTGCGCCGGTAATCGTCGATGGAACCGTGTGGGGTCTTACCGCCGTCGGTTCGGCGAACGACCAGGAGCTCCCGCCCGGGACGGAGGACCAGCTGGCGGCGTTCACCGAACTGCTGGCTATCGCGATCGCCAACGAGCAGAGCCGCGAGGGGCTTGAGCAGCTCGCCGCCGAGCAGGCCGCGCTGCGGCGGGTGGCCGAGCTCGCGGTGCACGACGCTCCGCCTGACGAGGTGCTCGAGGCGGTGGTCACCGAAGCTTCGCGTCTGGTCGGCGTCGCCTTCACCACGTTGTTGCGCTTTGAGCCTGACGGAGCGACCGAGGTGGTTGCGATCCACGATCCGCCGGACGGCGTGACAGTGGGGATGCGTGCCTCGGGCGACGGTGACGGCGCCACCCAGCGCGTCTGGCGGACCCGGCGGCCGGCCCGCACCGACCAGCTGACGGCCATGTCGGGCGCGTGGCCGCGGCTGGCCGCGAGCCAGGGATACTCGTCGAGCGCTGCGGCGCCGGTCCTGGCCGAGGACCGGCTGTGGGGCGCTCTGGTGGCAGCCGGGAGGGGGGCTTTGCCGCCTCGGATCGAAGAACAGCTTTCGCGTTTCGCCGAGCTGGCCGGCACGGCGATTGCCAGTTCCCAGGCGCGTGCCGACGTCCAGGCGCTGGCTGACGAGCAGGCGGCGCTGCTGCGCGTCGCCGAGCAGGTGGCCCGCGGCGGACCGCCCGACGCGATCTTCGCGGCGGTGGCCGCCGAGGCTCAGCAGCTTCTCGGCGGCCAGCCGATGACACTCGTCCGCTTCGAGGAGGACGCGGCGCTGGTGGTGGTAAGCCGCAGCGGCGGTCCTGCGCCGCCCGGGACGCGCATCGCCTACGCGTCCGGCACGTTGCCCGACCGCGTCCGGCGGACGGGGCGACCGGAGCGCGTGGACGACTTCGGCGTCGAACCCGACGCCTCCCTTGCTCGGGAGTTTGGCTTCTCCGCCGCGGTCGCCGCACCGATCGCGCTGGAGAGCCGCGTGTGGGGAATGCTCACCGCCACCTCGGCCGACGGGCCGCTGGCGCGCGGGGTCGAGGATCGTCTTCAGCAGTTCGCCAACCTGGCCGGCACCGCGGTGAGTAACGCGGCGAGCCGCGCGCAGCTGATCGCCTCGCGCGCCCGGGTCCTGTCGACGGCCGACGAGACGCGGCGGCGGCTGCAGCGTGACGTTCATGACGGTGCGCAGCAGCGTCTGGTCCAGACGGTCATCACCTTGAAGCTGGCCAGGCAGTCATTCGCCGATCGCGATGTGCAGGCCGGCATCGACCGTGTCGAGGAAGCACTCAAGCACGCTCAGCGCGCTACTGATGAACTGCGTGAGCTCGTCAGCGGGATTCTCCCGGCGGGGCTGACCCGCAAGGGCTTGCGCGGCGGAGTGGAGTCGTTGCTGGCTGACCTGCCGCTGCCGGTCGACGCCATTGTCGACATGCCCCGGCTGCCCGCGGAGATCGAGACCACCGCCTATTTTGTTGTCGCCGAGGCGCTGACCAACGTCGTCAAGCACGCCCGCGCCAGCCGCACCTGGGTTCGCGCCAGCCTCAGCGACGGCGCGGTGCGCATCGAGGTGGGTGACGACGGAGTCGGCGGAGCTCGGGCCGGAACGGGCTCTGGTCTGACCGGGCTCTTCGACCGGGTCGAGGCACGCGGCGGCGCGCTTCGCATCACCAGTCCAGCGGGAATGGGGACCACGGTGGAGGCTACGGTGCCGGTTGGCGAACCGCTCCCGTCCACGCCGGGAATGCCCCATTAGCTGTGCGCCATGATGATCGCTTCGCGAGCAAGACAGCGGCGCGGAGGGCCGCCGCCAGGCGGCCGATCCTCAGCGCGGGCCTACAAGCGTGGCCCGGCGTTCCGCACGTAGGCCAGTACGGCGAGGACCCGACGATGTTCGGTGCTTTCGGCGCCGATGTGGAGCTTGCGGAAGATGGCGGTCACGTGCTTTTCCACGGCCGCCTCGCTGACAGCAAGCGTCGCGGCGACGCCCGCATTCGACTTGCCCTCGGCCATCACGGCGAGCACGGCCCGCTCGCGGACCGTGAGCTGACGCAACGGGTCGTCCCGGCGATCGCGGCCCAGCATGCGGCGCACGACCGCGGCATCCAGGGCGGTCCCCCCGGACGCGACCCGCCGGATGGCGCTGACGAATGTCTCGACATCCCCGACCCGCTCCTTGAGCAGGTAGCCCACCCCTTCGGGCCGGTCCCCGATGAGGTCCAGGGCATAGGATTCCTCGTTGAACTGCGAGAGGACCAGAACCCCGAGCGCGGGCTGGCGGCGTCGCAGCTCCATGGCCGCGACCAGCCCGTCATCGCCTCGGTGGGGCGGCATCTGGACATCCACGATGACGACGTCCGGACTGTAGGCCACCACCTTGCGGAGCAGGTCTTCGGCGTCCCCGGCCTGGGCCAGGACCTCAAGCCCGGCCTCCGCCAGCAGGCGCACGATTCCCTCACGCATCAGGACGTCGTCCTCGCCGACGACCACGCGCACGGCGCGGTCCGTCTCACCCATCGAGCATCCGGCGGAACTGCGATCCGGCCATGTCCGTCTTCGGGACGAAGCCGACAGCGCCCGCCTGCCGGGCCTCGGAATCGGTGGCCGCGCTGGAATCGGATGAAATCAGCACCACACGGGGCTGCCACGACATCAGCCGCATGCGCGCGATCAACTGGAAACCGTCGCCGTCCGGTAGCCCGATGTCGATCAGCACGGTATCGGGACGGAGCTCGGTAACCCGCTCCACTGCCTCCGCGACGCTGCCGGCTTCCCCGACGACATCGTGGCCCCACGAGCGCAGGAGCCCGATCGCAAGCTCACGAAAGGACGAGTCATCGTCGACGACGAGAACCGACCGGGGCATGGCAACATCTTTCCAGCCCGGTTGGCCCGGCAGGGTAGGGCTAGCCGGAAATCTCGGCGGGTTGGCCAGGTCACGGCTAGCCCGACCAGCACGGTAGGGCTAGCCGTAGCCCACTCGCGGGCGAGCACGACCCTGCTGTCGGGCCAGGGGTCTTGGGCGTGGCCGCGCCCCGCTGACAGGCTGCCTGTGACAGCGAGCCTCCCGGGAGGGCGCCATGGGCACCATGACCGTCGGCCAGGAAAATTCCACTCCTATCGAGCTGTACTACGAGGACCACGGAAGCGGCGACCCGGTCGTCTTGCTGGCCGGCTGGCCGCTGGACAGCCGGTCCTGGGAACCGCAGGTTCACTCCCTCCTGGAAGTGGGGCACCGCGTAATTGCCTACGACCGCCGCGGGTTCGGCCGGTCGAGCCGGCCAACCGAGGGCTATGACTTCGACGCCCTGACCGATGATCTTCACCAGCTGCTGACCGAGCTCGACCTACGCGAGGTGACGCTGATCGGCTTCTCGCTGGGGACCGGCGAGCTGGCCCGCTACATCGGCACCCACGGCACGGGACGGCTGAAGAGCTGCGTCTTCATCGAGACCCTGGCGCCGTCGTTTGCCAAGTCCGACGAAAACCCCGAGGGCGTCGACCAGGCCGGGGTGGCCGGCGTACAGCAGGCGATCCTGGACGACCGGTTCGCCTGGCTGACCGGGCTGGTCGAGAACCTGCTCAACCTCGACGACTACCTCGGCGAACGGGTGAGCGAACAGACTGTTCGCGCCATCTGGAACGCCGGTGCCGATGCCTCACCGTGGGCGACCTGGGCGTGCCCGCCCGGCTGGCTGACGGACTTCAGCGACGACATCACCAAGATCGACATCCCGACGCTGATCCTGCACGGCACCGCCGACCGGATCCTGCCGATCAACGGTCAGGGCCGTCGCCTGCACGCCGCGCTGCCCGCGGCGCGGTACGCCGAGATCGACGGTGGCCCGCACGTCATGGGCGTCACCCATGCCGAAGAAGTCAACCGCGAGCTGCTCGCCTTCCTGCGCGACACCGCGCCGACGCCATGACCAGCCCCGACTCCCGCGATGACCTCGCCGGGACACTCAAGCGGATCGAACTGCAGCGCGCCGCGTCCTCGATCCCTGACCGCGAGATCGTCCAGGTGCTCACCGAGATCCCGGCCGGCGTGCAGTCCGGCTGGCACCAGCATCCCGGTGAAGAGGTCGGCTTCATCGTGGCCGGCACCGTGCGCATCGAGGTCCAGGCCCAGCCCACGCTCACCCTGCACGCCGGCGATGGCTTCCTCATCCCGCCCGGGACGCCGCACAACGCCACGGACCTCGGCCCCGAAACGGGCCGCATGCTTTCCACCTACATCGTCGAACCGGGAAAGCCGCTGGCCATGTTCACCAAGCCATGACGACGGACTACATCCACGCCGCACATCGCGGTAGCGACGGAAGGGTGAGACCTTACCGGGCCCGACGCAGTGATCGGCTCAGCCGATCACTGCCGACCCTGAACGCCCTCGTTCCCGACCGGGCGGGCGGACATCCTGGCCGAGAAGCGGCTGGCCTGATGAGGAGCAGTCGATGAGCAGAGCATGGAATGGTCGGGGCGACTCTGCCGCCCCGGGGCGGGGCGATGAGGCGACCGCGGCGCCAGCTGCTTCCGCGCAATTGCCCAGTGGACCGCAGGGGCACGGCCGCGGGTATTGGGCCACCCTGGCCGCGATCGGGGCAGTCGGGGGTGTGCTGTCAGGGCTGTTTGCGATTGGGGGCGGTATCTTGATGGTTCCCCTGCTGATGTGGCGTGCCCATCTCGGCCAGCGGCAGGCCGCGGCGATCTCGCTGGTGGCCGTCATCCCCGCCGCCGTTGTCAGTTCGGCCTCCTACCTGGCTCACGGCGACGTCAGCATCGCGGGCGCCGCACTACTGGCGCCGGGCGTGATCGCCGGGGCGGTCGCCGGCAGCCGCCTCCTGCGGCGCCTGCCGCTGGCCTGGCTGCGGTGGACGTTCATCGCCTTCATCGTCGCGAATGCGGTCCGCCTGCTGGCCGTCGCGCCCGAGCGCGGCCACCCGGTCCACCTGACAGCGGGCGTAGCGCTCGGCTATCTCGGCCTCGGCCTGTTGGTCGGGATCGCCTCCGGCCTGTTCGGCATCGGCGGCGGGATCATCGCCGTGCCGCTCCTGATCTCCGGCTTCGCCGTCAGCGACCTGACCGCGAAGGGCACGGCGCTTCTGGTCAGCATCCCGGCCAGCGTGGCCGGCACCGTGACCAGCCGGCGTGGCGGCCTGGTTGATGTCCGCGCCGGACTTGTCGCTGGTACCGCGGCCGCCGCCACCTCGGTACCAGCCGTGTACGCCGCGCTGGTGATCCCTCCCGCCCTGTCGGGAATCTTGTTCGCGGCGCTGCTGCTGGCCGTCGCCGTCCAACTAGTCGTCAAGGCGCTGTCCGTCCAGCGGATCCAGGCAGCGGCCACCGGGCGGTCGCCGAGTCACAGGTGAGCGCATCAGGCGACCCCGCCCTGTCCCTGCCTGGGCATCAAGAGACGTCCCTGCCCTGAACGGCCTGGTTCTGGG
Source organism: Actinophytocola sp. (assembly GCF_035634895.1). Lineage (GTDB taxonomy): Bacteria > Actinomycetota > Actinomycetes > Mycobacteriales > Pseudonocardiaceae > Actinophytocola. The sequence continues at coordinate 32,747 of NZ_DASQCC010000211.1, read as the reverse complement.
CAATCAGGAGAGAAGGAGAGAACGATGGGCACTGTCACCGCCACCGACGGTACGGAGATCTTCTACAAGGACTGGGGGGCCGGCCGGCCAGTCGTCTTCAGCCACGGCTGGCCCCTGACCGCCGACGCCTGGGATGATCAGCTGTTCCTGCTGGCCTCCAACGGCTACCGCGCCATCGCGCACGACCGCCGTGGCGGCGGCCGGTCCGGCCAGCCCTGGGACGGCAACAACCTGGACACCTACGCCGATGACCTGGCCGCGGTCATCGACGCCCTCGACCTGCACGACGCGGTCCTGGTTGGCCATTCCACCGGTGGCGGGGAGGTCGCCCGCTACATCGGCCGCCACGGCACCTCCCGGGTGGCCAAGGCGGTGCTGCTCAGCGCGATCCCGCCGCTGATGCTCAAGACAAGCGCCAACCCCGAGGGCCAGCCCCTGGAGGTTTTCGACGGCCTACGGGCCAGCCTGGCCGCCGACCGGTCCCAGTTCTACCAGGACCTCAGCGAGCCGTTCTACGGCGCCAACCGCGACGGCAGCACCGTCTCGCAGGGCCTGCGCGATTCGTTCTGGCTGCTGAGCATGACCGTGGGCGAGAAAGGCGCCTACGACTGCATCAAGGCCTTCTCCGAAACCGACACCACCGAGGACCTCAAGAAGTTCGATGTGCCAACCCTGATCATCCACGGCGACGACGACCAGATCGTCCCCATCGCCGCCGCGGCACTGAAATCAGCAAAGATCATCCCGAACGCGACCCTGAAGGTCTATCCCGGCGCCCCACACGGCCTGGCCCAGACCACCGCCTACAAGGACACCTTCAACAACGACCTGCTCGACTTCATCAAGTCCTGAGCCAAGTCACCGCGATCGCATCCTGCGGATCAGCGACAGCCCAATACTGTAACGGCAGTCAGGTGAGTGGGTAGCCGCCTCGTTTGTTGCGGCCGAGGCGGGCTTGGTGTCGTCGTCGGCGGCGGAAGGATGACCACGCCCAGACGTGCTCGGCGGCGTCGGTGACACGCAGGACGAGTTTGGTGATCAGGCGGCGGCTCTCCGGTAGCGTGAATCCGATCATGCCTGGTTCGCCGGCACCGATTCCCCTTTGTAAGGCACGGATCGGGACACGGCGAGCCAGGCGTGGGCCAGCATCGACAGGGTGATGTGGGCATACCACGCGCGCCAGGACCGGACCTGGCGGTGGTCGAGCCCGGCTTCGTTCTTGGCCTGCTGGAAGCATTCCTCGATCCTCCCGCGGGTCCCGGCGATCCAGGCCAAATCCAGCAGGGTCGAGCGGCGGGGTCCCGTAGCAGACGTAGTAGGCGACCTCGCTCGGAGCCGAGAGCGAGTGGCGGGCGAGCAGCCAGTGCCCGCGCCAGCATCGCCATCGCCTGCCGCGGCTTCGTCTCGACTCGGTCCCGTCCGGGATACCGGCCCGCCGGCATCGCTCCCGATCGGCGATCCACGGCTCGGGCAGATACAACGACCGGTCGATCAACGCAGGCCCACGAGGCGAGGCACAGGCCAGGAATGTGCCGATCTGGCAGTTCTCGATCCGGCCAGCGGTCCCGGAGTACCGCCGCTGCACCCCCGCCGACCGGATGCCTTTCTTCAGGACCCGGTGTCGTCCACGATCGGCACGCCACCGGGCTCGCCGAGACGCACGACCACATAGTCGCGCACATCATCGCGGACCCATCGATGTCCCAGTCCGCCCGGCGCAGCAACCGTTGCAGCCCATCCGGCGACTTCACCGGCTTGCTCGGTCAGTGTCCAGCCGTCTCCCGCTCCAACCCCGGCGACCAGCCCGGACATTTGCTCCCGCGCCCTCGCCCGCGGCTCCGACCGCGTGAACCGGCCTGCGGTCCGCTCATGCACCCGGTCCAGCTGCTCCAACCACCACATCGACCACCACCACGATGATCTACCACAGACCACCCGAGTGCCGTTGCGCTACTAGTACTTTCGGACGGGCGCCCGGCCGGATTCCGTCCGCACGGCCGATGGCCCGTGGCTCGTGACCCGGTGAACATGGGTGCTCACCGAACCCTGCCGTGGAGGGGAGCGCCGTGCGCCGCCGTTTGTGGACCGTCGTGACGTCGATCGTGGCCCTGGTGGTCACCGGGGTGCCGCCCGCGGGCGCCGCGGACGATGATCCGTTCCAGCAGTACGAGCAGCAGGAGCTGAGCTGGGGGCCGTGTCCCTTCACGCCGGCGGAGGGGGCTCGGCCGGCGGAGTGTGCGCTGGTCACCGTGCCGCGTGACTGGGCCGCGCCCGGTGCGGGCGTGGATCTCACCGTCGCCGTCAGCCGGGTGGTGGCGACGACGGACGACCGGCTCGGCGTGGTCCTCCTGAACCCGGGTGGGCCCGGTGGGCAGGGCACCTCGCTGGCCGGCGCGATCGCCGGACTGCAGCCGGCCCTGAACGAGCGTTACGACCTCATCGGCATGGACCCCCGCGGGACCGGGCAGGAAGGCGGTACCGCACCGTTCACCTGTGCCGTGCCGGTGGACCGGCTGTCGCAGCGGACCGACCTCGACGCGCGGGACCGGTCGGCGGACAGCATCGCCGAGCACCGGAAGGCGCCCCGGGCCGTCGCGGAGGCGTGCCAGAGCGACGCGCTCACCCCGTACATCACGACGTGGCAGACCGCGCACGACATGGAGCTGATCCGGCGCCTGCTGGGGGAGTCGGCGCTGAACTACCTCGGGTACTCCTACGGCACCTGGCTCGGCGCCAAGTACGCGTCGCTGTTCCCCGCGGGCGCCGGCAAGATGGTGCTGGACTCCAGCGTGAACTGGCAGGGCCGGCTCCAGGCGGACTTCGAGGCGTGGCCGCCCATCAACCAGCGGATGTTCGACGACGTGTTCCTGCCCTGGCTCGCCAGGCAGTTCCCGGCGGACGTCGGCGCGACCCCCGCCGAGGCCAAGCGGACCTGGGAGCAGGTGCGGGCGTTGTTCGCGGAGGAGAAGATCCTCCCACCCGACACCTACGACGGTGTGTTCACCGGCATGGGCAGCGGCATCAGGTGGGTTCTTGGCGCGTTGATCGTCCTGCTCGGCGCGGGGGAGCTGCACGGCACACAGCCGGCGATCCCGGCGTCGCTGCGCCCGGTGTTCGAGGACCGGTCGCTGGCGACGTTCGGCGTGCCCCTGTCCCGGCTGACCACGCGGACCGCCGCGGCGGCACTGCGTGAGGACTACACCTACGTGTCGGGCACCCGGTACGCGGTCGCGTGCGGTGACCAGCCGACGCGCTCCGCGGCGTGGTACAAGGGTCTCAGCGATCGCCAGGGGCCGGCGTATCCGTTGTTCGGTTGGGCCTACGGGCTTTCCGAGCCGTGCGGATACTGGTCGGACCCGCCGCGGCAGGCGCTGCCGACGCTGCCGTCCGAGGTGGCCGGTCGGGTTCTGGTGGTACAGGGCGAGTTCGACCCGCAGACGGGCTACGAGCAGGCGAAGGGAGCGGTCCGCGCCGCGCCCGGCGTGCACCTGGTCTCGGTGGCTGACTCGCCGTTCCACGGTCAGTACGCGCTGCAGGGGAACCCGTGTGTCGACGGGATGGTGAACGTGTTCCTGCTGCGGAACTCCAGGCCCGGCAACACTGTCTGTCCCGGCGTGCCGCTACCGGGGGAGGACGCGGTGTACCCCGTGCCCGGTCCGGTGCCGGCCGGGTCCGCGGCGGCCGCCGCGCTGGCGGTGCCGGCCGAGTCGTCGCTGCGTGCCGGGCTTCAGGACCGCATAGCGACGGTGAACGGACGCTGAGCCGACTGTGGGGGCCGCGGTTCGCGGCCCCCACAGTCCTGTGTGGAGTCAGGCTGGTTCGGTTCCCGGCGTCATCGACGTGACGGTCAGCTGGCTCTCCGGGACTTTCCCGGCGCAGCCGCGTCCGTTGGCGGGCACGAACACCGAGTCGTACTCGTGCGGTGGGTAGACCCGCAGCCCACGGGTCTCGGTCGGCTCGCAGCTGGCTTCGTCGAAGGCATCGATGTCCCGGAACCCGATGGTGACGTTGGCGCTCTCGCCAGGATCGAGCGTGACCGCCGGCTTCTTCGCGCCGTTCCGCTCGGCGGCCTGGCCGACCTGGTGGCCGTCGTCGCCCGTCACGTACGACACGCCAGGGAAACCCTGGATCGTGCAGGTGCGCTTGCCCTTGTTGGTGAAGATGAGAGCGCGGTAGTAGGTCCCCGCGGTGCCTTCGCCGTCGCTGAGACGGAGGCCGAGGTCGGCGACCTTGCACTCCGTGCCCCCGGGCGAGGCGTCTCGCGCGGCCGCCGACGTGGGGGATGCCGACCCCGGCAACGGCTGCGCGAGGGTCGTCGGCGACGGGCTCGTCGTGGCGACGTCCGGCTCCGCCGGGTCGGTCCCGCCCTGACATCCGGCGAGCAGCAGCGTGGCCGCCGCTCCACCGGCGATGAGAACGCCTTTGCTGATGACGCTTCGCAACATGGTGATCGCCTCCGTCTGGCCCCGACTCCTCTGGACGCTTTCACCCTGAACAGACGCATCACGGCCGTTTGGGTTGCTCCGCAACGAAATCCAGCCCGTGCTCGCGTGCCGTCACCCGGCGTCGAGCTGGTGGTTGGCCCGGACGTGGCTTCTGGCAGCGGTTGTCGCCCCGGCAGCGGGCGGCGTTCGTCGCGGCCCGGGCGAGTACGTGGTCGACGGTGGTCCGCGTGGTCGTGTCTCCCGCTACCTCAGCGTCTCGTGGTGGCCGGCGATCGCGGCGAGCCGGAGTTTGGTCTCGTCCTCGCTGCCCGGCGCGGCGGTCATGATCACGATCTTGAGGTCGTCGTCGGAAAGCACGTCACAGTCCACTGTGACCGGTCCGACCGAGGGGTGCTCGATCGTCTTGTGGTCCTCGCGGTGGGCGGCCACGGTGCCGGTCGCCCACAGTTCGGCGAAGCGCTGGTTCGTCCTCAGCACCCGGATCAGCTCGGCCAGGCGGGTGTCGTGCGGGAAGCGGCCGGTCGCGCGGCGCAGGTCGGACACGACGGCCGCGTCGGTGGCGCCGGTGTCGTCCTCGGTCACCGGCCACCGCGCGAGACTGGGCGGCGTGTCGTCGACGGGGAACCGGTCGCGGGCGAAGTTGCGCAGCCGAGGTGGCTGGGCGCCGGGATCGCCCAGCAGCGCGGCCCAACCGCGGTTCCACCAGACCAGCTGCCAGTCCGCCGCGAACACGGCGACGGCAGCATCACCCAGACGGGTGAGCACGCGGTGCACGCCGGGCGGGATGTGGTCGGAGATCGAGTCGTCCGCCGGTGCGGCGAGACCGGCCAGCCGGTACAGGTGATCCCGTTCCGCTGTGGACAGTTGCAGGGCACGGGCGAGCGAGGCGACGACCGGCGCCGACGGCGTCGTGGCCCGGCCCTGTTCGAGGCGGACCAGGTAGTCGACCGACACACCGGCGAGGTCGGCGAGCTCCTCGCGGCGCAGCCCGACCGCGCGGCGGGACCTGCCGACCGGCAGCGCGGCGGCCGACGGCGGCAGCCGGTCCCGCCAGGTGCGGATCATCGCACCGAGACCGGCGTCGGATGTCATGAACCCATCCTGTCGCATCATCCGGCGGCGAGGGTGGTACTGGCGTTCCTACCGTCGAACCGTCCCTGGCCGGTGCCGCGTGGCGGACGAACACTGGGCTCATGACGATCACCTTCATCACCGGAGCGAACAAGGGGCTGGGCCGCGAGACCGCGCGCCGGCTCGTCGAACTGGGCCACACCGTGCTGGTCGGCGCCCGCGACGCCGAGCGGGGCGCGGAGGCCGCCGCCGCGCTGGGCGCCCGGTTCGTCCCGGTCGACGTGACCGACGACGCGTCCGTCACGGCCGCGGCCGCGAACGTGGCCGCACACGAGGGCTCGGTCGACGTGCTGATCAACAACGCCGGCATCCACGGCCCGGTCGGTGACCCCGGCTCCCTGACGGGTGCCGAGGCGCTGGCCGTGTTCGACGTGAACCTGGCCGGCGTGGTCCGCACGACGAACGCGTTCCTGCCGCTGCTGCGGCGGTCGGCGGACCCGCTCATCATCAACGTGAGCAGCGGCATGGGCTCGCTCGCGTACACCCACGACCCGTCACGTCCGGAGTCGAAGGTCGTCGCGCCGCTGTACACCGCGTCGAAGGCGGCACTGACGATGCTGACGACGCAGTACGCGAAGGCCTTCACCGACATTCGGGTCAACGCCGCCGACCCGGGCTACACCGCGACCGACCTGAACGGGCACAGCGGCCCGCAGACGGTCACGGAAGGGACGGACGCGATCGTCCGCCTCGCCACCGAGAAGCCCGGCGCCGGCTCCGGCCGCCTCGTCGAGCGCGCCGGCGAGGTCGCCTGGTCCTAGCCGCGCCTGGTCACGGCCTCGGGCCCAGAATCCGGGCCCGCCTTGCCCACCGACCTGACCCAGCGTCCGGATATTCGTTCTGGTGCTCGGTGGTGTGCCACGCCATGATGGTTGGAAACTGACCATTTGAGGCGAGGGCTGGGGACATGTCCACACAACTGAGTCGGAGAACCCTGCTTGCCGGCGCGTCCGCGGCCGGGCTGGCGGTCGCCCTGCCCGGCATGGCGGCCGCCCAGACGCTCGCCTACGCGGCCTTCCGCGTGGTGCGGGCCTGCCCCGGTGACCCGGCGACACCACAGATCACCCTGCCGGCGGGGTACGAGATCCTTCCGGGTGCCAACTACTCCGTGGCCAGTCGCGCGGAGTACTACACCTTCGTCCGCGGCCCGCGGGCCGACGGCATCGAGATCCGGGTCGACTGGCCCGATGTGCCGATCCGCGCCGTCGTCCACCAGGAGACGCGGCTGCACCTGCGCCGCGACCGTGAGGGCGTGAGCTTCACCCTGCCCGTGACCCAGCCCTCGGCCGACGCGAACCAGCCGACGCTGCAGGTGTGGAGCAACCCGGACGTCGGGCCGGGCGTGTTCATGTCCATCGAGCACAACGACGCCGACCGGGTGGCCGGCCCGTGGACCTCCGTGGCCTGGCCCGAGGGCGAGACCCGGTCGGTCATCCACCAGCTCATCGCGGCGCGGGCCATCTTCACCGACTCCGGCATGCCCCAGGTGGCCGCGGCCAAGGGCCACCGCTTCGCGTTGCTGGGCTTCGAGACCAACAACACCCTGCACGCCGACAACCCGCCGCACTGGCACATCTCGTACAACTCCGGCCCGGACTTCAACGCAAAGACCCACAACCCGCACCTCTGGCTCAACACCGAGGGCGGCAACTTCTACAACGGCATGGACGTGACCGGTCTGGGCCGCCTGAAGTACCACGTCGACGAGCCGGCCCCCATCTACGACTTCATCGGCGACGCCAACAACGGCCGCGGCGACCTCGTCGTCACCATCACCATCCGCGCGGACGGCGGCCTCGACATCGCGACCCCGGACGGCCGGACCTACGCGATCGCCGCCGGCCGCAACGGGAACCTCCTCGACGAGGTGACGGTACTGCGCGGCGGCGAACCATGGTTGCGAGTCACCACAAGGGACCTGCTGAAGATGGGCCTCCTGGTCGTCCGGACCGACGGGCTGGGAAACCGGTCCCACAGCCGCCACGAGGTCCTGCGCTACGACCCGCTGACCGGCGTCCTCAGCTGACGTCGACGCCGCGAGCCCGGTAGGGCCGGCGGGACGAACCCGCCGGCCCCCGTGGTTCACGCGGTCAGCCTCCCAGGGTGTGGAACAGGTCCGTGTGGTCGTTGGTGCCGAGGATCTCCGTCGCGTTGGGGCCGATGCCCCAGACGGGGACGGTGGCGCCCGTGTGCTGCTGGCTCGGCGGGGCCGCCACCGGAGCCGTGCCGGCGCCGCCGAAGCCCGCGGTGCCGTAGGTCAGCGTCAGGGTCTGGCCGTCCTTGGTGGTGACGTTGGTCGAGTAACCCGTCGGCAGGCCCGAGCCGCCGGCGTCCTCGGACACGATCTGGCTCGTGTGCGAGTGGTCGGCGGTGGCGATGACCAGCGTGTCGGGGTGCGACCGCTGGTAGTCCAGCGCGACGCCGATGGCCTTGTCGAACGCCACGGTCTCGCCGAGCTGGCCGCACGCGTTGGTGGCGTGGTCCTGCTTGTCGATCGACGCGCCCTCGACCTGGAGGAAGAAGCCCTTGCGGTTCTCCAGGAGCCTGATGGCCTTCGAGGTCATGTCCGCGAGGCTCGGCTCGGCCGCCTGGCGCTGGTTCTCCACGCACGGGGCCGGGGCGTTGCCCTTGCCCGTCGAGGCGGCCGGGCCGGTCCACTCGAGTGACATGTTGCCGGCGCTGAACAGGCCGAGCACCGGCTTGTCGTCGCGGACCCCACGCAGGCCGTTCGCGTCGGTGACGTACTGGTAGCCCTGCCGCTTGGCCGAGTCCACCACCGTTTTGCCCTTGTCACGGCCGCCCGTGATGGTCTGCTCGAACCGGCCGCGGCCACCGCCGAGGATGACGTCGAAGTGGTTGTCGACCTCCTGCTCGGCGATCGAACCGAGGCCGCCGGCGTCCTTGGTCTCCTTCTTGCACGAGTTGGCCGTGTCGGCCGGGCCCTGGCAGCCACGCAGCGAGATGTGCGAGCCCTGCACGGCCGGCGTCGCGTCGGTGATCTCCGCGGTCGAGACGTTGCCGGTCCTCAGCCCGCGCCGGTGGGCCTTCTCCATCACCGACTCGTAGTTGCGGCCCGGCACGTCGATCGCGCTGCTCGGGCCCTGGGAGATCCGCTCGTCGAGGGTCTTCACGCCGGTCGCCCACATCGTGCCGGTCGACGCCGAGTCGGGGTCGTAGTCGGGCAGGTAGGGCGCCTTCGGCGCCGCCTTCACCGACCAGGTCGTGTCGAACCCGGTCAGCGGCATCCGGTCCACGTTGAGCTTGTTGTGCACGCCCTGGTAGTACCGGGCGGCTGTGATCTCCTGCGTGCCCATGCCGTCACCGATGAGGAGGATGACGTTCCTCGGGTGGTGGTCGTGCAACGCCTGCTCGATCTCACGCTCGTTGTCGGAACGGCCTGGCGACCCGTCCGCCACGACGGTGCTGGCCACGACCGCGACCGCGGCCGCGCCGACTGCGAGCACGGCAACCGCGCCACGTCTGTTCATGTCACGCCTTTCGCAAAGATTGGGACCGGCCGGACGTTATGCCCCATCAGGAGACAAGAGGTGACCACAAGGAGGCCAGCACATGACGGACGCGCCGATGATCAGGGACTTCTCTGACAAATGGCACAAACCACGACCAAGACGGCATCACTGACCGTCCACACGCGACTCCAATTCGCCGGGACGGACGGACTTGTTCGCCGGAAAGGCGCGAAGCGGACACCGCGCCGGATCGTCAGGACGCGGTGGAAGCGGCCCGTGCCGGGGGGACCCCGTCGCGGGGTGGCAACGGGGTCCGGCCGGGCGGCGGGGGAGGTCAGGCGGGGTCGGCGCGGCGCCAGGCGGCGGCGAACTCGGTGAACGAGATCTTGCCGTCGTGGTTGGTGTCGGCGTCGGCGAAGATCGACTCGATCTCTTCCTTGGTGACCGGCTCGCCGCGGGCGGCCATGGCCGCGTGGAACTCCGCGCCCGTGATCTGTCCGTCGCCGTTGACGTCGAGTTCGGCGAAGGTGTCGGTGAGCTCGCTGTCCACGAAAGGCCTCCTCGGGTAGAGGCACAGATGCTAGCGGCGCCGGTTGGCGGGGACGACCAGGCCGGTCTCGTACGCCACCACGACGGCCTGCGCCCGGCTCGTCAGCCGGAGCTTCCCCATGAGCCGTTTGACATGCGTCTTCACCGTCGCCTCGCTCAGCACCAGCCGCGCCGCGATCTGCGCGTTCGACAGGCCGTTGCCCACCAGGCACAGCACCTCGGTCTCCCGCGCGGTCAGCGTCGACAGCGTCGGCGCGTCGGCCGCGGCCGTGCGGTGGTGGCTGGCGTAGGTGTCGATGAGCTGCTGCGTGATCCGGGGCGCGATGAGGATGTCCCCCGCCACGACCGTATGGATGGCCGCGATGATCCGGTCCGGCGGCGTGTCCTTCAGCAGGAACCCGGACGCCCCCTCCCCGAGCGCCGTGTAGATGTACTCCGGCAGGTCGAACGTGGTCAGCACGATGACGTGCGGCGGCTCTGGCTCGGCCAGGATCCGCCGGGTGGCGGCGATCCCGTCCAGCACCGGCATCTTGACATCCATGAGCACGACGTCCGGGCGCGTCCGGGCCGTCAGCGCCACCGCCTGCTCCCCGTCGGCCGCCTCGCCCGCGATCTCCAGGCCCGGCGCGGCGTTCACCAGCGCGGCGAGCCCGGTCCGGATCAGGGCCTGGTCGTCGGCGACCAGCACGCGGATCGTCATGGCAGGTCCGTCATCGGCAGGCGCGCGACCACGTGGAAACCACCCTTCTCGGCAGGGCCGGCGGTGAGCACGCCCCCGTACAGTTCAGCACGCTCGGACATGCCGCGGATGCCGTGCGACCCCGACACCACGACCGGCGCCCGGCCGGCCCGGCCGTCGTCGCTCACCCGCAGCGTGAGGGTGCGCTCGCCGTACCCGATCTCCACCCTGGCGCTGGCCGGACCGGCGTGCTTCAGGGTGTTGGTCAGCGACTCCTGCAGGATCCGGTACGCGCACAGGTCCGTGCCGGACGGGAGCGGTCGCGGCTCGCCGGTGACCACGACCTCGACCGGCAGTCCCGCGGCGCGGATGCGGTCGGCCAGCTCGTCCAGCAGCGCCAGGCCGGGTTGCGGCGCGACGTCCGGCTCACCACTGGGGTCGACGCGCAGCACGTCCAGCAGCCTGCGCATCTCGAGCAGCGCCTCGCGGGTCGAGTCGCCGACGGCGGTGATCGCCGAGCGCGCGGTCGGCAGGTCGGTGTCGAGCACGTACCCCGCGACGCCGGCCTGCAGCGAGATGACCGACATGTGGTGCGCGACGACGTCGTGCAGCTCACGCGCGATGCGGACCCGTTCGTTCCCGGCCGCGCGGGCCGCGTCCTCGGCGAGCCGGCGGTTGCGTTCCCCCCAGCGCCGCGTGCTCTCCCCGAGCACCCACACGCACGCGATCACCATGGTGTCCTGGACCAGGTCCGGCCACCGGAACGGGCCGGGCAGGGAGCCGTACGTCACGCCCATGAGCACGACCGTGCCGGCCGCGACGGCGATGGCGACGCCCCGGGGCCTCAGCGTCGCGACGCTGAACAGTCCGATGAGGACACCGACGCCGCCGTTGGGGAACTCCCGGTAGTGCAACACCGTGTGCACGGTGAGGGCGGCCTCGATGACGGCAACGGTCAACACCGGGGCGACCTGGCGGAGCGCGACCGGGGCGGCGGTGAGCGTGGCGAGCACGTAGGCGAGCACGGGACCGTGGTGCATCGTCGCGAAGGTGATCGCGGTCAGTACGCCCGCGAGCAGCAGGTCGCCGCCGGCCGGCCTCCTGATCGTCGTCACGCGCATACCGTAATCAGGCAGGACTCGCGCTGTCGCGAACCCCGCGGGGTATTTGCGTCTACCCCCACGGGGGTAGACGAAGTTGCCGCCGTGGAGCGACGACGTGGGCCGGCCCGGCCATTTAGCTTCCATGCCATGAAGTCCCTGGAGAACGACGCGGCCACGTTCGGCGAGCTGCTGCTCCGGTACCGCAGCGCGTTGGGACTGCCTCAGGAGGACCTGGCCGAGGCCGCCGCGATGAGCGTGCACGCCCTCCGCCGCCGTGGTCCTGCCGCGCCGCACTCGGCGGTGGAGCTGGTCGGGGGTGAGCGGGAGGAGCTGCCGCCGGCGGCGCACCGCGCCACCACGTCGTCGCGGGTGCCGCCGGCGCCGTCCGACCTGGTGGGCAGGGACCTCGCGCGGTTCCGCGCGGACGACCGGCTGACCGTGGTGGCCGGCGAACCGGGCGTCGGCAAGACCACCTTGGCCGTCGCGGTCGCGAACCGGTTGCGGCCGGAGTTCCCCGACGGATGCTTCATGGTGGACCTGCGGGGCACGGGCGACCGGCCGCTGACCGCCCGCGCCGCGCTCGAACGGCTGTTGCGGGCGCTGGGCGTGCCGGCGTCCTGGATCCCGGGGCCGGAGGCGGACCGGGAGGCCCTGTACCGCACGATGCTGACGCGGCGGAAAGTCCTGGTGCTGCTGGACGACGCCGCCGGCGAGGCACAGGTCCGCCCGCTGGTCACGGCCACGCCGGGCTGCCTGACCCTGGTCACCTGCCGCCGTTCGCTCGACGGTCTGGCGACGGCACGGCGGCTGGACCCGCTCGACGCCGCCGACGCGGTCGAGCTGCTCGCCAGGATCGCCGGGCCGCGCCGGGTCCGTGCCGAGCCGGCCGCGGCCGAGGAGCTGGTGGCGTTGTGCGGGAACCTGCCACTGGCCGTGCGGATCGCGGGCAGCTGGCTCGTGGCTCGGCCACACTGGTCGGTCGCCGGCCTTGCCGCCCGGCTGCACCACGAGCACGCGGGCCTGCGTGCGGTGCTCGAACTGTCCTGCGACCGACTCTCCGAGGGCGCGCGGCTGCTGCTGCGGCGGGTGGCCGCCCTGCCCGGCGTGGACTTCGGCGCCGAGCTCGCGGAGGCGGCCGCCGGCAGGACCGACGGTCTCGACGAGCTGGCGGACGCCGGTCTGCTCCAGCGGACACCTGCTCCGGGCCGGTACCGGTGCCACGACCTGGTCCGCGGCTTCGCGACCGAGAACCGGTCGGACGAGGACGAGAAGGCGGCGCACGCCGTCCTCGACCACCTGCTCGCCACCGCGACGGCGGCCGGCCGGGCGGTCGCCCCCGAGTCCGGGGACGACACGGCCGACTGGCTGGTGCGGGAGGAGTCGAGCTGGGTCGCCGCGCTTCGGCACGCGGCCGTCCTCGGCCGGCACCGCGAGGTGGTGGACCTGGCCAAGGCCCTGCACCGGTACGCCGACACCCGGTGGACGGGACCGCCGTGGACCGAGATCTTCGGCCTCGGCGTGTCCGCCGCCCGCGCGCTCGGCGACCGCGGCGACGAGGCGCGGCTGCTCAACCTCCTCGGCTGGTCCCAGCTCGTCTGCGACGCCGACCCCGACGCCGCGCTCGGCACCCACCGGCAGGCGCTGGCGGTCGCGGACGACCGGCTCGAACAGGCCTGGGCACACGCGCACCTCGCGTCGGTGCTGCGCCGCCAGGGCCGGCTCGACGCCGCGCTCGACCACGTGCGGCAGGCGAGCACGCTGGCCAGGGAGTTCGGCTTCTGGGTGGCGCAGGTGCCGGTGCGCAACCGGCTGGGCCGGATCTTCCAGGCGCTGGGCCGGTGGGACGAGGCGTTCGTCGTGCACAGCGTCCTGCTCGCGGACACGCTCACCCGCGGTGGTGAGGTCTCCGCGGAGCAGCGGCGGTGGCAGGCGACGCTGACCCGCGTCGAGGTCGGTCGCTGCCTGTTCGCGAAGGGGGAGTGGCGGCGCGCGGCGGAGGCGTTCCGCGAGACCCGCGAGGTGCTGGTGGCCATGGGCGCCGCGGGCCAGGACGCGGACGCGGCGCTCAACGAGGGCGAGGCGTGGCTGGCGGCGGGGGAGCACGCCCTGGCACGGGAATGTGTGCGGTACGCACTGGACGCCTACGGCGACGCGGCGCCGGCCGGCCGTCGTGACCAGGCACTTGCCGCGCTCGACCGGTTACCGCCGGGTTGAGCCATTCGGGCACCGTCGTTGACCAAACGTCCAGAACACCACCCGCGAGGCCGGCCGGCGGGTAACTGTGGACCGGAACCGGTCGAAAGGAGTGCGAGCGCGATGCGGGGGAGCGACGACAGGTACGGCTGGCTCATCGACGACTTCGCCGGCAGGGTGCCCGGGGTGGTGCACGGCATGGCCGTGTCCGCCGACGGCCTGGTGCTGGCGGCGTCGGACAGCCTGCCGGCCGAGGGGAGAGCCCAGCTCGCCGCCCTGACCAGCGGTCTGGTCAGCCTGACCGACTGCGCGGCACGCTGCTTCGACGCGGGCGAGGTGCACGACACGATCGTGGAGATGGACGCGGGCGTGATGCTCGTGATGTCCCTGGGGGACGGTTCGAGCCTCACCGTGCTCGCCGACGCCGCCCACGACCTCGGCGAGATCGCCTACGAGATGACGCTGCTCGTCGACCAGGTCGGCCGCATGCTCGCCCCACCCGCGCGTGACTTCGGCGGTGAGCGGGCGCCGGCCGGCCTCGCGGACCGCCATGGCGCGGAGATCGTCGACGTGCCTGCGTAGCAGACGTTCCACACCGCGGATCGAATGTGCAATCTGCACGCATATTCGATCGCCTTGACATGCCCGCACCGTTGACGCCGAGAAGCTTGCTCGATAACGTGTGCAATACGCACATAATTGAGCGAGCTGGAGGAGTCATGGCGGACGTTCTGGAGACCGGGGTGCTGGTGGGCGGCGCGGGCGCGGCCGGGCTGACGCTGGCGATCGACCTCGCCCGCAGGCAGGTGCCGTTCGTGCTGGTCGACAAGGCGTCGCGGCCGTTCGTCGGGTCCCGCGGCAAGGGCATCCAGCCGAGGAGCCAGGAGGTCTTCGAGGACCTCGGCGTGATCGACCGGATCGTGGCCGCCGGCGGCGAGTACCCGCCGCAGCGGTACTACACCGAGGACGGCACGGTGGACCGGCCGACCGTGGAGCTGTCGCTGGCGACGCCGTCCGAGCCGTACCAGATCCCGTTGCTGGTGCCGCAGTTCCTGACCGAACGCGTGCTGCGCGACCGGCTGGCCGAGCTGGGCCACGCCCCACGCTACGGCCACGAGATCACCGGCTTCGCGCAGGACGAGAACGGCGTCACCGCCCGACTGACGACCCCGGACGGCGAGCTGACCGTGCACGCCGGCTACCTGGTGGGCGCCGACGGCGGATCGAGCTTCGTCCGTAAAGGGCTCGGCATCGGCTTCGAGGGCAGGACACTCGGCGTGCGGGCGATCGTGGCCGACGTGTACGCCGAGGGCCTCGGCGCGGACGTCTGGCACCGGTGGGGCGACGACACACCGTCGCAGGTGTCGATGTGCCCGCTGTACGGCACCGAGATGTTCCAGCTGCAGGCGCCGGTCCCGTTCGACGTGGACTTCGACCTGTCGGCGGCGGGGCTCACCGCGTTCCTGCGTGAGCGCAGCGGCAACGACGGCGTCACGATCACGTCCGTGTCGTGGGCGTCGGTGTTCTCCATGAACGCGCGGCTGGCCGACACCTACCGGCAGGGTCGGGTCCTCCTGGCCGGCGACGCCGCACACGTGCACCCGCCGACCGGCGGGCAGGGCCTGAACACCAGCCTCCAGGACGCCTACAACCTCGGCTGGAAGCTCGCGGCAGTGCTCGGCGGCGCCGACGAGTCCCTGCTCGCCACGTACGAGGAGGAGCGCAAGCCGGTCGCCGAGGAGGTCCTCGGGCTGTCCGCCCGGCTGCTGCGCACCGACCGGGAGCGCATGGTCCGCGGCCGCGAGGGCAGCCAGCTCGACCTCGGCTACCCGCACTCGTCGCTGGCCGCGGCCGACCCGGACCGGAACAAGGGTGTGCTGGCCGGCGACCGCGCCCCGGACGCACCCGTCACCGGCGCGGGCGGCCTGCCCACCCGGCTGTTCAGCCTTTTCCAGGGCCCGCACTGGACCCTGCTCGGCTACGAGACCGACCGCGAGTCGGCGCCCGCGGCGCGGGCCGGCCTGCACATCCACCTGATCGGCGCCGCCCGCGGCGACCTCCGCGACACCGACGGCCAGGTCCGCGACACCTACGGCCTCGAACCGGGCGAGTGGGTGCTCGTCCGCCCGGACGGGTATGTCGCGGGCGTCACCGACCGCGTGGCGGCGGTCGAGGCCTACCTCCGGCGCGTCGGCGTTCGGACCTCCTGAACCCCGAGACGGAATCGAGAAATCCAATGTCCACTTCGGACTGATCATCCCGCGTCGTTCGCCACGACGCCGAGCGTCGTCGCGGCAGTGCACAGCGCGAGTTCAAACGCCTCCAGCGGCAGGCCAGGCGCGACCTGCGCACCGTGCGCCGACGCGGGGAGACCGCCGCGATTCTCGCCCGCGCCCGGCTCGTCGAGTTGGGTGTGCGGGGCCTCGGCACGCTCCTGGCCGCCCTTCCCGGAGGAAAGGCAAAGGGATAGCGGAGAAACCAGCGGGCCGGAACAAAGGTCCCAGGTTCAACCCCTGGCGGGACGACTGTGGCCGAAGCCGAGGTAGACGAGGCCCTGGACCGTGAATCCAGGCGAAGCCGGTGCGAGTCCGGTCGGCCACACCATCTCCGTTGCGCGGCACCCGATCCGCCGTCACGACCTGCGGAACTCCGCGCGCCAGCGGGACTCGTCGTTGTCGATGGCGTGGATGGTGAGGCCGCCGGTCGCGAAGGACTCGATCTCGGCCCGCGTCAGTGGCCACGGTGGGCCCTGGGCGGCGGGGTCGCCGTCGCCGGCGGCCGAGATGACGAGCAGGGTGCCGCCGGGTGCGACGAGTGACGTCACACTTTCGATGGCCGCATCGTGCAGGTCGGGCGGAAGTGCTTGCACGGTAAGGCTTTCCACGACCAGATCGAAGGCGTGGTGCCATTCGGCGGGTGGGTCGAGCAGGTCCGCCACCCGGTAGTCGACCACCGTCTCGGGGAAGCGGTTCCTCGTCGACTCGACCGCGGTGGGGGAGACGTCGAACGCCACGGTGTCGTAGCGCAGCGACGCGAGGTACTCGGAGTCCCTGCCGAGGCCGCAGCCGATGACGAGCGCGCGCTGGCCGGTGCCGTCGCGGTCCCGTGCCCAGTCGGCCAGCAGGGCATGCGGGGTGCCGCGGTCCCACGGGACGATCGCGTCACCCCGCTCGGCCTGACTGTAGAGCTGTTCGAACCAACCGGTCGGGCTGTCGCTCGCGGCGGCCAGCCCACGGGCGTGCGCGTCGGGATCGTCGATCATGGTGTGGATGCCTTTCCAGGATTCGGTCCCGGGTGAACAGTCGGCGCCGGACGGCCTCAGCGTCGCGAGCCGGGGGTCGTCGAGTGAGTCGAGCGCGGTGCGGAAGGTCTCCGCGAACCGGGCGGCGGTCCGCGGGTCCAACAGGGCGTGCCGGTAGCGGAAGCACAGGTTGAGCCGGCCGTCGAGCGTGACCACGCCGACGGCCAGGCCGGCGGGCAGCCGGACCGGCGGGGAGAACCACACTCCGACGGCCGGCGCGCCGGGACCGAAGTCCAGTGGTCCGCCGATCCGGCCGAGGTTGGACAGCATGGCGGTGTCGCCGACCGGGATCAGCCGCCGGGCCAGCGCCAGCAGCCGTGCCTTCACGGCGACCGGCAGCCACGGCGTGGCGAACAACCGGCTCACCGCGTCGATCTGCGGTCCGCCGCCGAGTTTGGTCGCGGCGGTCTGTCCGGTGATGTCGGCCAGCAGCCCGTCCGGCGAGCGCCCCTCGGCCGGCGGCATGCCGGTGACCACGGTCAGCCTGGACAGGTTGCCCAACGGTTCCTCGGCGCCGGGCGTCGCGCGTGCGTTGACCGGCATGGTGATCCGGACCGCCCCGGCGTCGTGACCGTGTTCCCGGTTCCACGTCTCGACCGCCAGCACGAGCGCGGCGATGAGGACGTCGTTGACGGTGGCGGACTTCGTGAGTCCGTCTCGGACCCCGAGCGGCAGGGACGTCAGGTGGAAACCGCTGCCGGGCCCCGGGGCGGCGGTGTCCACCGCGATCCGGGTGGCCTGCCGTGGGTACCGGGTGTGCTGCGCGGTCACGGTTCTGCCGGCCACCGCCCGGACGGCCAGTGGATCGGCGACGGGCGGGTCCGGCAGTCCGGCGTAGCGGCGGGCGACCGAGCGCAGCAGGCGCAGGCACGACATCCCGTCCATGGCCGCGTGGTGCACGTTGAGGAACAGCACGTCCTGGTCCGGACCGACCGCGTGCCGGAACCGCAACGGCGGACCCAGGTCGAGCGGCGGCGCCGCGGCGAGCAGCGACGCCCGGTGCCCGGCCAGGTCGTCCTCGGTCCGCCACCGCACCTCGTCGAGCGGCGCCACCGCAGGCGCGTCGGCGATCGCCCAGGTGAACCGCCGGTGCCAGCCACGCCACCGCACCCGCAGCGCCCTGGCCAGCGGGTGCGCGGCGAGCGAGGCCAGCACGGCCGCGCGCAGCCGGGCCGCGTCGAGGTGCCCGTCGACCCGCACCTCGAGGTGGATGCCGTTGGGTTCGGCCGCGCTGTCGACGTGGCAGCCCAGCTCATCGACCGGGGTGAACGGCAGCAGTACGGTCATCGACCCCCCTCCCCGCGCCACTGGTGACGCCAATCCAACCATTGACCGCCGGGGGCAGCGGCATGTGCGGCTCGGCGCGGCGGGAACTCCGGCGCCCGCTTGGCGTTCCGCCCGCGGCCACTTCTCCCTGGAGCTGCGGGAGGCCCGCTCGGGGCCGTGAGTGCCGACCCGCGCCGCGGCGGACCGGCATGCGGCCGGGCGGAGATCCGCTTGTCTAGGCTGACCGCGTGAGTGAACCGGAGGCCGAGGGAAAGCGGGTCAGCTGGGCGGAGCTGTTCTTCGACCTGGTGTTCGTGTTCGCGATCACGCAGCTTGCCGCGTTCGTGCACCACGACCACGGGTGGCACGGTGTCGGCGCCACCGTCGTGCTGTTCCTGCCGATCTACTGGGTCTGGGTCGGCACGACCATGCAGGCCAACCGGCGGGACCTCGAACAGCCCGCGGAGCGGATCGCGATCTTCTTCGTCGCGTTGTGCGGGTTGGTGATGGCGTTCGCCGTGCCGCAGGCGTACGACAACCGGGGGCTGCTGTTCGCGGGGGCATACTGGGCCGCGCGCATCGGTTACGGCGTGTTCGTCTTCCGCCGGGAACTGCGGTACCTCCAGCCGTTCTCGGTGAGCATCGCCTTCACCGGACCCGTGCTGCTGGTGGGTGCGTTCCTGGACGGCCCGGCACGGGAGATCCTGTGGCTGGCCGGCGCCCTGGTCGACCTGGCGATGCCGTCGCTGCTGCGGCGCAGGCTCGCCAGCATGCACTTCGACGCCGCGCACCTGACCGAGCGGTTCGGACTGTTCGTCCTGATCGCGCTGGGGGAGTCGGTGGTCGCGGTCGGCGCGCCGGTGGCCAACTCGGGCGAGCCGGTCGGCGTGGCGACACTGTGTGCGGCGTGTGCCGCGTTCCTGCTGTGCTGTGCGTTGTGGTGGGTGTACTTCCACTTCGCGAACGACGCCATGCGGCACGCGCTGACCGTCGCCCCGGTGCAGCTGACCATCACCCGGCACGTCCTGTCGTACGGGCACGTGGTGTTCATCGGCTCGATCGTGGCGATCGCGGTCGGCATGGCGGAGACCGTCGCCGAGCCGACGCACCGGCTCGGTTGGGGGTACCTGGGCCTGCTGTACGGCGGCGCGGCGATGTTCCTGGCGACGTTCGGCTACACCCGCTGGATGATGTTCCACCTGGTGTCGACGACCAGGCTCGTCGCCGCGGTCGTCGTGCTGGCCCTGCTGTCGGTCGCCTGGCTGTTGCCGGCGCCGGCGGCGATCCTGCTGCTGGCCGCCGCGCTGGTCGTCCTCAATGTCGTTGAGCTGTACCGAGTCCGCCGCAGCGCACACGCCTAGCGCCGCCCGTCATACTGGGTCGACCGGCTGCCCACTGGAGGACCAGGTGCGAACCATCGCGACGATCGTGTCGGTCGCCTGCGTCGTCGCCGCGGTGACGACCGGCTGCGAGACCACGCCGTTCCGGAACCCGTCGCCGGATCCGTCGTCGCCGGGCTCGGCGACACCGGCCGCCAGGCAGTGGCCGATGCCCGACCTGGTCGGCAAGGACCTGCAGGACGCGCAGGACCAGATCCAGAAGCTGACCGGCGACCGGGTCTTCTACACCAGGTCCCACGACCTCTCCGGCCAGGGCCGGAACCAGGTGGTGGACGCCAACTGGAAGGTCTGCACCCAGAACATCGCGCCAGGCGGGGCGGTCACCATGACCGCCAAGATCGACTTCGGCGTCGTCAAGACCGGCGAGTCCTGCCCCTGACGGCCCGCGTTCACCGGTCCGTGGCTTCGGGTCGCTCAGGAGTCTCGTTCGTCGGGCAGCGGGTGGGCGTCCGCCGGGTGTTCGACCAGCGCCAGGATCTTGCTGGCCATGAAGCGGGCGGTGCGCACCGGGGTGCCGTTGCGGGTGACCTCCGCGACCTCGACCACCCCACGCCCGATCGTCACCTCCACCCGGCGGCCCGCTCTCGTGGCCACCACGTCGTAGGTTCGGGTCGCGTCGCCGGCGTCGACCACGATCTCCACTCGGTCGCTCTTCATACGGGATGTCCTTCCGGCTGTGCCGGTACCTCACCCCAGTATACCGAACTCTTGTTCGATTACGAGTCGGCCACCCGCATCATCAGCTTCGCCGCCAGGCCCAGCAGCTCCTGCTCCGTCTCGCTCAGGGTCTCGGCCATCGCCGCCGCCAGCCACTGCTCTCGCGCTTCGCTGTACGCGCGCAGCGTCCGCAGGCCCGTCGTGCTGATCTCCACCAGCATCTGCCGCCCGTCGCTCGGGTCGCGGCGGCGGGTGACCAGCTCCTCCCGGTCCAGCGCCGCCAGTACGCGGGTCAGCGACTGGGGATGGATGCGCTCCGCCTCCGCCAGCGCCTTCGGGGTGTGCGTGCCCGCCCGGTGCAGCCGCCTCAGCACCGCCAGCTCCAGCGGGCTCGGACCGCCGCGCTCGCGCGCCGCACGCATCCGCCAGTTCAGCCTCCCGACGCCCTCGCGAACCAGTCGCGAGAGCTCGGCCAGATCCTGTTCGGGGCGCATGGTCCGAATCTAGCCGTCAGGTCGTCGCGCCCCGGACCAGCCGGGCATAGTGCCCGTCCCGTACCAGCAGCTCCTCGTGGGTCCCGCGCTCGACGATCCGCCCGGCGTCCAGCACCACGATCTGGTCCGCGTTCACGACCGTCGACAGCCGGTGCGCGATGGTGATCGTCGTGCGGCGTGCGGCCAGGCGGTCCAGCTCCGCCTGCACCGAGCGTTCCGTCCGGTTGTCCAGCGCGCTCGTCGCCTCGTCCAGGATCAGGATCGGCGGGTTGCGCAGCAGGATCCTGGCGATCGCCAGGCGTTGCCGCTCGCCCCCGGAGAACCGGTAGCCGCGCTGACCGACGATGGTGTCGTAGCCGTCGTCCAGCGCGACGAGGGTGTCGTGCACGTGCGCCGCGCGTGCGGCGGCCTCGATCTGCTCGTCGGTCGCGTCCGGCCTGGCGAAGCTCAGGTTCTCCCGCACGCTCGCGTGGAACAGGTACGTCTCCTGCGACACCAGGCCCACCGCGGCGGCGAGCGAGTCCAGCGTGACGTCCCGGATGTCGACGCCGTCGACCAGGACCGCGCCCTCGGTCACCTCGTACAGCCTCGCCACCAGGTACGCGAGCGTCGTCTTCCCGGACCCGGTGGCGCCCACCAGCGCGGTCGTCGTGCCGGCCGGAATCTCCAGGTCGATGTCGCGCAACGTCCACGCGTCCTCGTACCGGAACGACACGCCCGCCAGCCGCACCGTCCCACCCCGAACCGCCAGCTCCGTCGCGCCGGGCGGTCGTCGATCTCCACGGGCAGGTCCAGCACCTCGAAGATCCGCGCGAACAGGGCGGTCGACACGGCGAACTCCTGACCGACCGACTGCATGGCGGTGGCCGGACCGACCAGCCGGTTCAACATGCTGGTGAACGCCACGATCGTGCCGATGCTGGCCGGGTTCGCGCCGTAGGCCAGCGCCAGGCCGGCGACCCAGTACACCAGCGCCGGCACGGCGGTCAGCGCACTGCGCCGGGACGCCGTCTGCCACCGCCCGGCGAGCGCCGCCTCCCGCGCGACACGGGAGATCTCGCGTGACTCGCCGGCGAACCGGTCCCGCAGCGCCCGCGCGTTGCCGGTGGTCCTGGTGAGCAGGATGCCGGCCACCGACAGGGACTCCTCGACCAGCGTGGTCAGCCGCGCGAGCATGCGTTGCCGGCTGCCGGCCAGCGCCCGGCGCCTGCGGCCGAGCCTCAGCGTCAGCAGCAGGAACAGCGGCACGACGACGAGGCCGAGGACCGCCAGCTGCCAGTCCAGGATCAGCAGTGTCACCGCGATGGCCAGCGTCGTGAACCCGTTCTGTGCCACCGAGCTGACCGTCGTGTTGACGACGTTGTCCACGCCGCCGACGTCGTTGAACACCCGCGAGAGGACCTCGCCGGTCCGCGTCCTGGTGAAGAAGGAGAGCGGCATCCGCTGCAGGTGGCCGTACACGGACGTGCGCAGGTCGTTCATGACCAGCTGGCCGATCGTGTTGGCCACCCCGGTCGTCGCGACGCTCAGCGCGCCGCTGCTCAGCGCCGAGCCGAGCATCCCCATGGCCAGCAGGCTCAGCAGCACGGTGTCCTGTCGCGGCAGCGCGGTGTCCAGGATCTCCCGCAGGAACAACGGGGACGCCACACCGAGCCCGGCCTGGAGCAGGAGTAGCGCCAGCAGTCCCGCGAGCCGCGCCCGGTACGGCCGGAACAACGCGAGGATCCGGTTCAGCGGCACGCGCTGGTCCGCGTCCTGCTTCGCCTCGCCGAGTGAAGTCATAAACATGAGCGTACTAATCACGCTCAGTGAGCTGCTAGCGGATTGTCAAAGTGGCGGATTTGGTCAATATGTGTTTACTAGTGCGGTAGCCGTTCGCTCTCGGGGGTCGCGCCGGGGCCGGGTACCGCGAGGACGTCCGCCATCTCCGGGGACTCTCCGCATGCCGCGCAGCTGGTCGACACGTGGACGGCGCCACCGCACTCGCCGTGTTCGAAGAGGATCGGTGGGCCGTCCGGGGCCTCCCAGCGGTCGCCCCACTCCGTCAGGGCCATGATCACGCTCCCGAGCTCGCGTCCCTTCCTGGTGAGGACGTACTCGTTGGCCCCGTCGCCGGTCGGGCGCGGCCTCATCAGTCCGGCGGAGACGAACCCCTCCAGCCGCTTGGCGAGGATGTTCGGCGCGATGCCGAGCCGGCGCTCGAACTCCGAGAAACGGGTCATCCCGGCGAAGACGGCGTTGCGGACGATCAGCAGGCTCCACCGCTCGCCCACCAGCTCCAGCGCGCGTGCCGCCGAGCAGTTCTCGCGTTCGTACAGCCGACCCAACATGGACACCATGGTACTTGTGTGATGCAAGTCAGACACCCCACTCTCGGCGGATGCCGTCCTCGCGATCAGGTGGTTACGGTTGAGGAGAGGGTGACTACCGGGAGGGACGTCGATGTCCATCACCACCGAGCTGATCGGCAGCATTCCACGACCCGACTACCTACTGGACGGCATGGCGCGGGCCGCCGCGGGGGAACTGGACCCGGCCGGTCTCGACGCACTGGCGACGCGGGCACTGACCGACACCATCGAGAGACTCGAGGCCCTGGGCTCCCCGGTGGTGACCGACGGGGAACAGACCAAGCCCAGCTTCGCCACCTACCCGCTGCGGGGGCTCGGCGCCCTCGCGCCGGACGGCGTGGTCATCCCGTTCGCGGACGGGCACACCCGGCAGCTGCCCCGGCTGACGGCGGGACCCTTCCGGTACGGCGAGTTCGCGGCGTCCTACCTCGCCGCGGCGCGGAAGATCGCCACCCGGCCGGTCAAGCAGCCGGTGATCGCGCCGTCGGCGCTGAGCCTGCTGTACCCGGCGGACGGGATCGACGGCTACCCGCGCGAGGCGTTCCTGGCGGACCTGGCCGACCAGGCGGAGGCCGACATCCGGCAGTGCCTGGCCGGGGGAGCGGATTCGGTCCAGCTCGACTTCACGGAGGGCCGGCTGTCGGTCAAGCTCGACCCGTCCAAGGGCGTGCTACGGGACTTCGTCGACCTGAACAACACGGTGCTCGACCGGTTCACCGCGGCGGAACGCGCCAGGATCGGGGTGCACACCTGTCCCGGCGGCGACCAGGACTCGGTGCACAGCCTGGACGTCGACTACGCGGAGCTGCTGCCGGACCTCTTCCGGCTGCACGCCGGCACCTTCTACCTCCAGCTCGCCAGCGAGCCGGACCGGGCGCGGGTGCTCGGCATCGTCAAGGAGCACTCCCGGGCGGACCAGCGGATCTTCGTCGGCGTGATCGACCCGATCGACCCGAGGGTGGAGACCGCGGAGGAGGTGCGCGACCGGGTCGTCGAGGCCGCCGGTTACATCCCCGTCGAACGCCTCGGCACCTGCGACGACTGCGGGTTCGCCCCGTTCGCCGACGACGTCTCGACCTCACGCGAGACCGCCTTCGCCAAGATCGAGGCCCGCATCGAGGGCACCCGTCTCGCCGCGGCGGCGCTCGGGGTCTGACCCGGCTCGGTTGTCGGTGGTGGTCGGTAACGTGTGCGCCGTGAACGCTCGGGAACGGATTGAGGAGCTCGCCGGCCAGGTGGTCGCGCTGCGGGACGCGTACTACCAGGGTGCGCCGACCGTGGCGGACGCCGAGTACGACGCGATCGAGGACGAGCTGCGTGGGCTGATCGCGGCGCACCCTGACCTGGCGCCTGACCCGAACCCGCTCGACCAGGTGGGCGCGCCCGCGGTGCTGCACGCGCCGGTCCGCCACTCGCGGCCGATGCTGTCATTGGAGAAGGCGACCCGCCCCGAGCAGGTGGTGGCGTTCTTCGACCGCTTCCCCGGCCAGCCGGTGGTGGTGATGCCGAAGCTGGACGGGCTGTCGCTGGCGCTGGTCTACGAGGACGGCCGGCTCGTCCGGGCGGTCACCCGCGGCGACGGCACGACCGGCGAGGACGTGACCGTCCTGGTGCGGGCGCTGACCGACGGGATCCCGGGGCGGATCGGCGCGCCGGGCCGGGTCGAGGTGCGTGGCGAGGCGGTGATGCTGCGCTCGACGTTCGCGGCCTACAACGCCGCGCACCCGGACCGGCCGCTGATCAACCCGCGGGGCGCCGCGGCCGGCACCCTGCGGGCGAAGGACCCGGCCACGGTCGCCGAGCGGCGCCTGCGGTTCTTCGCCTTCGACCTGTCCTCGGACGGCGCCGGGAGCGACCTGGCGGAGGCGCTGTCGACGCTCGGGTTCACGGTCGCGGACATGCGGCACCGCACCGACGCGGCCGCCGCGCAGACGGTGATCGCCTCGATCGAGGCCGGGCGGAACGACCTGGACTACGACCTGGACGGCGCCGTGCTGCGGCTGGCCAACCGGGACGCGTTCGCGGCGGCAGGGACCCGATCCTCGTCGCCGCGGGGCGCGCTGGCGTACAAGTTCGCGGCCGAGGAGAAGACGACCGTGCTGGACGACGTCGTCTGGGACGTCGGCAAGACGGGCAAGATCGCGCCGGTCGCCCACCTGAAGCCGGTGTTCGTGGGCGGCACCACGGTCACCAGGGCGACGCTGGCCAACCAGGAGGTGATCCGGGCCCGCGGCATCAGGATCGGGGACACGGTGCTGGTGCGCCGCGCCGGTGACGTGATCCCGTTCGTGGCCGGGGTGCTGGACGCGTCCAGGCGCACGGGTGCGGAGCGGGAGATCGTGCCGCCGAGCACGTGCCCGTCGTGCGCGCACCATCTCACGGAGCAGGGCAACAGCCGCGAACTGTTCTGCACCAACGTGGCCTGTCCCGCCCAGACCGTGCGCCGGTTGATCCACTGGGCGTCGCGGGCGGCGGCGGACATCGAGGCGGTCGGTGGCGTGTGGATCGAACGGCTCGCCGAGGCCGGGATTCTCGAGCACCCGTCGGACTTCTACACGCTGACCGCGCAGACGCTGCTGGAGTTCGACCGCATCGGTGAGGTGTCGGCCGCACGCATGATCGAGTCGATCGACGTGAGCCGTGCCGTCGGCCTGCGCCGGGCGCTCATCGGGCTGGCGATCCCGATGGCGTCCGAGGGCACCGCGACCCGCTTGTGCCGCGCGGGTTTCGGCTCACTGGAGGAGGTGGCCGACGCGGGCGAGGAGGCACTCGTCGCGGTGGAGGACATCGGTCCGAAGGTGGCCGCGTCGCTGATCGAGCACCTGACGCGCCTGCGCCCGGAACTGGCGCGGCTGCGGGCGCGGGGCGTCTCGCTGGACGTGCGCGAGGAGGACCTCCCGCCGGTCGTGGCGTCCGACGCCCCGCTGGCCGGCAGGACGGTGGTGGTCACCGGCGCGATCAACGACCCCCGCTCCGGTGAGAAGGTGCCCCGCCCGACCTTCCAGCGGCTGTGCGAGAAGGCCGGCGCGACCACCGCGACGTCGGTCTCTGCGAACACCGACCTGCTGATCACCGGCGCCGACGTCGGCGCCGCCAAGCTGACCAAAGCCGAGAAACTGGGAGTCCAGGTCGTCGACCAGGGCGAGATCTGGCAACAGCTGATCGCGGCCGGCATAGCCTAGAACTCGCGCTGTGTCGCGAAAGCCGAACCGGTTCTGGAAGTTCTGGCGCCACCGGGTGAGCACCTGGCGGAAACCGCCGGCCGCCGTCGAGAGGTCCTAGCGGCTGGGGCCGAGGTGCTGGATCGTCCACCCTCGGCGGTAGCTGCGCGGGCGGGGGAGGTAGGGCCGGCTCTCCCGCCGGGGTGGCAGCTGCCGGAACAGCAGTCCGCGTGCCCGCATGGTCCCGCGCACCAGCTGGACGAACCAGCGGCGCGGGGCGGGCAGCCCGAGCACCGTGCGCAGCGGCGGGTCCAGGAACGCGGCGATCGCGTACGGCACGATCCGGCCGACGAGCGGCCGCAGCGGCGCGGGGAACCAGCCGACGATCACGGCGAGGATGTGGTCGGCGACCTCGCGGTTCACCGGGTCGAACACGGCGTGCTCGGCACGCGTCTTCTCGAGCAGCCGCCGGAAACCCGCGTAGTCCTCCGGAATCCCGCTGATCCCCATCAGCTCGCCCTGCCGCCGCGCGCTGTGCACGAGCGCCTCGATCTCCTTCTCGGACAGCCGCCGCCAGGCGTAGGAGTCGATCCAGTCGATGGGGGAGAGGGTCTGGGACACCAGGACGTACAGGAACTCGTCGTTGGTGATGCGGTAGCTGCGGTGGATGTTGTTGACCACCCGCACGGTGTCCCGCCCGTGCGGGCTGTCCGGACCGTGCCGCTTGATCTCGTACTCCGCCAACATCGTGTCGTCGAAGCGTTTCTGGCCCTCGTCGGCGAAGTTGCGGCTCTTGGCCAGCACGTGGCTGATCGACGGGATGAGCAGGTCGGTCATGACGGAGAACTGGAAACCCACGCGATAGTCCCACGGGAACTCGTAGCGGGTGACGAGCCGGCAGATCTCCGCGTGGTCGCGTTCGGGGTCCAGGGTCTGGATGTACCGCGCGCGCCGGTACCGCCCCAGCATCAGGCGGCGGTCTTCCTGGCGACACCGGCGAGCACGTGCGTGCGCGGCGGATCGTCGGCGAACAGCGTGCGGTCGTCCGGGTGCCACGCGGGCGCGTACACGACCCCGGGCTCCTCCAGCGGCCAGTCCCCGAAGAACCGCGCGAACTGCGCCGCCGTGCGGCTCAGCCCCGGGTTGGTGGTGCTCTCGTACTGTGCGGCCACGTAGTCCATCGCCTCGCGTTCCGCGTCGTCGACGGGGTTCTGCGTGGTGATGTGCGACAGCACGAGCATCGAGCCCGGTGGCAGCTGTGCGCGGTAGTAGTCCAGCGCGCCGGCCGGGTCCTGGTCGTCGTCGATGAAGTGCAGGACCGCGTTGATCACCAGCCCGACCGGCTCGTCCGGGGTGACGAGGCCGGTCTTCCGGATCTCCTTCCACAGCTCCCGGGGCCGCAGGAGGTCGCCGGCGATGGCGTGGTGCCGGGTCGGATCGGCCGTCTCGGCCAGCAGGATCTGGGAGTGGGCCAGCGCCACCGGCTCGTTGTCGACGTACACGACCCGGGTGTCGCCCGCGCCGCTCGCCGTGTCCGCCACCTCGTGCACGTTGCCCTCGGTCGGCAGTCCGGACCCGAGGTCGACGAACTGGCGGATCCCGGCGTCGACGCAGTGGTGCACGGCACGGCCCAGGAACTGGCGGCAGGTACGGGCCGCCGGGGCGATGATCGGCAGGGCGGCGCGCACCTTGTCCGCGAACACCCGGTCGATCGCGTAGTTGCGCGTGCCGCCGAGGAAGTAGTCGTACACCCGCGCCGCGGACGGGCGGTCCAGACTGCCTTCCAGGCTCCGCATGGCGTCCATCGATCCGCCTCCCCGGAGTTCTGTGTGTGGGTCGCGTCCCGGCGATGGTACGGGGGTGGCGCGGTGGGGTGTCTCCCGGGACGGGGCCTAGTGCTGGGGTTTGCGGCCCACCCCGCCCCAGATCACGGCCTGGTTCGGCTGGTCGAACTCGATGACCGGGGAGTTCGGGCCGGCCTCCTCCGGGTGCCAGGACTGGGACCAGCTCATACCCGGTGACAGCAGCTCGAAGTCGCCGAAGTACTTGCGGATCTCGTCCCGC
Organism: Actinophytocola sp.; assembly: GCF_035634895.1. GTDB lineage: Bacteria > Actinomycetota > Actinomycetes > Mycobacteriales > Pseudonocardiaceae > Actinophytocola. Next base: position 4,483 of record NZ_DASQCC010000211.1, on the reverse strand, counting down.
GGGCGCCAGAGCACCGGGCTGCTCGACGTGTCGTACATCCGCTTGAGCTCGGCGAGCTGCTCGGCGATGTCGTCGGGCACGCCGTCCGCGGTGCCGTGGGAGATGGCCAGGTACGAGCCGGCGGGCAGCAGCTCCCGGTACCGTGCCAACGCGCGCTGGGTGACGTCCACGCCGTCTGTGTCGAACTGCAGTACGTGCAGCACGGCGATGAACATGAGCGCGATCGGCTGGTCCATGTCGATCACACCGGTCTCGATGACCCGCTGCCACAGGCGGTCCGGGTTGCGCAGGTCGGCGTTGATCACCGCGTGCCGGTTGGGGTCGCCGTTCTCCTCCAGCAGCACCTGGGAGTGGGCGACCGCGACCGGCTCGTTGTCGATGTAGACGACCTTCGACTCCGGCGCCACCTCGTCGGCGACCTGGTGGGTGTTGCCCATGGTCGGCACGCCGGCGCCGATGTCGACGAACTGCCTGACCCCCTTGCCAACGAGGTGTCGCACCATCTTGTGCAGGAACAGCCGGTTGGCGACCGCGATCTGGCGCAGCAGCGGAAACATGGACACGGCGCGCTCACCGAACTCGCGGTCGATCGCCCAGTTCGCGGTGCCGCCCAGGTACCAGTCGTACACGCGGGCCACGCTGGGGCGCTCGAGGTCGACTCCCTGGGGCGGGAAAGGGTCGTCCTGCTCGGCGTCGGTCACTTCTGGTCCTTCCCTCCTGCTTGTCACACCCGGATCCGGGTGCGGAGCTCCTGGCTCATCTTCTCCAGGAACTCCGCGGTCTCGCCGCGTTCCAGTGCCGCGCCGCGCAGCCGGTCCCACGCGTCGACGAACAGCTCGAAGTCACCCTCGTCGTCGATGTAGGTGCCGCCGGCGGCGTGCTCGATGAAGACGAAGTCCTTGGTGGCGTCGGAGAACCGCATGATCGTGAAGTCGTTCGGGACGAAGGAGAGTTTCGTGTCGAACGGAAGGATGTGCACGAACGTCCGCTGGTAGCGCTGTTCCAGGTCGAGCAGGTGCTGGGCCTGGTCGAGCGCGACCGAGGCGTTCGGGCCGCCGGGCATCCGGCGGAACGCGGCCTCACCGAGGATGAACCGGTAGAACGGCGGCCGCTTGAGGTCGAAGACCTGCCTGCGCTCCAACCGGTTGCGGACCAGCGCGGTGACGTCGGTCGCGCGGGCCTCGCTGAACTGCTTGAGCATGTAGTGCTCGGACTGCAACGGTCCGGGAATGCGTTCGCCGTGCCAGCTGAGGATCTCCGAGGCGGCGGGTTCGAGGTCGGTGAACGTGCGGAACCAGTGCGGCACAGCGGACCGGTACCCGGCCCACTGGCCGCGCTGCACGCTGGAGCGTGCGAGCTCGGTCATCATGTCGACCTCGGTCTTGCTGGCCCCGAAGGCATCCAGCATCTGCTTGAGGTCGGCCTGCTTGACCGAGACGGCCCCCGCCTCGATCTTGTTGATCTTCCCTTGCCCGCAGCCGAGAAGCTCGGCGACTTCCTGCTGGGTCATGCCGGCCGCCAGCCGCGCACGACGAATCTCGTTGCCGAGCTGTCTGCGCCGCGACGTCACCGTGCTCGACACCGGCGTCTCCCGCTCTCCGCTCATGGGGCCAACGAGTGGATCACCTTAGTCCACCCTCGCCACCACAGTAGTTCAGGCGGTCGTGCCGGCGTCTCCCACAGAATAATCGCCGACCTAGAGACCTCGGGCGGTCGGACCGGTGCCGGTCCTGGTCACGGCGAGAAACGCGCCCCAGCTCGCGTCGCCGAAGACCAGGACCGGGCTCGCTTCCGGTTTGGTGTCGCGGATCCCGACCACTCCTGGCGCACCGCCGAGGTTCACCTCGACGCAGTTGCCGCCGTTGGGTCCGCAGTAGGTCGCCGTCTTCCAGGTGTTGTCGGGCAAGGCATCGTGCATGGTCATGTCGCACTCCCCAATGATCAACTCTCCCCTTGACGCAGGATTAATCGTGCACCAAGATTAATCTCGAATCAAGAGTCGGGGAGGTGACGCGAGGTGGTAGACGTCGCAGGGCACCTGACAGTCGATGTCGGGCCTGCCGGTTACGGGGAACTGATCGCGAAGCCGAGGACCTGCCCGAGCAGAGCCGCCGCGCCACCGAATGATTATTCCGAGGAGGTAATAGTCCTCGGTCGGCTCAAGCCAGGGATGGCGTCCGAGACCCGTCGGGTCGTGCACGTGTTCGCGCTGGTGACAGACCTGCTGCACGACGCCGTGGTGCGGGCGCGCTGCGGTGTCGCACTGGTCGCCGGTGATCTTCAGTGGTTGCCGCGGTTCGCCGGCATGCCGTGCGAGCGGTGCGTGCTGACGGGCCGGTCTCAGCCGATGCTGGGGATGAACGCGGGCGGCTGGTAGGCCGGATGGGCTCGCTCGAAGGCCGCCGCCAGGGCGAGAACCTTGGCGTCGGCCCAACGTTCGGCGAAGAACGAGATGCCGATCGGTAGCGGGCCGGCGTATCCCGCGGGCACCGAGACGTTGGGATATCCCGCGACGGCGGCCGGTGTCGACGAGCCGAGTTCGAACGCGTCGCCGGTGGCGTAGTCGGTTCGCCAGGCCGGGCCGTTGGTCGGCGCCATGATCGCGTCGAGGTCGTGCCGGTCCATCGTCTCGTCGATGGACCGGCGCGCGGCGTCGGTGGCGGTCCGGCGTCGCTCCAGGTAGACGGGGTCGGTCGGCGCGGGCGCGGCCTCGGCCTGCTCGAACAGCTCCTGCCCGAACCTGGACAGCTCGACGGGATCCCGTTCGTTGAAGGCGATCACGTCCGCGAGCGTGTCCGGGGCGCCGGGCCGGGCGGCGAGGTACCCGCCGAGGTCGCGGCGGAACTCGGTGAGCAGCGCGGGCAGCTCGTTGTCGTTGACCACGTCCTGGTAGGGCAGGTCGACGTCGACGACGGTGGCGCCCCGGGCCGTCAGCACGGCGACCGACTCGCCGACCACCCGGTCGACGCCGGCGTCGACGCCGGACAGCCGCCAGACACCGATCCGCTTGCCGCGCAAGGCACCCGGCCGCAGCAGGGCTGCGTAGTCCGTGGGTTGGCCGGCGGGAATATTCCGGGTCGCCGGATCGGCGGGGTCGCGTCCCTGCAGCACAGACAGGGTGATGGCCGCGTCGACCACGTGGCGGGTCATGGGCCCCGCGGTGTCCTGCTCGGCCGAGATCGGGACGACACCGGTCCGGCTGACGAGCCCGAGCGTCGGCTTGTGCCCGACGATGTCGTTGGCGCCGGCCGGGCAGACGATGGAGCCGTCGGTCTCGGTGCCGACTGCGACCTGGGCGAGCGAGGCGGCGATGGCGGCCCCGGAGCCGGAGGAGGAGCCGCAGGGGTTGCGGTCCAGTACGTAGGGGTTGTTGGTCTGACCACCGACACCCGACCAGCCGGAGGTGGAGTGGGTGGAGCGGAAGTTGGCCCACTCGGAGAGGTTGGTCTTGCCGAGGACCACGGCCCCGGCCCGGCGAAGCCGGGCGACGAGGTGAGCGTCGGCCTGGGGGCGGCTGCCGTGGAACACCCGCGAACCCGCGGTGGTGGGCAGGTCGCGGGTGTCGATGTTGTCCTTGAGCAGCACCGGAATGCCGTCGAGCGGTCCACGCAGGTGTCCCGCGCGCCGGCGTGCGTCGCTGGCCGCGGCCTCGGCGAGCGCGTGCCCGTTGACGGCGACGATCGAGTGCACCTTCGGCTCGACCGACTCGGCCCGGTGCAGGTAGGCGGTGGTCAGCTCGACGGAGGTGAGGCGCCCGTGAGCCATCCGCTGTTGCAGGTCGGGAATGGTGGCCGCGTTGAGGTCGAACCCGAGCGGTCCACCGGCGTGGTCATCCTCCGCGGTGGCCGCCTCGGGCAGCACGGCGAGCACGACGAGAGCGACGACGGCGACCGGCAGACGCATTCGAGGCATGCCAGCCATGCCACTCCACCGGAGAGCGCAAAGCTAGCCCCATTCGCAGGATTCCTGCCCAGCTGATGGCCTGACCGGTCCCGGCCGGGCGAGCTTGCCGACTCCCGTCGCGGCAGGCCTGAACCACGCCATACGGTCCATTGTGGACGAAAGGCGGGCATGGTCACACCTGCGTAACGAGCCCTTATATGGCGCCGGCGTGTCTCGATACCCCCCCGGGGGGTCACTGGCGGGAAGGCAGGACATGGCGTTTTTCGGTGTTACACATGCCGCTGAGCGGGAGGGGGCGGTGGCACCCGATCTCGAACCCGTGCGCGGCCCCGCACCGGACCCCGTGCGGGGCCTGTACCGGGCACTGGGCAACCGGTCGCTCGCCGACCTCGGCCCGACGGGTCCGGTCCCGGCTCCCGCCGGGGGCACGACGGTCGCACGCCAACTCGGTGGCGGTCTGCACCTCGGCCCGGATCCCGTGCCGGCGCCCGCCGGTCCCGCCTCGGCCGCGCCGGCCACCACCACGCCGGCCACCACCACGCCGGCCACCACCACGCCGGCCACCACCACGCCGGCCACC
>NZ_DASQCC010000210.1:0-123811 GCF_035634895.1 Actinophytocola sp. | reverse complement strand
CCGCGGCCGACGGCGTGCACCGCGCGGACGATCTCCTCCTGGCCCGCCCCCTTCAGCAGGTACCCGCGCGCGCCCGCCCGCATCGCCGCGAACACCGACTCCGTGTCGTTGAACATCGTCAGGACCATGATGCCGATGTCCGGCCGTTCGCCGACGATCTGGCGGGTCGCCTCGATGCCGTCGATGTCCGGCAGGTGCAGGTCCATCACCACCACGTCCGGCTCGAACGTGCGCGCGGCCGACACCGCCGCCTGTCCGTTCGCCGCCTCGCCGACCACGTCCAGCGACGGCTCGTTGGCCAGCACGGTCGACAGCCCGAACCGGAACAGGGGATGGTCGTCCACCACCAGGACACGCAGCCGCGGCTCCATCAACTCCCCTCCTTCGGCAACGGAAGCGTAGCGAACACCCGCGTCCCACCGTCATGATCGGCTTCGACAAGGCACTCGCCGCCAAGCTCCGTCGCGCGTTCGCGCATGGACGACAGCCCGACGCCGCCGTTCGTCACCGCCGGCAGGCCGATTCCGTCGTCCACCACCTCGATGTGCAGATCGTCGTCGATCCACAGCCGCACCGCGCACGACCTGGCCTCGGCGTGCCGGGTGACGTTGGTCAGCGCCTCGCAGATGATCCGGTACGCCGCCACGTCCACCGGCGGCGGCAGCTTCGGCATGGTGGACGGCACCTCTAACACGATCGTGACGCCACCTTCCTGTGTGTCGCCCCCGACTGTGCGGCTCGCGAGCGCGCCCGCGTACTCGCGAATCGCCGGTATGAGGCCGATTCTGTCCAACACCGGCGGCCGCAGCCCATGCGCCAGCCGGCGGATCTCGATGATCGCCGCCTGCAGCTCGTCACGCAGCCGCCCGAGAAGTTCACCCGTTGGTGTGGTGTCGCCGACCGTCCTTCGGCTGACGTCCAAACCCAGCGCGACCGCCGCGAGCGTCGGTCCCACGCCGTCGTGCAGCTCGTGCAGGATCCGCCGCCGTTCCATCTCCCGCGCCTGTACCAGGCGGTCACGGCTGCGGCGCAGGTCGCGGGTCAGGCGCGCGGTGTACACGGCCGCACCGGCGTGCCTGGCGACCTCGGCCAGCGCGATCCGGTCCGGCCGGGTCAGCTCGCGCTGTGCGGAACGCCGCCCCACGACCAGGTTCCCGACCCGCTCGCCGTGGTAGGTCAGCGGCATCCGGTACAGCTCACCGGTCGGCGTGCCGACACTGGCCGCGGTCTCGCTGCGCCCACGTGCCTGGATCTCGATCGCCATGTGCGGCAACCGCAGCGCCGCCGCGACGGTCTCGACGATCTCCGGCAGCATCGAAGCCACGACCGGCGTGTCCTCCAGCCGGGACGCCAGCGCGGACACCACCCGGTACGGGTCGTCGCGGTCGCCGTACAGCCGCCGGTTGATCAGCACCTGGAGCCGCGCGCGAACCGGCTGCGACAGCACCGCGATGGCCGCGGCGATGACCGCCTGCCCCCACACGCTGGTGATCGGACCGAACGCCGCCGACCACGTGCCCACCACCGCGAAGTAGAGGCCGACCGCGCCGATCGTGAGCGCTCCGTAGACGACGGTCCGGCTGACCGCGACCTCGATGTTCAGCGCCCGGTGCCGCAACACGGCCGCGGACATCGCGATCGGCACGGCCATGAACGGCAGCGCCTGCATCTCGTACGGCACGAGCGGCCGGCCGGTCGCGAGCACCGGCACGACCCAGATCGCGAAGTACGTGCCGGTGCTGAAGATGAGCGCCATCAGCTGCCACAGGATCGGCCGGCCGGTCGGCCCGCCCCGCTGGCGGATGTACTTGCGAACCAGCACGGTGGCGATGAGCGGCGGGTACACGAACAGCGCGGGCAGCACGGGGACGATGAGGAGGTAGATCCGTTCCAGCGGCGTCGACAGGGCCAGCAACGTGGCGAGCCACATCAGCCCGTACAGCGCGAGCGGCCCGACATAGCCGGCGGCGATCTGCCAGCGTTGCCGGCGCGAGAGGGTGATCGAGGGGAACGCGATGGCGAAGTGCAGAACCGGCCCCCACAGCAGCGCGAACGCCACCTGCCCGATGTAGTGCCGCCAGAACTGGTTCCCGGCGACCAGGTCCACGGCCGTCAGCGGGAAGAACCCCGCCCCGACGATCGTGACGACGCCGATGGCCGACGTCAGCAGCGCGGCGTGCGCCGCCGGATCCCGCGGCCGGGCCCAGAAGACGGTGATGCTCGCGGCGACGAGCAACGCGCCGACCAGCAGCATCGGCCACCAGCCGGCGACCGCCGCGATGAGCGGGAAGTGGTGGAGGGTGACGCGCAGGTCGAGCCGTTCCCCGTCGCGGCGGACCGTGTAGGTCAGCGTCTCGCCGGCGGAGGTCTTCGGTCCACCCGGCAGGGTCCGCACCCGCTCGGCCAGGTCCTGCCCGTCGATGGCGAGCACCTCGTCGCCGAGCCGCAACACGCTGCCCGGCTCCGTGGCCGAGACGTTGATGTGGCCGATGGAGACGGCACTGTCCGCGGGGCTGACGGTGGCGCCATCCGTGGGCGAGGCGACCCTCGACCAGATGCACCAGCCGGCAACCCCGAAGAGAGCGAGGGTGAGCAGTAGGAGCGAGGCGGGTACACGCCGCGCGCCCGCCGGGCCGAACACCGTTGGATCATCCCGCAATCCCGGCTCGTGGGACAGGGTATTTCGACACCGCTGCCCCATGGTGCTTCACCGACGGACCGCTGGTCAGCGCCCGTCCGACCGTCCGCCCGGCCGGTGTCGCGAGTTGTCGCCCCACGACAGCGGCCGGTGGACTACTTGCCGTCCTCTTTGGTCTCGTCGGCGAGCTCCGGGGCCGGCGGAGCGGCAGGCAGCTCGCTGAGCGGGACGGGCTTGGCGGACTCGGGCGCCTCGTGCCCGCCGGACTCCGAACCGGCAGGCTCCGAACCGGCAGGCTCCGAACCGGCCGGCACCGAACCGGCAGGCACCGAACCGGCCGGCACCGAACCGGCGGAACTCGGCTCCGAAGATGCGGAACTCTGCTCCGGAGACGCGGAACCCGGCTGCGAAGCGGCGGAACTCGGCTCCGGAGACGCAGAGTTCGACTCGGGTGATGCGGAACCCGGCTCCGGAGATGCCGGCGAAGGAGATGCCGGCCCTGCCGGCGTCGCGGGCGCCACCGTAGACGTGGGCGCCGCCGACGTGGCGGGCTCCGTCAGTGCTGCCGGCTCGGCTGGCGTGGCGGCCGGCGTCGCCGGTGCTTCCGACCCGATGACCGGCGTCAGCGGCTCGGCCGCGGCCGGCGCCGCGGTGGTGACCGGCTCCGGCGACACCGTGGACGCCGGCTGGTCCTGCGCCGCCGGTCCCGAAGCGGGCGGCTCCTCGCCGCTGGCGGTCGACCCCGCGACCACCTGCGTGGTCTCCGAGTCGTCCGCCGCGTCCGCCCACTCGTCCGCATCCGCCGCGCGCTCGCCGGCCGCGGCCGCACCTGCCGCACCAACCGCGCCTGCCGCACCAACCGCGCCGGTCGCACCTGCCCCACCGACCGCACCCACCGCCGGCATGCTCGGCACCGACTGCGTGCCGTGCGCCACCGGAACGCCAGGCATGCCAGGAGCACCCGGCGCCTGCCGGTACCCGTACGGCGCCGGGAAGCCCATCCTCGGCGTGTTCGGCTCCACCCGCGTCTCCCGCTGCCGCTGCCCCACATGCGCCAGCACCACCGCGGCGACCCCGAGTGCCAACGCGCACAGCGGCAGCACCAACCCCAGCCCGGGCGAGAACTCCAGCGACTCACCGGGCTCCAGCTCCCGGTCGTTGTACGTCGCCGCCTCCTCCAATACCAGCAGCGACTGCAACAGCACCACGCCCGCCAGCACACCCACGCCCGCGGTGATCAGCGACCGGCCGGCCGTCGTCGAGCCGGCCGAGCGAGTCCGCGACGCCACGAACGCGAACGCGGCGCCGAGCACCAGCAGCGCCGCGACCAGCACGAGTGCCAGCCCGAACAGCTTGCCGCCCTCGTCGAACGGTGCCACGCGTGCGACCCCGCTGACGTCCCACCAGCTGAGGTCGCTGCTCACCTCGGTGCCCGAGAAGTCGCCGGCCGCGAAGCTGTCGTGGAACTTGGAGATCGGCGCGAAGGACCCGCCGATGGCGAGACCGGCGGTCACCAGTGCCACGATGCCGGCGATCAGGCTGGTCAGACCGCCCCCGGGCGGCTTGGGTGGCGGCGCGGCGCCCATCAGGGGCGGCAGCGGCTGATAGGGCTGGTAACCGGGTGCGGGGTGAGTCACACGGGCATCTTGCCAGTGCGCGAAAGGCCCAGTTGACCGGCCACCTCATGTGTCAACACGCGGACTGAGCGTCAGTTGGTTGCTTCAGCAAACGTCACGTTTCGCGTACGCGGCCCTCTATCTCTGTTAGTGCGATGAGCGGCCCGCGCGAGGGCCGGGCCGCTCATCGCCTACCAACTCGAACTGCGCGACCACCAGGCTCTTCCACTCGGACAGCAACAGCGCCCGCCGGCCCTCGTCGCCGCCGATCATGGCGTCCAGGGCCAGGCCGCGGACCAGGTTCACGGTCAGCAGCACCAGCGTCTTGAGCCGGTCGTCGTCCACCTCGGCGCCCATGAGCGACCGGTACAGCTCCAGCGTCGAGTGCCCGAGCGCGCGGTCCACCGGCAGCAGCGTCCGCCGCAGCTCGGGGTCCGTGCGGGCAGCCACCCACAGCTCGACGGCCGCGGTCGACAGCGTCCCGGAGTACGCGCGCCACAGCAGGTCGATGCCCGACTCGACGCGTCGCGGCCCGGGCGGCAGCTCGGTCGCCGCCGTGCGGATCTCGTCGGACAGGCGCCTGAACAGGTGCTCCAGCGCGGTCGTCATCAACTCGGCCTTGGTCGTGAAGTGGTGCTGCTGCGCGCCGCGCGACAACCCGGCGCGCTGGCAGATCTCCTGCACCGTCGTGCGTGCGTACCCCAGCTCCACCAGGCACTCGATGGTGGCGTCGAGCAGCAGCTCACGCGTGCGCTCGCTGCGCTCCGCCTGCGTGCGGTGCTTTCTCGTCGCGGGGCCTGTCATCCGCCCTCCATTGCTTTACGTGCCGGACAACACGCAGGTACATTCAGGGCAGACTTTACATGCCGTACGGATTGTTTTTGGAGCCTTCATGCCGCTGACCCAGCGTTCCTCGTGGCTTGACGCCGACCTCGACTCCTTCCGTGAGCTGGCGCACTCCTTCTGCCAGAAGGAGCTGGCGCCCAACAACGAGCGCTGGTCGGCGGCCAAGCAGGTGGACCGCGAGCTGTGGCGTAAGGCGGGCGAGGTCGGCCTGCTGTGCCTGTCCATCCCGGAGGAGTACGGCGGCGGTGGCGGCACGTTCGCGCACGAGGCGGTCCTGCTGGAGGAGCAGGCCAGGGCGGGTGACGACGCGTGGGGCAACTCAGTGCACTCGGGCATCGTCGCGCACTACGTCAACTCGTGCGGCACCGAGGAGCAGAAGCGCCGGTGGCTACCCGCGCTCGCGTCGGGCGAGCTGGTCGGCGCCATCGCCATGACCGAGCCCGGCACCGGCTCGGACCTGCAGAACGTCAAGACCAAGGCCATCCGCGACGGCGACCACTACGTGCTCAACGGCGCGAAGACGTTCATCACCAACGGCGCGCAGGCCGAGCTGATTGTGGTGGTCGCGAAGACCGACCCCGGTGAGGCCGCGAAGGGCGTGTCCCTGGTCGTCGTGGAGACCGAGAAGGTGACCGGGTTCCGGCGGGGCCGCGTGCTCGACAAGATCGGCATGCACGGCCAGGACACCTCCGAGCTGTTCTTCGACGACGTCCGGGTGCCGGTGGAGAACCTGCTCGGCGGCGTCGAGGGCCAGGGCTTCGTCCAGCTCATGCGGCAGCTGCCGCAGGAGCGGCTGATCATCGCGGTCGCCGCGGTCGCGGCCATGGAGGTCGCGATCGAGCAGACCGTCCGGTACACCAAGGAGCGCACGGCGTTCGGCCGGGAGATCTTCAACTTCCAGAACACCCGCTTCAAGCTCGCGGAGTGCGTCACGGAGCTGGCCGTCGCCAAGGCGTTCCTGGACCAGTGCGTCGAGCGGCACCTCAAGGCCGACCTGGACGTCACCGGCGCGGCGATGGTCAAGTGGTGGACCACCGACCGGCTGTCCAGGGTCGCCGACGAGTGCCTGCAGCTGTTCGGCGGCTACGGCTACATGAACGAGTACCCCATCGCGCGGGCCTGGACGTCCGCGCGCGTGCAGCGCATCTACGGCGGCACCAACGAGATCATGAAGGAAATCATCTCGCGCACCCTGTAACAGGGTCGCCGGCTCCGCTGCGAAGGAGAAGTCTCTTGGGACCGCTCGCTGGGCTGAAGGTCGTCGAGCTGGTCGGGCTGGCGCCCGCGCCGTTCGCCGCCACCGTCCTCGCCGACTACGGCGCCGAGGTGGTGCGCGTCGACCGCGTCAGGGCGGGTTTCGACGTGCCGGTGTTCCCGCGTGACCCGCTGTCGCGGAGCAGGCGGTGGATCGGCGTCGACACCAAGTCGCCGGCCGGCCGGGACATCGTGCTGCGCCTGGTCGACGAGGCGGACGGGCTGATCGAGGGCTACCGGCCGGGCGTGACCGAACGGCTCGGCCTCGGCCCGTCGGACTGCCTGGACCGGAACCCCCGCCTGGTGTACGGCCGGATCACCGGTTGGGGCCAGGACGGGCCGATGGCGCCGACCGCCGGGCACGACATCAACTACATCGGCCTGTCCGGCGCGCTGGAGCCGATCGGGCGGGCAGGGGAGCGGCCCGTGCCGCCGCTGAACCTGCTCGGCGACTTCGGCGGCGGCGGGATGCTGCTGGCGATGGGCGTGCTCGCCGCGCTGGTCGAGCGGTCGGTGTCCGGCCGGGGGCAGGTGGTGGACGCGTCGATGGTCGAGGGCTCGGCCCTGCTCACCGCCGGCATGCACGGGCTGCTCAACCTCGGCATGTGGTCGCGCGGGCGCGGCCGGAACATGCTCGACGGCGGGGCGCCGTTCTACGACACCTACGAGACGTCGGACGGCAAGTACGTGGCCGTCGGGGCGATCGAGGAACGCTTCTGGGGTGCGCTCATGGGGGTCCTCGAGATCGACCCGGCGACGGTCGCCGGCCGGCTGGACCCGGAGCAGTGGCCCGCGGTCCGCTCGGTGCTGGACGCGGTGATCCGCACGAGGACGCGCGACGAGTGGGCGAAACGGGCGGAAGGGACGGACGCGTGCCTCACCCCGGTGCTGACCCCGGCCGAGGCGCCTGCGCACCCGCACAACGCGGCGCGCGGCTCGTTCGTGACGCTGGACGGGGACAACCAGCCGGCGCCGGCGCCCCGGTTCTCCCGGACCGTCCCCGACACGCCGACCGCGCCGGTCGAGCCGCGGTCGTCCACCGGTGAGGTGCTCACCGAGCTGGGCTATGCGCCGTCGGACATCGACCGTCTGCGTTCGGACGGTGTCGTCACGTGAACAAGGGTGACGCCCTGACGTGTTACCGACAGGTGTCCACATAGTCTCTGCGTCATGACAGGGCCTGAGAAAACATCGCCGGTGACGATCTTCGTCGACGGCACGTCGGGGATCAGCGTCACCGGCACCCTGGACGCCACCACGCTGCCCGAGCTGAACCGCTCGGTGACCGACTTCTTCGAGCTGGTGAACGCGGGGGAGCTCGACGTGCTCACGCTGGACCTGAGCACGGTGTCGGCCTGCGACCAGGCCGTGTCGGCGGCGGTGCGGCACGCGCAGTCCGTGTGCGCCGACCGGGCCGTGGCGCTGCGCGTGGTCCCGAGCGAGGCCGTCCGCCTGGCGATGGCACCCCGCCAGTAGGCGGTAGCCAGTAGCCGGTAGCCAGTGGTCAGTCGACCCGGGACTCGAACGAGCCGTGCCGCCCGGCGCCGTCCGCGAAACGGCTCGCGCCCCGCTGGGACTCCGGTAGAGCCTTTCCGCCGTGCGCGAACTCCGTCTCGAGCGGCGCGGGCGACTCCCACTGGTCGTACACCGACGCGCGGTCGGTGCGCAGGCACGTCTGCGGGAAAGCCGCCAGCTGCCCGGCGAGCTCCCGCGCGGCGGCCAGCGCGGTGCCAGCCGGCACGACCCGGTTCGCCAGCCCCATGGCGAGCGCCTCCTCGGCGGCCACCGGACGACCGGTGAGGATCATGTCCAGTGCCCGGCTCTGCCCGATCAGCCGCGGCAGCCGCACGGTCCCGCCGTCGATGAGCGGCACGCCCCACCGCCGGCAGAACACCCCGAACACGGCCGTCGTGTCGGCCACCCGCAGATCGCACCAAAGCGCCAGCTCAAGGCCACCGGCGACCGCGTGCCCCTGGACCGCGGCGACGACCGGTTTGGACAGCATCAGCCGGGTGGGCCCCATCGGCCCGTCACCATCGGCCACGGGGACGAGCCGATTCCCTCGATCGGTACCCACCGACTTCAGGTCGGCTCCCGCGCAGAACGCCGGGCCCACACCACCCAGGACGGCGACCGAGGCCGTGTCGTCGTCCTCGAAGGCGCGGAAGGCGTCCGCGAGCGCGGCGGCCGTCGCGCCGTCCACCGCGTTGCGTGCCTCGGGCCGGTTGATCAGGACCGTGGTCACCGGCCCGGTCTTCTCGACACGGACCGTGTCGATCATGGGCCTGTCTCCTCACTTGCTCTGGCGAACGACTCGTCGGGATGGTAGTGGTACTGCGACTGGTGGCGTACGCACCGTAAGCTGGCGGCAGCCATCCGCGTGAACGGAGACAGCGATGAAGGCGAAAAAGGTCGTGATGCTCGTAGTCGTGGCCCTGGTCCTGTTCTACGTGATCACGAAACCGGGACCGGCGGCTCAACTCGTGCAGGACTTGCTCGGTTGGCTGCGCGACGGTGCAGAGGCGATCATCGTCTTCGTGCAGAACATCTTCGCCTAGCCCCGCCACCCCGTGAGGCGCCGTCCGGCCAGGCGGTCGGCGGCGCCTTGCTGCGTCCACGGCAGCCCAGGTCACGGAACGTGACACCGACTCGACGATCCAGCCGCCACATTGGACCGTACGGGTGGATTCTGGCTCTGTAGGCCCTGTTGGCGGCCTTTCCGTGAGATCAGGTCTGGCGAACTGTCGGTGCCGGCCTTTACGGTTCCCGCATCGAAGTTCCGCGGCGGCAGTCCGCAGTTCTCGAAGGAGGCAGGATGCTCGACGATCCCGGCGTGGATGATCTGGTGCGGCAGTGGACCGAGGACCACTCGAAGGCCGCCGAGTCGGACGAGATCAACCGGATCGCGTCGGAGTGGCTCGCCGAGGTGCCGGTTCAGCCACAGGGGATCCCCGGCCAGCGGGCGCGGAGCGGCAACGCCGCGTTCGCCCCCGTCGAGGCCACCGACCCACGCTTCTTCGCCGCCATGCGCGAGCGGCTGCCCGGTGTCCCCGCCGAGCTGATCTCCGCGGCCGCGGGCTGGTGGCAGATGGTGGGCGGTCTCGCCGAGGCCAAGGAGTGGTGGGACGCCGGCATCAGCCCACTCGACCAGCGCGCACTCGACTACCGTGCCGCCGGTCTGGCGCCGTCGGACCTCAAGCGCCGGCTCGGTCCCCTCACCGTCCTCGACCACCTGCGCCGCGGCAGCGCGCCGGCGTGGTGCGTGAACCGGCTGCAGCGCCAGAACGAGCGCCGGTCCGCCTAGTTCTTCCTTAACTCACCAGTAACGTTGTGGCGAGGCCGTCGTTGACCTTGTGTGACCGACGGCCAGCAGCCCAAGATTCGTGGCGTACTCATCCGCGCCGGACTCGTGCTCCTGGTACTGGCAGTCGCGGGCAGCGGAATCTGGCTCCTCAGGGCGGCTTCACGGCCCGAGCAGAGCCCCATCGAAGTCCCGGCCGCCTCGGTCCCGACCGCTGACGTCGAGCCCGGCGCCGTCGTCCCACCACAGCCCCAGGCAGGCGCGGTAGGGGAGGACCCACTCCACACCTGGGCGAACCGGGTGGCCGGCCGCATCGACGTCCCCGCCAGGGCACTCATGGCGTACGGCAACGCCGAACTGGTCCTGCGCGAGACGGCGCCCGCCTGTCACCTGTCCTGGGCGACCCTCGCCGGCATCGGCCGCGTCGAGTCCAACCACGGCCGCTTCGGCGGGGCCCAGCTGCGCGACGACGGCCGTCCGTCCAAGCCGATCATCGGCGTCCCCCTGGACGGCTCGGCCGGTGTGAAGGCCATCGGGGACACCGACCACGGCCGCTACGACGGCGACCCCGCGGTCGACCGTGCCGTCGGCCCCATGCAGTTCATCCCCTCCACGTGGCGGAAGTGGGGTGCCGACGCCAACCTGGACGGCGTCGGCGACCCGCAGCAGATCGACGACGCGGCACTCGCGGCCGGGCGGTACCTGTGTGCCGGCGGCCGCGACCTCGCGACGCCGGAGGGCTGGTGGGCGGCCGTCTTCTCGTACAACAACTCCGTGCCGTACGGCCAGAAGGTCTTCGGCCTGGCCGACGACTATGCCCGCGCGGCCAGCGTCTGAGACCCCGGGTGGCGCCTGTCCAGGACCACGGTATGATGCGAACAGGTGTTTGAAAACCGAAGACTGACCTGGACAACTGGAGAGTCTCTCCATATTCTTGCCGTCATGGCTGAGGCTCCCGCGCAGGTCGTCGAGGAACTCTTTCGGCGGATCGACGACGGCCGGTGGGGTGAGCTGGCCGGTCTCTATGCGGAGGACGCGTTCGTGGCGCATCCGTTGCGTGGTACGCACGTCGACGGCCGGACGGCGCTCGGCGAGCGGTTTCTCCGGTTGGGCACGTTCCGGATGCGAGTGTCCGATGTGGTCGTCCACGAGACCACGGACCCGGAGGTCGTCGTCGCGGAGTACCGGAGCCGCGGACCGGGCTTCAGCGCGGCGAACGTTCAGGTCGTGCGTGTCCGGGACGGACTGATCACCCACTCCAGTGACTACCACGACCACCTGCGCATGGCCGCGGCGCGGGGTGACTTCACCGGCCTGGCCGTGTCGTACGAGTCCTCTGGTGGGACCCATGAGCCGCTGGTGGCGGCTCCTCTGGGCAGCCCGCGGGACGTGGTGTGGCGGCTGCTGGACGGCATCTCGGCGACGATCCCCGGCACCCGCGCGGACCTGTACGCGGACGACGCCGTCGTGACGCATCCGTTCCACCCGACGGCGCCGCCGCTGACGGGGAAGGACGAGCTGCGGCAACACTTCGCGCGCGGCGGCGGCGAGGGGCTGCGGCCGCGGCACGTCGTCTTCCACGATGGCGCCGACCCGGAGCTGGTCGTCGTGGAGTTCGAGTACGCGGGCCGGGTCGGCTCCGGGAACCCTGTGGTGGCAAGGAATGTCTTCGTCACGCGGGTCCGGGACGGCCTGATCGTCGAGTCCCGCGACTACGCCGACCACGTCGCGTTCGCCGCGGCGACCGGCCGGCTGCCGGACCTGCTCGCCGCGGCACGGTCGGTGGTGACCGCGGACTGACACCGGTTCTGCCGGCCGTTTCGGTTCTGCTGTGCTGGCGTTGCCGGCTGTGCTGTGGCCGTGCCGTGTCGGCTGTGCCGTGCTGTGCCGGTTCGGCCGTGCCGTGCTGTGCCGTGCCGGCTGTGTCGGTTCGGCGGTGCTGTGCTGTGCCGTGCTGTGCCGGTTCGGCTGTGCCGTGCCGGTTCTGCTTCGCTGTGCCGGTTCAGTGTCCGTTCTCCCGCACTGACCGGGCGCGGCCGTCAACTCTTCCGGGCCCGCAGCGTGCGCTGCCGATCGATCGCCTTCTGCACGCGGGTCAGCGCGTTCCGCGCGGCCACGTTGAACAGGCCCATGGTCATGTCCTTCCGGCCGAACACGACCAGCAGCACGCTGGTCTCCACCGGAAAGACACCGACGTAACCGGACGAACCCTCGAACAGCGAGGCCGTGGACTCGCCGACGTCGGCCTGGCTCGTGAACTGCGTGGCGATGCTGGCCGCGGCCGCCGCCATGGCCGCGACCGTGTCGACCACGACGTCTCGGATGTCGCTGGCGAGCACCAACCCGTCCGAGCTCGCGAGCAGCATGCCGTAGACGTTGGCGTCCTTGCCGCTCACGCTGTTCAGTGCGGTCTCGAACACCGCGAGCAGATCACCGGTCGAGCCGTGGCGGTCCGCGTGCACGGTCGACCACACGCCGTCGCCCGATGCCGCGGGTGTCCGGCGTTTGGGGAGCGGTGCCGGGTCGGCGGCGTCGTGGGGCTGGCCGAGACTCATACCGCCAGGTCACCTTCGATGCGCCTCAGGTGGTGCCGGGCCAGGGCCAGGTTCGCGCGCTCGCGGTCGAGGACCAGGTACAGGAACAGGGCCGAGCCGCCGCTGCGGCCGCCGTCGATCAGCCGGATCAGGTGGTACTGGCGGCCGAGGGTGATGAGGATGTCCTCGATGGAGTCGTCGAGCGCGAGCGCGGCCATCACCCGCATCTTGGCGCGCACGACCTCGGTGTTCCCGGCCGCCGCGACGTCGAGGTCGAGCCAGTCGCCGCCACCCAGGGTGCCCAGCGACATGCCGCTCTCGTAGTCCACCAGCGCCACGCCGGCGGCGCCGTCGATGGTCATGGCCTCTTTGAGCGCGGTTTCGATATTCATTCCGTTGGTTCTCCTCCTCATCACCACGAGCTCTGTCTCCTCGTCAATGCGCATTCAATGGTTCGGCGCCAAGCATGCGGCTCACCCAGTCATCGCCAAGGCAATCGGTCAGATCATCCGACTGCCGGCCACTCTAGGCGGCGGCGTTTGCCCAGTACATAGGCGATTCGGCCCAACGGCGGCCCGCCATCCGCCTCATCGTCCAACCCGAGCGCGTCGGTTTCGCCTAAATTCGCAAATTGCTCTCGGCACGTTGCGATCCAGGGTGATGTTTCCTTTTTCGGTCATTTCTGGAAAAGGAGGAACATTGGTGCCAATTGTCCTGGACGTCATCGCGTCAGGTCGCGCGCCCTGGCGGGTCGCGAGTGAGCGCGGCCACAGTGTTAGCGTCGTCGGTGTGAAGGGCGGAGTGCTGGCTCGCCGTGCGGGGATCATCGCGCTCTGTGCGGTGTGCCTTGTCGCGTGTGTCGGGTTGGCCTGGTGGCAGTGGCAGCGCTTCGAGAACGGCGGGACCTGGCAGAACCTCGGCTACGTCCTGCAGTGGCCGCTGTTCGGGCTGTTCCCCGCCTTCATGTTCTGGCGGCTCCGCAAGCTCCGCACGCAGCCACGTGAGCCCGAACCCGAGCCCGGGCCGGCGCGAGCCGAGTCACAGCCGCCGCCCCCGCGTGCTCCGGCCGGACCGGCCGTCCGACAGGATGTCGGCGACGACGATCCCGAGCTGGCCGCGTACAACCGGATGCTCGCCCAGCTCAACGCACTCGACCAGCAGGAGACGCGATGACCGCCGACTCCCCAGTCACCGACGAGGAGAACCCCGCCCAGGCCGTCGGCGACACGGGGGTGAGGGGCGCGCTGGCACGTTTCCGCGTGATGGCCTACATCGTCGGCGTCGGCCTGCTCGCCCTGTGCGTGTCCTTCACCATGAAGCTGGCCTTCGACCAGCCCCAGTACAGCGCCGTCGTCGGCCCGGTCCACGGCTTCCTGTACATCGTCTACCTGTTGACGATCGCCGACCTCGCGTTGAAGGCCCGCTGGTCGGTGAAGGGCACGATCCTCGTCATGCTGTCGGGCGTCGTGCCGGTCGGTTCCTTCTTCGCCGAGCGCGCCGTCACCCGCCGGGTCCAGCGGGGCCAGAAGCTCTGACCAGCCCGCGGCCACCGGACAACGGCCCGTGTGGACTTCGTCTGGCCGTGCGAGCCCCTAAGGCCCGGTTTCCCTACAGGCCGACGCGGCGCAGCGCCAGCACGACGAACCCGCGCATGGACCGGTCCCAGCCTGCCGGCGCGGGCGGCGGCTTCTCGTCCACGAGCAGGTCCAGTGCCGGCCCCGGCAGGTCGGGGCCCAGCCGGAACGCGAGCGCGACCGCCGCGGTCATCCGGATGTCCAGCGCCTCGGCGTCCAGCAGTGCCGTCAGATGCTTGTCCACGGCGGGAAAGCCGGACAGGTACCCGAGCGTGAGGTTGGCGCTCGCCGGCGCGACCGAGGCGAGCAGCGCGTCCACGATCGCCTCGTCCGCGGGGAAGTACGCCAGCAGCTCCGCCGCCTGCGCCGCGACGGCCGGGTCCGACAGCCAGGCCGCGTAGGACGTCACGTGGGCCTGCCCGGCCCGGTAGGCGTCCGCCGCCCAGCGCACGGCCGCCGCCTCGAAGTACTCCGCGGGGGCCTCGTCGTGCGGGTTCTCCGACTCGAACAGCAGCCGGGCCACCTCGGCGAGGTCGTCCGGCGACAGCTCGTCACCCGCGGCGAAGTCGGGCGTGAACGGCAGCGCCGCGTCACCGAGGACCACCCCACGCAGCAGGCTCACCAGCGACTCGCGTTCCGGCGTGTCCGGATCGTCCACCAGCGCCACCAGGAACGGCACCACGGCGGCACTCACCGGCCAGCGCGAGCCCTGGTGGTACACGGCGCCCGACAGCCAGGACAGCGCGCCGTCCCGGGTCGTCGCGTTCGGCGAGCGCAGCATCCGTAACCGGTCCGGCACGTCGGCCGCCACGCCGTGAGCATGATGCAACTGCCGCCACGGCACATCGGCCAGGCCCACTAGAGGGTCACGCACACCACGTTTCTACCCGATCGACGGCCCGGTGCTCCACTTGACCTCAACTTTACTTGAGCTTTTACGTTCAGTTCATGTGCACAGTCGGTGGTCAGCGGCCTCCCCGCCGGCCTTTCGGCCGTCAGTGTCCCGAGCCGATGCCCGTCAGCGCGCGGACGGCCATCTCCTTGTGCTTCGCCTCGTCGGCCTTCTCCCTGCTGAGCACCGTGCCCAGGTAGGCGGCCAGGAACGAGACCGGAATGGACACGATGCCGGGGTTGCCAAGCGGGAACAGGTGGAAGTCGACCTCGGGGAAGATCGACGTCGGCGCGCCGGACACGGTCGGTGAGAAGAACACCAGCAGCAGGCACGAACCCAGCCCGCCGTACATGCCCCACAACGTCCCGGTGGTGTTGAACCGCTTCCAGAACAACGAGTACAGCAGCGTGGACAGGTTGGCCGACGCGGCGAACGCGAACGCCAGCGCCACCAGGAACGCCACGTTCTGGCCGTTCGCCAGGATGCCGCCGACCATCGCCAGCACGCCGACCACCACGGCCGTCAGCCGCGCCACCCGCACCTCGGCCGCCGGTTCCGCCCTGCCGTTGCGGAAGATGTTGGCGTACACGTCGTGCGCGAACGACGCCGAGGCCGTCAACGTCAGGCCCGCCACCACGGCGAGGATCGTCGCGAACGCGACCGCCGACACGATGCCCAGCAGCAGCGTGCCGCCGATCTCGAAGGCGAGCAGCGGCGCGGCCGAGTTCTCCTTGCCGGTCGAGGACAGGATCCGGTCCGACCCGACCAGTGCCGACGCGCCGTACCCGATCACCAGCGTGGCCAGGTAGAACACGGCCATGCAGCCGATCGCCCACACCACGGAACGCCGCGCCTGCTGGGCGTTGGGCACGGTGTAGAACCGCATCAGAACGTGCGGCAGCCCCGCCGCGCCGAACACCAGCGCCAGTGACAGCGAGATGAAGTCCAGCGGGTTCTTGCCGTACTGGGCGCCCGGCTCCAGCACCCGCTGCCCGCTCGCGTTGTTCGCCGCGGCCTCGTCGAGCAGCGTCGACACGCTGAACCCGTACTTGCCGAGCAGGAACACGGTCATCAGCACGACGGCCGTCACGAGGATCGCCGCCTTGATGATCTGCACCCACGTGGTGCCCTTCATGCCGCCGACCAGCACGTAGAAGATCATCACGAGACCGACGACGCAGATCACCAGCGTCTGCCCGCCCTTGCCGTGCACGTTGAGCAGCAGCGCGACGAGCCCGCCGGCGCCGGCCATCTGCGCCACCATGTAGAAGAACGAGATCACGAGCGTCGACGTGGCGGCGGCGGCACGCACGGGGCGCTGGCGCATCCGGTACGCCAGCACGTCGCCCATCGTGAACCGGCCGGTGTTGCGTACGCCCTCGGCGACCAGCAGCAGCGCGATCAGCCACGCGACGAGGAACCCGATCGAGTACAGAAAGCCGTCGTAGCCGTGCACGGCGATCGCGCCGGCGATGCCGAGGAACGACGCGGCGGAGAGATAGTCGCCGGTGATGGCGACGCCGTTCTTGCGGCCGGTGAACGAGCTGCTGGCCGCGAAGTAGTCGGCCGTGGACGTGTTGCGGGTGCTCGCCCGGTACACCAGGAGCAGCGTGACCGCGACGAAACCGCCGAACACGAACAGGTTGAGCAGCGGGCTGCCGACCTCGCCGGCGGGCGCCGTGGAGGTGGTCGCGAGGATGGTCGCTGAGCCGACGGTCATCTCCCGTCGGCCCCCACGGCCGCGCGGATCGCGGCGACTCCGGGATCGAGCCGCCGCCGTGCGTAGCGCACGTAGCCGAAGGTGATGGCCGCGGTCGAGACGAACTGGAGCAGGCCCAGCACCAGTCCGACGGTCACGAGCCCGGACAGGCGGTGGCTCATGAAGCCGCGCGCGTAGGCCGCGAGCAGCACGTAGGTCAGGTACCAGAGCAGGAACAGCGCGGCCATCGGGAACACGAACGCCCGGAAACGCCGGCGCAGCGCCGTGAACTCCGGGCTGTCGTAGATCGCGGCGAAGTCCGGCTCACCCGGCGCGGGTGGGGGAGGGGGCGGCTCGTCGGTGATTCCGCCGAAGGCCACGGTCACCCGTCCCGGCGTGCGGGCAGATATCGGTGTGTGAACCACCCGGGGCATATGTTTCCTCCGCTGAAGACGGCCGCTTGATACGTTGTACGCTCGCGTCCGGAAATTCAGATACAGGGGTGCGATGAAATCAGCAGCAGTCCCCCAGGCCGAAGTAGACACTACCCGAGAAATGACCTCAAGGCATTCACACCTCTCGGTGAACCTACGCGTGACCTTGCGTAGCGAGAGTTGCATGACGCACGAACATTTTGACCCTTTGTGTTCGTCCCGAATGGTCTGACCGGCGCAAAGTGCCTGATAAGTAGTGGTTGCCCGGTTCTCGAGGCAACTGGGTGACGATGACCCGAGAGTGTTGGTGGAATGGTACCCGTTCGGGCTATCAAGTAAGCACAATTCAGACTTACAGTAGAACGGGCAAGATCAAATACGGCGCCGGCGCGGTGAGGGTCGCCTAAATCAAACGATTTAAGACTGGTCTTCGCAGGTCAACGCACTCGCTTCGGAACTCTTTAGAGAGCTTTTAGCTGCGGTACGCTCTACTCTCAGTTCTCGTCGCGACGGCACCCCGTGCGGCACTCGACCGGAAATGTCGTCTCCTCATTACTTGGAATGAGGCGCTGTCTTGAAGGCTTCGGAACCCAGGTCCCCTTGGTCGGCGTTGTGCGGCTTGCTCGCGAACTGGCGGGACTGGAACATCCCGGTCAAGCTCGCCGCGGTCACGCTCGTGCCGGTCGTCTTCGCGGGCGTGCTGGGCATCATGCAGATCTCCGACCAGGTCGACAAGGCGAACGCCTACCGGCGGGTCGACCGGCTGGTGGCGGTCAACGAGAAGCTGCGCGACCTGGTCGCGGCCCTGCAGGAGGAACGCGGCGACGCCGGCGTGCTGCTCGCGCTCGGCGCCGGTGAGGTCGCCGCGCGGCTCGTCCCCGACCAACGCGTCACCGACCACGCGAAGGAGGAGTTCCTCCGTGCCACCGGTCGCGTCACGCTCGACCACGAGGCGGGCGCCGCGCGCTACGCGGACGTGCTGACCTGGCTGGACGAGCTGACCGACGTGCGCGAGCAGGCCGCGGAGCCCGGCTTCGACGCCGCCAACGCGGTCACCCGCTACTCGGCGGTCGTCGACGCTCTGCTGCGGTTCGACCGGACCATGTCGGCCGAGACCATCGACCCGACGCTCGCGTCGACCGCCTCCGCGCTCCACGACCTCGAGGAGATCAGGGAGGAGGTCTCCTACCAGGAGGCGGTGATCGCGGTCGGCATCGTGCGCGGCGGCGGCCTCACCGGTCCCGAGGTCGAGGCGCTCGGCGAGTCCATGAACCGGCAGGCCGACCGGCTGTCCGACTACTACTCCGTCACCGGCGCCGCCCGGGGGCAGTTCTACGACGACACGCTGAGCGGCACCGGCATCGCCAGCCGCAACAACGTCGTGGCCGCCGCCGCTTCCCGGCCCGCCGGCACCCCGGTCCCCGCCACCGCACAGGGCTGGCGCGACGGCTCGGCGCTCACGGTCAGCCGTATCGGCGAGGTCTCCCGGGCGTTCGCCACGGACCTGCGTGACCGCTCCGCCGCCCTCCAGGACGAGGCGAGCGACGCCGCCGGCCTCGCGGCGGTGATCCTGTTGCTCGCGCTGGTGATCGCGCTGGCCGTCATGTTCTTCGTCGGCCGCCACCTGCTGACCTCGCTCGCGCGGCTGCGGCGCGGCGCTCTCGACGTCGCCCGCAACGCCCTGCCCGACGCGGTGGCCCGCATCCGCGACAGCGGTGAGGACCTGGCGGACATCGACCTGCCGCCGGTGGCCGTGACGTCCATGGACGAGGTCGGCCAGGTGGCCCGCGCGTTCGACGCCGTGCAGCGACAGGCGCTCAAGCTCGCCACCGAGCAGGCCGGCCTGCGTGCCAAGTACTCCGACATGTTCGTCAACCTGTCCCGCCGCAGCCAGGGTCTCGTGCAGCGCCAGCTCCAGCTGCTCGAACGGCTCGAGCGCGACGAGGAGGACCCCGAGCAGCTCGCGACGCTGTTCCAGCTGGACCACCTCGCGACCCGCATGCGCCGCAACAACGAGAACCTCATGGTGCTCTCCGGCGGCGAGGTCGGCCGGCGCTCGCAGCGGCCGACGACCCTCACCGACCTGCTCCGCGCGTCGGTGTCGGAGATCGAGCAGTACAAGCGGGTCGAGCTGCTGCCGCCGCCGTCGGTCGAGGCGGTCGGCTACGCGGTGGGCGACCTCGTGCGCCTGGTCGCGGAGCTGCTGGACAACGCCACCGCGTACTCCGCGCCGGACACGCAGGTGACCATCGCGAGCGCCCTGCTCGAGGACGGCGCGCTGTGCGTCGAGGTGCTCGACGAGGGCATCGGCATGACCTGGGACGAGCTGGACGAGGCCAACGACAAGCTCGCCGACGCCGGTCTGGTCGACGTGTCGACGTCGCGGCGGATGGGCCTGTTCGTGGTCGGCCGGCTCGCCGGGCGGCACGGCATCGAGGTGAGCCTCGACGGCGGTCACGACGCGAAGGGCGTGCGGGCCACCGTGATCGTGCCGGCCGAGATGATCATCCAGCGGGAGAACCCGACCGAGCCGGTCCGGATACGCAGGACGGGGGCCGAGACGAGCCCGCTCGCACCGTTCTCGCTGAGCGGGCGGTCGAACGGCGGGCACCTCAACGGCCGGTCGAACGGCCACACCGCCGAGGTCATCAAGGGCACGCTCCCCCAGGCGTCACTGCCGCGCCAGGAACGGCCCACCCCGCCGGCCACCGAGTACATCCAGCTGCCACACCAGGAACAACCCAGCTCGCCCCCTGCCGAGCACATCCGACTGCCACGCCAGGAACGGCCTGCCTCGGCGACCGGCGAGCACGTCCGGCTGCCGAGCCAGGACCGGCCCACCGGACCGGCCGCCGACGACACCCGGCTGCCGCGCCGGGCACCCGGCGACCGGGTGCCGGCCCAGCGTGACCCCGGGCAGTGGGGGCCGGTCACCCCGCCCCGCGTGGCCGTCAACCCACCGATGGAAAGGAAACTCCAGCCTCAGCCCCCGAGTCAGGACGAGGAGACCGTCGTCGGCGACGCCTGGAGCTTCGCCGACGACACCGGCCTCGACGGCGCCCGTGCCGCGTCGAAAGCCGAGCCGTCCGACTACACCTCGGGTGGGCTGCCGCGCCGAAGTCCGAGGCGGAACCTGGTCCCCGGCAGTGCCACTCCGGGCGCTGCGACCGGGCAGCAGCCTCGACACGGGCGCGACGCGGACGTCGTACGGGACCGGTTGAGCGACTACCGGTCGGGCGTCCGCAGGGCACGGGACCACCGGCCCGGCGTCGAATCCCCCACCCCCAGCGCCGCGCCGGTGGTCCCGTCCCAACCCGCCACCTCGTCCACCTCGCTGACCTTCGACCTGCTCGGCGGTGCCTGGCGGTTCGCCGCGGACATCGGCCGGCACGCCGCGAACCAGGTGTCCACGGCGAACCCGGTGGACCACACGGCGGGTGGGCTGCCCCGGCGCAGCCCGCGGCAGAACCTCGTGCCGGGCAGCGTCTCGCACTCCGGTCACGGCAATGGCGCCGGCCCCGCGCGACCCAGCTCCGCCGAGGAGCTGCGTGGCCGGCTGGGGAGCTTCCAGAAGGGACTGTCGCGGGGCCGGAGAAGCCTCGCCGAACGGGGTGCACAGGAGCGAAGCGAAGGAGGCGGCCCGCGGATGAGCGGAGCCCATTCAGCACACAGCACGAGTCAACAGGAGACCGAATGACCTCGCCGCAGGCTCAGCCACATCAGTTCGGCTGGTTGGTCGACGACTTCACCGAGCGTGTCCCCGGCGTGGCACACGCCGTCGTCGTGTCCGCGGACGGGCTGCTGCTCGCCGCGTCGGCCCGGCTGCCGGTCGACCGCGCGGACCAGCTGTCCGCGGTGGCGTCCGGTCTCATCAGCCTCACGCACGGGGCGGCCCGCTGCTTCGAGGCGGGCGGGGTCAAGGAGACGATCGTGGAGATGGACGGCGGCATCATGCTGCTGATGGCCATCAGCGACGGGTCCTCCCTGGCCGTGCTCGCCTCGCCGCTGTGTGACATCGGGCAGGTCGCGTACGAGATGACCCTGCTGGTCGACCGCGTCGGGCAGATCCTGACGCCGGAGCTCCGGGCGCAGCTCCAGGGCGCCGCCGGGAACATGGTTGGGACGTCGGCGTGACTGACGAGGACGGTTTCGCCGAGGTGCTCAACGGGCTTGCGCTGGGTGGCGGGAAGCACAAGCGGCACAAGGAACAGGACGCACGTCATGACGAGGAGCCCGATCCGCGGGCGGACTGGTCGTGGGCGGGTCCGTTCTCGTCGGCGGGCGTGACCCCGGCGGGTACGGCGGACGAGGATCTCTCCGACGCGTCGATCGTCCGCCCCTACGCGTGGACCGGTGGGCGCACGAAGTCCACCGTGGACTTCGAGATCGAGACGATGGTGTCCACGAGCGAGCACGGCGAGCGCATCGAGGCACTGAGACAGACCGAGCACCGCTCCATCGCGGGTCTGTGTGCCGAGCCGCGGTCGGTCGCCGAGGTCGCCACCCTGCTGTCGGTGCCGCTCGGCGTGGCCAAGGTGCTGCTGGGCGACATGTCCAAGCTGGGCTTGGTCATCGTGCACAGGACCGCCGCCGTCGGCGACGACAAAGCACACCTCATGTTGATGGAAAGGGTTCTGAGTGGACTCCGTCGGCTTTGACCCGAACAGCGCCGGCCAGGCGATGACGTCGGTGAAGATCGTCGTCGGCGGTGGCTTCGGCGTCGGCAAGACCACCTTCGTCGGCGCGGTCTCCGAGATCGTGCCCCTGACCACGGAGGCGGTGATGACCGACGCCAGCGTGGGGGTCGACGACCTGGACGCCATTCCCAGCAAGCGATCCACCACCGTGGCCATGGACTTCGGCCGCGTGTCGCTCGGCCGCGACCTCGTCCTGTACCTGTTCGGCACGCCCGGCCAGGAACGCTTCTGGTTCATGTGGGACGACCTCGTGCGCGGCGCCATCGGCGCGGTCGTGCTGGCCGACACGCGCCGGCTCGCGGACTCGTTCGCGCCGATCGACTTCTTCGAGGACCGCGGCCTGCCCTACGTCGTCGGCCTGAACTGCTTCGACGGCCGGCAGACCCACGGCATCGACGAGATCCGCGACGCCCTTTCCGTGGCGGAGTCGGTCCCGATCGTCACCTGCGACGCCCGCGACCGGGAGTCGGTGAAGAGCACCCTGATCACGATGGTCGAGTACTCGATGGAACACGGGGCGGCCATCCACGACGCGAGCATCTGAGGCCCCGCGCTCAGGAGTCCCGGGGAGGCGGCGCCCAGTCCGCGTCGCGGCCGAGCAGGGCCAGGGTTCGCGCCCACCCGTCCGTTCCGTCCACCGTGGACAGGACGGGACCGAACGGCGCGCCGGGTGCCGTGCGTGCGTCCCCGTCGGGCACGGCCTCGGCTGTTCGCCGGGCGGCGGCGAGCAGGTCGTCGTCGTAGTCGACCTCGGCGCCGATCGACGCCGCGACGTCCCACCCGTGGACCAACGTGTCGATCAGGTGGAAGCCGATCACGGTGTCGAGCGGAAACCGCATGCCGCCGAACTCCGGCATCAGCACCTGCTGGTCCGGGTCGGCGGCGGCGAAGGCGGCGACCACCACGGCGGCGCCGGCCTCCCAGGTGGCCGGGTCGCGGGGCGCGAACGCCTCGGCCGGCACGTCGGCCAGGGCCGCCGCGGCGAATCCGCGGTCCTGCCCGGTCATGTGTGCGAGTAACGCCCGCAGGTCCCACTCCGCGCAGGGCGTGGGCCGATCCAGGTCGATGGCCCGAACTCGCGCGACCACGGGCCGGACGGCCTCGAACGAACGCCGGTGAAGGTCTCGAATGTTCTGCATAGGTGGACTATCTACCACGGTAGACGATTGGTCAACCGGTATCGTCGTCGCATGACGGGGCAGCGCCACGACCTTGGCGCGTCGTTCGCCCGCCTGACCAGGGCGATGTTCGACGCAGAGACGCCGATCCTGCGCGCGCACGACGTCGAGATGTGGGACTACGCCGTGTTGAGCGCACTGCGGGACGAGGCGGCGCCGACCCAGTCCGAGTTGGCGGCCGCGGTGCAGCGGGACAAGACCCGCCTGATCCCGATCCTCGACCGCCTGGAGGCCCGCGGTCTGCTCACCCGCACTCCCGACCCGGCCGACCGCCGCAACCGGGTGATCGCCCTGACCGACGACGGCCGCGTGGTGCTCGACGCCTGCCGCACGGCCATCCGCGCCATGGAGGAGAAGTTCCTGGCCGCGGTGCCGGAAGCCGAACGCCGCACCTTCGTCGAGGTGCTGACCCGACTGACCGATCGGCTCCAGCCGCCCACAACGAAGTGACGAGCTCAGCGACCGCCTGAGTACGGGGCGGACGTGCCCGTGACGACACGCGGGCTGCCGAGCACGACGACGCCACTGGTTCCGTCGATGGTGACGACGGTGCCGGCCGGCAGTGTGCGGTCCCCGGCTCGGATGCGCGACTCCTCGACCGTGAGGGCCGTCGCCGCCACGACCGCCGGCTTCCCCATGGCGCGGGCCACGATCGCGGCGTGGCTGGCCGGGCCGCCCGTCGACGTGACGACGCCGGCCGCCGCGGCCAGGCCGTGCATGTCGAGGGGAGAGGTGTGCGGCCGGAACAGGATCACCGGTCCGTCCATGCGCACCGCCGCGTCCGCGGTCGTCGCCACCCGTCCTGTCGCGACGCCCGGGCACGCGCCGAGCCCACGCGTGAGGACATCCGCACCGGAGGCGTCGATCCGTGCCGTGTCGACGGAAGCGGGGACCCGGCCGACGGCCTCGCTTCGGCTGATCAGGCCCGCGTCCGCCAGCTCGACCGCGACGCGTGCCGCCGCCGCGCCGACGAACCCGCCGGCGCGAACCTGCAGCAGCCACAGCCGACCCGACTCGAACGTGAACTCCACCGAGCACGCGTCGCGGCAGTGCTCCTCGATGCGCGCCATCGCGGCCAGCAGCTCCGCCCACATCGCGGGCTCCCGGTCGGCCAGGTCACGCAGCGGGCGGGTCACCGTCCGCCCGGACACCACGTCGTCGCCGCGGTGTCCGAAGAGGACCTCGCCGAACGGGACGTGCTCGCCGGTGTTGGGGTCGCGGCTGAACGCGACCCCGGACCCGCCCCGCTCGCCGAACACCATCGTCTGCACGGTGACCGCGGTGCCCAGGTCGTGCGGGATGCCGTGCAGCTCACGGTAGGTCCTGGCCCGCGGCGTGTGCCACGACGAGAACACCGACTCGACGGCCGGCGCCAGCCGTGACACGGTGAGCGGCACGTCGAGGACGGTGTTCATCATGCCCGGCATGGAGACGCGCCCACCCGAGCGGACCGACACCGTCCGGTCCCCGTGCGACGAGGCGAGCGCACGCACCGCGGCCGTCAGGTCCGGGAGCCGGCCGTCCCGCAGGAACTCCCGGCAGGCGGGCGTGCCGATGACGAACCCGGGCGGCACGGGCAAACCGAGTCGCCGCAACATGATCAGGCCGTGGGCCTTCGCACCGAGCACGTCCGCGGTCGCGGTGACCTCCGGTGCGAGCGGGTAGATCATCGCGGAATGCCCAGCGTGGCGAGGAGATCCTCGTGCAGCTGGAACCACACCGCGTGGTAGGACTCGACATCGTCGGTCACGTACTCCGGCCGGCCGGCCGAGGCCCGGCCGAGCGCGGTGGTCAACCGCTCCCGGTACCGGCCGAACCGTGGCAGGGCAACGGAAAGCCTCGCGAGCACGGCGTCGGCGCGCGTGTGGAAGCCGGTCAGCACCGTCAGCACCTGCTCGCCCGGCCTCGTCTGCCACGCCGCGCAGATGTCGAGCAGCTCGGGGTTGAGCACGAGGAAGTCGTCGTAGCAGCCGGCGACCGCGTCCCGCACACCGTCCACTTCGGACATAACGTTCTCGGCGTCCGCGGCCCGGCCGGTCTCCGTGAGGCCCCAGCCGCCGAAGGTGCCCGGCGTGTGGGTGACGAGCCCGGCCACCGCGAGGTCGATCAGCTCGGACTCCACGGTGGACGCCGAGAGCCCGGTCGCCGTGGCGACCCGGTTCGTGCCGGTGAACCCCATGCAACGCAAGGCATGCAGCACGACGTTCACCGGCGTGCCCTGGTCGAGCCACCCACCGCGTGCGCCGCACCGCGCCCGGCCGCCCTGGCGACGATCTCACCGGCCTCGACCCGAACGGCCGCCTCCGTGTCGTCGTCATCCCGGACCTGGACCGCCGACGCGACGCGGCCGTCGTCGAGCACGACCCGCGGCCGCGGCGGCCCGAACACCGGCAGCAGGCAGTTCGCGAGGTCCCCGAGCCGCAACCGCACGAGCCGGCCCAGCTCGGCGTGGTCGTTCGTGACCACGACGACCGTGACGTGCTCCGCGGCCCGCACCGCCTCCTCGGCCGCGCTCAGCCGGCCGGTGCCGAGCACCGCGATCACCCCGTCCCCGCCGAAGGCGGCCGGTTCGCCAGTGAGCAGGTCCGGCAGCGTGCCCGGCGGCGTCCACGCCTCCCGAACCGCCTGGGCGGGCGGGACGAACGGAAGGTGCGGCGGATCCCAGGCGTCGCCGAGGTCGAGGGCGGCCAGGTGCTGGCAGGCGCGAATGACGTCGAAGGGGTCACCGAAACCGGGGGCCTTCTCGGCGAGGTGGCCGGTGCCGCTCAGGACCGTGAGGACCAGCTCGGCCAGCCGAACCCGGCGCACGACGTTCGGTGGGCGGGACTCGAGCGCGAGGCCGAGCAGTATCGCCTCCAGCCGGGCGACCTGCGCGAACGCGGCGCGTCCTGGCTCGTCGTCGAACACGCCGGACATCGATCGCGACCGCAGGTGCCCGCCGGCCGGCGAGTCGCCGGTGAGCGGCAGGCGTTCGAGCCAGCCGCGGGCGAAGGTACCCAGCCCGTCGGCCAGGGTCGAGCCGCGGCCGGTCACCTCGGGCGGGTCGAGCGAGTCGAGCAGGACGGCCAGGTAGAGCGCGCGTTTGCTCGGGAAGTTGGAGTAGACCGCGCCGCGCGTCAGTTCGGCACGTTCCGCGATCCGGTCTACCTTGGCATCGGCGTACCCGCGCTCGGCGAACTCGTCCCGCGCCGCGGCGAGCACGGCGGCACGGTTGCGTTCCTGCTGCTGTGCTCGGGTCAACCGAACCATCGTCACCCCTTGCCACCCCTTGGAATGCCCTGACAATCCAGATGACGATAACATGTGAAAGCGAGCCGACATGGAAAGCGTCTACGCGGCCGCGGGCGGCCACGCGGCCCTGCTCCGCCTGGCCGAGGCCTGGCACACGCGGGTGATGGCCGACGAGGTCGTGAGCCACGCCTTCAGTCACGGTTTCCATCCGCGACACAGCGAGCGGCTCGCGGCGTACTGGGCGGAGGCCCTCGGCGGCCCGACGACGTACTCGGACGAGTACGGCACCGAGACCGAGGTGGTCCGCATGCACAGCGGAAACGGCCCCCACGACGAGATGGACCGCCGCGCGATCGCCTGCTTCGACGACGCCCTCCGCGACGTCGGCCTGGACACCGCCCCGCTGGGGAAGGCCCTCCACGACTACTTCACCTGGACCACGACGACCACCATGTCCCGCTACCACCACTCCGCCGCCGACGTCCCCGACGACCTACGAATCCCGCGATGGTCCTGGAACGGCCCACAAGACTGAGCGAATGGCGCCTTCGCTCGACCCGACCGGGTGAAAGTCATCCACAGCCCCCACTGACCAGGGGTTTTGCGGCGTGCTGTCGTCCTACCCCGGTAGAATGGTCGGCGGGGTGGCCCCCGGGTTTGGGTGGGGGCTGCCTGATCTCCATTCTGGGGCTGGCTTCAGCAAAAATCGTTTTCGCAGGTCAACGCGGTGGAATGGCCGGCGGGGCGCTGGGATTGGGGTAAGGGGCCCGGCAAATCCTGCGGTACGAGGCAGACTTTCGGCTCGCGTATCGACCCCTGTGGGCACCCCGGCGCACCGAAGCAACGCGTGCAATTCGGCAACTTCCCGTGGTGTCAACCCGCCATAGCGGACGGGGGAGAGCCCCGGCCCGGGCCTTCGCACACCCGTTGACCATCGGCTCTGTGACTCTGCCGAGGCCCTGGGATCGGGTGGGGGCTGCCTGATCTCCATCCCCAGGCTGATTTCAGCAACAAGAGTTTCGCAGGTCAACGCCGTAGAGGTGCGTGCCGGCGCGTCCGGGGACACCGCGTCCACACGGCGTCCCCGGATGGCCGGGTTACGGGGCGAAGTAGCCGGCGAGGTCGGCCACCAGGTTGATCGTGCCGGCGTTGTTGAAGAGCCACACGTCGTTCGCGGAGCCGACCCCGACCGTCACCAGGTTCGGGACGATCTGGCCGGCGACCAGGTTGAGGTTCGAGGCCACCGGCCGGCTCGGCGTTGTCGCCGTCTTCGGGTACACGGCCACGAACGTGTCCGTCGTCGGCGCGACGCCGGTGACGTTCAGGACCACGCCCGTCGCGTTGGTGGGCAGGGTGTCCGCCATCGACAGTGCGATCGCCTGGCCGCCGCCGGGCACGGGCAGCCAAGAGACCCCGCCGTTGCGGGTGTCCAGCAACCGTGTCGGGGGTAGCGCGACGAACTTCGCACCCGTGTCGGGCGCGTAGTACCCGGCCAGGTCGGCCACCAGGTGCACCGAGCCGGTGTTGTTGTACAGGTCGACCGACCGGTTGGTCCCCAGCTTCACCGTCACCAGGTTCGGTGTCGGGTTCCCGTTGGCCAGGTTCAGGTTCGACGCGTTCGGCCGGGTCTGGCCGGTCGGCCACGCGACCACGTACGTCCCGGTGGTCGCGCCGACGCCCGTCAGGTTGAGCGTCACCGCGGTGGCCGTCGACGGCACGGACGCGGGCATGGTGAGCGTGATGGTTCCGCCCGGCCCGACCGCCGAACCCGACCTCGTGTCGAGCACCCGCTCCGGCGAGCGTGCGTTGAACAACCCGGTCGCGTTCGTCGCGTAGTACCCGGCCAGATCCGCCACCAGATGCGTGCTGCCGGTGTTGTTGTACAGCGACACCTTCCGGTCCGCCCCGACCTGCACCGTCACGAGGTTCGACCGCACGTCGCCCGCCGCCAGGTTCAGGTTCGACGAGAGCGGCCGGGGCCGCCCGGTCGGCCAGACCGTGACCACCGTCGACGAGGTCGCGCTGCCGGTGACGTTCAGCACCGCGGACGTCGCGCCCGCCGGCAGCTGCCCGGACAGGTCGACGGTCACCACGCCGCCCGGCCCGAGCGGGCCGTTCCCGTCGCGCGTGTCGAGCACCCGGACCGGCGACGTCGCGGTGTAGCCGCCGGCCTTGGTCGCGAGCGAGTCGAGCATGGCCTCGCCGCCGCTGACGTAGTCGCCGTCCACGTCGCCGGAGATGCCCGGCACCGTCGTGGTGTCGCTGTACTGCCACATCGTCCAGTTGCCCGCCCACGCGCTCGGCACGCTCGGTGCCGCGATGTCGTGGTGCGCGATCCACAGCGGGTACGACGCGAACGCGGTGCTGTTGCCGACGCACTCGCTCCAGAAGAACGGCGTCGTGTACAGCGTCGGGGTCACGCCGAGGCGCCGCTTGACCTCGGTCATGAAGTCGCGGATCCACGTCACCAGCTCCGGCGCCGTCTTGTCGTAGCAGCGGTCGGCGTACTGGAGGTACGGGTTGTGCTCGACGTCCAGCACCGGGTTCAGCGTCTTGCCGTCGGGGGAGTAGCCGGCGCGGTCGACGAAGTAGTCGGCCTGCGTGACGCCGTCCGTGTCGTTCGGCGTGCCGAAGTGGTAGGCGAACGC
Organism: Actinophytocola sp.; assembly: GCF_035634895.1. Lineage (GTDB taxonomy): Bacteria > Actinomycetota > Actinomycetes > Mycobacteriales > Pseudonocardiaceae > Actinophytocola. Next base: position 95,269 of record NZ_DASQCC010000210.1, on the reverse strand, counting down.
GTACATCCCGGCCGCTTGCGCGCCCTCCTGGTCACCCGCGAAGTAGGGGTTCGTGTAGTAGTCGCCCTCGCTCGCCTTGACGCCGACGAACCGGATCCCGCTGCCGGCGACCTGCGTCCAGTTGATCGGGGTGCCGTGCTGGAACTTGGCGACGTCGATGCCGCGCACGTAGTCGGCGGCCGCCGCGGCCCGCGGCTGGTCGCCCGCGTACCTGGCCTCGCCGCTGACCGGGCTGTGCGGCTTGTCCACGTTGTCCCGCACCACCCCGCGGACGACCGGATAGTCGCCTGTGGACGGCTCGGCGGCCGCCACCGGGACCACCGCCCCCGAAACGCACAGGGCCGACAGCACGGCCGCGAGCACACGTCTTCCTGACAGCACGATGATCCCCCCAGTATGGCCGGATGTTGCCGGCTCTATCGCCCGGTGCCGCGGGGAGGTTACGCCTCAACGTGTTTGGTGGACGTCGGGACAACCGGGCACCGCGGGCGTCCGGCGTCCTGACGGCGCGGGCGACCGAACCGCGGCTGGAAGGCATACACCACCGGGGATCGGGGTATGCGTGGGCCGGAGAACGACACACGTTGGGAGCAGACAATGGCCTGGGTTCGCCGACACCGCCGCCGCACCCCGTACGGCTGGGGCCGCTCGACCACGGTCCGCAGCCACTACCGCAGGAACCCCGGCGGCTCGCCCCTGGTGGCGATCATCGTCGTGGTCGTGGTGATCCTGGTACTGATCGCGATCTTCTAGCCGCCGGCCCCGCCTACCTCGAACGCGAGCTACTCGACGGTAGAACCTGGCTCGCGCCGCGTTAGCCTGCTGGTATGGATCTGTCGCTCAGCGAGGAGCAGGCCGCGCTACGCGAGATGGCGCGGGACTTCATCGACCGTGAGGTCGTACCGCACACACGGGACTGGGACCGGGCCGAGCAGGTCGACCGCGCCATCGTCGGCAAGCTGGCCGAGGTCGGGTTTCTCGGCATGACCGTGCCGGAGGAGTACGGCGGCTCCGGCGGGGACCACCTGGCGTACTGCCTGATGATGGAGGAACTCGGCCGCGGCGACTCCGCCATCCGCGGCATCGTGTCCGTCTCGCTCGGGCTCGTCGGCAAGACCATCCTCAGCTACGGCACCGAAGACCAGAAGCAGAGGTGGCTGACCCGGCTGTGCTCCGGGGAGTCGCTGGCCTGCTTCGGGCTCACCGAACCGGACACCGGCTCCGACGCCGGCAACCTCGCCACCAAGGCCGTCCGCGACGGCGACGGATGGGTGATCAGCGGCTCGAAGATGTTCATCACCAACGGCACCTGGGCGGACCTCGCCCTCATCTTCGCCCGCACCGGCGAGGACGGGCCGCGCGGCGTGACCGCGTTCCTCGTGCCGACCGACTCGACCGGCTTCACGCACCGGGAGATCAAGGGCAAGCTCGGCCTGCGCGGTCAGTCGACCGGTGAGCTGGTCCTGGACGGCGTGCGGGTCGGTGACGACGCCGTGCTCGGGCACCTCGGCCAGGGCTTCAAGATCGCGATGGCGGCGCTCGACAAGGGCCGCATGTCCGTGGCCTCCGGATGCGTCGGCCTGGCCAGGGCGGCGCTCGAGGCGTCGACGAAGTACGCGGGGGAGCGTCAGCAGTTCGGCAGGCCCATCGCCGGGTTCCAGCTGGTGCAGGAGATGCTGGCGGACATGGCCGTCGGCACCGAAGCGGCGCGGCTGCTCGTCTGGCGGGTCGCCGACCTCGTCGACCGGGGCCAGCCGTTCTCGACGGAGGCCTCGATGGCCAAGCTGTACGCGAGCGAGAACGCGGTAACCGCCGCGAACCTCGCCATCCAGGTATTCGGTGGTTACGGTTATCTGGATGAGTACCCGGTATCGAAAATTCTTCGCGACGCCCGCGTGATGACCTTGTACGAGGGGACCAGCCAGGTCCAGAAACTCCTCATCGGCCGCAGGCTCACCGGGATCAACGCCTTCGTCTGACCCCAACCACGGCGCCGCCGAACCCCCAGAAACCGGCGGCGCCGCGGTCCCCCGACACCTCAGTGGGACAGGCTCAGCCCAGCAGGCCGAGCCAGATTAGATGGCTTTCCATGACCAGCCTCCCTCTTCATCCGGGTAACAGGAACGCCCGAAAAGTCCACTTCGGAATCAGACCCGGAGTCCGAGAAAGAGGCCCAGCACTACGCCGATGGTAAACAACCAGAAACCCAGTCGTGCAGCGGCGGAAACCGTGACTATGTACCTCATGACCGACTCCCCGTCCCTCTTCCCGTGTTCTCCCGGGCATCAATAGGGTCGGATGAATCGGAATTAGATACGACGAACGATGGCACACTCGCTATGTGCCATCTGGCGCACTTCCGGCCAGCCCGCGCAGCACGTCGAGTGCCGACACCACGAACATCCGCCGGCCGGTGACGAGCATGCCGCGCTCCCGGAATGTCTGGAGCGCGCGGGCCACGGCGCGCCGTGACCCCCCAATGCTGTTCGCGATGTCCTGCTGTGTCAATGGCATGCCGACCAGCACGCCGTTGGGCGACGGACGGCCGTGCAGGTCGGCCATGCGTACGAGGAAGGCCGCGACCCGCTGGGCCACGCCCATGGTCGCGAAGTCGACTCTGGCCCCTTCCGCCTTACGCAACCGCACCGCCATCTGCCGCAGCAGCGCTACGCCGAGCGCGGCCCGATCCTCCAGGCACGCCAGGAAACCGTCGTGGGTGAACTGCGCGAACTCCGTCTCCTGCAACGTGTCCACGGTCGCTGTCCGTGGCCAGCCGTGCAGGGCCGCCAGGTCGCCGATGACCTCGCCGGGACCGCACAACGCGTACAGCACCACCTGCCCGTTCCGGGCGGTCGTGTAGACGCGCACCCACCCCGACAGGAGGACAAGCACGTGGTCGGTGGGGTCGCCCTCGTGCATGAGCGTCCGGCCGGCCGAACGGACGTGGATCATGCCGCGACCGAGCAGGAAGTCACGGTCCGGGGGCGCGAGGTAGTGCAGGAAGGACCCGCCTACCAACGGCTCCCTCGTCACTAGCCCGACCAGCGCATGCCGTAGCTCAACCCCTGGTGCAGCTTGGAGAACTCCAGCGACACCTCGCCGAGCCGGTCGGGTTGGAGCAGCCCGTCCGCCGGCTCGAAGTCGTCGATGGCGCGCGGAGGGATGCCGTCCAGGCGCCAGATCCGGTCCGGCACGTCGGTGCCGAAGCGCACCCGCACGGTGAACCGCTCGCACGGCTGGAGCGGCGTCATCACGTAGAACGGCGGCATGAGCGCGCGGGGGAACGCGCTGAACCGCACCCCGTACTCGTGCTTCTCCCCGGCCAGCAACGGCTTCGGCAGCCGTACCGAGAACTTCCGGTGGCTCGGGGTGATGCGCTCGGTGTCGGTGATCTCCCCGCCGTACAGCACGCTCGCCACGATCGGGCTGTCCGCGGTCTGGCCGGACGCCGGCGCCGAGAGCCGCAGCTCGATCTCGCTCAGGTCGTCCACCGACGCGATGATCACGCGGTCCTCCGTCAGCTGCGGCGGCTCGACGTCCATTCGAAACAGGGCGCGCAGCGAGCACACGTGCCAGCCCTGCGACAGCTCGGGGGCCTCGACCAGCTCGTCGAGCTGCTCGGCCAGGATCCGGAAGCCGATCTTCATCCGCCGGACGGCGGCACGCGGGTGGTCCCGGTTGATCTGGTGGGCCGCCCAGCTCATCCTGTCCTGCATGAACTGATGATCTGCCTGCGGGTGCAGTGCGAGCCCGGCGAGCACGGAGATCCGCAGGTCGTGGGGCAGCCGGTCACACAGTTCGGTGAGCCGCGTGCCGACCTTGCGCCGTACGGTCGCGGGGGCGTCGGCGGTCGTCACCCCGCACGCTCTGCGTAGTCCCGGGCCGATCCGGTCGGCGACGTCCCCGGCCTGCATGCCCCGCCCCCGCGGTATTTCCTGGAGCTCGTCGAAGGTGCTCGCCGTCATCTGAACATCGTTACAGATTGGCGATTGTCAAGTCCACCGGCGTACTGTCCGATAATTGTCGGTAGTCCGAACGTGGGACATATCTTTGACAAATACGCGCGAGAGCCCCCGGCGAAAACGCGTACCGCTACCGTCGAAAACTACGGGTTCGGCCGATCGTGGGGGCGTGGGGATGTTGAGGGAGCGCGACGACACGACGCGGTACCTCTGTGCCGCGGCGCACCTCGACGACCGGTTCACCGATCGGGTGATTCGGGAGTTTCTCACTCAACCAACCCGCACGGCGCCGCCCGTCGCAGGGGTGCGGGCCGGCGCCGTCCTGGCGGAGGCGGTCGCGGCCCGCGCCCGGCGCAAGTTCCGGGACACCCTGCTGGTCATCCTGTTCGCAAGCCTGCTCGGCACGCTCTCGCTGAGCATCGTGACCGCGTGGCTGGTCGTCGCGGTGATCGTCTTCGTCGGCCTGGCGCGGGGCGACCGCGCCGAAAGACCCGGGGTGGTACGGCGGCTGCTGCCGGCGGTCAGCGGAGGGCTGGTCGCCGGCGCGCTGCTCACCGTCCTGCTCCTCACCGGTGGGTCGCCGGCGAGCTACGGCGCCGCCCCGGACCTGGCTCCGGCCTCGCTGCTCGCGGCCGGCCTCCTCGGCGCGATGCTCGTGGTGCTGGTCGTCGACGAGCTCGTCGTGTGGCACCACCTCGGGGACCGCTTCACGCGGGGCCGCCGGGTCCCCGACCCGGAGCCCGCGCAACTGTCGCCTCAGGATCGGCGCGTGTACTTCTTCGGCGCCAGGCACTTCCTCACCCAGCTGCGCCGGCAGCTGCGTGCGCCGGTACGCATGGCCGCGCCCGCCGAGGCCGGCGACGAGTCCAGCGACGAGGCCGACGTCGAGGCGGCCGCGCCCCTGATCGTCGCCCGCGGCTACCGCGTGTTCATCGGCGCCGGCCGGCCGTACGCGCCCTGGTCGCTCGCCGTGCCGCTGCGGCCGCGCGCGCACGTGGAGCGGGTGGCGCCGCTGTCCGCCGAGTGCCTCTACGAGCGCGTCACCCACGCCATGGGCTCGCTCCGCGACGCGGCGTGCCTCGGCCCCGGCGGGCGGTTCGCCGACCTGCGGGTCACCGAGCAGGTCGTGGTCGCCGCCGAGGAGCTGGTCGGCCACCTCGACAACCTCGACAACCTCGACCGGGCCGGCGACTTCATCGCCCGGCCGAACACGGCCCCGTACCCGTTGCTGAGGGGGCAACGGGTACGGGAGCTCCGCGAGCAGCCGCTCGAGTGGGCCAGGTACTACCTGCGCTTCCAGGTCGAGGCGTGGGACCGGGACTTCGTGGTGTCCGCGTTCCTGCACCTGGCGGTCAGCGGCACGACCCTCTATGTCGAGTGGACGCCGTGCGTGCTGCTGCCGGTCCGGAAGGAGTACCGCGCCATCGACGCCCTGCCGGACTCGCCGCTCTGGCCGGTCGAGCGGGCGGTGCGGCGGTTCCTCACGCTGCCGCTGACCATGCCCGCCCGGCTGCGCGGGGTCTGTTCGGTGATCCGCCCGGAGCGGCCCCGGGCCGGCCGGCCCACGCCGGAGATGTACGGCGTCGCGCACAGCCTGCGTGAGCTGGCGGCGGACACGGACGTGCAGAACTACTTCCAGCTGGCCGACCGCGGCCGCTACCTGAAGGTTCTGGAGAGCCGGCTCACGGGCGCGCTCGTCGAGGTGCTGGACGAGTCCGGCTACGAGGTCACCGCGCTGGCGCGGCAGGCGGCGATCGTGGCGAGCGGCGGCATGTACCTCACGAGAGTGGCGTCCTGATGGAAAGCGGCTGGTGGGCCCCCGTCCTCGCGGCCAGGCGGGCGAACCGGCTGGGTTTCGTGGTCGACGTGGTCAGCTACGGGCAGCGTGACGAGCAGGAGCAGAAGCACGTCGAGACCCGGCTGCTGGCGTTGCTGCGGACGGTGGTCGCCGACGTCGGCGACGACTTCGACGAGGTCGACCGGGACAGCGGCGCCGGTGACAGCACGGTGGTGCTCCTGGCCACCGGCGACGACCCGACCGACCGGCTGCCCGTGTTGCTGCGTTCGGTCGCGCGGCGGCTGGCCGAGGACAACGCGGCGTCCGGCGACCGGATCCGGCTGCGGATGGCCGTGGGCACCGGCCCGGTGGCCGCCGGCGGCCACGGGTTCGCCGGGCCGCTGGTGGTGAACATCAGCCGGCTGGTGGACAGCGAGCCGTTGCGGCGCGCGGTGGCCGAGAACCCGGCGGCCGACCTCGCGGTGCTGGTGCTCGACCCGGGTCAGCGTGAGGTCGCCCCCGGCTACGCGCCGCTGGTGCCCGACCGCGTCGAGCTGGTGGACGTGGCGATGAAGGAGTTCGTCGAACAGGCTTCGCTGTGGGTCAGCAGTCCCCAGCGCCGGTAGGTGCCGAGTGTCGGCCGTCACAGGCCCGGCTCGGGCACAAATCCGTTGTTGCAAATACCTGGTGATTGCCCGTCGTTGCTATCTAGGCTGGGTCCGTGTCCCAACCCGTAGCGATGCACATGAGCGACGGCCTGATCAACGCGCCGACGTCGCTGATCTTCGGTGGCGTCGCCGTGCTCGGCATGGCGACCGCGATGGTCGGCGCCCGTCGCGACCTCGACGACAGGACCGCGCCGATGGCCGGGCTGGTCGCGGCCTTCGTGTTCGCCACCCAGATGCTGAACTTCCCGATCCTGCCCGGCGTGAGCGGTCACCTGCTCGGCGGCGCGCTGGCCGCGATGCTGGTCGGACCGTGGGTCGGCGCGCTGTGCGTCGGGATCGTGCTGGTCGTGCAGGCACTGGTGTTCGCCGACGGCGGCCTGACCGCGCTCGGCGCGAACATCACGAACATGGCGCTGATCGGCACGGCGGCGGGCTACCTGGTGGCGCTCGCGCTGCGGCCGCTCGCTGCCCGAGGACGCTCCGGCCTGTTCGCGACGGCGTTCGTCGCCGCGTTCTGCAACACCGTGATCGCGTCCCTCGGCTTCGTGCTGGAGTTCGCGCTCGGCGGTGACGCCGCGTTCTCCCTGGGTGGCGTGGCCGGCACGATGATCGGCCTGCATGCCCTGATCGGGATCGGCGAAGGCGTGATCACGGCACTGACGGTGACCGCGGTGGCCGCCGTACGACCGGACCTCGTGCACCTGCTGCGCGGGACCGCCACACCGCTGGAGGTGCGGGCATGAAGCGGTGGCATTTCCTCGCCGGGTTCGCCCTGGTGGCGCTGATCTGCGCCGGCGTGCTGTCGTACTTCGCCGACTCGGACCCCGACGGCCTGGACAGCGCGACCCTCAAGGGCTGCCAGGTGGTGCGGTCCGACCAGGGCGAGCAGCTAGAGGGGGACTGCATCGCCCAGCGTTCGGGTGACCACCACATGAAGGACAGCCCGCTCGCGGACTACACCGTCGGCGGCGACAGCCGCTTCACCGGTGTGGCGGGGGTACTGGGGGTGCTCGCCACGGCGGTGCTCGCGGGCGGGCTGTTCTGGCTGCTCCGCCGGCGTCCGACCGGCAAGAAGCCGACCAGCGGGCCGAGCGCGGCCGACCCAGGAAGCCAGCCGTGAGTGCCGGCCACGCCCATCTCCTCCACCACCCCGCCGACTCGCCCGTGCACCGCCTCCCCGCCCAGGTCAAGATCGTCGCGGCGCTGCTCACAGTCCTCTGCGTGGTCGCCACGCCGCGCACCGAGTTCTGGGCGTTCGGCGTCTACCTCGTCATGGTCGTCGCCGTCGGGCGGATCGCCCGCGTGCCCGCCGGCCACTTCGCCAGGCGGGCCTTCATCGAGATCCCGTTCGTCCTGGTCGCGATCCTCATGCCCCTCCTCGGCGGCGCGGCCGGCGCGCTCGCCGGCTGGAACATCCTCGCCAAGGGCACCCTCGGCGTCCTCACCTCGCTGACCCTCGCCGCGACCACCACCCCGCGGGACCTGATCGTCGGCCTGCAACGCCTGCGCACACCCGCCGCCCTGACCACCATCGCTACGCTCATGCTCCGCTACCTCGACGTCATCGCCGGCGAGGCGCGGCGGATGCGGCTCGCCAGGATCTCCCGCGGCCACGACCCGCGCTTCCTCTGGCAGGTCGGCGCCACCGCACGCGGCATCGGCGCCCTGTTCATCCGCAGCTACGAGCGCGGCGAACGGGTCCACCTCGCGATGCTCTCGCGCGGCTGGACCGGAGCCATGCCCGACCGCGGCACCGCCGCCCGCCCCGCCACCTGGCTCGCCGGCCTCACCCCGGTCCTGGCCACGGCCGCGGTCCTCGGCACGGCGGTGCTCACGTGACCCCCGCGCTCGAGGTGAAGGGCCTCGCCTTCGCCTACCCCGACGGCCACCAGGCCCTCTACGGCGTCGACCTGCGGGTCGAGCCGGGGGAACGGGTCGCCGTGCTCGGCCCCAACGGCGCCGGCAAGACCACGCTCGTCCTGCACCTCAACGGCGTGCTCACCGCGGGCGCCGGGCACATCGAGGTCGCCGGTCTCAAGGTCGAGAAGGCCAACCTGCACGAGATCCGCCGCCGCGTCGGCATCGTGTTCCAGGACCCCGACGACCAGCTGTTCATGCAGACCGTCGGCGAGGACGTGGCGTTCGGCCCGGCGAACTTCGGGCTGCGCGGCGCGGAGCTGGACCGCCGGGTCACGCAGGCGCTCGACGCCGTCGGCATGGCCGCGCACGCCGACCGCTCGCCGCTGCACCTGTCCGGCGGGCAGCGCCGCCGCGTCGCGCTCGCCACGGTCCTGGCCTGCGACCCGGAGATCCTCGTGCTGGACGAGCCGTCCGCGAACCTGGAGCCGGTCGCACGCCGCGAGCTGGTCGAGGTCCTCCTGTCGCTCGGGCGAACCATGCTGATGGTCACCCACGACCTCCCGTACGCCCTCCAGCTCTGCCCGCGGAGCGTCCTGATCGACGACGGCGTCGTGGTCGCCGACGGCCCGACCCGCGAGCTACTGGCCGACGCCGACCTGCTCGCCGCGCACCGTCTGGAGATTCCCTACGGTTTTCGCCTGGACTGAGCAACCCCGCACGGCAAAGCGCGCGTTCCAGCCCGTGTAAGAGGCACGACACGGGGAGGTCGCGGGTGAAACAGTCCGAGGAGAACGCGTACCGCGAGTACGTGACGGCACGGATGGAGGTCATGCGGCGCACCGCGTACCTCCTGTGCCGGGACTGGCACACCGCGGACGACCTCGTGTCGATCACGATCGGCAAGCTGTACCGGCACTGGTCGCGGGTCGGCGGCGCGCAGAGCCTGGACGCCTACGTCCGCAAGGCGCTGCTGCGTACCTGGCTGGACGAGAAGCGCCGGCCGTGGCACCGCCGTGAGCAACTGGTCGAGGAGCTGCCCGAGCTGCCGTCGCCGACGGAGTTCGCCGTGGTCAGCCGCGCCCAGCTGCTGGACCTGCTCGACGGGCTGCCGCCCAGGCGCAGGGCCGCCGTCGTGTTGCGCCTCTATCTCGATCTCTCGGTGGAGGAGACCGCCGAGATCCTCGGCTGCTCTGTGGGCACCGTGAAGAGCCAGACCGCGCGCGGGCTCGACACGTTGCGTGCCAGGGCAGCCGAGGCCGACTAACCGGAGAGGTGCGGGGAAGAAATGGACAAGCAACTTTTCGATGACGCGATCGGGGAGGTGCCGCCGTCCACGGTCGACGTGGCGGCGGTCATCACCCGCGGCCGCCGCGCGGACCGGGTGCGCCGGGTGGCGAACCCGATGGTCGCGGCCGGCGTGGCGGTGGTGCTGGGAATCGGCGTGGTCGCGTACGCCACGACCAGGGATGACGGCGGCGGCGGGGTCCGGGTCGGCGGCCCGACGTCGGCGGAATCGCCGTCAGCACCACCGTCCACGTTGAGCTCCCACCCGGCGAACCGGCCGACGGGAACGCCGCCGGCGCAGTGTTCCCGACCCGGTGTGGAGTCGCCCGCGGCGGTCATCGCCCGCATCAGCCCGGTGCTGGACACCCTGTTCCACGCCCAGCTGCCGACCGCGCAGTTCGTGGCCAACCCGGTGAACCAGTATCCCGACGGTGTGCAGCACGGGCCGTTCGAGCTGTACCAGGTCACGGGGGATAAACCGGCCGAGAAGCCGATCTGTGACGCGGACAGCTACTTCCTGACGCGGGCGACCGTCCAGCTGCCGACGGGGACCGGCAACATCCTGGTCCTCCTGGCCCCGGCCTACCGCAACGGCAACTCCGGCGAGCGGTGCGACCCACCAGGCAACGGCGGGGAGCAGACCTACTGCGAGGTCGTGACGGGACCGCACGGCGAGACCATCCTCAGGCAGACCCGGGTGTTGGAGGGCGGCACCACGATGAACCGGGTGGACATCACCCGGGCGGACGGCACCTCGGTCATCGTCGAGTCCTCGAACATCGGCACCGACGTCAAGTTCGGCGACGCGCCGACCGTCGCGACACCGCCACTTGGTGTCGACCAGGTGGCCGCCATCGGCATCGACCCCGGGTTGACGCTCTTCCCGTAGGTCGCCCCGCGGGGGGTATGCCACCTGAGCCGGCTCCGGGCCCGGGTGCCATACCCCCCGTTGTTCCGGGCGGGCGTCCCAACAGGCAGGATCGGGGCCATGAGCACACTCTCGCCGCTTGACGACGTGCACACCAAGCTCGGTGCGTCGTTCACCGACTTCGCCGGCTGGTCGATGCCGCTGCGGTACGGCAGCGAACTGGGAGAGCACAGGGCGGTGCGGGAGGCCGCGGGCCTGTTCGACCTGTCGCACATGGGGGAGATCGAGCTGACCGGGCCGGTGGCGGGCCGTGCGCTGGACTACGCGCTGGTCGGCAAGCTGTCCGGCGTGAAGCCGGGCCGCGCCCGCTACACGATGATCTGCGACGGCGCGGGCGGCGTGCTCGACGACCTGGTCGTCTACCGGATCGGCGAGGACCACTTCATGGTGGTGGCGAACGCGTCCAACTCGGCGGTGGTGTTCGCCGAGCTGAGGTCGAGGGCCGAGGGCTTCGCGGTGGAGGTGGTGGACCGGTCGACCGCGTGCGCGCTGATCGCGGTCCAGGGCCCGCGCGCGGTCGAGGTGATCGGCGCGGTGTCGGACGCGGACCTGGCCGCGCTGCCGTACTACGGCTGCGTCCCGACCGTGATCGGCGGCCACGACGTGCTGCTGGCCCGCACGGGCTACACGGGCGAGGACGGCTTCGAGGTGTACGCGGAGTCCGCGCACGCCGAGGACGTGTGGGCGACGGTGTCGGCCTTCGACTTCCTGGTCCCGGCCGGTCTGGCGTGCCGGGACACGCTGCGGCTGGAGGCCGGGATGCCGCTGTACGGCAACGAGCTGACCGCGGACATGACCCCGTTCGACGCGGGCCTCGGCCGCGTGGTGAAGTTCGACAAGACGGCCGACTTCGTCGGCCGCGCCGCCCTGGAACGCCGCCGAGACGAGTCCGGCGCCGCGGAACAGGTCCTCGTGGGACTCGTGGGCGACGGCCGCCGCGCCGCCCGCCACGGCTACCCGGTCCTCGACGGCGACGCCCAGGTGGGCACGGTAACGAGCGGCGCCCTGTCCCCAACCCTGGGCCACCCGATCGCGATGGCCTACGTCCCCCCGACCCTCACCGAACCCGGCACCAAGCTGACGGTAGACATCCGAGGCAAAGCCACCCCGGTCACGGTAGTAAACCTCCCGTTCTACAAACGCCCCTAACCCCGCGAGTCCCGCGTTCAAACACCGCGAGTCGCGTGTTCGGACATGCCGAACTGTGGGTTCGTGCAGATCATGGCCGGGGGGCGTGTGCACGAAACCGCAACTCGGTGTGCGTGAACGCGGGACTCGATGTGCGTGAACGTGGGACTCGCGGGGCTTGGGGGAGTTAGGAGGCGGCGGCTGAGGTTTGGGCTTCGGCTACTGCTTTGGCCAGTTCGTCGCGGTTCATCTTGGAGCGGCCTTTGATGTCCAGTTCCTTGGCCAGTTTGTCCAGGTCGGCCTTGCTCAGGTCGTCGAGGGCGGGGGACGGGGACGGTGTGCGGCCCTTCTTGCGGCTCTCGACGCTTCGCGACAGCGCCTCGAAGAGGTCGACGACCTTCGTCGGCTCCGAAGGCTCCTCCGACGCGACTACCTCGCGGCCCTCGCGCTTGGTGTCGATCAGCTTCTCGACCTGCTCGGTGTAGGCGTCGTGGTAGTCCTCCGGGCGCCACTCGTCGGACATGGAGTCGATCAGGCTGACCGCCATCTCGAGCTCCTTGCCCCGCGCGGTGGCGACCTCCGGCAGGGACTTCAGCTCCTGCGCCGGGTCGCGGATGTCCGCCGGGAACAGCAGCGTGTTCAGCACGAGCAGCCCGTCACCGGCCCGCACCGCGGTCAGGTACTCCTTGCCCCGCATCACGAACGACGCGATGCCGGCCCGGTTGGTCTTCTCCATGGCCTGCAACAGGAGGCTGTACGACTTGCCGTACTCCTCCTTGGCCGGCGCCAGCCAGTACGTCCGCTGGAAGTGGATCGGGTCGATCTCCTCCAGGTCGACGAACGAGTTGATGTCGATGGTCCGCGAGCGGCCGGGCGCGATGGCGTCCAGCTCCTCCGGCTCGATGATCACGTACTCGCCACCGCCGAGGTCGGCGCCCTTGACGATGTCGGAGTAGGGCACCTCCTTGCCGGTCCGCTCGTTGACCCGCTTGTAACGGATCCGGTCGGACGTGCCCCGCTCGAACTGGCGGAAGCTGATGGTGTGATCCTCGGTCGCGCTGTACAGCTCGACGGGGATGGTCACCAACCCGAAGTTGATGGCTCCACTCCAGATAGGTCTCGCCACGGTACTGCCCTCCCATGAGTCCCGGTGGTCATCATGGCCCCTTCCAGCGACGATGCACCAGCCCACCGGGAACGCAAGGCGCGTGTTTGCCTGCCAGAACAGCCGGGTACCACCACGACGTAGAGCCAAGCGAGCTTGATGGAGGAGCCCTGCCATGGTGGACGTTTCCCGGCTGCCCGGTCCGATCGCTGAAACATGGGACTGGCAACGGCTGGCCGCCTGCCGCGGTCAGAACAGCGACATGTTCTTCCACCCGCGTGCCGAGCGCGGCCAGGCACGGGAAGAGCGCGTGGCCAGGGCGAAGGAGATCTGCCGGCAGTGCCCCGTGATCGTGCAGTGCCGCCACCACGCGCTGACCGTCTACGAGCCGTACGGCATCTGGGGCGGTCTCGACGAGACCGAGCGGCGAGCCGCCTACGCCCACCGCAAGAACCTCCAGGTCAGCTGACCAGACCGGCCACGGTGCCGACCACCCGCGACCCGGACAGCAACACCGGATCGTTGTGGTCGGCGCCACGTATCTCCACCACCGTGACGGGCCCCGCGGCGGCCTCGGCGACGGCCCTGCTCTGGGCGGGCGGCACGATCGAGTCGGCCGACCCGTAGACCACCACGGTCGGCACCCGGATCCGCCGCACGTGGTCGACCACCGGATACCGGTCGCGAAGCAGCAGCCGTACCGGCAGGAACGGGTAGTGCTCGGCAGCCGTGTCAGCCAACCGGGTGAACGGCGACCGCAACACCAGCCCGGCAGGCGGGTACGAGACGGCCAGCTCGGTGACCACCCCGCCACCGATGCTGTCCCCGAAGTAGACCAGCCTCGACGAAGGCACCCCAAGGTCGTCGACCAGGTAGGAACGCGCGGCCCGCACGTCGAGCGCCAGCCCCGCCTCGCTCGGCTCGCCGGAGCTGTCCCCGTACCCACGGTAGTCGAACAGCAACACGTCGAAACCCGCGTCCCGCAGTGCGGAGGCCAGCCCGGCCCGGTCCGCCCGGTTGCCCCCGTTCCCGTTGGCGACCAGCACGGTGAACCCCAGGTCACCCCTTGCGGCGGGCACGAACCAGGCGCCGAGCGTGACCCCGTCGGCGGCCGTCAACCGCACGTCCGTCGCCCCGGCGAGCACCCGCGCGGCCGGCGGAACCGCGCCGCGGCTCGGGAGATAGACGAGCCGCCGCTGGAAGAGGTAGGCGAGCGCGACCACCGCGAGAAGGAAGACGACGATCGTCGCGGCGCCGTACACCAGCCATCGTGGCACCCGCCCAGTCTTCCCGATGTGCCGGTCATTAGGGTTTTACGGTGTGCTGACCATGCAGGACGCGTTGCTCGCCTTGACCAAGTACTGGACCGACCGGGGTTGCATGATCGTGCAGCCGTTCAACACCGAGGTCGGCGCCGGCACCCTCAACCCGGCGACCATCCTGCGTGTGCTCGGTCCGGAGCCGTGGCGGGTGGCCTACGTCGAGCCGAGCGTGCGGCCCGACGACGCCCGGTACGGCGAGAACCCCAACCGGCTGCAGACGCACACCCAGTTCCAGGTGATCCTCAAGCCCGACCCCGGCAACCCGCAGGAGCTGTACCTGCGGAGCCTCGAGGCGCTCGGCATCGACATCCACGCCCACGACATCAGGTTCGTCGAGGACAACTGGGCGTCGCCCGCGCTGGGGGCGTGGGGCCTTGGCTGGGAGGTGTGGCTGGACGGCCTGGAGATCACCCAGTTCACGTACTTCCAGCAGGCCGGCGGCCAGAACCTCGACCCCGTGTCGGTGGAGATCACCTACGGCGTGGAGCGCATCGTGATGGCGCTGCAGAACGTGAGCCACTTCAAGGACATCGCCTACGCCCCGGGCATCTCCTACGGCGAGGCCTTCGGCCAGGCCGAGTACGAGATGAGCCGCTTCTACCTGGACGACGCGGACGTCGACACCCAGAAGCGCCTGTTCGAGGACTATGCCAACGAGGCACGGCGGATGCTGGACCTGCGCCTGCCCGTGCCGGCACACGTCCACGTGCTGAAGTGCTCGCAGACGTTCAACGTCCTGGACGCCCGGGGCGCCGTGTCGACGACCGAGCGGGCGAAGGCGTTCGCCAGGATGCGTGGCCTGGCCCGCGAGGTGTCCACGCTGTGGGCCGAACGCCGTGGCGAGCTGGACCACCCGCTCGGCCTGTCCGAGCTGCCGCCGGCGGCCGCGGCGCCGACCACGTTCGCCACGGTCACCGAGCCCGCGCCGCTGCTGTTCGAGATCGGCACGGAGGAGCTCCCGCCCCACGAGGTGACCCGCAGCGCGGCGGCGGTCCGCGACGCGGTCCGGTCGAAGCTGGCGGCGACCCGCCTGTCCCACGGCGACATCGAGGTCCACGCCACACCGCGCCGCATCATCGTCCTGATCGACGGGGTGGCCCCGGCGGAACCCGACGCGGAGCGTTTCGTGCGCGGCCCACGGGCGTCGGCGGCGTTCGGCGCCGCGGGTGAGCCGACGAAGGCGGCGGCGGGCTTCGCCCGCGGCCAGGGAATCGACGCGACGGCGCTGGAACGCGTGGACGTCGACGGTGTCGAGTACGTGGGAGTCACCAGGACCGATCGGGGCCGTGGCGCGAACGAGGTCCTGAGCGGCCTGCTGGGCGAGGTGGTGACGGAGCTCCGCGCCGACAAGAACATGCGCTGGAACGACCGGAAGCTGTCGTTCACCCGCCCGGTCCGCTGGCTGGTGGCGCTGCTGGGCACCGAGGTGGTCCCGGTAGCGGCGTCGACGTTGACGGCCGGCCGCACCACGAGGGTGCACCGCACCGCGGACACCCCGGTGGTGGAGGTCCCGACGGCGGCCGGCTACCTGGACTTCCTGGCCGCGCACGACATCGTGGCGTCGGTGGTGGCCCGCCGCGAGGCGATCGTCGAGGCGGCGGGTGGGCTGGCCGCGAGCGTCGGCGGAACGATCGACGTGGACGCGGAAGCGGCGCTCATCGACGAGATCGCCAACCTGGTGGAGGAGCCGAACGCGATCCTGGGCGGTTTCTCGGAGACCTACCTGGAGCTGCCGCAGGAGATCCTGACCACGGTGATGCGCAAGCACCAGCGCTACCTCCCGGTCCGCACCGCGGAAGGCGCCCTGCTCCCGCACTTCGTGGCGGTGGCCAACGGCGGCTGCGACCACGACGCCGTCCGCGCCGGCAACGAGGCGGTGCTGCGTGCCCGCTACGAGGACGCGAGCTTCTTCTGGCGAGCCGACCTGAAGGTGGCCCCGGAAACCATGAAGGCAGGCCTGAGCCGCCTGGCCTTCGAGGAGCGACTGGGCTCCATGTCCGACCGCGCGGCCAGAATCGCCGCGGTCGCGGCGACCCTGGACGGCGGTCTGTCCACATCGGACAGGTCGACGCTGGAACGTGCGGCGGCACTGGCGAAGTTCGACCTGGCCTCGCAGATGGTCATCGAGCTGACCAGCCTCGCCGGCGTGATGGCCCGCGAGTACGCGGCCCGCTCGGGCGAACCCGAGGCGGTGGCCGAGGCCCTGTTCGACATGGAACGCCCGAGGTCGGCGGGCGACCGGCCCCCGGCGACGGTCCCGGGCGCGGTACTGGCCCTGGCGGACCGCTTCGACATGCTGGTGGGCCTGTTCGCGGTCGGCGCGGCTCCCACGGGAAGCTCGGACCCGTTCGGCCTGCGCAGGGCAGCGGCGGGCGTGCTCACCATCCTGCGCGCACACCCGGCCCTGTCGGGCATCACCCTGACAAAGGGCCTGGCGGCAGCGGCGGAAGAGGTTCGCGCACAAGGCATCGAGGTCCCGGAGAAGACGCTGGACGAGGTGGCGGACTTCGTCACCCGCCGCTACGAACAGCAGCTGTTGGACGCGGGCCACGACCACCGGCACGTGGCAGCGGTCCTGCCGCTGGCGACGGCCCCGGCGGCGGCCGAGTCGACCCTCCGGGAGATCGAACAACGAGTCGGCGACAAGGACTTCGCGGCCCTGGTGGCAGCCCTGCAGCGGGTCCGCCGCATCGTCCCGCCGGACACCGAGGCGACCTACGACCCGGCAAGGCTGACGGAACCGGCGGAAACGGCACTGCACCAGGCGCTGGTAAAGGTGCGGAAGGTAATGCGCAACACGTCCCTGGCGGACTTCGTACTCACGGCCACCCCACTGACCACGCCAATCAACACCTTCTTCGACGACATTCTGGTAATGGCGGAGGACAAGGAAATCCGGGCGGCCCGCCTTGGCCTTCTGGCCGCGATCAGAAATCTGGCGGCTCCGGTTC
Source organism: Actinophytocola sp. (assembly GCF_035634895.1). GTDB lineage: Bacteria > Actinomycetota > Actinomycetes > Mycobacteriales > Pseudonocardiaceae > Actinophytocola. The sequence goes on along the minus strand of NZ_DASQCC010000210.1, from coordinate 78,284 downwards.
TGGACTGGCAGGCCCTGGGTACGAGCTTCACCGCGGAGTAGCAACAGAAAAAGAGCCTCGGCTCGACAGAGCCGGGGCTCGAAAGCGCGAAAAAGCAAAAGCCGACCTGCTCGGCCGATCCTGCGGTTGAGCCATTGCCTACGTCTCACCCCGGTACGAGCCGTCGTGCCCAGCCAGTCCCTTTGCCGAGCTTGCCCGTACCGCGCCCCCGTCCCCAACCAGCCCCGGAACCCCGGGGAAAGATCAGAGAAGAACGACTTCCCGAGACCCCTCGGACCCCTTGACTATCAGCTGTTCCCGTTGCTCCCGAACCGCGCGATACACAAAATCCCCATACCCGACCAATCGCCGCAACGCCTCGGTCAACGTCACCCCCTCACGCTCAATGACATTCTCAAGAGCACTGACAGTATCCGGCGAAACGGCAACATTGATCCTCTTCGGTTCTGCCTTCGCGGAGTTTGGCTGCCCAGCGGACTCGGTCCGTGCGCCCTTAGCCGACATGGTCACATCCTGTGCGTGAGGTTCGGGCAATCGGGTTAAGTGTATGTGTGCTGCTGGTGCGGATGCAACACAAGAGCTACACGTAATCGACACTTACCGAGTGTTGTCATCCCGTGCTCGGAAGGTTACGCTCAGGGCGGGATAGCCCTGCTGACCTGCAGGGACTTCCCGTGGCGGCGCCGGCGCGGCGAGGGAGCGCCGGACCGCCAGGGAGGGACGAACGAATGCCTGATACCAGCTCCGCCCGCCGGCATGCGGAGCGACCCCCGCTGCGCGTCAGCGGATTGGAACCCCTGGACGGGACCTGGTTCGAAACCGGTGACGAACCACCCGCGGACCTGCCGCTCATCGGGCTCATCCCGGTGTCCCCACTCACTGGTCGCGATCGCGATCTCGATCGAAGCGGTTCGGATTGACGATCGCGCCGGCGCCGAAGAAGGCGCCGACGATGGTCGCGGCGGCGCCGAGCAGGATCGGCAGGATGGTGCGCGCCAGTTCGGTCGCGAAGGAGGTCGGGATCGCGCCGACCCACAGGCCGACGACGAGCGTGAGCACAGTGAGCAGAATCAGCGCGCCCACTCCCAGCAGCACCCACTTCTGCATTCGCAGATAATGGCTTCGCGCGGCCGTCCTCGCGTCGATCTCGGCCTGCCGCTCACGCAGCTCCAGCTCCCTGCCGCGCGCGATGAGCGCCTTGTTGCCTGGTAGGGACCGGTCGACCCACGTGCCGTCGACGGTCACCTCGCCGCCGGCCGGGGGGCGCGGCCGCGAGAACGGCCGCCGCATCACTGCCCGTCCGGCAGCGGAATCGTGGCGATGAGCGGCTCGTCCACCGGCTGACGCTTGCAGTCGTCATACCAGGTGTCCTTCCGCGAGTCGTCGTCCGACGCGCGGCCGCGCCGCTGCTCGTCGTCGCGGGGTGTCCTGGTATCTCTCATGACCTGCGTCCTCCGTGGGTCCGGAGCACGGCGTTCGTATTGCGAACGTCACTCTCTGGTGTCAGCTTAACTCCGGAGAGCCACAATAACAATGTCTAAAGCGTGTTTAGATGCTGTTGCTTATGTGTATTCCACGTGTAAGACTTGTTGGACGAGCTCACAAGGCAGGAAGTGATGTGGTCATGCTGGGTAACCGCACGGACGTCGAGGAAGCTCTCCCTGGCCGCCTCACCACTGATGAGCCGAGGCGCATCAACGTCGCCATCTCACCGGACACGGTCCGTGCCCTACAACAGGTGATCGAGCACGAAGGGGTGACTCTCACCGAGGCGCTACGCCGCCTGATCGGTTATGGCGACTTCGTCTACCGCACCGTCCGCGAACGCGGTGAACAGATCTTTCTGAACGGACCAGACGGCCCCAGGGAAGTGGTTCTTCTCTGACGAAGACCCGGGATCTCCCTACGTCCTGGAAGGCGGCTTCGAAAAGCGCCCCGAATACGCCTTCCAGGACACCCCGGAAACCTCCAGCGCGGAACTCGCCCACTCCGCCGACCCGCGCGCCGCTCCCGCGGCTCCCGGCGGCTCCCGGCGGCTCCCGCGGGGACCTCCAGGCCCACGGCAAAGTCGAGTTGCCAACCCGCCATAGCGGACCGGGGAGAACCCGGAGGCGGGCCTTTGTGAGCCCGCTGGTCCACGAGTTCCGTGACTTTGCCGGAGCCCAGGCCGGACCCCGGCAAAGTCGTTTCCCGCGGGTAGGTCCGGCAGGCATTGCCGGTGTGGGACGCCCGGCCTCAGTCGCGGTCGGCGAACTTCGGAGTGCGGCGGCGTGGTTCTCGGCCCTTCGGCTGTCCGGGGGCCTTCCGTGGTTCGAGCGAGGGAATCGTCCGCCGCTCGGCCGCGCCCTTCGTCAGCTCGACCGCCTCCCCGTGGTGTCGCACGGTCAGCGAGGGCCCGTCCAGCAACGTGTAACTCGCCCCGTCCTGGTCGATCTCCACCGCGAACCTGCTGTCCTGGTAGGTCAACCGGAACGCGACCCGCGTCAACGCCGCCGGCAGCCGGGGCGCGAAGGTGAGTGACCGGTTGTGGTCCCGCATCCCGCCGAAGCCCGCTACCGCCACCATCCACGCCCCGGCCAGCGACGCGATGTGCAAACCGTTGCGCACGTTGGCATGCAGGTCGTGCAGATCGGTCAGCGCGGCCTCGGCGAAGTAGTCGTACGCCAGGTCCAGATACCCGACCTCCGCCGCCATCACCGCCTGCACGCACGCCGACAACGACGAGTCCCGCACGGTCAGCGGCTCGTAGTAGTCCACGTTGCGGACCTTCTGCTCCGCGGTGAACGCGTCGCCCCGCAGGTACATCGCCATCACGAGGTCCGCCTGCTTCACGACCTGCTTCCGGTACAGGTCGAAGTACGGATAGTGCAGCAGCAACGGGTAGTTCGACGCCGGCGTGCCCTCGAAGTCCCACCGCGCGTGTTCGGTGAACCGCTCCGACTGCGGGTGCACCCCGAGCATCCTGTCGAACGGGAGCACCATCTTCGCCGCGGCTTCCCGCCAGGCCGCGAGCTCGTCGGCGGTGACCCCCAACGACGAGGCCGCGTCGGGCTGCCGTTCGCAGACGGCGGCCGCCTCGAGCAGGTTCCGCTGTGCCATCAGGTTCGTGTACACGTTGTTGTCCACGACCGCCGAGTACTCGTCCGGTCCGGTCACCCCGTCGATCCGGAACCCGCCGTGCACGTCGTGGTGCCCCAGCGACGACCACAGCCGCGCGGTCTCCACCAGGATCTCCGTCGCGTGCTCGCGCTCGAAGTCGTCGTCGTCGGTCGCCGCGAGGTACCGGGCGACCGCGTCGGACACGTCGGCCGACACATGGAACGCCCCGGTCCCGGCCGGCCAGTACGCCGAGCACTCGGCGCCGTCGATCGACCGCCACGGGAACGCGGCGCCCCGCAACCCCAGCGCCGCGGCGCGCTCGCGGGCCGCCGGCAGGGTGGCGTGCCGCCATCGCAGCGCGTCGCGGGCCGCCTCCGGGACCGTGTACGTCAGCACCGGCAGCACGAACGTCTCGCTGTCCCAGAAGGAATGCCCGTCATACCCTGGCCCGGTCAGGCCCTTCGCCGGGATCGCCCTGCTCTCGCCGCGGGACCCGGCCTGCAGCACGTGGAACAGCGCGAACCGCACCGCCTGCTGCAACTCGTCGTCGCCATCGATCTCGACGTCGGCGGTGGCCCAGAAGTCGTCCAGGTACGCGCGTTGCTCGTCGAGCAGGCCCTGCCAGCCGGTCTGCTTGGCGCCGGCCATCGCGGCCGACACCTGCGACCGCAGCGCGGGCGCGGACCGGCGCGACGACCAGCCGTAGCCGATGTACTTGGTGACCACGAGGCGCGACCCGCTCGGCACGTCCACGGCGGCGGTGAGCCGGGCCAGGTCGTCCTCGATGTGCATGTCGCACTGCAGGCCGTCGTCGGCCTGGATCTCGTGGTTCATCGCGGCCGCCACCCGCAGGTTGGACCGGCGGGTCCGGTGCATGAGCACCGCGTAGAGCTCCCCGCCCGTGGCGTCCTCGGCGACCAGTGGCGCGTCCAGCGCGGCACCCACACGCGGGTCCTTGGTCGCCGACTCGACGGGCTCGTTGGCGAGCAGGTCGGACTGCAGGACCAGCTGGATGCCGCCGTCGAGCGGCTCGACCTCGTAGCGGATCGCGGCGACCGCGCGCTGGGTGAACGACACGAGCCGCTCGGTGCGCACCCGCACCCGCCGGCCGGTCGGCGACTCCCACACGGTGTCGCGCCGCAGCGTGCCGGAGCGGAAGTCGAGCACGCGGTGGTGCTCGACGGCCCGGCCGTACCGCATGTCCAGCGGCTCGTCCTGCACCAGCAGCCGGATGATTTTCCCGTCGGTGACGTTGACGATCGTCTGGCCGTCCTCGGGGTAGCCGTAGCCCGCCTCGGCGTAGGGGAGCGGGTGCTGCTCGTAGAAGCCGTTCAGGTAGGTGCCGGGCAGGACGCGCGGCTCACCCTCCTCCAGCGTGCCGCGCATGCCGATGTGCCCGTTGGACAGCGCGAAGATCGACTCGGTGCGTTCCAGCGCGTCGAGGTCGAGCGTGTCCCACCGCAGCTCCCAGGGCGCGGTCCGAAACCCGTGCTTCACGGCCGGCTCACCCCGCTCCGCGCGGGCGTCGAGCCGGGTTCGCTCGTGCGCGGGTGTCCGTGGTTCGCTCCGCAGGCGCCGCTCACGCTTCCTCCAGCAGCTCGGCCAGGTCCTCCACCACGACATCCGCGCCGTGCGCCGTCAGCTCCGCCGCCTGGCCGACCCGGTCGACGCCGACGACGTACCCGAAGTGTCCCGCCTTGCCGGCCTGCACCCCGGACAGGGCGTCCTCGAAGACGGCCGCGTTGGCGGGGGCGGTGTCCAGCGCCTCGGCGCCGGCCAGGAACGAGTCGGGCGCCGGCTTGCCGTGGAGCTTCCGGTCGGCGATCACCACGCCGTCGATGCGGGCCTCGACGAACTTCGTCAGGTCCGCGGCATCGAGCACGGTCACCGCGTTGGCGGAGGAGGTGACGACCGCGATGCGCAGCCCGGCCTCCTTGGCCGCCTCGACGTACCGCCGCGAACCGGCGTAGGGCGCGACGCCCCGCTCGGCGATGATCTCCTGGACCCGCGCGTTCTTGCGGTTGCCGGTGCCCTGGACCGAGTCGTAGGAGGGAGCCGCGTCCGGCGACGCCTCGGGCAGGTCGATGCCGCGTGAGCGCAGGAACTCCCGGACGCCGTCGAACCGCGGCCTGCCGTCGACGTAGTTGTTGTAGTCGTCGTCGGTGAAGGGCTGCTGGCCGCGCTGGGCGAGCAACGGGTCGAACGTTTCCTTCCACGCGGCACGGTGGATCGCGGCGGTACCGGTGAGGACACCGTCGAGATCGAACAACAGGGCGGTGATGTTGTCTGGCAGTCCGAGCACGGCTTGCACGGTACCGAAACCGAAGGTCAACCGCTGGCCACGGCGAACGTGAGTCGCGGCAGTTTTCGGCCGGCGCGGACCGGCGACGGCGTCTCGCCCGTCCGAATCGCGCCCATTGTGAGGTAGAAGTCCTCGGCGAACGGGTCGGAGTCGATGGTGAAGGCCGTGAGCCCGGCAGCTCGCGCGGTGGCCACGACGTGTGCGAAGAGCTGCCGCCCCACGCCGGCACGGAGGTGGTCGGGGTCGACGAACATCAGGTCGAGCACGCCGACGGGCGGGTCGCCCTCCAGCGCGTAGAAACCGACGACTACGCCGTCCCGCTCGGCGACGGTCACCCGGCGCCGTGCGACCTCGTCCGGCCGGACGGCCAGCTGGATCCGGCTGCCGGCGAGAAAGTCGTCGTCATAGCCCCAGTACGCCTTCGATCGGACGGCGAGGTCGCTGATGAAGGCCGCTTCGTCCGGCCGGGCCGCTCTGATCCGCATGTGGGTAGCTAATCGATTTCCAGGTGGGCCCTCAACACCTTTTGGAACCGGTCGTCGTACTCCTCGTAGCGGGTACGCAGGTGGGGGCCGGGCCAGCCGGCCGGCAGGAGCTCCGGTGGCAGCAGCGGGTCGGCCAGGAAGTGGCGGAGCACCGCGGCCGCGAGCAGGTAGGTCGTCTGCAGGTCGGCGGCCTCGTCCAGTGCCTCGTCCAGCTCGCGGGCCCGCGCGGCCCAGCCGGGCAGGTCCCAGAGCGACTCGGCGATCCCCGGCGTCTCGGGCCGGCCGGTGAGGAACGTGCACTGCTCGGTCACCAGCGTGGGGCGCTCGCGGATGAGGTTGGCCGGCCGGAGCCAGGTGCCCTCGCGCAGCTCCGCCAGCCGGAGCTCGGTCATGGCGGTGCGGAACGCGGTGCGCTCGGCGGGGGAGCGGCGGGCGGCCGTCACCACGGCGATCTCCCAGTCACCGGCCCACGGACGGGTGGAGGGCGACCGGCTCTGGTCCTGCCGGGCCTGCCGGTTCCGCAGCCGGCGGGTCAGCTGGTAGTCGCCGTTGACCTGGGTGAGCTCACCGGCCCCGACCATCCGGGACAGCGCGACCCGGATGGTGCCCTCGGCGATGCCGAACAGCTCACCGACGCGCACGAGGGTGCGCGCCGGCAGTCGCGGCGGGTGCATGCCGAGCAACGTGCTGAGCACCGCCGAGCGGGCGGTCAGCGGCCGCAGCCCCAAGATCATCGTCTTACGTCCTGGTGTCGCGTGTCCAAGAAATGTAACATCGACCTCATGCCGGCTACTCATGTGGTCACCAACCAGGTCCCTCCGCTCGTCGGGCACGACGTGGCCGCCGACGCGGCCCTTCTCGACGGTCTGCACCGGCACGGCGCAGGCTGGGCCGAGGCCGAGCTGCACGAGCTGGGACAGCTCGCCGGTTCCGACCAGGCCCAGGAGTGGGGCCGGCTCGCGAACGCCTACCCGCCGGTCCTGCGCACGCACGACCGCTTCGGTAACCGTATCGACGAGGTCGAGTACCACCCGTCCTACCACGAGCTGATGACGGTCGCGGTGCGGCACGGCCTGCATGCCGCGCCGTGGCGGGACGACCGGCCCGGCGCCCACACCGCCCGCGCGGCGAAGTTCTACACCTGGGCCCAGGTCGAGGCCGGTCACGGCTGCCCGGTCTCCATGACCTACGCCGTGGTCCCCGCCCTGCGGCACGACCCCGCGCTGGCCGAGCGGTACGAGCCCCTGCTCGCGGTGCCGGTGTACGACCCGGGCCTGCGGGTGCCCTCGGCGAAGCGTGGCCTGCTGGCCGGCATGTCGATGACCGAGAAGCAGGGCGGCTCGGACGTCCGCGCCAACACCACGCGCGCGCTGCCGCGGCCGGACGGCAGCTACCTGCTCACCGGCCACAAGTGGTTCACGTCGGCGCCGATGTGTGACCTGTTCCTGGTGCTGGCGCAGGCACCCGGTGGCCTGTCGTGCTTCCTGCTGCCCCGGGTGCTGCCCGACGGCACCCGCAACCGCATGCACCTGCAGCGCCTGAAGGACAAGCTGGGCAACAAGTCCAACGCGTCGTCGGAGGTGGAGTACGACGAGGCGGTGGCGTGGCTGGTCGGCGAGGAGGGCCACGGCGTCCGGACGATCATCCAGATGGTCAACATGACCCGCCTGGACTGTGTGATCGGGGCGGCGGCCGGCATGCGGGCCGGCGTCGTGCAGGCGGTGCACCACGCGACGCACCGCCAGGCGTTCGGCGACTACCTGGTGGACCAGCCGCTGATGAGCAACGTGCTGGCCGACCTGGCGATCGAGTCCGAGGCCGCGACCACGCTGGCGATGCGGCTGGCGGCCGCGACCGACGCGGCGTTCGCCGGCGACGAGTCGGCGGCCGCGTTCCGCCGGCTGGGCCTGGCGGTGAGCAAGTACTGGTTGTGCAAGCGCGCGGCCACGCACGCGAACGAGGCGCTGGAGTGCCTGGGCGGCAACGGCTACGTCGAGGAGTCCGTCCTGCCGCGGCTGTACCGGGACGCGCCGCTGAACTCGATCTGGGAGGGCTCGGGGAACGTGGCCGCGCTGGACGTGTTGCGTGCCATGGCCTCCGGGGGCACCGAGGCGTTCTTCGCCGAGCTCGGGTCGGCGGCCGGCGCCGACGCACGGCTGGACGCGGCGGTGGCGGACCTGCGCAAGCGTTTGGCGGCTGGCCCGGACCAGGCGTCGGCCCGCCGGCTGGTGGAGCGGATGGCGTTGGTGCTGCAGGGGTCGCTGCTGGTCCGGAATGGACACCCCGCGGTGGCGGACGCGTTCTGTGCCTCACGGCTGGGCGGCGACTGGGGCGTGGCGTTCGGCACCCTGCCGTCCGGAGTGGACACCGCGGCGATCGTCGCCCGGGTCGGCGTCAAGTGAGGGCCTCCTCGGCCGAGTCGTAGTCGCGTCAGGTTCCGTCGCGGGGCGGTCTGCCCTACCGTGGGTCGGGTGCGTGCGTGGCGAGTGGAACGCCCGGGCCCGGCGGCGACCGGCCCGCTGACGCTCCGGGACGTGCCGGCACCCGAGCCCGCGCCGGACGAGCTGCTGGTGCGGGTCCGTGCGTGCGGCGTGTGCCGGACCGATCTTCACGTGGCCGAGGGAGACCTGCCCGTCCACCGGGCCGGGGTGGTCCCCGGGCACGAGGTGGTGGGCGAGGTCGTAGCGGGTGCGGGGGAGTTCCGGGCCGGCGACCGGGTGGGGATCGTGTGGCTGCGACACACGTGCGGGACGTGCCGGTTCTGCGTGCGGGGCCGGGAGAACCTGTGTCCCTGGTCGCGGTACACGGGGTGGGACGAGGACGGCGGCTACGCGGAGCACGCGGTGGTGCCGGCCGCGTACGCCCTGCCCCTGCCGACCGGCTACACCGACAGCGAGCTGGCGCCGCTGCTGTGCGCGGGCATCATCGGCTACCACGCGCTGTCGCGCGCCGAGGTGCCCGAGGGAGGCCGGCTGGGGGTGTACGGCTTCGGCGGGAGCGCGCACCTGGCGGCGCAGGTGGCGCTGGCGCGGGGCGCGACGGTGCACGTGGTGACCCGCAACCCGGCGGCACAGGAGCTCGCGCTGTCGTTGGGCGCGGCGTCCGCGTCGGCTCTGGCGCCGCCGGAACCACTGGACTCGGCGATCATCTTCGCCCCGGCGGGAACGCTGGTGCCGCGTGCGCTGGCGGCCCTCGACCGCGGCGGCACACTGGCGGTGGCAGGCATCCACCTGACGGATGTCCCCCCACTGAACTACCAGACCCACCTGTTCCAGGACCGGCAGCTGCGGAGCGTCACGGCGAACACGCGCGCACAGGCCAGGGAGTTCCTGTCCCTCGCGGCGGAGCACCGGCTGCGGGTGTCCACGACGGACTATCCGCTCAACGCCGCTGACCAGGCACTGAACGATCTGGCGGCCGGCCGGGTGACCGGCGCGGCGGTACTCGTGCCGTAAGTGCCACCGGCGGGCGCCTCGCCGGTGGTCGGTCGGCTCAGCAGCAGTCGGTGCCGCAGCAGTCGTCGCCCATGAGAATCACCTCCCTTCCGGTGCGCACCATGACGTGCCGGGCACGGGGTCCTGGCACGGCCCGTCCGGCACCGAGTCGACCATCCGCACGAGGTCGGCCCGCAACGCACCCAGGCGGGCCACCTCGGCGTCGATCTCCTCGATGCGTCTGCGCAGCAGCTCAGCCGCCGGTTCGCAGGGGCACTCGCCGGTGTCCCGCACCGACAGCAGCTCCCCGATCTCCTTCAGCCGCAGCCCCAGGCGCTGGCAACCCTGGATGAACCGCAACCGGTCGACCGCGGACGGCGGGAAGGCCCGGTAACCGCCGGAGGTGCGCGGCGGCGCGGCCAGCAACCCGCTGCGCTCGTAGTACCGCACGGTGTCCGGGGCGACCCCGGCCGCCGCGGCAAGCTCAGCCACACGCATGTCCTCGACGGTAAACCCTGGACCGTGCTCCAAGGTCAAGCCGCGGGACCGCCGTGCGGCACGCGTGCCCGTCCCCGGCATCCCGAGTACCCCCTTCAGGCGTGCCGACTAGCCGGACCGGTGTCCGATACGGCATCGTCAACGCCGCGTTGCCAATACTTTGTCGCTGGGAGTGATCGTTCATGCCGGGTACCGAGGTCGATGTGGTCGTGATCGGGATGGGACCCGGCGGAGAGGACGTCGGCGCCCGGCTCGCGCGTGCCGGTCTCGAGGTCGTCGGCGTCGACGGTCGGCTGGTCGGGGGCGAGTGCCCGTACTACGCCTGCGTCCCCACCAAGGCGATGATCCGCGCCACCGACGCCCTCCAGGAGGCCCGCCGTGTCCCCGGCCTCGCCGGCGCCGCCGACGTCACGCCGGACTGGTCGCTCGTCGCCACCCGGATCCGCGACGAGATCACCGACAACTGGAACGACCAGGCCGCGGTCGACCGGTTCCAGGAGGCCGGCGGCACGTTCGTCCGCGGCTGGGGGCGGCTCACCGCGCCCCGCGAGGTCACCGTCGCCCGCCCGGACGGGACCGAGGAGGTCATCACCGCGCGGCGGGGTGTCGTGCTCAACACCGGCACCGAACCGGCCGTGCCGCCGATCGACGGCCTGGCCGAGACGCCCTACTGGACCAACCGCGACGCCGTCACCGTCGAGGCCGTGCCCGCGTCGCTGGTCGTGCTCGGCGGCGGGCCGGTCGGATGTGAGCTCGCGCAGGTCTTCTCCCGGTTCGGCGCCGCGGTCACGATCGTCCAGCACGCCGACCGGCTCGTGCCCGCCGACGAGCCGGAGGCCGGCGAGCTGCTCGCGACGGCGTTCCGGGACGAGGGCATCACCGTGCGCACCGGGCTGTCCGCCGCGCGGGTCAGCTACGAGACCGGCCAGTTCCACGTCAAGCTCGACAACGGCGAGGTGATCGCCGCCGACCGCATGCTCGTCGCCGTCGGACGGCGCACCGACATGAAGGCACTGGGCATCGGCGCGGTCGGCCTCGACGACACCGCCCGCGGCGTCACCGTCGACGAGCGGATGCGTGCCACGGACGGCCTGTGGGCCATCGGCGACATCACCGGCCACGGCGCGTTCACGCACATGTCCATGTACCAGGCCCGCATCGCCGCGGCCGACATCCTCGCCGCGGCCAACCTCCCCGGCTCGGACGACGCCCGCGGCACGGACGACGCCCGCGGCACGGACGAAGTCGAGACCGCCGACTACCGCGCCACCCCGCGCGTCACGTTCACCGACCCCGAGGTCGGCTCGGTCGGGCTGTCCGAGGCGGCCGCCCGCGCCCAGGGCCTCAACGTCCGGACGGGCGTCGCCCAGCTGCCGACCGACACCACGCGCGGCTTCATCCACAAGGTCGGCAACCAGGGCTTCATCAAGGTCGTGGAGGACGCGGACCGCGGCGTCCTTGTCGGCGCGACCTCCGCCGGCCCCAACGGCGGCGAGGTACTCGGCGCCCTCGTGGTCGCGGTACACGCCGAGGTCCCGACCAAGCTCCTCCGCCAGATGATCTACGCGTACCCGACCTTCCACCGCGGCATAGAAACCGCCCTGGCCAACCTGAAGTAACCCTCGCGAGTCCCGCGTTCGCGCCCCGCGAGTCCCGCGTTGGCGCATACCGAGTCGCGTGTTGGCGCGCACCGAGTTGCGGTTTCGTGCAGGTCCTGGCGTGCCGGGCCAGATCTGGGTGTGCACGAAACCGCGACTCGCTATGTCTGAACGCGGGACTCGCGGTGTTTGAACGCGGGACTCGCGGGGGTTAGGTGACTGGGGCGGGGCGGGGGCAGGTGCTGGTGATGTCTTGGGTTGTGGCGGTTTCGGCGGCGCGTAGGAGGGACTCCATGACGTCCAGGACGTGGTAGGCGAGTGTGCCGTTCGCGCGGTGGTCGGTGTTTGTCGCGAGGGCTGTTGCCAGGTCCGCGACGCCTGTGCCTCGGCCGGCGTGCCGGTGACCCGCCGACGGCGCCACGGTCGTCCACGCCGCCGAATCCGAGCGGCCCGCCGTCTCCGGGCGGAACACGCGTACCTCGCCGGTGAAGTTGTTCGGGTCCGGTACCGACAGTGACCCGGACGTGCCGTAGACCTCGATGCGCGGCAGGTTGGCCTCCCACACGTCGAAGCTCATCAGTAGCGTCGTCAGTGCGCCGTTCGCGTGCTCCAGCGTGCCCGTGATGTGCGTCGGCACCGCAACGGGGAACGTCGTGCCGGCACGGGGACCGTTGCCGATCGTCCGCTCGGGGTGTGGCGTCGACGACATGCCGCTCACCCGGCGCACCGGACCGAGCAGCGTGACCAGCGCGGTCAGGTAGTACGGGCCCATGTCGAACAGCGGGCCGCCACCCGGTTGGTAGTAGAACTCCGGCGCCGGGTGCCAGCGCTCGTGACCCGGCGTGACCATGAAGGCCGTCGCCGCGACCGGCTCGCCGATCAGGCCGTCGTCGATGCACCGCCGGGCGGTCTGCGTGCCGGTGCCGAGCACGGTGTCCGGCGCGCAGCCGACCCGCACCCCGGCCGCCGACGCCGCGGCCAGCACCTCTTGTCCCTCCACAGTGGACAGAGCGAGTGGTTTCTCGTTGTACACGTGCTTTCCGGCCGCGATCGCCGACAGCGCGACCTCCGCGTGCGCCCGCGGAATGGTCAGGTTCAGCACCAGGTCGACGTCGTCGGCCTCGTACAGCGCGGCCGGCGTCATCATCCGCACGTCCGGCACCTGGCGCGACGGGTCCAGGTCGGCCGCCGCGACCAGGGACACGCCGGACAGTCCCGGCAGCGTCGCCAGGTACTGCCCGCTGATGTTGCCGATCCCGACCAGCCCGACCCTCAGCGCGTCGCCCACCGCAGCCCTCTCCTGATCATCTCGTCCACCGCCGGCAGCTCCAGGTCCGCCATGCGGTGGCCGATTGTCGTCACGAACACCCGGCCGGCGCCGTGGTGCCGCACCCACGTCACCGGCATCGTCGGCGTGCCGATCTCCGGGCGGTCCGGGTCCGGCAGGAAGTCGGTGGTCGCCAGCACGTCGTTGCCCGGGTCCGCGTGCACGTAGTACTGCTCGCTGTGCACCTCGAACGTGCCCAGCCCCGCCACGGTCGGATGATCGGCTACCACCCGTACCGGGTAGGTCACGAACTCCTTGTGATGGTGGATGAACTGGCCGCCGGTCAGCAGGTGGTACTCCGGCTGGTCGCGGAACGAGTCCACGATCCCGCCGTGCCAGCCGGCGAACCCGGTGCCCGCCGCGACCGCCGCCCGCAGCCCCGCGAGCTGTTCGGACGTGATCTGGCCCATGGTCCAGCACTGGACGATCAGGTCCACACCGGACAGGTCACCGAGGTAGACGTCCAGCGAGTCCGATGTGGAGACCTCGAAACTTTCGCCGGACAGGAACTTCGCGTACCGATCGGTCGTCGCAACCGGATCGTGGCCAACCCAACCGCCCCGCACCAGAAGCGCGTACTTCGTCGTCACCCGATCAGGATGGCACGGATCCGGCCGTGCACGCGTGTGAGTTGAGATGGGTCACTGTGCGGCGGTGGCCGGCGGCACGAACATGCGTGTCACGAAGTCGACGCCGAACTGCCATGCGCCGGGGATCAGCAGCAGGCCGAGGATCGCGAACAGCGGGAAGATCACCAGGCGTTCGACCCGCTTGCCCGTCCGCAGCCGCAACGGCCTGGGTGGGCGCAGCTCGTACCACGTCTCGCCCGCGATCGGGATCGGGAACAGGAACGGGCAGCCCGACTCGGTCAGCGCGTCGCCGAGGCAGTGCGTGAAACAGCCGACCGCGACGGCGATGCCCATGATCCCGGACATGTGCCCCAACTCCGCGAGCGGATCGGGCCCGGCGACCCGCAGCCACCACACCACCCCGACCGCCGTGACGACCAGCATCCAGTCGCCGAGCGCGTCCTCCGCGAGCAGCAGTCCCAGCACCGCGACCGCCGCGACCGCGTACGGGCCGCCCGCCTCCGTGCCGGCGCTCGCGGCGAACCCGAGCCCCACCGCGAACAGGATCGTGTGCGACAGGTGCCGGTGGGTGCCCCTGCGGCGCTCGTCCCGTGGACCCTTGGTGATCTGGTAGATCAGGGCGGACGCGTGCCGCAGCAGCCACGACAGCGCGCGGGAGAGCGGGCCGAGCAGCTTCGACGCACGCGCGTGCGGGTGGTCGAGGTCGGGTAACAGCGCGAACCCTGAGGTGGTGACGGCGAACAGCACGGCTTGCTCGATCGATGTGAGGCCAACGAACTGTGCTACCCCAAGACCCGCGCACCAGCCGGTCAGCGCGTGCGTGCGCCCCATCATCGGCCGCATCCCCCTCTTCGGTCGTCCGAAGATCAAGTATGAGGTGTGACCGTCCGGGAGTCCCGGCGGCGCGCCGTGGGGATGTTTCGCCTCGCGCGGTTGGCCGGGAAACCTTGCCGGGTGCGCCGGCTCTCGCGAGGATGGCCGACATGAGAGCCCGCACCCTGCTCGCGGCCGCCCTGCTCGGACTGGCCGGCACGCTCGTGTCGACCGCCTCCGCCGCCGCGACCCCCACCTGCGCGGATGCCGCCGTGCCACTCACCGTCGAAGAACAGCGACTCACCCAACCCAAGCCGCAGGAAGTGTTGCAGCGCAGTGGTTTCGACCGGTTCGAGCGGTTGTTCACGCCGTCGCTGTGTGCCCTGCCGAACGCCCACGTCGCGACGCTCGCGATCAAGGCACAGGGCCGCGCACTGTGGGCGGCGGCCGTCGCGCGGGCACAGGGCCGCCTGCCGGCCGGCACACTGCCGGTGACCGACGACCGGCCGCTGTACTGGGCACGACTACAGCTGACGAAGGCGTTGCGGCAGTGGACGCCGAGGTTCCCGCTGAACGCCGACGCACGCGCGCGGCTGGTCGACGTGCTGGAGCAGTCGTCCCGGGGCCAGGACTCGATCCGCTACCCCGGGCACACGCTGCGGATCCTCGTGAGCGGCTTCGACCCGTTCCAGCTCGACGTGGACATCCGGCGCAGCAACCCGTCCGGCGCCACCGCCCTGGCACTGGACGGCACGGTGATCGACACACCGGCGGGCCGGGCACGCATCGAGACCGCGATGTTCCCGGTGCTGTGGGACCCGTTCGCGGCGGGCGTGGTGGAGCGGACGTTCGCGCCCGTGCTGCCGCACGTGGACATGTTCACGACCGTGAGCCAGGGCCGCGTCGGCAGGTTCGACGTTGAGCGGTACAACGGCCGCTGGCGCGGCGGCTTCCCGGACAACGACAACCTGTCCCGCACCGAGGTGATCCCCATCCCCGCCGGGGTCCCGACGGTGACGCCGGCCCCCGAGTTCGTCCCGACCACCCTGCCCTACGCCGCGATCGTCGCCGCGCAGACCGGCCGCTTCCCCGTGTTCGACCACACGGACGTCACGGAGATCCCCGCGGGCCAGACAACTCCCGTGGCCTCCCCGACCGGCCCGACCCCAGGCTCGGTGGCCCGCGCGGGCGGCGGCGGCAACTACCTGTCGAACGAGATCGCGTACCGGGCCACGCTGCTCCGCGACGCCCTGGGACTGCGCATTCCCGGCGGCCACGTGCACACGCCGGTGCTGGAGTTCGGCGCCGGCAACACCACGGAGCTGACCGACCCGACCTTCGAGGCCAACCAGCTGGACATCATCAACCAGGTCCGCGCGATCCTCACCGTGGCGGCGGGCACGCTATAACCGCGGCCGCAGGTAAGGAATCAGGTACCGCAACGTCTGCGCGGCATTCCGATCCGCGGCGTCCCCGGTGACGCCGCGGATCACCGCCCAGGCAAGGGGTTTGCCGCGCCGGGTGGTGGCGGACGCGCAGAATCGCGGGAGATCGTCGTCCCCGGTGAGCCCTCGGTGGACCCGAAAGGGGACGGTTCCACCAAAACCCGGCAGCGCGGCGGGTTCCCCGGCGGCGGCGAAGAACGTGGTCACCGCCCCGTCGACGGGTTCCCGCCCACCCGTGACCAGGACGTCGTTGGCGGCGGTCGGATGATCGTGCCCACCACCGACGAGCACGACGACGGCCGGGTCGTACCGCGCGCAGAGCCCGCCGAGCGCGGCGAACACACCCCCGGGCCCGGCGGGCGGACTGGCGACCAGGTAGGTCACGCCCCCGGGCACCGCCATCCGCCCGGTGTGAAACCGCCGCCCACCGGCAATCCCGAACACGTCGAGCACCGCACCGGTCTCTCCTGCCAGAACGGTGACGATCCCGACATGCCACCCGTCCCCGACCGCCGCCGACCCCCTGGGCCGACTCACAGTCGGGGCCGGATGTAGGGGATCAGGTACCGCAGGGTCTGCGCCGCGTTCTTAGCTGCGGAGTCATGGTGCTGTTCGTTCTTGGCCACGTCCGCGTGGTCGGAGATCCCGCGGACCACCACCCAGCCGACCGGCGCGCCCGAGCGTGTGGTGGCGTCATGACAGAACTGGGCCAGCCCACCGGCCTCCGTCTCGACGACCATGACCTTTTCGTTGTAATAGCTGAGATAGCGACGGATATCGCTCTCCGCGTCGGCGATCACCGCTTCTCCAGTGCCGATCAACCCGTTGTACACATTGAACGCCTCCGACAGCCTCGCCGGTTCGCCCGAAGCGGTGAAAAAGGCGTTCACGGAGTGTGTGATCACCGACGGCGCCTGGAGCTCCTGTCCACGCCGCAGTGTCCGACCAGGGAGAAGCCTGCGGCCCTCGTAGTACACAGCGCGGGTGGCGACCACGACATCGTTCAGTGCGACCCGACCATGGACTCCGCCCCCGATCCCGACGAGCGCGATGACGGCCGGGTCGTACCGGTCCCGCAGGTTGGTCAGTGCGGGAGCGATCGCTCGCTGCCCCTGCACGGACGGCTGGGTAACCACCAGGTTGACGGTGCCGCCGGGCACGTCGAGCCGGCCCGTGTAGAACCGTTGCCCGGTTGCACCGTCATCGGTCAGCTCGAGAACGTCCAGCACGGCCCGTGTCTCCTCGGCCAGCACGGTGACGATTCCGAAGTGCCATTTGTCGCCCGCGTCCGCAGGCTCGGGTTCGGTGGGTTCCGCATGCCCGACGTACACCCTTGAGTCCACCTCATTGCCGGTGACGACGCTGGTACTGCCGTCGCCGATGCTCGTTATGCCGCTGTACACGTTCATGTCGACGGCTCCTTCGTGGCTGTCCGCGGTTTCGGCTGGCTGCCGGTCGTGACGTTGGTGGTCGACTTGATCTCGTTGTTGGCGACGATGTTGTTGTTGTGATGGCCCATGTTCAGGACGCCGCTGCTGATGATGTTCATGGCCTGCCGCTCGAAATCGGACGTGTCGACGTCGTGTGCTCTGAGGAAGTCGACCACGATCCGGAGAATGCGTTGTTCGATGATCTTCATGTGGTCGTAGATCGTCGTCTCGTCCAACTGCGCGTTCAGCCAGTCGTCGGCCACGGACTCGCGGACCGCCACGCGTGCACAGACCGGTATGCGACGGCGTGGTCTGTGAGTGCGGTCCTTGATCGCCCACCAGGCACGGCCCGCCACGACCGGGGCCTCGACCAGTCGCCACATACGCAGAACGTTGCCGGGCTGCCTGAACAGGTCCCGGACGGCGGCTCGGACCACGGCGCCGAAACCATGCTCCGCGTACCGGTCAATGACCTGGAAGCGCTGTGGTGTCCTGGTCAGTGCGCAGGTCGCGACGTCGAGACTCAGACAGCGCCCCTTCAAACTCACCCGGATCAGCACAGTCATGACGAGCTCACCACCTGCGATCGGCACACTCGTCTCGAGGAAGTGATGCGCGGGATACCGCGGGTCGTCGATCACCTCGTTGATCATTGTTTCGGCGTCACCACCCAGCAGCGTCCGGTCCGCCGAGATATCGGACTCGGGCACGTACAGCCGGTCGCGTACCCGAAGTCCGGGCAGGTTCTCGGTTCCGGTGTCGTGGGTGAGCTGCCTGAGTGCCGACCTCAGACAGTCGACCAGTTCGTGTGCCCTGAACGGTGGCGTGAGGTGCTCGCGCTGCGCCAGCGCGCCATTGCTCAACGGATCAGGTCGGATGAGCTGGACCGTCGTCGGCGGCAGCCAGCGGTTGACGAGCGTGCCGCTGCCCACGAACGGTGAGGACGAGCCTTTCTGGTCGAGCATGAGGTCGATCAGGTCCGCGTCCTTCCTGTGGGGTGGTCGCAGATAGGCGACGCATGTGTGGTTCTGCTGCTCGTCGATCGCTTCCTCCCTACGCGTGAGGTTCGGCGGCCGAAGCGAGCGCGCGTGGTGGTTCGCGTTGAGCTGGAGTTGGCGGATGACGCCGGCGAGCACCCCGCACAACAGGAGCGCGCTCGCCAGAACGACCGCTGCCGGCATGGCCGCGTGAGGCGTCGTGTCCAGCTTCCTCGCCACGAAGAACGGCGCGAGGACGAGCATGGCGCAGCCAGCGGACGAGGCCTTGAACCGCCGCTTCCGTTTTTCCTGATCCTCGCGGGGCAGCTGGTTCTGCCTGTCCGACCAACGAGTCGCCTCGTTCGCCGCGCGGACTCGAAGGAAGGCAGCGAGATTTCGGACTCCGATGATCAGCAGGACGTACGTGGCGCACGCGCACAGCACCATCACAACCGCGAGCACCTGGTGGGACACGAGTCCCGCGGTCAGTACCGCGAGTGCGGCGGTGTGCTGTCCGACCTCGAGCAGCCACGCCCGCCACGCCTGTCGCACGACCGGCACGAGGTCGAACCCGTACGACGGCGCGACCCGCCGCCGGGAGTCGTTGTGCACCTTCCGGATCACGAGGTTCCGGAAGGGTCGATCCATGTGTACAGCGGTGCAAAGGTGGCGCGTCGCCGTCAGCTGGGAATGTTGGTCAGGTTCTGCGGTCGGTGGTTTCGTCGGTGATGGGACCTTCAATGGGATCTTCAGTGTTGCTGTCACCTTGCCCCCAAGGAACCCTGATAGCTTTAGGTCGTACTGACCATAAGTAGGGACAGGGCTTTAGGTCAATGCGACTTTTAGGGGGTGTGCATGACAAGTGATCCTGCCGTCGTGTCGTTGACGGTCGACCTGGTGATCTTCACCGTCCGCGGGGACGAGTTGCGGGTGCTGCTGGTGGAAAGGGGCAACGAGCCGTACCGAGGCAGGCTCGCGCTGCCCGGTGGTTACCTGCGCGGCAGGGAAACCCTGGACCAGGCGGCACTTCGCGAGCTGCGGGAGGAGACCAACCTCGACGGTAGCCGCCTGCACCTCGAACAGCTGCGGACCTACAGCGACCCGGATCGGGACCCGAGAGGTCGGGTGGTCACTTCCGCCTACCTGGCGCTGGGTGCCGACCTCCCGGCGCCGGTCGCGGGTACCGACGCCAGGGAGGCCTACTGGGTGCCCGTGTGTGAGGCCCTGGGGGAGGGGACGCTCGCGTTCGACCACGGGGCGATCCTGCGGGACGGTCTCGAACGCGCTCGGTCCAAGCTCGAGTACACGAGCATTGCCACGGTGTTCTGCGCGGAGCCGTTCACGATCAGCGAGTTGCGCCGGGTTTACGAGGTGATCTGGGGAATCAGCCTTGATCCCAGCAACTTCCGGCGCAAGCTCACCCGCGCGGAAGGGCTACTCGAGTCGACCGGTGACTTCCGTATGGCCGCCACGGGACGCCCGGCCGCGTTGTACCGCAGAGGTCCCGCGGCGCTCCTGATGCCACCGTTCCTGCGGGCGCTGGACGCTGCCTAACCCAGCTGTGGCCGGACGTCCGACGCGATGAGGTCGACGTGGTCCAGGTCGGTCATGTCGAGCAGCTGTAGGTAGATGCGTGACGCGCCGGCCTCGGCGAACTGGGACAGCTTCTCGGCGACCTCGGCCGGGGTGCCGGCGGCGCCGTTGGTCTTCAGGTCGTCGACCTCGCGGCCGATGGCCGCCGCGCGGCGGGCCACCTCCGCGTCGTCCTTGCCGACGCACGTGGTGACCGCCGCCGAGTAGGTCAGGTCGCGGCCGGCCGCGGCCTCCCGGACGCGGCCGAACTGGGCCGCGGTGTTCGCGACCGGCTGGAACGGCACGTTGAACTCGTCGGCGTACGCGGCCGCGATGGCCGGGGTCCTGGTCGGGCCGTTGCCGCCGACGATGATCGGGACGTGGGACTGGGCCGGCTTCGGCAGGCCGGGGGAGTCGGTGAGCTGGTAGTACTTCCCGTCGTAGCTGAAGGTCTCGCCGGGCGGGGTCGACCACAGGCCCGTCACGATCGCGAGCTGTTCCTCCAGGCGGCCCAGCCGCGCGGACGGGAACGGGATGCCGTACGCCCGGTGCTCCGCCTCGAACCAGCCCGCGCCAAGGCCCAGCTCGACCCGCCCGCCGGACATCTGGTCGACCTGCGCGACCTGGATCGCCAGCACGCCGGGCAGGCGGAACGTCCCCGCGGTCAGCATGGTCCCCAACCGGATCGTGGACGTCTCGCGGGCCAGCCCGGCCAGCGTGACCCACGCGTCCGTCGGCCCTGGCAGGCCGTCGCCGGACATGGTCAGGTAGTGGTCGGAGCGGAAGTAGCCACTGAAACCGGCGGCCTCGGACGCCTTGGCCAGCGCCAGCTGCGTGTCGTAGGAGGCGCCCTGCTGCGGCTCGGTCATGATGCGGAGATCCATGACCACCATTCTTGCCTACGAACAGGCGCCGAGAGCGGTTGCCGGCCGTGGTCCTACGGTCGCGCTCCGCTCACCCGCGTGCCGCCAGATGAAGGCACGCGCCCGCCGCCAGAACGAGCACGCCGAGCACCATCAGGATCACCGCGGCGGCCACGATGCCGAAGGCCAGCAGCAGCCCGCCCGTCAGGTCGACGGCGATCCGGCCCGCCTTGCGTTGCCGCTTGCGTTCCGGTGGCTCATGCTCACGCAACATCCTGGACAGGCGCGGATCCGACTGTTCGAACCACTGCTCGATCGCTCTGAGCTCGCGGTCCTCGTCGTGGCTGAGCATGGTGACCCCCCACGTCTCAACGGCGGAGCCGTGCCGGCCCTGCCTACTTCGCCGATCGGGACTACCCCACATCGTCGGACGGAAACACCGTCGAGGCAAAGTTTTCTAACAGGAGTTCAACGCATCCTCGACCGAGTCGTGCAGGGTGAACAGCGAGGCGGTCTGGGTGACCTCCATCGTGCGCCGGACCCGGTCACCGATGACCAGCAGCAGGCGGGTGCCCCGGTCCGCGGCCAGGGTCGTCGCGCGCAGCAGGGCGGTCAGGCCCAGCGAGCCGAAGAAGGTCACCTCGGACAGGTCGATCACGAGCACGGGCGCGGCGGCCACGTGCTCCGCGATGGCTGTCTCCAGACCCGGCACGGTGACCAGGTCGATCTCACCCAGCACCGACAGGACGACGCAGTTCGGCGCCGGCCGCTCGGTCCGCAGCTCGACTGGGTTGGACACGGCCGAGAGCCTATGGCAGCCGGCCGTTCTTCTCGTCGGGGGGCACCCGCACCGCCACGATCGCGATGTCGTCGCGATGCGGCTCCACCGAGAAGTCCTCGACCGCCTGCCGCACGGCCGTGATGAGCCCGTCCGCGGTGCGGTTGCCGGCCCGCCGCAACGCCTTGGCGAGCCTGCCCTGCCCGAACAGCTCCACGCCGCGCCGGTGCTCGGTGACCCCGTCCGTGTAGAACACGAGCGTGTCGCCGGCCAGCAGTACGTGCCGGGTCGGGTGCACCGCGAACTTGCGCACCAGGCCGACCGCGCTGCCGTGGGTGCCGAGGTAGGACACGTTGCCGTCGGAGTAGACGAGTGCCGGCTGCTCGTGCCCGGCCAGCACCAGCTCCACGTCGACCGACGCCGGGTCGGTGCGCTGCCGGGTGATCATCGCGAGCGCGACGGTCGCGAACTGCGACGGGTCGCCCGCCTCCAGCATCATCTCGTTGAGCAGGTCGAAGGTCCGTTCGAGTGGCTGGCCGTCCCGCAGCAGCACCCGCAGCACGTCCCGCACGAGCCCGGTGCGGGCGGCCGCGCGTGGACCCTTGCCGCACACGTCGCCGACCACCGCGAGCCACCGGTCCGGGCCGAGCGCCAGCACGTCGTAGAAGTCGCCGCCGACGTCCGCGCCCGTGCTCTCCGGCAGGTAGGCCGCCGCGAACTCGATGCCCGCGGCCTGCGGCAGCGCCCTGGGCAGCAGCGCCTGTTGCAGTGCCTGTGACGTCGCGACGTGCGCGCTGTCCCGCTGCGCGTTGTCGATGGCCTGCGCCGCCCGCCGGACCAGCTCGGTGACGATGAGCATCTCCTCCGGCCGGTGCGCGCGGTCGGACGGGCGACCGACGCTGATCGTGCCGAGGGGCCGCCCGCCGACCCGCAGCGGCATGGCGACACCGTCGAACGGCGAGCCGAGCGCCGCGGCGTCGGCGCCGTCCGCGAGCAGCACGCCCAGCGCGCCGTCCGGCTCGGCGAGTGGCGCCAGCTCGTCCCGCAGGACACCCAGCACGTCCTCGTCGACATGGGTCAGCGCCTGCAGGTTGAGCCGGCCGCGCTGGTCGAGCAGGTGCAGCGCGCACCAGCGGCCGAGCCGTGGCACCAGCACCTGCGGCACGATCGCCGCGGCGAGCCGCACGTCGAGGGAGTTCGAGAACATCTCGGTGGCCTCGGCCAGGTAGGTCATCCACAGCCAGCGCTCGCGGTCGGCGCTGTGCTGCTGGTCGGCCTCGACGGCGAGCGTGACTCGCAGCGCGGTGAGCTGGGCGAGGTCGGACGAGGTGCGCGAGACCAGCGACTCGTCGCCGTGCACCACCAGCCGGCCGGTCCTCGGCGGGGTGAGCGGCAGCGGCGTGACGACCACCGCGTCCCTGGTCCGGTTGCCGTACCCGGCCAGTACCTCGGTGCCGGTCCCGGTCTCCAGCAGCACGGTCGCGCCTGCCGCGCCCAGCACGTCGCACAGGCGCCGGACCAGCTCGGTCACCGCCACCGACAGCGGCAGCTCGTCGGCCGCCGACAGGTGCAGCAGCCAGCGCGACACGTCCGGGTCCGGCCAGGACGGCGGCGGCTCGGTGGGCCGGGTGGGCGGTGGGTCCGCCAGCAGGCCGAGGGTGAACCAGATGTGGTGGCCGTGGCGGTCGTGCCGGCTGCCCCACGCATCGGCCAGCCCGGCGACGAGCGCGAGCCCACGCCCGCCGGCGTCCTCCCTGGCCGGCGCCGGCTGACCGGCTCTGCGCAGCTCCATCGGCGCCGGGCCCTGGTCGGTGACCGTGATCGTCACCGCGCCCGCGTCGGCCACCACGAGCTCGATCGTGAACCCGGTACCGGCGTGCAGCACGGCGTTCTCGCACAGCTCGCTGGCGAGCAGCACGGCGTCGTCGACCAGGTCGTCACGTCTCGCCCTGGCCAGCATCGCCCGCACGAACCGGCGGGCCGCACCTGGCGCGCCGGCGTCTCCGGGGAACTGGGCTCGTCGCGAGAACACGCCCAGAGTGTGCCTGGTAGCGGACCGTGTGTGGACAGGCACTCTTTACCAGGCGTGCGCACGCCTAGACTTCACTGAGCGGAGCGAGCATGCGACACCGCAAGCGCAACCGAGTGGAGGGCCCATGGCTGCCCCAGAAGTCACGGCCGCCGAGCACGACGAGCAGGGTGACCTCGACGGCCTGCTCAGCGAGTTGGTGACGGCGCTGTCCGCCGTCCGGCAGGGCTCGTTCGACGTGCGGCTCGCCAGGCGCGGCACCGGTCTCCCCGGTCAGGTCGTCGACGGCTTCAACGCACTGCTCGAACTGCAGGAACGCCGCAACCGGGACCTGCTGCGGATCAGCCGGGTCGTCGGCCGCGAGGGCCGCATGCTCGAGCGGATGGACGAGGACCAGTTCGACGGGTCGTGGGCGTCCGGCGCGGCCGCGGTGAACTCGCTGATCGACGACCTGGCGCGGCCGACATCGGAGATCGCGCGGGTGATCGCGGCGGTCGCCGAGGGGGACCTGTCGCAGCACATGGCGCTGGAGATCGAGGGCCGGCCGCTGCGTGGCGAGTTCAACCGCATCGGCCGCACGGTCAACACGATGGTCGACCAGCTGTCGTCGTTCGCCGTCGAGGTCACGCGGGTGGCCCGTGAGGTGGGCACGGAGGGCCGGCTCGGTGGCCAGGCGGACGTGCACGGCGTGTCCGGCACGTGGCGGGCGCTGACCGACTCCGTGAACACCATGGCTTCCAACCTCACCAACCAGGTGCGGTCGATCTCCTCCGCCGCGACCGCCATCGCGCAGGGTGACCTGTCCCGCAAGATCACGGTGAGCGCCCGCGGCGAGATCGCGGAGCTGGCCGAGACCATCAACTCGCTGACCGACACGCTGCGGGTGTTCGCGCACGAGGTCACGCGGGTGGCCCGCGAGGTGGGCACCGAGGGCCGGCTGGGTGGCCAGGCGACCGTGCCGAACGTGGCCGGCACGTGGAAGGACCTCACCGACGCGGTGAACCAGCTGGCCGCGAACCTCACCGAGCAGGTCCGCAACATCGCGCAGGTGACCACGGCGGTGGCGAAGGGCGACCTGACGCAGAAGATCACCGTGGAGGCCCGGGGCGAGATGGTCGCCCTCAAGGACACCGTCAACACGATGGTGGATCAGTTGTCGTCGTTCGCGGACGAGGTGACGCGTGTCGCCCGTGAGGTTGGTACGGAAGGGAAGCTGGGCGGTCAGGCGCAGGTGGAGGGCGTGTCCGGCACCTGGCGCAACCTCACCGAGAGCGTGAACCGGCTGGCCTCGAACCTGACCGGACAGGTCCGCAACATCGCGCAGGTGACGACCGCGGTGGCGAAGGGCGACCTGACGCAGAAGATCACCGTGGACGCGCAGGGCGAGATCCTGGAGCTGAAGTCGACGGTCAACACGATGGTGGATCAGTTGTCGTCGTTCGCGGACGAGGTGACGCGTGTCGCCCGTGAGGTTGGCACCGAAGGGAAACTCGGCGGCCAGGCACAGGTGACGGGTGTCGCCGGGACCTGGCGGGACCTGACCGACAACGTGAACTACATGGCGTCCAACCTGACCAACCAGGTGCGTAACATCGCCCAGGTCTCGACCGCCGTGGCGGAAGGCGACCTGTCGCAGAAGATCACCGTGGACGCGCAGGGTGAGATCCTGGCGTTGAAGTCCACCGTCAACATCATGGTGGATCAGTTGTCGTCGTTCGCGGACGAGGTGACGCGTGTCGCCCGTGAGGTTGGCACCGAAGGGAAACTCGGCGGCCAGGCACAGGTGCGTGGCGTCGCCGGGACCTGGCGGGACCTCACGGACACCGTGAACTACATGGCCTCCAACCTGACCGGACAGGTCCGCAACATCGCGCAGGTGACCACGGCCGTCGCGAAGGGCGACCTCTCGCAGAAGATCACCGTGGACGCGCAGGGTGAGATCCTGGAGTTGAAGTCGACGGTCAACACGATGGTGGATCAGTTGTCTTCGTTCGCGGACGAGGTGACGCGTGTCGCGCGTGAGGTTGGTACGGAAGGGAAGCTGGGTGGCCAGGCGCAGGTGAAGGGGGTGGCCGGGACCTGGCGGGACCTGACCGACAACGTGAACTACATGGCGTCCAACCTCACCAGCCAGGTGCGTAACATCGCCCAGGTCGCCACGGCGGTCGCCGAGGGTGACCTGGGGCAGAAGATCACCGTCGACGCGCAGGGGGAGATCCTGGCGTTGAAGTCGACCGTCAACATCATGGTGGACCAGTTGTCGTCGTTCGCCGACGAGGTCACGCGTGTCGCGCGTGAGGTTGGTACGGAAGGGAAGCTGGGCGGTCAGGCGCAGGTGAAGGGCGTGTCCGGCACCTGGCGCAACCTCACCGAGAACGTGAACCAGCTGGCCACCACACTGACCATCCAGCTGCGTGCGATCGCCGGCGTGTCCACGGCCGTGACCAGGGGCGACCTGACCCAGCAGATCGGCGTGCAGGCCAGCGGCGAGGTCGCGGACCTCAAGGACAACATCAACCAGATGATCGTCACGCTCCGCGAGACCACCACGCAGAACAAGAACCAGAGCTGGCTCGACTCGAACCTCGCCCGCATCGGTGGCCTCCTGCAGGGGCAGCGGGACCTCATCGCCGTCTGTCAGATGATCATGAACGAGGTCGTGCCGCTGGTGGACGGCCAGGCCGGCGCGTTCTTCCTGAACCCGGGCAGCGGCGACCCGGACGCCGAGCAGGAGTGGCGGCTGTTCGGCTCGTACGGCCTCGGCACCGACGACCTGCCGGTCCGCTTCGGCCGCGGCGAGGCGCTCGTCGGCCAGGCGGCCGAGTCGAAGCAGCCGGTCGTACTGACCGGCTCGAAGGCGAACTTCGCGCCCATCCGGTCCGGCATCGGCACGTTCACGCCGACCGCGCTGGTCGTCACGCCGGTGCTGTTCGAGGGCGAGACCGTCGGCGTGCTGGAGATCGGCTCGGTCAACGACTACTCCGAGCTGCACATGAACTTCCTGGAGCGGCTCGCGCTGACCATCGGCATCGCGATCAACACCATCCACGCGAACGTGCGTACCGAGGAGCTGCTGGCACAGTCCCAGCGGCTCGCACAGGAGCTGCGCAACCAGTCCGCGGAGCTGCAGCGCACCAACGCGGAACTGGAGGACAAGGCCACGCTGCTCGGCGAGCAGAACCGCAACATCGAGATCAAGAACCTGGAGATCGAGGCCGCCCGGCGCCGCGTCGAGGAGAACGCGCAGCAGTTGGCCGTCGCGAGCCAGTACAAGTCCGAGTTCTTCGCCAACATGAGCCACGAGCTGCGCACGCCGCTCAACTCCCTGCTGCTCCTGGCCCGGCTGCTGGCGGACAACCCGGAGAAGAACCTGTCGCCCAAGCAGATCGAGTTCGCCAACACGATCCACAACGCCGGCTCGGACCTGCTCGCGCTCATCGACGACATCCTCGACCTGTCCAAGATCGAGGCCGGCCGGGTGACCATCCACCCCGGACCGGTGAACCTCGCGGAGGTCGCCGCGGACGCCCGCCGCGCACTGGTGGCACAGGCGGAGGAGAAGGGCCTGGAGCTGGAAGTCCTGGTGGCGGAGGACACCCCGGCGTCGATGGTCACGGACATCCAGCGCCTGCAGCAGATTCTGCGCAACCTGCTGTCCAACGCGGTGAAGTTCACCGAGCGCGGCACGGTGACGCTGACGATCTCACCGGGACGGACGGCCGACGAGGTCGCCTTCTCCGTCAAGGACACCGGCATCGGCATCTCGGACGAGAAGTTCGAGATGATCTTCGAGGCGTTCCAGCAGGCCGACGGCACCACGAGCCGGCGCTACGGCGGCACCGGCCTCGGCCTGTCGATCTCCAAGGAGCTGGCGCGCCTGCTGGGCGGGCACATCTCCGTGGAGTCGACCCTCGGCGAGGGTTCGACGTTCATCCTGTTCGTGCCCGTCTCGGCGCCGGGGGTGGACCGGAAGCGGTCGACGCCGCTGGCCGAGACCGAGGACGGCCTGCCGCCGATCGGCACGCCGATCCTGCGCCCCACCGTCGGCGCGCCCGCGGTCGCGCGCGAGCTGACCGGCGTGTCCGTGCTGATCGTCGACGACGACGTGCGCAACGCGTTCGCGCTGACGTCCGCGCTGGAGCTGCACGGGATGACCGTGCTGTACGCGGACAACGGCGCCGACGGCGTGCGCCTGCTGACCGAGCACCCCGAGATCGACATCGTCCTGATGGACGCCATGATGCCCAACATGGACGGCAACGAGACGACCCGCCAGATCCGGCAGCTGTCCACCGGCGCCGAACAGACCCCGGTGGTGTTCCTGACCGCGAAGGCCATGGCGGAGGACCGTGAGGCGAGCTTCGCCGCGGGCGCCGACGACTACGTCACCAAACCGGTCGACCTCGACCAACTGCTGGACGTCGTGTCCTCGTGGGTCATGCGAAGGGCGACGCGGTGACGGCGAAGGCACTGCTCGTCGACGACCGCAGGGAGAACCTCGTCGCGCTGGAGGCGATCCTGCAGGGGCTGGCCGTCGAGACGATCGCGGTCACCAGCGGCGAGGAGGCGCTGAAACGCCTGCTGGTGGACGACTTCGCGGTGATCCTGCTGGACGCGTCGATGCCCACGATGGACGGCTTCGAGACCGCAACGCACATCAAGCAGCGGGAGCGGACCCGGCACATCCCGATCATCTTCCTGACCGCGCTGGACTACGACGCCCGCCTCGCGTTCCGCGGCTACCAGATCGGCGCGGTCGACTTCATCACGAAGCCCTTCGACCCGTGGGTGCTGCGGTCCAAGGTCGCGGTGTTCATCGACCTGTGGCAGAAGAGCGCCGAGCTGACCGCACAGGCGATGGACCAGATGGCCCTGCAGGACGCGGTGACGAAGGCACTGGCGCTGCTCGCGTCGAGGGACAACGAGGGTGCGGTGTCGGTGCTGCGGGCGGTCCAGGCGAAACACGCGGTGCCACGCATGCGGTGACTGCCGCCGCCGCGGCGATGTTGCTTAGAATCTCCGCATGGCAACGGCGGACATCCGCGTCAGCAACGAGGAGCGGGACGCGGCCGTCACGACTCTCGGCGTGCACCTGTCGACGGGACGGCTGGAGCTGTCCGAGTACGAGGAGCGCTGCGGCCAGGCCGCGGTCGCCAGGACCCGTGGCGAGCTGGAGGCGCTGTTCACCGACCTGCCGGCGCCGCACCCGGACCTCAGCTCGGCGAGCCCGCCCGCGCAGCTGATCCAGAAGGCGGGACAGCTGGTCAGCCCGCCCATGCGGGGTCGCAAGACCGAGCTGGTGGAGACGCCGGCGAGCAAGGCGCTGGAGATGGTCGCCGGCCTCGCGTTCGGCATCGGCATCCCCTCGGCGATCCTGCTGACGGTGTTCCTCGGGCTGTGGTGGGTGTTCATCCCGGTCGGGGTCGTGCTCATGGTCGCCGGCGGCACCGCGGACTCGATGAAGAAGAAGCCGCGCCCAGGAACCTGAGCGGGACCTGTCTTCACCGGGTGGACACGCGGGTCCCGCGTGTGCGAGTCGTCCCGCTTGGTCAGCGTCCACGTTGGTCCGTCACACACCGGTTGTCGGCCACGGTTCCCGAAGCGTGGCCGCCCTGTCGTGTCCGGCGGCGGGCGGGCAAGATACGGGTCATGTCCAACGCCCCTGTGACCCCGGGCGACCAGTTCGGCGTCTCGGTGAACGTCGAGCATCGCGGTCCGGCCGTCGTGCTGCGGGTGGCCGGGGAGCTCGACATGCTGACCGCCCCCACGCTGGCCGAGGCCTGCGCACGGGAGCTGGCGGGGCGGCCACCGGTACTGGTGATCGAGCTGACCGGCGTCACCTTCCTCGCGTCGGTCGGCATGTCGGCGATCGTCGCCGCCCACGAGGCGGGTGGCGAGCACACGAAGGTCCGGGTGGTGACCGACAACCGCGACACCCTGCGCCCGATCCGCGTGACCGGCCTGGACCGCCTCCTGGCCATCTACCCAGCGCTTTCCGCCGCACTGCAGGACGTCTGACGCGGGCCCCGGCCGGCACGCTCGCCGCGACGAGTCCGACCGGCTGGGACACGCTCGCCCCGCTCGCGACGCCTTCCGGCGCCTCCCCGACGATGCCGGCCCAGCCCGCCCTGGCCGCTGGTGACGCGGGCCCCTAGACCGGCACCGGGTGGCTGTGCAGGGTGACCGTCGTGCCGTCGTCGCCGCTGTCGACCGTCACGTGCTCCACGCACGCGCGCATGAGGCGTAGGCCCTGCCCACGTGTGCTGTGGCGGTCCTCGCTGGGCGGCTGCCAGGTGCCGGCGTCGCGGACGGTGAACTCCACGTGCCGCGCACCGGTCTCGGCGCGGCGGATGACGCCGTGGACCTCGACCATCTCGGTGCTCGGTGGGTCCTCCGGGCCGACCTGGTAGCCGTGCTCGATGCTGTTGCTGACCGCCTCGTTGACCGCCAGCACCAGGTCGTCGGTGTGCGCAGGCGACCAGCGGTTCGCTTTGAGCCAGACCCGCACCCGGTCCCGCGCCACGGATGGCGAGATCCAGTCGGCGGCGAGAACCAGGTCCAACGTCTGCGCGACGCCGGCGCGCGTGGGTTCGTTGCCCAGTTGGCGCTCGGAGCTTGGCGGCACGGTCGCTATTGTCCCAGCTTTGCCCGCTACCGCAGATCGCCGGCGGCGATCGCGTCCTCGACCGTGTGGTAAAGGGCGAGAATCTGGTCGAGACCGACGATCTCGATCGGCCGGATCACCGGCCGGGTGTGGTCGACCACGACCCGCAGCGGCTGAAAGCCCTCGTGGCGGGCGGCCTCGTGCGCGCTGTCCCGCAACGTGCGCAGGCCGACGGAACCCAGGAACCGAACCTGTGTGAGATCGAGCACCAGGGTCCTGCCGGCCAGGGCGCGGAACGCCTCGCCGATGGCCGACGACAGCCGCGGCGCGGTCAGCCCGTCGACATCGCCCTCGACGGTCAGGATCAGCACGTCGGCGCGGCCGTCGAGGCGGACGGTCATGAGCTGCTCGCGGCTGGGCAGCTGGTAGTCCACACCGTCCGGCGTCAGCTCGTCGCTCGCTGGTTTCACGAGACGGCAGCGTACTCGGGGCATACTGCCGGCATGGGCATCGACGCGTTGGTGTTCGACTTCGACGGCCTGCTGATGGACACCGAGACCACGTCGCTGCGGGTGTGGCAGTACCTCTGGCGGTACCACGGGCTGGAGCTGGACGTCGCCACGTTCTTCGCGCCGCACGGCGGGGACGTAATCGCCGAGCGGTACGCCGCGCTCGCCGCCGCCGTCGGACCGGGTTACGACCAGGCCGCGAGCCACGCCAGACGCCTGGCGTACCGGGACGAGCTGCACGCCGCGCTCGAACTGGCCGACGGCATTCCCGCCTGGCTCGACGAGGCACGTGAGCTGGGCCTGCGGCTCGCGGTCGCCAGCAGCTCGCCCCGGTCCTGGATCGAGGACCACCTGTCCCGCATCGACTTCCTCGACCGCTTCGAGTTCCTGGCCTGCGGTGACGAGGTCGCCGCGGCCAAGCCGGCGCCGGACGTCTACCTGCTGGCCCTGGACCGGCTCGGCGTGGCCGCGAACCGTGCGGTCGCCTTCGAGGACACGGTCCACGGCGTGGCGGCGGCCAGGGCGGCGGGCCTGCGGTGCGTCGCCGTCCCGCACCCGAACGCCGACGCGGCACTGTTCACCGCCGCGGACGTGCTGCTCACCAGCGCCGCCGACGAGCCCCTCGCGTCGGTGCTCACCACGGCCGGGGCCCGCTGACGCCGGGGCACGAGCGAGCAGGCCGAACGAGCCGCTGACGTCGGCGATCCGGGGGATCGTGCGGACCCACCGGCGTTTGCCCGCCCGGGGCGCCGGGTAATGCTCAGGTCGACGACGTACAGGAGGTTTTCATGATCGGTTTCATCGTCGCCGGCCTCATCATCGGGGCACTGGCCCGACTCATCAAGCCCGGCAAGCAGAACCTCGGCATCATCGCGACGCTGCTGCTCGGGTTGGTCGGTTCGGTCATCGGCGGCACGATCGCCAACCTGCTCGGCACCGGCGACATCATGGAAC
Source organism: Actinophytocola sp. (assembly GCF_035634895.1). Taxonomy (GTDB): domain Bacteria; phylum Actinomycetota; class Actinomycetes; order Mycobacteriales; family Pseudonocardiaceae; genus Actinophytocola. The sequence continues at coordinate 46,977 of NZ_DASQCC010000210.1, read as the reverse complement.
TGAACGTCCTCGGCTTCATCGTCGCCGTGATCGCGTCGGTGTTGCTGATCGGAGTCGCCGAGTCGGTCTCGGGCTCACGACACCGCGCCGTCCGCTGACGGCACCACCACCGAGCGAAGACGGGCCGTCCCGGCCGCGTGCCCTGCCCACGCGGCCGGGACGGCTTGTGGGGTGACGGTCTCATGCGCGACTGTCAGCATGCCGTCCGCCACCCGCGCGGCGATCATGGCGATCGCCTCGGCACGTTGTCCGGAAGTCAGCTCGTTGTTCGTGTAACCCAGCAACCGCAACGACTTGCTGCGCAGCAGCGACGACGTGACCGGCGCGGTCTCACCGGCCGCGCCACCCAGGTTCACCCACCGTCCGCCTGGCCGCAGCGACCGGGCCGCGGCCACGGCCGGCACGCCGAACAGCGGGTCGAGCAGCAGGTCCACCGGACCGTCCACTGTGGACTCGAAGCGTTGCGCCAGTTCGTCCACGTCGGACGAGTCCAGCATCACCACCGCGTCGGCGCCCACGGCTTCCGCCCTGGCACGGCCGTCCGGCGAGTGGGCGCCGGCCACGACCCGGCGTGCGCCGGCGGCCCGGGCCAGCTGGATCGCCGACTGGCCCACGACACCACCGCCGCCCAGCACGATCACCTGCTCGCCGGCGGCCAGCTCGCCCCGCCAGGTCATCGCCATGTGCGCGGCGACCGCGGAAAGTCCCAGTGCGGCGACCAGAACGGGGTCGGCGCCCTCGGGGAGCGGCACGAGCTCCTGCTCCGGCACCACGACCGTCGCGGCCATGCTGCCGTCCCCCGGCCGCATGCCCGCGGTGGTGGGGAACCAGACCGCGCGCCCGTCGACCGTCCCGATGCCCTGCACACCGGGCACGTACGGGGTCGCCGGCACGCCGAAGTACGACGTGCCCGACGCGCAGAGCAGGTCGAGCGGGGTGATCGGCGCCGCCGTCACCTCGACCAGGACCTCGCCGGGCCCCGGGCTCGGCGCCTCCCAGCCGACGAGCTTCGGCGGCTCGCCGGGGGAGTGGAGCGACACCGCCCAACTCATGTCGCGATGTCCGGGTAGGGCAGCGAAAGGTGGGACAGGCGGCGGGCGTACTCCAACTGGAAGCCGAGCGGCTCCTCGTGATCGCGCTCGAACATCGCGATGAACAGGGTCAGCGTCAGGAACGGGTGGGCGCCCAGCTCGAACAGCTTCGGGTAGTCGTGGGTCGACAGCGCGACGCGTTCCTCGTCCTCGAACCTGAGCCAGGTGGAGGACTCGCCGAGGTTGCAGGCGAGAATCCGGTTGGCCTCACTGGACTCCCACCACTCGACCATCGCCTGTGGATCCTCGCGGTAGCGCTCGACCAGCTCCGGATCGCGGTCGACCGTGAAGAGGAACTTGTTCAGCAGGTACTTGCTCATGCCGGGACGCCCTTCGGGTACCAGGTGAAGTAGGCCTCCATGGTGTGGAACAGGTCGTAGGTGTCCACGTAGTCGGCCTTCTGTCCCTCGCCCGCGACGCCCATCATCAGCATGAAGTCCATGAACCCGTGCGTGGCGTTGCCCGGCAGGTGCAGGCTGTCGAGCGTCACCTCGCCGCAGCAGCCGTCCAGGTCACCGGTGGAGATCCACTCGACGGCCCTCCGGTCGAACTCCGGGTCCGGCCCGTGGGGCCCGAACTGGCGTGGCCCACCGAGTTCGAGCGACAGGTGCCCGGTGCCGATCACGGCGACCCGCTGGTTCGACGGCCACGACTCGACGAGCTGGCGAATCGTCTGTCCCAGTTGGACGAACCGCTTGGGCTGCGGCAGTGGCGGCGCGAAGATGTTGGTGTAGATGGGGACGATCGGCAGGTCGTTCTGCGGCCGCAGCGTGATGATCGGGCAGGTGATCGAGTGGTCGATGCGCAGCTCGTTGGAGAACGCGAGGTCGAACCCGGCGTCGAGGCCCTCGCGCAGGATGTAGCTCGACAGGTCCTCCTGGCCCTTCATGACCATGCGGGGCAGGCCGAACTCGCGTTCCTCGTTGTACCAGTTGGCGTCGTAGACCGGCGCCTTGCCGACGAGGAACTGCGGCATGTTGTCGAGCCAGAGCTGGTGGAAGTGGTCAGAGCCGACCATCACCAGCACGTCGGGACGGGCCTTGGTGAGGGTCTCGCGGAACGCCTCTACCTTGCGCACCCACTCGTCCGCGAAGGGCGGCCGGTCCTCACCGGTCGAGGTGCTTGCGCGGTAGTAGAAAGGGTGGTGCGTGGACGCGATGACCGCGACCAGCTCAGCCATGCTGGCCTCCGTACGGCTCGGGGGGGACGGAAGAGTTGTTCAGATCGACGGACAGAAAGATCTCGTTGGCGACCGGGTTGCGCAGCTCCTCGGCGAGCTGACCGATGAGCCCGGCGGTGCGCGCCAGCAACGCGAAGCCACGCAACAGCTCCAGCGGCAACCCGAGGTCCGCGAGCGCCGCGCCGCAGACACCGGCCCCGTTGAGCGGCAGGGTCTTGCCGAGCACCCGCGGATGCACCCGCCCGATCGCCGCGAAGAGCGAGAGGTGTGGCCCGAAGAGGTCCTCCTCGCGGGCGATCCGGAAGAGCCTGGGCGTGCGGGGGTCGCCGTCCTTGTGCACGTGGTGCCCCAGGCCGGGAACACGTTGTCCCTTGTGGTTCTGGAGAACCTCCAGTGCCAGCGCGTCCCAGCCGTCTTCGTCGAGCGGCCGCGGGTGCTGCTCGAGCCGCTCGTGCAGGAACCGGCCGCAGTCCTCCGTGACCCCGAGGAACCGCGACCCGCCGCCGAGCAACCCGGCGGCGAGCGCGCCCTGCACGGAGTCCGGCGCGGACAGATAGGTCAGCCGGGTGACGATGGCGGTCGGCGTGAACCCGTGATCGGCCAGCGCGGCGAGGACGGCCTCGAACACCCGGGTCTCGCCCTTGCCGGGCCGGCGCTGGGTGGCGAGCCAGAACGCCAGCTCCCCGAACCCGACCTCACCCATGACGTCCTCGGCGAGGTCCTTGCCGAGCAGCGTGATCCTGTCCCTGGAGGACGCGCCGAGAGCCGTGGGGTACTCAGGCATCCTTGTCCCCCAACCACTTCCGGATCTCGTCGCCGTGCTCGTCCAGTTCCGGTGGGGGCAGCGCGTAGCTCACGGGCGTCTGGGAGAACCGGATCGGGTGCCGGGTCGTCGGCACGGCCCTATCCCCGTCGCCGACGGTCACGATCGGGTCGAGCTCGAACCGCTCCGCCATGGCGAACCCGCCGTCGATCGTGTTGATGGGTCCACAGGGCACACCGGCCGCGACGAGCAGGTCGAACCACTCGACCGCCGACCTGGTCGTCAGCCGGTCGACGAGCAGTGGCCGCAGTTCCTCCCGGTTGGCCGTCCGGTTGGCGTTGATGGCGTAGCGCGGGTCGTCGGCGACGTCCGGGATGCCGAGCACCTCGCACAGCTTGCGGAACTGCCCGTCGTTGGCGGCGGAGATGATGAGGTCGTTGTCCTTGGTGGGCAGCGGCTCGTAGGGGAAGACACTCGGATGGGCGTTACCCATCCGGTAGGGCACGACACCGCCGGCGGCGTAGGCGGAGCTGTGGTTGACGAGCCCGGTGAGGGCGGAGGAGAGGAGGTTGACCTCGACCCGCTGTCCCTGCCCGGAGGAGTCCCGGTGCCGGAGCGCGGCGAGAATCCCGATGACGGCGTGGTTGCCGGCCATGACGTCGAAGACGGAGATCCCCGCGCGGTAGGGCGGCCCGTCGGGATCGCCGGTGAGGCTCATGAGCCCCGAGATGGCCTGGACCATGAGGTCGTAGCCGGGCACGTCCCGCCCGGCGCCGGTGCCGAACCCGGTGATCGAGGCGTAGACGATGCCCGGGTTGGCCTTCCGGACGTCGTCGTAGCCCAGGCCGAAGCGCTCGAGCCCACCCGGTTTGAAGTTCTCGATGAGCACGTCCGCCCGCCGCGCGAGCTCCCGCGCCGCCGTGGCGTCGGCGTCGTCCCGCAGGTCGAGCGCGATGGACCGCTTCCCCCGGTTGATACCGAGGTAGTAAGTGGACACTCCGTCCCGCACGGGGGGCATCCAGGTCCGGGTGTCGTCGCCTCGCGGCCCCTCCACCTTGATCACCTCGGCACCCATGTCCGCCAACAGCATCGTGGCGTAGGGCCCGGCGAGAATCCGGGAGAAGTCAGCGACGAGCACACCGTCAAGCGGACCCTTCATAAGCCTCCGTCCGTGCAGCGGACATCTGTCCGCAGTCTTGGCCCCGCCGCCCCTCCTGTCAAGCCACGCGAGTCCCGCGTTCAAACACCCCGAGTCCCGCGTTCAGACCTACCGAACTGCGGTTTCGTGCAGATCTTGGTGTACCCGTACCGATCCTGTGTGCACGAAAACGCGACTCGCTATGTCCGAACGCGGGACTCGCTATGTTCGAACGCGGGACTCGCGAGGTCAGGAGGCGGCTGTGCGGGTGACGTGGGGGACCGCCGCCAGGCGGGCATAGTCGGCGCTTATGTCGCCCGCCGCCTTCAGCAGCAGGGGCAGGTGGTTCTCGAGGAGGTGGTCCACCGTGGTCTCCGCCGCGTGGGTGTTCACGTTCAACGCCGCCACCACGCAGCCCGTGCCGTCGCGTAGTGGCGCCGCCACCGAGCGGATGCCCAGCGTCAGCTGCTGGTCCGTGAGCGCCCAGCCCCGGGCCCGAACCTCCCGCAGCTCCGCCTCGCGCTCGTCCCGGCCCGGCTGCCACCGCGGCTCCAGCCCCGACCGGGTCGGCTCCGCGAGGACCGCCGCCACCTCCGCCGGCTCCAGCGCGGCCAGCAGTACCTTCCCCAGCGACGTCTGCAACGCCGGGAACCTCGTCCCGATCTGCACCGCCAGCGCCACGATCTTCGGCACCGCCACCCGCGCCACGTACACGATGTCCGACCCGTCCAGCTGCGCGATCGAGCACGACTCGTTCGTCGCCGCCGACAGTGCCTCCATGTGCGGCCGCGCGATCTCCCACAGGCCCTGGGACCGGACGTACGCCACGCCCAGCTCCAGCACCCTCGGCGTCAGCGCGTACCCGGCACCCTCCGTGCGCACGTAACCCAACTCCGTCAGCGTCAGCAGGATCCGCCGTGCCGTCGGCCGGGCCAGACCCGCCGCGGACGCCACCTCCGTCAGCGACATCACCGGCCGGCCCGGTGCGAACGCCGCTATCACCTCGAGGCCTCGCGCCAGGGCCTCGATGAAGTCGGGCCCGGCTCCTTCCCTCGGCATAACGACGGCTCCTTCGGTCGCGGGAACTGTTGACTTCCCCCGGGTGGCGGGATCAGAGTAACTCCCAGAATTAACCGGCATGCGGACAATCGTCCGAAAGAGGTTCAACGATGAACGAGTCAAGACCTGTGTTGTTGCGCGGCGGCACCGTGTTGCCGATGGACGACGCCCGGTCGGTGCTCGCCGACACCGACGTCCTCACCCTGAACGACCGGATCGTCGAGGTCGGCAGGAACATCGCCGCCCCGGACGACGCGCTGGTCGTGGACGCCACGGGCGGCATCGTCATGCCTGGGATGATCGACACCCACCGCCACATGTGGCAGACGGCCATGCGCGGCTACGGCGCCGACTGGACGCTCACCCAGTACTTCGTCTGGTACTACCTCGAGCACGGCAAGCTCTTCCGCCCCGAGGACATCCACGCCGGGAACGTCCTCGCCGCCATCGAGGCCATCGACGCCGGCGTCACCACCGTCGTCGACTGGTCGCACGGCCTCCAGACGACCGACCACGCCGATGCCGCGGTCGACGCGCTCGAGTCCGTGCCCGGCCGGTTCGTCCTGGCGTACGGCAACATCCAGGAGCCGCCCGCGGTGTGGACGGCCAGCCCCGAGTTCCGTGACTTCGTCAACCGGCGGGTCAAGGGCGACCTGGGCTTCCAGCTCGCGTTCGACGTGCTCGGCGACCCGGAGTTCCCGGAGAAGGCGGCGTTCGAGGTGGCCCGCGACCTCGGCGTCAGCGTCACCACCCACGCCGGCGTCTGGGGCGCGACCAGCGACGACGGCATCCGCCTCATGTACGAGAACGGCTTCATGACGCCGCAGACGATCTACGTGCACGCCGCGTCGCTGTCCGCCGACTCCTACCAGCGGATCGCGGCCACCGGCGGGTCGATCTCGGTGTCCACGGAGAGTGAGCAGAGCGCCGGCCAGGGTTACCCTCCCACGTGGGCGATCCGCGCCCACGGCATCCCGGTGTCGCTGTCGATGGACACGAGCGTCTGGTGGAGCGGCGACCTGTTCAGCGCCATGCGCACCACGCTCGGCGCCGACCGGTCGCGCACGCACCTGGAGGCACACGCCAAGAACGAGACCGTCACCAACCACCTGCTGCGGGCCGAGCACGTCGTGGCCTGGGCGACCCGCGGCGGCGCCGACGCGCTCGGCCGGTCGGACATCGGCGAGCTCAAGACCGGCAGCAAGGCCGACGTCGTGCTGCTCAAGAACGACGACTCGCCGGTGTCGTTCCCCGTGCTCAACCCCTACGGCCACGTGGCGTTCCAGGCCCAGCGCGGCGACGTGCACACGGTGCTCGTCAACGGTCGTGTCGTGAAGCAGGACCACAAGCTGGTCGGCGTGGACCTGGCCGCGGCCCGCACCGGCGTCGACCGGACGATCGAGTACCTGCGCTCGGAGATGGGCGAGGAGGCCTGGGTGGCCGGCATGCACCCGGAGATTCCCGAGTCGAAGGTCCTGGACAACCCGTACCAGTACAGCGACTACCGCAGCGCCGCGACGCACACGCGTTAGGAGCCGCCGCCCATCTCCATGCCGTGGCTGGCCCCCATCGACTCGTCCTGCTCGATGTGGCCGCCGAGCCTGCCCTGGAGCTTGACCATCTCGTCCTCGGACGAGCTGGTCAGGATCCAGCGCTCGCCCACGAGGTAGCTGCTGCCGTAGATGATCGCGTACTCGAACCAGTCCTTCTGGTTCTGGTCCGTGACGAAGTCCAGGAGCATGTAGTCGGTCTTGCCGACCTTGCAGCTCGCCTGGCGGAAGTCGGCCGCCTTGCCCTGGAACGTCGGCGTGCAGCCGACCGTCCTGGCCAGCTGCTCCACGGTGTACGGCTTCGTGGGCTTGGGGTCGGGCCACGACTTGGTGGTCGTGACGGGTGCCGTCTGCGCCGGAACACCGCAGCCGGCGACCGCCAGCGCGCAGAGAACCGCCGCGACCAGGCCGGGCAGACGTCCGCTCATATCTCTCTACACGTGCGGGAGCCCGGCCGCGTTCACTCGAAGTCGCAGCCGGGGTTGGGTGCGTCCTCCGCCAGCGGGCTGCCGTGCGGGAGGACGTAGAGGACGTCGAGCACGGTCGGTGACGTGCCCAGGTTGCGGCCGATGTGCACCTGGACGGGCTCCTCGACCAGCGTCGAGCCGGCTCGGGTGACGAAGGTGGTGGTGCAGTCGGACATCGTGCGGGTCAGCGTGCCCTGCTTGATGACCGCGTACAGCGTGCCGTCGTGGTGGTGCCAGCCGGTACTGCCGCCGGGCTGCACGGTGATCTCCCGCAGCGTGTAGTCGGTGCCGCCGGCGGTCCACTGTGCGAGGATCGTGGCGGTCACTCCGCGTGACGGCGTCGCGTCCGCGACCCCCGGCGCCACGAGACCCAACACGACGGCCACCACTACCGCGAACCTGCGCATCTCACTCCCCAGGACTGACGACGCCGTCCTCGTAGGCGCCTTGCGCGCCGCGGCCAGGACGTCCGGCGCCGGGGACAAGTGTGGCACGCGATCCGTACCTCGTGAGTCGTACGCCCGCTACTCTTCGGTCCATGCCGACGATCTCGCTGACGACCAGGATCCGCGGCTCGGCCGAGGACACCTTCGAGGCGCTCACCGACCTGCGTGGGTACGGCCGGTGGCTCGACCTGTCGGCGGACTACCCGGGCACGGTCGACATCACACAGGGCCCGGTCCAGGCCGGCACGGAGTACGTGGAGCGGAGCCGCCTCGGCGTGCGGCGTGGCGTGGTGACCGCGCTGCGGGCGCCGGAACACGTCGTCTTCCACCAGCCGATGACCCTGCGGCCGCGGTTCTTCGGCGTGATCGAGATCGTCGTGAGCTACTCGGTCACGCCCGTCGACGGGAGCGTGGCTCTCGAACGTGTCGTCGAACTCACGCTGCCACCCGTGGTGAGGCCGTTCGCCCCGCTGATCCTTGCCCGCTTCCGCAAGGAGAGCGAGCGCACGGTCCGCGCACTGAAGGCCTTCGTCGAGACGCCATAACACCCGACCGATCCGCGAGTCCCGCCTTCACACCTAGCGAGTCGCGCGTTCAAACATGGCGAGTTGCGGATTCGTGCACACGAAGACCCGTACCTGCATACGAAGACCCGAACGGGCACGCCAGTACCTGCACAAAACCGCAACTCGGGGTGCATGAACGCGGGACTCGGTGTGTGCGAACGCGCGACTCGCGGGGTGGTTACTCGACTACGCTGCGCATGAAGTCGACGATCGCGCCTAGGCCGTCGCCTATCCAGTTCAGGACTGTCTGTACGCCGTCGCCGAGTTGGGTCGGGTGGGCGATCAGGGTGTAGATGAGGACGGCGGCCACGACGAGGAGGATGACTTTCTTCGCTTTCATGGCTGCCTCGCCTCGGACATGCGGTTCCCCTTCGGTGACGGTGCGCACTGCGATCGTAACCCGCGGAGCGTCCACAGACTGAAACGCCACGTCAAGGTGATGTGGAAAAGCGGACACTGGTGGTGACCTTCTTCCCGGGATTGGGGACTGTCATGACGACGACTGTCGAGCCGCGATTCGCTCACCGGTGGGAGCAGTGGCGGGTGGCGCGCGAACGGACGCTGGCCGACCCACGCGGCTGGCTCGCCCTGGTGTCACTGGACTGGTTGGACGACACACCGCGCAGGTACGGCGACCTGCCGGGACTGTGGTGGCAGGACGCGGACGCCGCGTACCTGGACCCGGCCGGCGCCGCACTGTCCTATGAGGACTCGGCGGTGGCGGGCGTGCGGCGGTTCGAACTGGTGAACAGTGGTCCGGGTGTGCGGGTGACGGCAGGTGACCTGGAGATCGAGGTGGCAAGGCGGTCCGGGTACCTGATCCGCGTGCACGACCCGGCGGCGCCCACGCTGGCGGCGTTCCGCGGGGTGCCGGTCTACGACCCGGATCCGCAGTGGGTGCTGCACGGCAGGTTCACGCCGTTCGAGTCGCCACGGCCGACCACCGTCGGCGCGGTGGTCGAGGGCCTGAGCCATGTGTACGTGGCGCCCGGCGTGGTGACCTTCTCGCACGAGGGCGCCGAACACACGCTGACCGCGTTCAACGGCAAGTCCGACGACGACCTGAACATCCTGTTCACCGACGAGACCAGCGGCGTGACGACCTACGCCGCGAACCGGTCCGTGAGCGCGGACGTCGCGGCGGACGGCACGGTGACGCTGGACTTCAACCGCGCGACGAACCTGCCGTGCGCGTTCACCGACTTCGCGACGTGCCCGCTGCCGCCTGCGGGCAACCACCTGCCGTTCGCGGTGACCGCGGGGGAGCGGACTCCGTATGAGCGTGAGTGAGTCCTTTTTGGACAATCCGGTGTGGGCCTCGCTGACCGGCCCGCACCGGCGTTTCGCCGACCGGCGCGGCGAGGCGGCGCGGTACCTGCCGGACGTGGCGCCGTTCCTGGCCATCGGCTCCGCCGCGGGCTGGCGCGATGTCGCGGCCATGGCGGGTCCTGGCGCGGTCGTGGTGGTGGCCGGCGTCCCCGCGCCGGCGGACTGGGAGACGGTCGAGGAGATCCCCGGCGTGCAACTGGTGGACGCGGGGGTCGCGGCGACCCCGTTCCCGGAAGCCGTACGGCTGACGAAGTCCGACGTGCCGGAGATGCTGAACCTGGTCTCCCACACCGAACCGGGCCCGTTCCGCGAGCGGACCATCGAGCTGGGCACGTACCTGGGCGTCCGCCTCGACGGCCGGCTGGCCGCGATGGCGGGGGAGCGGCTGCATCCACCGGGCTGGACGGAGATCAGCGCGGTGTGCACCGACCCGGCGTACCGCGGCAAGGGCCTGGCGACGGGCCTGGTCCGCGCGTTGGTGGCCGGCATCCGAGAGCGTGGCGAGCAGGCGCTGCTGCACGCGGCGGCGTCCAACTCCGGGGCGATCCGGCTGTACGAGTCGATGGGCTTCCGGTTACGCGCCAAGCCGGTCTTCACCGCGGTCCGCGTTCCGGAGGACCATCTCGTGAGGTAGGGGGCCCGGTCAGCCGACCGGAGCGAGGTCGGGCTCGACCGCCCTGGCGGCCAGTGCGCGGTCCTTCGTCTCGGCCAGGGCGGCGGTGCAGACGAAGCTCAGCACCGCGGACACCGACAGCACCACGCCGATCGCGATGCTGCCGTACGACGAGGTCAGCGCGGGCGCCAGCAGCGGTGGGACCGCGCCGCCGACGACGCCGGCCAGGTTGTACGACAGGCCGGCACCCGTGTAGCGGTACCGGGTCTCGAACAGCTCCGGCAGGAACGCCCCGGTCGGCGCGTAGCAGATCCCGACGATCGACAGCGTCACGACCAGCCCGAGCCCGAACGCCAGCGTCGAACCGGTGTCCAGCAACGGGAACAGCAACAGTCCCCACCCGACACCGACGACCCCGGCGGACATGATCAGCCGCTTGCGGCCGAGCCGGTCGGACAGCGTGCCCGTCACCATCGTGACCACGCCGGCGACCACCGCGGCGATGACGCCGGCGACCAGCACGGTCGGCCGGCTCTGCCCGGCACCGTCCGGGTTCACGCCGTAGCTCGTCAGGTACGTGGTGCCGATGTTGAAGAACGAGAACACGATCGTCAGCGAGCCCGCGGCGAGGAGGACCTCCCTCGGCTGGCGCAGGACCGCCTCCCGGAACGGCGGCCGCGAGCGTGCCGGCGCGGGCGCCCGCTCCTGCGCCTGGCGGAACACCGGCGTCTCCTCGATCCGCAGCCGCACGTACAGCCCGACGACGACCAGGAGTGCACTGAGCACGAACGGAATCCGCCAACCGTAGTCCAGGAACGCCGCGTCCTTGTCGCCCATCAGGAGCCCCGTGGCCAGGAACGTGAGGCTCGACAGCCCGAACGCCAGGAACGCGCCGAGCTGCGGGTAGGTCGCGTACCGGCCACGCGAGCCCCCCGGCGCGTACTCGGCGGTGAGCAGCGCCGCCCCGGCCCACTCGCCGCCGACCGCGAAGCCCTGCGCGAACCGCAGCACGACCAGCACGATCGGCGCCGTCACCCCGATCGCCGAGGCGCTGGGCAGCAGCCCGATGAGCGTCGTCGCGAGGCCCATGACGAGCAGCGTCGAGATCAGCGTGCGCTTGCGGCCGATGCGGTCGCCGAAGTGCCCGAACACGACGGCGCCGACCGGCCGCGCGACGAACGCGACGGCGAACGTGGCGAACGACGCCACCGCCGCCGCGGCCGGGCCGAGTGCCGGGAAGAACACCTTGGGGAAGACCAGGGCGGCGGCGGTGCCGTAGATGAAGAAGTCGTAGAACTCGATGGTGGTGCCAACGCAGCTCGCGACGGCGATCCGCCGCATCGGCACCCTCGGTTCGTTGACCATCCGAACCTCCACGGAAGTCGGCTTGAGACAACGGATCCTGTCACCGGTGGAGTGATTTTCAGTTGCATCTGTCTTGCTCGTCGTGTCCGGTCGCGACGACATACTCGGGCGATGTCCTGTCGCAAGCGCCCAACGTCCAGGGCGGCGCCACCGGTAGAATCGAACTCGTGACCGACGAGATCACCGAGTCCGATGGGAGTGCGAGCGACAAGGAAGACAAGCCTGAAAGCAGCTCCGACTTCAAGCGGTTCGCCACGGCGGCGGCAGCCATCATCTCCATCCTGATCGGCATTCAGGCGCTGACCGGCTGGAATCCGCTGAAAGTCCTCGTCAACCCCAGTCCTCCTGCGCCGCCGCCATCTCCGCCCAACTTCTGGATCGAAACCCAGGACTGGGCGGGCCCGTGCGATTCCGGGTGTCTCGTTCGCGCCACCTTTCGAAATGTCGGAGGAGACGGCAGCGCGATCGCCACGTTTGTGGTTCGGTCATCGACCAGCGACCTGGCCGAATGCTCGACGGTTCTGCCTCGTACGGTTCGCGGAGGCATTGTCGAGGCCAGCTGCACTGCTTACAGCTCGACTCTCGCGAACTACCGTGGCGCGTTGTTCCTGTACGTGTCGACAAGGCGCTGAACTCTGACGCTTACCGTCCGCGCACGGTTGGCGCCGGACGAAGCCGTGGAAATCGATGGTGTCGGTTCAGAACCAGCTCTCCCTGGTGTCCGTCCTTACCCACAGGAGCGGTTGCCCGGGGAGAGGAGCCTGCCGTGACCAGTCGATTCGCCACCAGCAGACCACTGTCCGGCAGGCCCGTCGCCGTCGCGTTCGACGTGCTCGTGTGGACCGTGCAGGTGCTGGTGGCCACCTACTTCGTCTACAGCGCGTCCCTCCTGTTCGGTGGTGACCTCGTCGGCAAGTTCGACGAGATCGGGTTCGGGCAGTGGCTCCGTCACCTCACCGGGACCCTCGAACTGGCCGGCGCCGTGGGGCTGGTCATCCCGTTCCTGTCGGGGTTGGCCGCGCTCGGCCTCGCCGGCGTGATGGCCGGGGCGGTCGCCACCGAGCTGTTCCTGCTGGTTGACGGCGACGCGTCGCTCCCCGCGCTGCTCGGCGGCCTCACGCTGGTGGTGGCGGTGGCTCGCCGGCACACGATGCGCACTGCCCTCACCAGGCTCCGCGTCAGGCTCCGGCCGTAGCTCCGGCCGCGCCGAACCAGGTGGACAGCGCCTCGTCGAGGCCGTCGCCGCCGGCCCACGCCACGATGCCGTCCGGGCGGACGAGCAGGCCCGGCACGTCCTCGTGGTCCTGGCAGCCCGTCCGCAGCACCGGCACGCGCTTGTCGTCGACGGTGGCCGGCAGGCCGCCGAGGTCGAGCAGCAGGCCGGTGCCGCCGTGCAGGTGGTCACCGAGCGCGGTGCCGTCGGCGAGCGCCAGGTCCGGCGCGCTGCGGCCGATCCACGGGTGGTCGCCGGGCAGGTCGTAGCTCTGCCAGACCCCGGAGATCTTCTTCGCGAAGTACGTCGTGCCGGCCGTGGTGTCGATCAGGTCGGTCACGATCTTCCGCAGCGCGCGGGCGTGCGAGTCCAGGCGCATGATCGTGATCTGCGCGCGGGTCCAGTCGAGCACCCAGGCGCCGATCGGGTGGCGCTCGGTCGTGTAGGTGTCGAGGACGTCCTCGGCCAGCCGGCGCTGGACGGCCCCGGCGAGCTTCCAGCCCAGGTTGACCGCGTCGCCGATGCCGAGGTTGAGACCCTGGCCGCCGAAGGGCGAGTGGACGTGCGCGGCGTCGCCGGCCAGCAGCACGCGGCCGAGGCGGTACGTGGTGGCCTGGCGGGCGTTGTCGGTGAACCGGGTGGCGGACCTGACCGCCGTGATGGTCACGTCGTCCACGCCGGACACCGCGCGGAGGCTCTGCTGCAGCTCCTCCTTGGTGATCGGCGTGTGCCGGTCCGCCGGCGGGCCGTCGAACTCGACGGTCAGGATGCGGCCGGGCAGCGGGCCGGTCACGTACACGCCCATCGGGGTCGTGGTCCAGCCCCTGCTGAGTGCCTCGCCGCCCTCCATCTCGACGACGGCCTGGTGCCCGGTGATCTCCGGCGGGGTGCCCGGGAACTCGAAGCCGGCGTGCTTGCGCACGACGCTGCGGCCCCCGTCCGCGCCGACGAGCCAGCCCGCGGTGAACGGCTCGCCGTCCGTGTGCACGGTGACGTCGCCGTCGACCGACTCGAACCCGGTCACCTCGACGCCTCGGCGGATCTCGGCACCGAGTTCGGCGGCCCGTTCCGCGAGGATCGCCTCGAGGTCCGACTGCATGACGAAGCCGACCTTGTCGGCCGGGCCGTGACCGGCGAAGTCCGGGTCGGACTCGTCCAGGTTCTCGCCGCGCATGGGGAGCCCGGCGAAGTGTCCGGCGAAGCGCGGCGGGGGCTTCATGGGGCCGGGGCGGCCCTTCATGAAGGCGAGGAACTTGGCCATGTTCTGTTCCTGGATCGCGGCCAGGCGCGGCAGCAGCCCTCGGCGGTAGAACGCCTCGGCAGAGGGGGTGTTGATGGCGCCTGCCTTGATCGTGAGGTCCGGCTCGGCGAGCTGTTCGAGGACGAGCACCGATACCCCGTGCAACCGCAGCTCACAGGCCAGCATCAGGCCGGTCGGACCGGCCCCGGAAATGATCACGTCGTAGCTCATGCCGTTCACTTTACTCGACTCAAAATTGAGTCGGGTATAGTGTTGTGGGTGACGTCGTGGGAGCGGGGCGAAACAGCCGCCGCCAGACTGACCGCGGAATGGGCCCTGCAGCGAGGACGAGCGTCGGGTCCGCGACGAGGGAAGGAGGCGGCCCACGGATGAGCGGAGTGACCCGTCCGACACTGCGAGAGAGGAAGAAGGCGGAGACGCGGCAGCGGATCGCTGACGTGGCGACGTCGATGTTCGTCGAGCGGGGGTTCGACAACGTGACCATCACCGAGATCGCCGAGGCGGCCGGCGTGTCGAAGGTGACGGTGTTCAACTACTTCCCCCGCAAGGAGGACATCTTCTTCGACCGGTTCCCGCAGGCCGCCGACCTCATCATGGAGGCGGTCCGGGACCGGCGCGAGGACGAGACGCCACTGGTGGCGCTGTGGCGGCTGGCCGTCGACCTGGCCGAGCGGAGGCACCCGCTCGGCGGGTTCGAGGACCGGTACCTCCGCTTCCTGGAGACCGTGGTCGGCTCGGCCCCGCTGCGGGCCCGGGTCCGCGAGGCGGTCGCGGAGTTCGAGGCGTACCTGGCCGAGCTGCTGACCGGCGTCGACCCGCACCCACGACTCACCGCGGCACTCGTGGTCGCCGCCTACCGCACCGTCTACACGGAGACCGCGGGCCGGATGCTCGCCGGCGAGAAGGCCGCCGACGTGACACCCGACCACATAGCCGCGATCGACCACGCTTTCGGCATTCTCATCGGAGGACTGAGATGACCCAGACCGGCAGGATCCGCACGGACGGCGCCACGCTGTACCACGAGCGCCGCGGCAGCGGGCCCGCGCTGCTCATGATCTCCGGCGGCGGTGGCGACGCCGGCTACTACAGCGGGGTGGGGGACCACCTGGCCGACGCGTACACGGTGCTGACCTACGACCGCCGAGGCAACTCGCGAAGCACGGTCGACGACCGCTCGCTGCCGATGACCATGGCGGAGCAGGTGGCGGACGCGCTGGCCGTGCTCGCCCACCACGATCTCGAGTCGGCCGTGGTGTTCGGCGGCAGCGGCGGCGCGTTGATCGGACTGGACCTGACGGCTCGTTCGCCGGCGGCCGTCCAGGGCCTGATCGCACACGAGCCGCCGGTGCTGAGCCTGCTGACGGACGCGGACCGCGCGTTGTTCGCGGAGATCGAGGAGGTCTCGCGCCGCGAGGGGCCACTGCCGGCCTGGGTCCGGTTCGTCTCGAGCATCGACCGCCCGCAGAGCCCGGCGCTGGTCCGGAGTCCCTTCGGGCGGCGGCTGTTGGCGGGTGCGGTACGGGCGGGGCGGGCGGCGTTCCGGTACGGACCGCTCCCGCTGCGCGAGGTGGGCCGGTTCATGGGGAACTCGGAGTACCTGATGTCGCGGGAGGTCGGCCCGTTCCTGACGTTCGAGCCGGACTTCGCGGCGCTGAAGGCGAGCGGGGTGCCGATCGTGGTGGGTGTCGGCGTGGAGAGCCGGCCGTACTACCCGGCCCGCGGCGGCGAGGCGGTGGCGGAACGGCTGGGGGTGCCGGTGGTCGAGTTCCCCGGTCTCCATGCCGGCTACGCCGAGAAGCCGGCGGAGTTCGCCGTCACGCTGCGCGAGGTCCTGGCCGGCCTGAGGGAACCAGCCCGGTAGCAGGCCAAGTTTCCCCGCGGTCGTCCCAAAAGGGGTCCACGAGGCACGAACGGCGCTGGGCCTGCTCACCAGGGGGAGGAGGCCCAGCGCCGTATTGTGCCTAGTTGGGCAGGATGAGCCGGCCGCCGATGTCGTACAGGTCGGCCACCGGGACGCTGCCCGCGATCATGATCGACTGGCCGTTGACCGCGTCCAGGACGAACAGCTTGTGGTAGCCGTTCTCGTCGACGTAGCGCGTCTCGTGGCCCAGCACGGGCTGGCCCGCGGTGCCGCCCACGTCACGCGAGTCGGCGGTGAACACGTTGATCGTCGGCTGGGTCGTGCACGTGCCCAGCTGGTAGCCCGTGCTGGCGTGCCGCGTGCCCGAGGCCGAGGGCGCGTCGAAACCCCCCTTCTCGAGGTCGAACGCGCAGACCTTCAGCCCGTTGGGCAGTTCACCCAATCCGAACAGCGGGGTGACGGACGTGTTGCCAGGGAAGCGAATGTGCTCCCCGATCCGCCGGCCGGTGTCGACCAGCAGCTGCGCGGGCGCCGTCGTCCCGTTCTTGGCGGACACGTTCACGTACATCGTGCCGCCGCCGGGATGGGTCAGGTACAGCTCGTAGCCGCCGGGCCCGTCGGAGATCGAGCTCTCGACGCCACGCAGCCCCTTGATGGTGACGGGGTTGCCGGGGCCGGACTTGAACGCCGCGTCGTCCACCGTCGACATCCCGAAGTGCTGGACGTCGACGTAGAGGACCTGGCCCTTGTTCGTGACGTTGAACATGTACTCGCCGCCGTAGATCGGCGTGTCCGGGTGCTCGGCGGTGCCGCCGAGGTTGATCCGGTGCACCAGGTAGTCGATGTCGCCCGGCGGCAGCCAGTCGAGGGAGTAGGGCATGTGGAGCTCCGGGATGGCCGGCCCGGAGCTCGCCGAGGTGGTGGGCGGCGCCTGGCCGGTGGGGGCGGCGGCCTGTGTCCCGTCGGCCGGCCGGTTCAGCACGACGACGGTGACCGCGGCGAGGGTCAGCACGATCACGCCGGCGGCGACCGCGAGAGGCCGGCTCAGCACGGCGCGCCTCCGCTGGATGCGCTCCCGTGCGTCGGCGAGCACCTGGTCGCCGTCGGGCGCGACGTGTTCGTGCGCGGCAAAGGTGTCCTTCAGCAAGTTCTCTACTTTCGTCAGCTCGTCCATCAACTCTCCTTGGCCTCGGCCATCTGCTCGATGGTCAAGCCGTCTCGCAATGTCGCCAGCGCACGGTGTGCGTGCGCGCGCACGGTCCCCTGGGCACAGCCGAGCAGGTCGGCGATCTCGGCGTCGGGCGCCTGTTCGTAGTACCGCAGCACCACCACGGCTCGCTGACGCCGAGGCAACCGCGCTAGGCGCTGCCACATGTCCTCCCGCAACGCGTGGTCCGTGGCGAAGTCGCCCGGCCGCGCCTCGTCGGGAAGATCACCCGTGGCGAACACCCGTGCCGCCCGGCTACGCCGCCAGGACAGGTAGCCGTTCGTGACCATCCGCACGACATACCGGTCCGGATGGTCCGCATCGCTGATCCGCGACCAGCGACGGTAGACCTTGACCAGCACGTCCTGCACCAGGTCAGCGGCCTGTTCCCGCTCCCCGGTGAGCATCGTCGCGTAGCGCAGCAACCGCGGCAGCTCCGCCTGGACGAAGTTCTCGTAGTCAGCCATCACTACGTACGACTCCACCCGAGGACGTTTCGTTTACCTGTGTTCGTCTCGATGTGCGGCCGCCGCGGACCCGCGCTCAGCGGCGCAGGGCGGTCTCGCTTCGCATGTGCGAGAGCTTCTCGGGGTTGCGCACGGCGTAGACCCCGGTGATGAGGTCGTCGTCGACCCGTACCGCGAGGACGGTGTCGACCTCGCCGTCGACCCAGAGGACCAGCGCGGGGTAGCCGTTGACCTGTGCCGGCCGCAGTGACGCCGTGCCGGGAACCCTGCCCAGCCCGGTCGCGAGCAGGCGGCCGACCTTGCCGGCGCCGACGATGGGCCGCGGGACGGCCTGCTTGATCCCGCCACCGTCGCCGAGCAGGACGACGTCCGGCGCGAGGATGTCGAGCAGGCCCTGCAGGTCGCCCGTCTCGGTGGCCCGCTGGAACGCGTCGAGCACGTGCCGGGTCCGGGCCGCCGGCACGGTCCCGCGCGGCCGGCGGGCGGCGACGTGGGACCGGGCCCGGTGGGCGATCTGGCGGACGGCGGCCGGACTCTTGTCGACGGCACGGGCGATCTCGTCGTACTCGAGGGCGAACACCTCGCGGAGCACGAACACCGCCCGCTCGGTGGGGTTGAGGGTCTCCAGGACGAGCATCATCGCCATCGAGACGCTGTCGGCGAGCTCGACGTCCTCGGCGACGTCGGGCGTGGTGAGGAGTGGTTCGGGAAGCCAGGAGCCGACGTAGGACTCCTTGCGGCGGCCGAGGGTGCGCAGGCGGGTGAGGGCCTGGCGGGTGGTGATCCGGACGAGGTAGGCACGCTGGTTCTCGACGGTGTCGTGTTCGACCCCCGCCCAGCGCAGCCAGGTCTCCTGCAGGACGTCCTCGGCGTCGGCGGCCGACCCGAGCATCTCGTAGGCGACGGTGAAGAGCAGGCTGCGATGGGCCATGAACGCCGCGGTGGCGGGGTCCGGGCTCATGCTCCCGTCCATGGGTGACTCCTCATGACGCTCGGCTTCCTGTCACCCCACCAGACGCCGTGTTCCGTCGCCGTGTGACATGCGGTGGCACGCGTCACGTGCTGTCACGGTGGCGGGGTGGCCGGCATCTGGTGGTTGTCCAGACGCGAGACCAGGAGGACTCATGGAACCCCGATTCGACCTGTTCGCCAACGAGCTGGCCGCCAGGTTCGCGAAGCGGTTCGCCGCCGCCAGCATGGTGATCCACGACTCGACGCTGCCGAGCTCCCTGCAGGAGCTGGTGTCGCTGCGGGCGAGCCAGATCAACGGCTGCGGCCACTGCATCGACTTCCACGTCAAGGAAGCCGCGGCCGCCGGTGAGACGGCGGTGCGGCTGCACCTGGTGGCCGCGTGGCGCGAGTCCACCGTCTTCACCGAGGCGGAACAGGCCGCACTGGCCCTGGCCGAGGAAGGCACCCGGCTGGCCGACGCCCACCAGGGCGTGTCCGACGAGACCTGGGCCCAGGTCCGCAAGCACTACGACGACGACCAGACCGCCGCGCTGGTCGCCCTGGTCGCGATGATCAACGCGGCGAACCGGCTGGCCGTGATCGTCCACCAGAAGGGCGGCTCGTACGAGCCCGGCTCGTTCGCCGCCGCCGTCAAGTGACCATCCGCGAGTCTCGCGTTCAAACACAGCGAGTCCCGCGTTCACACACCCCGAGTCGCGGTTTCGTGCACCTCGAGATCTGCACCAGAACGCGACTCACCCTGTTTGAACGCGAGACTCGCGGTGAGGCCGGCGGCGATGGCGACGGCCGAGCACAGGCCGAGCACCGTGGTCATACCGTCGAGGTAGGCGTGCTGGGCGTCCGCGGCCAGCGTGGGAAGGTTCGCCCTCGCCGCGACGCCCATCGCGCCGGCGATCGAGTCGTGTGCGGCCGCGGCCGCCGCGGGTGGCAGGCCCGTCACGTTCAGGTCGGCCGTGTAGACCTGTGACAGCACGCTGCCCAGCAGCGCCACGCCCAGCGCGCCGCCGGCCTGCCGCAACGTCATGGTGATCGCGGTGCCCGAGCCCGACCGTTCCGGCGGGAGCACGGCGAGCACCGCGTCCATCGACGGGGTCAGTGCCGAGCCGATGCCCAGGCCCGTGATGGCGTACCACATCGCGGCATAACCGAAGCCGCTCGACATGTCGGTGAACGCGCCGACCGCCAGGCCCGCGCCGGTGAGGAACAACCCCGCGGCCACCGGCAGCCGGTGCCCGACCCGGCCGGCGATCCGGGTCCCCGCGCCGACGCCCACGACGAAGCCGCCGATCAGCGGCAGCAGCCGGATGCCGGTGCCGAACGCGTCGTTGCCCAGTACGAACTGCAGGTACAGCGGCACCACGAAAAGCAGGCCGAACAACGCGAAGCTCGCCACCGTCGCGTTGATGTTGCCCCACCGGAACAGCCGCACCCGGAACAACCGCAGGTCGATCATCGGCCGTGGGGCCCGCAGTTCCCACCAGACGAAGGAGACGAGCAGCACGACCCCGCCGGCCAGCGCCGCGAGCACGAGCGCGTCGTCCCAGCCGCGGTCCGGCGCCTCGACCAGACCGTACACGAAGGACAGCAGGCCCACGGTCGAGAGCAACCCGCCGAGCAGGTCCGCACGCGGCGGGTCGGGATCGCGGGACTCGGTCAGCAGCACGGCGATCGCGACCATCGCGGCGGCCACGACCGGAACGTTGATCAGGAAGATCGAGCCCCACCAGAAGTGGTTCAGCAGGTAGCCGCCGATGATCGGGCCGAGCGGGATGCCCGCGCCCATGCCCATCACCACCACGGACAGCGCCCTGCCGCGTTCCGCAGGCTCGAACAGCACGGCGATGATCGCGAGCGTGCTGGGCATGATGATCGCCGCGCCGACCCCCAGCGCGGCGCGGGCGGCTACCACCGCGCCGGTGTCACCGGCCCACGCCGCCGCGAGCGACGCCGCCGCGAAGACGGCAAGACCGGTCAGCAGCAGGCGTTTGCGGCCGAACCTGTCGGCGATCGCGCCGACCGGGAGCATGAGTCCCGCGAACAGCAGGATGTAGGAGTTGACTATCCACTGTAGACCGTCGGTGCCCGCGGACAGTGCCGTGGCCATCGTCGGCAGGGCCACGTTCATGATGGTGATGTCGAAGCCGATGGTGAGCACCGCCAGGGTCAGCGCGGCGACCGCCCACCAGCGTTGCCGCTCAGCGAGGCGTGACAAGGGGTTCCTCCTCGGGGTTCAGGTGGCGGTAACGCGAGCGGTGCCGGATCAGCGGCTCGCCGGCACGGGACTCGGCACGGGACACGGCGCCGACGACGATCGCGTGGTCGCCCGCCGGGTAGATGTGTCGCTGGGTGCAGACCAGCCAGCCGACCGCCCCGGAAACGACGGGCACGCCCTCCAGGAAGACGTACTCGACTGAATCCGTTTCACGTTCGGGGGTGGCGAAACAGTTGGCGACGGATATCTGTTCGTCGGCCAGCACGCTCAACCCGAAATCATCATTGCGGCGAATAAGACGCAACGACGGCGAATCTTTTCTCAGGCACACGGAAATCAGCGCCGGGGAAAGCGACACCGACGTAAGAGAACCCACCGTCATGCCGTGTACGCCGGCGCCGTATATCGTGGTGAGCACGCTGACCCCGGTGGGCAGTGCCGCCATCGCCTGCCGGAAGACCTGGCCGTCGAGGCCGCCGCTCATGGCTCCTCCGCGAGGTAACGGCACCGCCCACGCAGGGAGAATCGCTCGGTAATTCCCGAATGTAACCGCGATCGGATCATGGTCGTGTCGCATTGACCGGGCCATCGCGCATGATCCACTCGCCGGCGAACCTCGCCGGTCCTACGCTGCGGAGTTACCGTCCGCATTGAGATCACCGCCGTTTTCCGGAGGTAGGTTGGTGTGCGCCAACGCGATTTCCACACAACGGTAACCGCCCATTGACTACCGTGGTACCACTGGTGGGTAACAGCGAGCGGAGGAGCCCCACATTGCGACTTGAGACCATGATCGGTGCCCCGGGCGCCGCGTTAAGACTGCCGTTGGGGGAATGGGAAGCCGGTATTGTCACCGTGCTCCGGGAAGCGTTCCGGTTTCATTTCGAGCGCAACGAGTTCTTCCGTGCCCAGTGCGACGCGAACGGGGTGACGCCCGACGACGTCGCGACGCGGGCCGACCTGCCGCGCGTCCCGCTGCTGCCGGTGAGCATGTTCAAGAGACCCGACGCGCACGTGCTGCTGACCGCGCCGCTGAACGACATCGAGCTGGAGATCCGCTCCACCGGCACCGGCGGCGTGCCCAGCGTCGCACGGCGCGACACCGAGACCGTCTCCCGCGCGCTGATCGGCATCCTGAGCACCTACCGCGACTTCTTCGCGCTGTCCAAGGGTGCCGGCCTGTTCCTCTCCCCGTCCACGGCCGAGACGCCGGAGATGGGCATGGTCAAGGTCTTCAACCTGCTCAACGGTTTCTTCGACGACCACGTCTACGTCGTGCGTGACTACGCGTTCGACCCCGAGGAGGCCATCGACCACCTCAACCGCTGGCACGGCGAGATGACCAGGCACATCATCGGCCCGCCGTTCCTGGTCAACCGCCTGCTGCGCTATCTGGAGCTGGAGGAGCAGTCGCTCAAGCTCGACCAGGACTCCATGGTCATCACGCTGGGCGGCTGGAAGCGGTACACCGGCGAGTCGATCAGCCGCGACGAGTTCGACGGCAGGATCGAGTCCTACCTCGGCATCACCGCCGACCGCGTGCGCGACATGTACGGCATGATCGAGTCCAACATGCTGGCGGTCGAGTGCGAGCACCACCGCAAGCACGTGCCGCCGTGGTGCTACGTCTCCATCCGCGACGTGTCCGATGTGGACGTCGAGCTGGCGGTCGGCGCGACCGGGCTCATCGCGATCCTGGACGCCACCAACGAGTCCTACCCGGGCTTCCTGCTCTCCGACGACGTCGGCGAGGTCGACGAGTCGCCGTGTCCCTGCGGCCGCAACGGCCAGACGGTCACCTTCCGCCGCCGCCGGCACGGCGCCGAGTTGGGCTGCTGTGCGGTCAGCATCGAGAAGTTCATCGAGAACAAGCAGATCGTCGCCGAGTGCGCGATCCCCGAGGCCGAGTGAGGCCGGCATGCCACGCTTCAGCCCCACGGTCGTCGACCACTTCACGAACCCGCGCAACATCGGTCAGCTGGCGAGCGCCAACGTGCGTGCGTTCGTCGGCAACCCGGTGTGCGGTGACCAGATCCTGCTCACCGCACACGTCAGCGACGGGATCGTCGCGGACCTCAGGTTCCAGGCCTTCGGCTGCTCGGCGTCGCTCGCGGTGGCCAGCCTGCTCACGACCGTCCTCATGGGAGAGTCGGTCAACCTGGCCGGAACCCTGGACGCCGACCGGATCGAGGAGCTGACCGGCGGGCTCGCGCCTGACCAGCGCCACGTGGCCGCGCTCGCAGCGGACGTGGCCCACCGGTTGGTGGCCAACTTCCGTAGCGGGGTGAGCGATGACGATCCCATTTCCTGCGCCTCCTGACCTGATCTACCTGGACCACGCCGCCACCGCGCCACTTTGCGAGGCCGCCGCGTCGGCGATCCGGGACGGGCTGCGGCTGTACGGCAACCCGTCCAGCCGGCACGACGCGGGCCAGTCCGCACACGACGCACTGGTCGCCGCGCGTGGACAGGTGGCCGTGCTGCTGGGCTGCGCACCCGAGGAGGTCGTGTTCACCGGCGGTGGCTCGGAGGCGATCAACCTTGCCCTGCAGGGGACGTTCGCCGGTCGCCGGGGCCACCTCGTCACGACGGCCATCGAGCACTCGGCCGTGCTGGAGTGCGCCGCCGCGTTGTCCCGCCGGGGCGTCGACGTCACCGTGGTCGGCCCGGAGCCGTCCGGCCACGTCGACCCGGCGCGGATCGCGGCGGCGCTGCGGCCGGACACCGTGCTGGTGTCGGTGATGCACGCCAACAACGAGACCGGCGCGGTCCAGCCGGTCGAGGAGATCACCGGGCTGGCGCACGCGGCGGGCGCGCTGGTGCACGTCGACGCCGTGCAGACCGCGGGCAAGCTGCCGGTCGCCGGCCTCGGTGCGGACCTCGTGTCGGTGTCGGCGCACAAGTTCGGCGGCCCCAAGGGCATCGGCGCGCTGCGGCTGTCGGAGCCACACACGCTGGAGCCGCTGATCCACGGCGGCGGGCAGGAGTCGGGCCGGCGCGCCGGCACCGAGAACATGCTCGGCATCCTCGGCATGGCCGCCGCGGCGGCCTACGCCACCGAGCACCTGGACAACGACCTGACCAGGGCGGCGGCCCGGCGGCTGCGCAAGCGGCTGGTCGACGGCCTGTCGGTGGTCGGCGGGGTCCGGGTGAACGCCGACGATCCCGTCGTCCCCGAGACGGTCAGCGTGTCGTTCGACGGGATCCGCGCGGACACGCTCGCCGACGTCCTCGACGCGCAGGGCATCTGCGTGTCGACGGGCTCGGCGTGCCACGCGGGCCAGGACTCCCCCTCACACGTGCTCACCGCCATGGGTGTGTCCGTGGAGCAGGCGAAGGCGACCGTCCGGCTGTCGTTCGGCCACGGCACGACCGCGGCCGACATCGACGCCGCCGTCGCCGCCACGGTCGCCGCGGTGGACCGGCTGCGCCGGGTCTCCGGCACGGCGGTGTCCGGTGCCAGCTGAGCTCAACGCTCCCGTCCGGTCACTGAAGATGCTGGAGCTGCAGATCCGGGCCGGCGCGACCGAGGTGCACGTCGGCCTGCGGTCGAAGGAGTCCGTCAGCTTCGACGCCCTGCCGGCGAACCGGGACGGCGAGCCCACGCAGGTGTCCCCGGGGCTGCTGGCGGAACTGGTCACCGTCGCGCACGAAGGCGGGCTGCGCGTGCACTTCTGCGCCGACACGCCGGTGGTGCGCCCGGACGACGAGTCCGCGTACCGCGAGCACGTCGCGCGGGCACTGGACGCCGGCGTGGACACGGTCGTGGTCGGCTCGCTCCCGGCGTGCGCCTGGTTCCCGGAAGTGTCCATTGTGGCCGGTGGCGAGCTGGGGGTCTCGACGCTCGGGTTCGCCGAACACCTCCGGGACGTCTACGGCGTGCGCCGGGTGGTCGTGCCGCACACGCTCACCCTGGGCGAGGTGGCCGCCTTCTGCCGGCTCGACGGCCTGGAGATCGAGACGCCGGTGCAGACCGGCGCCGGTCTCGACTGCACGCGGTGCCGCCTGGCGGACACGCCGGGCATCGGGCTGGGTTGCCGGGCCGGGTACGCCGACGGCGCCGGCGTCGACCTGGGTGGGTTCCTCGACGGTGCCTCGGACTGCGCGCTGTGCGACGTGCCGGCGCTGGCCGGCATCGGGGTGACCGCACTGCGGATCCCCGGCCGGGAAAGCCCGAACGAGCGGCAGAACGCCAAGATCACCCAGATGTACCGGCGGGCGCTGCGTGGTCACGCGGCGGGCGTCCCCATCACGGAGGTGATCGAGCAGATCGACCGGGTCGAGCTGATGTGGCAGATGGGTTGGCTGCCGCGCCTGTGCGACCAGCGACGCTGCCGCTTCCAGGACACCCCGCAGCAGCGGGCGTTCGTGTGAGGTCGCCGTGATCGAGATCAGACTGTCCACTGTGGATCGACTGGACGAGGCGCTGGCCCTGCCGGCCACGGCGGTCGGCCTCGGCCAGGAGGGCTGCCTGACGAAGCTGCCCATCAGCGACGAGCTGCGGTCGGCCGCCGACCGGGTCCGGCGGGCCGGTCGCGAGGTCGTCGTCGTGGCGCCGGTCGCGTGGCCACGCACCGCGGACGAGCTGCTCGAACGCCTGCTGGCGGTGCTCGGCGACGGCCCCACCACGATCGCCGTCAACGACATCGGCACCGCGCTGGCCCTGTCCGGCCACCCGCTCGTCGCCGGTCTCGGGCTCACCAGGTCCCGCCCGCACAGCGCGAACCAGAAGGACGGCACGCCGCCCCGGGCCGGGATCGACGCCGCGCTGATGGATCTCCTCGGCGTGAGGGCGATCGAGGTGGACACGGACACCGACGTCACGGGCGCCCGGTGGCCGGTGCGGCAGCTCGTCGACGCGGTACCCGTCGGCTACGGCCGGTCCTGCCCCACGGCCCGCCGGCACGGTACCGGCCCGCCCGACTGCCGGACCCTGTGCGACGAGCCGTTCCACCTCACGGCGAACGCCCGCTGGCAGCTCAACCACGGCCACCGCGAACCACTGCCCGCCGGGCTGGCACCACCGCGGCTCACCGTGTGGGGCAACGCCGTCTACCAACCGGCCACAGCGGACCCCGTAGCCGACTACCGCATCATCGACGCGCGCTGGCACACCCCGGAGGCCCTGGCCGCCGCCGTCGACAGACACAGCTAGGAGCACCCCGTGGTCGACTTCGCCTTGACCCCAGCACAGCAGGACATCGTCGACCAGGCACGTGCGATCGCCCGCCGCTGCCTGGCGCCCCGCGCCGCGGAACACGACCGCACGGCCGAGTTCCCCGCGGACAACTTCACCGACCTCGCCGGCAGTGGCCTGCTCGGCCTGCTCATCCCCGAAAGCCACGGCGGTCTCGGCGCCGACCTGGTCGCCTACGGCCTCGCGGTCGCGGAGCTGGCCGAGGCCTGCGGCTCCACCGCGCTGATCTTCGCGATGCACTGCGGCGCGACGAGGTTGCTGTCCGCCAGTCCCGGCCAGACCGCGCGGGACGCGCTGAAGGACGTGATCCGCAACGGCAAGCTGGTCGCGTGGGGCTTCTCCGAGCCGGGCACCGGCGGCAACGTCCTCAAGCCGCAGCTGCGGGCCACCCGGACGGAGCACGGCTTCACACTGGCCGGCACCAAGGCGTTCTGCACCGGCGCCGGCCACACCGACTACTACCTCGTCAACACGGCGTCCGGCGAGGCCGAGTTCCGGCGCAGCCAGTCGATGTTCCTGCTCCCTGCGGACACGGTCGGCCTGACGGTCAAGGAGACCTGGGACGCCATGGGCATGCGGGCCAACTGCGCCAACACGGTCCAGCTCGACTGCGCGGTGGAGCCCTCGGCGTGCGTCGGCGGCCACGGTGGCGGCCTTCCGTTGCTGGGGCACGCACTGCCCGCCCTCGTGCTGGGCCTTGCCGCCGCGTCGCTGGGCATCGCCAGGGCCGCCGGCGGGTTCGCCACCGAGCACGTCACGAGGCGGGTGCACGCGGACACCGGCGCGAACCTGGCCGCCTACCAGGGAGTCCGGTTCCACATCGCCGAGCTGACCACGCGCCTGCACACCGCCCACCTGTCGCTGCTGCACGGCGCGGCCACCGCGGAGACCGACCCGCTGGAGGCGCTGCCGGCCATGAACCTGGCGAAGTACATCTGCAACAGCGCCGCCATCGCCGTGGCCGACCTGGCCATGCAGGTCACCGGCGGACAGGGTTTCCTGCGCAGCAACGGACTCGAACGCCACTACCGCGACGCCAGGGCGGGCGCCGTCATGGGCGCGAACCTGGACGTGCTGCGCGACATGATCGGCAAGGCCGCGCTCGGCCTCGACCCACGGAGTTGAGATGACTGACATTCCCGAGCCCGAGCAGATCCTCGTCGGACTGCGTGCGGCGATCGCCGAGACCCTCGACGGCGTCGACCTCGCGAGGATCGACATCGACGCCGTGCACGCCGGCACGCCGATGCTGAGCCTACCCGTCGACTCACTGGCGCTCATGCAGATCGTGACGGGCGTCGAGGACAGGTTCCGCGTGTACATCCCGGAGGACAAGGCGTACGCGTTCACCACCGTCGGCGAGCTGGTCGACTTCGTGCACGAGAAGACCATCGCCAAGGCCACCAGACAGCGGGGTCCCGCATGAGCACGGTCGACTACCGCTTCGACTACGCCACGGTCGGGTTCCTCGACACGGCCGGTCTCACCGCCGAGCTGACCGGCGCCGAGCTGACCGAGCGGGGCCGGTCCGCGGCGGCCGGCCTCGCGCACAACGGCATCGGGTTCCAGGACCGCGTCATCATCGTCGAACCGACCGGCCCGGACTACCTGGCCGTCCTGCTGGGATGCCTGCTGAGCGGCGTCGTGCCGGCAACCGTCGCCGCACCACCGAAACCCGACGACCCCACCTCGGCCGGGGCGCGGCACCTGCGCGCGGCGATCGACGTGATCAGGCCGGCCGCGGTGATCACCAGCGACACCCGGCTGGCCGCCTCCGTGCCGGTGCTCACGGTCGACGACCTGCGCCGGCATGGCCGCGCGCCGTGGCGCACGCTGCGGCGACCGGAACCCGGGCAGTGGCACCACATCCAGCTGACGTCCGGTTCGACGTCGGCGCCCAAGGCGGCGGTGCTGACCCATGCCAACGTGGCGGCGAACCTGCACGCCCTGCACGCGGCGTTCGCCCTCGCCCCGCACCGCGACCGCGTGACGAGCTGGCTGCCGCTTTACCACGACATGGGCCTGATGCTGATGCTCATCGGTCTCACCGCGGGGGCCTGTGTGGACCTGATGCCGCCGACGTCGTTCGTGCGGGACCCGGTGTCCTGGCTGCGGCACATGGCCGACCGGCGGACCGCCGTCACCTCGGCGCCGCCGTTCGCCTACCGGGTGGCCGCCGACCGGTTCAAAGGCGCGACGGACCTCGACCTTTCCGCGCTGCGGCAGGCATACGTCGGCGCGGAGCCGATCGCGGTAGGTGTCCTGCGGCACTTCCAGGACACGTTCAGCGAGTACGGGCTGGCGGAGGACACGCTGGCGCCGTGCTACGGCATGGCGGAGACGGTCGTCGCGACGACCCTGTGCCAGACCAAGCACGCGACGACCGACACGTCGTTCGGCAGGGTTCGCTGGCAGGAGTTCCAGGCTCCCTCCCGGGACGAGCTGCAACCGACACGGCAGATCGTCTCATGTGGTCAGTCGATCGAGGGGCTGACGTTACGGGTCGACGCACCTGACGGGGAGGTCGGCGAGATCGAGGTCGGCGGCAGCTCGGTGATGGCCGGCTACCTCACGACCGAAGGCCTGAACGTGCCCCCGGGTGGCTTCCACGACACGGGTGATCTCGGGATGGTGGTCGACGGTGAGCTGTACGTGGTGGGCCGCACCAAGGAGATGCTGATCGTGCGGGGCAGGAACATCCCGCCGTACGACATCGAGCGGACCATCGAGGAACATCCGGCGGCGAGTCTCGCCGCGGTGTTCTCCTACCACGGCGACACGACGGTCACCGAGCAGGTCGTCGCGGTGGTGGAGACGAGGGCGAAGCCGGGGGAGTGGCCACGGTTGCGCACCGAGGTCGCGACGGCCGTGCGGCAGGCGTTCGGACTCTCGCTGGCGGACGTGGTGGTGCTGCCGCGTGGCGGCATTCCCAGGACTACCAGCGGGAAGCGGCAACGACAGGCGGTACGTGCGGCGTATCTCAGCGGCGGGTGAGGAACTCGTGGTTGGTCTGGGTCTTGCGTAGACCGTCGAGCAGGAGCTCGGTGGCGTTGTCCCGAGTGGACAGTGACTGCCTGATCGCCCGGGCGACGGCCAGCTCGGACGGGCCGAGAAGCAGCTCTTCCTTGCGGGTGCCGGACTGGCGGATGTCGACGGCCGGGTACACGCGGTTCTCGGCCGTGCGCCGGTCGAGGCGTAGCTCGGCGTTGCTGGTGCCCTTGAACTCCTCGAAGATGACGGAGTCACCGGCGGATCCGGTCTCGACGAGGGCGGAGGCGAAGATGGTCAGCGACCCGCCGCCCTCGATGTTCCGTGCGGCGCCGAGGAAGCGCTTGGGCGGGGCGAGGGCGGCGGAGTCGACGCCGCCGGTCAGGATGCGGCCGGTGGCCGGGGCGCCGAGGTTGTAGGCACGGCCGAGACGGGTGAGCGAGTCGAGCAGCACGACGACGTCGCGTCCCTGCTCGACGAGCCGCTTGGCCCGCTCGATGGCCAGTTCCGCGAGGGCGATGTGCTCGGCGGGCGGCTGGTCGAACGTGGCGGCGATGACCTCGGCGGGAACGCCCCGCGCCAGGTCGGTGACCTCCTCGGGACGCTCGCCGACGAGCACGAGCATGAGGTGGCATTCGGGGTGGTTCTTGGCGATGCCGTGCGCGATGGACTGCAGCACGCTGGTCTTGCCGGCCTTCGGGGGAGCGACGATGAGCGCACGCTGGCCCTTGCCGACCGGCATGACGAGGTCGACGACCCGGGTGGTGAGAATGTGCGGCTCGGTCTCGAGGCGGAGCCTCTCGTTGGGATACAAGGGAGTGAGCTCGGTGAAGCTCGGCCGCCGGCGGCCGGGGCGGTGCCCGTTGACGGTGTCGACCCCGGCGAGCTTGCCGCCGTCGACCCGCCCGGTCACCAGGTCACCGCGACGCAGGTCGTGCTCGCGGACGAGTCCACCGGGGACGGACACGTCGTCAGGCCCGGGCAGATACCCCTCGGCCCGGACGAACGTACGGTTACGGGTGCTGTCGAAGATGCCAGATATATTGCTGGACATGGAGAATCTCCAAAGAGGATAGGCGGATCACACTACCCGGCTACGGAAAGCACGCGGGCGATGACGCTTTGTTGATCCGAAAAGAAGGTGTGTGGGGGCGATGGCCACGACCACAACCAGTAGACGTCCGCAGCCTACCCGAATATTCCCGCCGGTGGCAAACGCCTTCAGTACAGGAGCGACGTGGTCATCTTCTCGACGTACGCGCACAGCGTCTCACGGTCGGCCGACGACATGGTCGCCGTGCCGACCTTGTGGCGGAGGAAGGCGACCCCGACCAGGATCCCGGCGAACAGCTCCGCGCGCAGGGCCGCGTCCGGCCCGGTCAGCCGCTCCGCCAACCGGGTCGAGAACGACGCCTCGACCCGGTGCCGGATGATCGCCCGCACGGCCTCGGAGTTCGCGGCGGCCACGAGCGTCGACAGCTCGCCGGCCTCCTCAGCCTCGCCGAGGTCGAGGATGTGGTTCAGCAGCACCCGTGGCAGCGACGCCAGCGGCGCGCTCGTGATCAGGTCGTCGGCCAGTGACTTCTCGGCGGACGCCGCCTCCGCGAACAGCTTCTCCTTCGACCCGAAGTAGCGGTACACCAGCGCCTGGTTGACCCCCGCCGCCGCGGCCACGTCCCGGGTGCTCGTCCCCTCCACCCCGTGCTGGGCCATCAGCGTCCGCGCCGCCGCCAGCAGTGCGGCACGTGTTGCCGCGCTGTCTCGCCGTCGTGTGCTGGTGGCCTCCATGTCAGCCTCCGGAGTAAAGAAGTAGTCAAATGACGACTTTACCGTACACCTGCGGAAACGTCATGTGGTGAGGCTCACCGGCGGTCATGTAGTCGGTCGATGACATGACCCGTACAGTCGAAGTCGTCAAGCGACTACATGAGGAGTCCGAGGTGTCCGAAAAGCGGAGCACGCACCCGACCGCCGTCCTGCTGGTGCTCGCCCTTTCCACGTTCGCCATCGTGGTGATGCAGAGCCTGGTCCTGCCGATCCTGCCGGGCCTCGCGACCTCGCTGCACGTGTCGATGGCCGACGTCTCCTGGGTCGTCACGGTCAACCTGCTGTCCGCCGCGGTCTTCACGCCGATCCTCGGCTCGCTCGGCGACGCGCTCGGCCGCAAACGCGTACTGATGATCACGCTCGTCCTGGTCACCGCCGGCTCGGTGCTGGCCGCCCTGTCCCACACGATGTGGGTCGTGCTGATCGGCCGGGCACTGCAGGGGATGGGCTTCGCCGCCATGCCGCTCGCGATCGGGATCGTGCGCTCGATCTTCCCGGCGCACCGCGTCCCGGCCAGCCTCGCGCTGCTGAGCGCGCTGACCGGCATCGGCGCCGGCGCGGGCCTGCTGTTCTCCGGCCTGCTGACCAAGGCGGACGTCACCGCGCAGGGCATGTTCTGGATCTCCGCGGCGGCCACCGCGATCGGCCTGCTCGGCGTCGCCGTCCTCGTCCGGCTGACGGAGACGACCTCGAAGTTCACCGCGGACGTCTGGGGCGCGCTGACCCTGGCCGGCGGCCTGGTCTGCATCGTCCTCGGCATCAACCGCGGCACGGCCTGGGGCTGGGGCTCCGGCATCATCCTCGGCCTGTTCGCCGGTGGCGCCGCGCTGCTGGCCCTGTGGGGCTTCGTGGAGACCAGGGTGCGCCAGCCGCTGGTCGACATGCGGATGATGCGCAACCCCGTCGTCCTCGGCACCAACCTGACCGCGTTCCTCGCCGGCGCCGGGATGTTCGGCGCGTTCGTCCTGGTCCTCCAGTTCGTGCAGACCCCGAGCCAGGCCGGCTACGGCTTCGGCTCCGACGTCCTCGGCGCGGGCCTGACCCTGCTGCCGCTGACCGCCGGCACCCTCGCCGCGGCCGCGCTCGTCGCCACGCTGATCCGGCGTGTCGGTCCCCGGTGGCCACTCGCGATCGGCATGTTCACCGCCGCCGGCACGTTCGCCTACCTGGCCGGCTTCCACGCCGAGCACTGGGAGTTCTACGTGGCCTCCGGCCTGCTCGGCCTCGGCCTGGGGCTGGCGATGGGTGCCATGCCGGCACTGCTGAACACCTCGGTCGCGCCGGAGAAGACCAGCGTCGCCAACAGCGTCAACTCGACGCTGCGCTCGGTCGGCGGCTCGATCGGCACGGCCATCGCGACCGCGATCCTCGCCTCGCGGACCCTGCCGGGCGTGCCACTGCCCACTGTGGACGGTTACGTGATCGCCTTCCTCGTCGCGGGCGGGATCTGCGTACTCGCGGTCGTCGCCGCTCTGCTGGTGCCCTACCGCCACGGCACGACCGGCACCGCCGGCGCTCGCGGTGTCGAGGACATCATCCAGGGCGCACCGCGGCCCGCGCCGGCAGTGTCGTGACCGCTCACGTACCGGACGCCGCGACCGTCGACCCGGTCACCCGGCCGAGCTGGTGACCGTGGTCGGCGCCGGCCGGCGTACCGCGCGACCGGCCGGCACGACCGCCACCGGGCACTCCGCGTGGTACAGCGTCGTGTGGCTGATCGACCCGAGCAGCACCCGATGCGCGGCGTTGTGGCGATGACTTCCCACGACCAGCAGCCGTGCCCCGGCGGACCGTTCGAGCAGCGCGTGGGACGGCCTGTCCCGGACCACCTCGGTCTCCACCTCGACGCCCGGATACCGCTCCTGCCACGGCGCGAGACACCGCGTGAGCGCATCCGGCCTGCGTGCGTGATGGTGCCCGTGCACAGCGTGCAGCGCATTCCCGTGCCGCGCCGCGAACTCGAACGCGAACTCGATCGCCTGCCGGTCCGTCTCCGCGCCGGCCAGCCCGAGCAGCACCGGCCCTGGCCCGACGGCGCCGCGCACCACGACGACCGGCCGGTCCACCAGGTGGACGAGGTCGGCGGCGGTCGACCTCAGCACCAGCCGCGCGATCGGCCCGTAGCCCCGCGAGCCGATCACCACCAGGTCGGCGTCGAGCTTCGTCGCCAGCCCGGCCAGCGCCTTGCCGGGGTGGCCGTCGCGGATCAGGCCGCTGATCCTCAGGTCGGGGTGGTGGGCGCGGCACTCGTCGGCCAGCACGCGTAGCGAGTGGTCGCAGTGCCACGCGCGGGCGTCGTCCGGCAGCGGGTCGGCGTCGGTCCAGATGGGGCGCTCGTACGAGCGCGCGAGAACGAGCGGGCTGCCGCGATCATGAGCCTCGGCCGCGGCCCACAGCGCCGCCTCCCGAGCTACCACGGACCCGTCGAAGCCGGCCAGAATGCCGCCAAGTTCGGGTTTCCGGGCGTACGAGGTCGTATAATCGGACATACCAGAACTCCTTCTCGGTAACGCCTCCCATATTCCCACCGATGCAGGAGCACTTCAAACGGCACGCAATACACGAACGAGCAATATCTGTCCGAATCGAGACAATCTTCGTCCGTTTCCTCCGCCTGGCGCCACTCTGTCGCCCTTTGTCCATTGTGGACGGATCGGCCCGCCGGTGAGTCACGCGCGGACTGTCCGGGAATTTCCGACAATCCCGTGAATCCCCGGAACTTCGATCCGGTGAAGACTCGTCCCCGCTCAGCCAGGCCAATTGTCCGAAATGTGGTCCGCCGGGTGTGCCCGGGCGACCGGCCCGATGTCAGATGTTCAGCACTGAAAGAGTTCAGCTCTCCGCGAACCCGGCCGAGATCTTCTCGCAGAGCACCCGCAGCTGCTCCTGCTCGCCCGGCGTCAGCGCCTGGAGCATGCCGTGCACGACCCGAAGGTAGGCCGGCAGGGCATCCTCGGCGGCCCGGGTGCCCCGCTCGGTGATGGCGGCGGCACTGCCCCGCCCGTCGGACGGGTCGCCGTCCCGGACGACCCACCCCGCCTGTTCGAGCCGCCGGACCGCATGCGTGATCCGGCTCGGCTTGCTGCGGGTCGCCGTCGCCAGCTCGCTCATCCGCATCCGTCCGCCGGCGAGCCGGAGCTGGACCAGCAGTTCGAGGTAGCTGGGCGGCATGCCCGCCGCGTCCTGCACACCCTGCTCCAGTGCGCTCCGAACCCGCTCGCCCGCCTGGGCGAACGCCTCCCACGCCCCGTTGCCACAGGGGTTGTCGCCACACTGGTCTTCGCCGTCGGCACCGGCGCCGGGCGATCCCGGCACGCACCACGTGGCCAGCGCGTCCATCGCCGGCCGCAACCCCTCGCCCCGTTCGGTCAGCAGATACGTCTGCCCGTCGCCGCGCGCGACGAGACCGGCCTCCTGGAGCTCGGTCAACCGCTCGGTGAGCACCCGGTTCGACAGGCCCGGCAGCGCCGCGACCAGCTGCCCGAACCGCGCGGGCCCCTGCAGCAGCAGGTCGATGACCTGACCGTTCCAACGCTTGCCCAGCAGCGCGAACACGGTCCCGGTCCGTGGCGCGCAGGGGCACGCATCCGCGGAATGACGCATGCCACCAGCCTTGCACATCATCCCGGTAAGTTATAAATAGTAACCATCGCGAGAGGAGTGGCATGACGTTCACCGAACAAGAGCTCGAGTACCTGTCCACCCAACGACTTGGCCGGCTGGCCACCGCGCAGCCGGACGGCACCCTGCAGGTCAGCCCCGTCGGGTTCCGCTACAACGAAGGCACCGACACGATCGACATCGGCGGGTACGGCATGGCCGCCAGCCGCAAGTTCCGCAACGTCGCCGGGAACGGCCGCGTCGCCTTCGTGGTCGACGACCTGCCGTCGATCCAGCCGTGGCGGGTGCGCTGCCTGGAGATCCGCGGGACCGGCGAGGCCATCACCGAACCGGCCGACTCCGCGTACGCGGACTTCACCGGCGGCATCGACGGCGCGATCATCCGCGTCCACCCGAAGCGGATCATCAGCTTCGGCATCGGCCAGGAGGACCGCGAGCCCCACCAACTCACGCCCAACAACCGGACGGTGGGCTGACGCGGATGACCTTCAACACACGCAACGGCACCCGCGGCGGCCGCCAGCCCAAGGCCGGCCGCCTGATGACGTGGTTCAACACCCGGGTCGCGAGAAAGGTCCGCCGCAACGGCAAGTTCGGCGGCATGGACGCACTGGTGCTGACGACCATCGGCGCGAAGAGTGGCACCGAACGCACCAACCCCGTCGGCTTCTTCCAACCCGACGACGAGTCCTGGCTGATCGTCGCGTCGGCCGCGGGCGCGCCCAGGAACCCCGCCTGGTACTACAACATCGCCGCCCACCCGGAGCGGGTCCAGATCGAGCTGGCCGGCCGCAAGCTCCCCGTGACCGCGACACAGCTCCACGGCGCCGAACGCGAGGAGGCGTGGCGCCAGATCACCGCCAAGGCCCCTCGTTTCGCCCAGTACCAGGTGAAGACCGACCGTGAGCTACCGATCATCCGGCTGACACGCCGTACGGTGACCGACCGGACCGCCTGAGCCACCGGGGGCGAGTCGACCGCTCGCCCCCGCCCTCTTCGTGGCCACTTCCTGTCCAGAACCGCGATAATAGCCACTTTTTCGCCATTTTTCGCCGGTATTCGGTGCCTATCATCTGGTGCGTGTCCGGCTACAAGTTCGATGTGTTCATCAGCTACTGCCGTTACGGCAGCGTACAGAAATGGTTGCTGAACAACTTTCTTCCGAAGTTCACGGACTGCCTCACCGACCAGTTGGCGCACACCCCAAGGGTCTACGTCGATCGGTCCATGCCCCGTGGCGTGCACTGGCCGTCCGACCTGAAGAAGGCCCTGCTCCACAGCAAGATCATGATCCCGCTGTTCTCCCCGCCGTACTTCCGGTCGAAGTGGTGCCTCGCGGAGTGGACGAGCATGCGGGAGCGGGAGAGGCTGCTCGGTCTCGGCAGCATGGAACATCCCCAGGGCCTCGTCTATCCCATTCTCTATTCGGACTCGAACAACTTCCCGTCGGAGGCCAAGGAGATCTCCCGATGGGATTTCAAGAAGCTCTCCACGCCAGAGCCGTCTTTTCAGGAAAGCCGGGACTGGGTCCCTTTCCACCACAAGGTCACCGAGGTGGCCGAGGACCTCGCCGACCTGCTGCCACAGGTGCCCGACTGGCAGCCGGACTGGCCGGTGATCGACCCGCCTGACCCGCCCCTGCAGCCGCCGGCACCGATTCCGAGGTTCGAGTGATGACCGGGACAGTCGTCACGTTCTACTCGTACAAGGGCGGGGTCGGGCGCAGCTTCACCCTGGCCAACATCGCCGTGCTGCTGGCGCGCTGGGGCTACCGCGTGCTCACCGTCGACTGGGACCTCGAAGCGCCCGGCCTGCACCACTACTTCGAGCCGATCCTGCCCAGACAGCCCAAGGGCGGCGTGATCGACCTCGCCTACGACTTCCTGGACGGCGCCGAGAAGCCGGGCGCGCACACCATCCGGCTCGACTTCGAGGAAGGCACGTTGGCGCTGCTGGCCGCCGGCCGGCAGGACGACGCCTACACGGGCCGGGTGCAGCGCATCGACTGGGCGGACCTGTACGAACGCGGGTTCGCCGAGTTCCTGGAGCGCTGCCGCGAGACGTGGACCAAGAACTACGACTTCGTGCTGATCGACAGCCGGACCGGCATCTCCGACATCGCCGGCATCTGCACCGCGCACCTGCCCGACCGGCTCGTCCTCCTGTTCACCGCAAACGAGCAGAGCGTCAACGGCGCCGTGAACATCGCCCGCCGCGCGGACATCGCCCGCGACCGGCTGCCCTACGACCGGCAGCCGCACCTCGTGCTGCCGATCCTGTCCCGACTGGACAACCGGGTGGAGTACCAGCTCGCCGACGCCTGGCAGCAGAAGTGCGTGAACATCACCAGGCCGCTGTTCCGGAACTGGCTGGCGCAGAGCGTGCCGGAGGACCTGATGTTCCAGCACGTCGTGCTGCCGTACGTGTCGTTCTGGAGCTTCGGCGAGAGCCTGCCGGTGCTGAAGGAGTCGGTTCCGTCGTCGGACCAGGTCTCCTACGCGCTGGAGACGGTCGCCGCGGTGATCGCGCAGCGGTTCGACCGCACCGATCTGCTCGCGGACAACCGGGACGCCTATGTCGCGGCGGCCAGGACGCACAAGCGGGCCTACGACCTGGACCTGCTCGTGTCGAGCCCCCGGTCGGCGCTGGAGCTGGCGAACCAGCTCATCGAGGAACTGCGGGCGCTCGGCCTGCGCGCGGACCGCTCCCTGTCCGGCGACCCCGAGTTCCTCGACAAGAGCAGGGGCCCGGCCAAGCACCTGTGCCTGGTCGTGGACGGCGAGGTGAGCCGCTGGCAGGCCACCGAGGCGGAGCTGTTCCTGCGCCACACCCTAGACGCGGACGGCGACCGGCAGCTGTTCTGTGTGCTGACGCGCAACACCGACCCCGAGCGCCTGCCGGTGTTCCTGCGCAACCTCCGCCATCTCCGGTTCAACGCGGCGGTGCGCCCGAGAGAGGTCGCCCGGCAGCTGCACGACTTCATCGCCGACACCCCGCCGAAGCGCACCGACAACGACCTGAACGCGTTGCGGGACGCGGCGTTCGCACTGCGCAAGGTACCCGGCGAGGTGGCCAACCGCGGCCGCTGGGCGCTCATCGAGCAGACCGCGCACGACATGGCCGAGGCGCTGGACGCCGGTGACCTCGGGCTGCTGCGGGACCTGACCGTCGACCTGGAGCTGCTGAACGAGGTCCGTGCGAACGGTGCCCGCGTCACCGCCCCGGACGAGCTGCGCACCTGGATCGACGCCCTGCTGGACCGGCTCGACCGACGGATAGATGTGTACACCAAGTGAAGGGTGGCGGAATGGCTTCATCACTGGGAAACCCGGAGAAGGCCGCATTGATCGCACTGATGCTGGTCGGCGAGGAAGTGTCCACTCCGGACCTCAAGAAACGCCATGGAATCGACCTCCGCAAGGAGACCAGGGAGAAGCTGAACAAGGAGAACCTGATCACCAGCTACACCGACGCGCGCCCACACACGCACAAGATCACCGACGCGGGGGTGACGAGGTGCGAGGAGGTGCTCGTCTCCATGGAGCTACCGCCACGCGCCCCGGTCCTGCTCAGCGTGATCTTCGACGTGCTCCGCCCGTTCGTGAAGTACTTCCAGCAACACAACATCCGCCTCACCGACGTCCTCCGCACCACCGACGCGGAGGTGACGACCACCCTGGAGTCGTTGATCCGCAGCGCATACGACGACCTCAAGGGCAAGCCGCAGGACTGGGTACGCCTCGCGCGGCTCCGCCCGAGGCTCAACGGCGCCGGCAAGGACGAGGTCGACAAGGTCCTGCTGGCCATGACCAGGACCGGCCTCGTCCACCTGGCCCCGGACTCC
Organism: Actinophytocola sp.; assembly: GCF_035634895.1. Taxonomy (GTDB): domain Bacteria; phylum Actinomycetota; class Actinomycetes; order Mycobacteriales; family Pseudonocardiaceae; genus Actinophytocola. The sequence goes on along the minus strand of NZ_DASQCC010000210.1, from coordinate 8,737 downwards.
GACCGCAAGTCGCTGACCGATGCGGACCGCACCGCCGCCATCAGGATCGGCAAGGAGGACAAACACCTCGTGGCCATCGAGGAATCATGACCGCACCCCAACGCCAGGCACTCGCACGACTCCGTTTCAACTCGGCCGAGACGCCCGACGACGTCTGGCAGACCTCACCGTCCCATGTGGATGGTCTGCACACCAGGGCCGTGCACCGAGTCCAGGCCGGCATCCTCGACGCCAAGGAAAGCTCGGGGCACAGCCCCATCGGACTCGCCCTGCAGGGCCAGAAGGGCGTGGGCAAGACCCACCTGCTGGGCGGCGTCCGGCGGGCCGTGCAACTCGAGGACGGCTACTTCTTCCTGATCGACCTCACCACCGGCGCGGCGTTCTGGGAGGACGTCGCGGAGGCCATGCGCAGTGAGTTGCTGCGGACGAACGACGACGGCGAGTTCCAGCTGACCAAGCTGCTACGACGGTTGTGTGACAAGGCGAACGTGCCGGCCACGGTCGACGGGGCGGTCCTGGGCGGCCTCTCCCTCACCGTCGAGGACCTGCACAAGTTCGTCGGCGCCCTGCGCGGAGTCGACGTCCAGGTCGCGGTCGAGTGCGGTGACACCATCCGGGCACTGGTGCTCTACGCCGCCACCGACAACGTGAAGATGAACATCGGCAGGGACTACCTCGCCGGGCTGCCGGAGGCCACACCCGGCGAGCGGCAGGCCTGGGGCATCCACCCCAGACCCAAGTCGTTTCGTACGCTCGTCACCGAGATCTCCCGGGTGCTGGCACTCACCGGCCCGAGCGTCGTCGCGATCGACCAGCTGGACACGTTGGTCGCCAAGGCGAACAGCAGGATGGAGGAGACGGTCACCGACGCGGCACTCGTCGGCGAGCTGGCGGTGATCGCCGACGGGTTGCTGCAGCTGCGGGAGACGACGCGACGCACGCTGTCCATCGTGGCCTGCCTGCCCAACACCTGGACGATGCTGCACTCGGTGTCGTCCGACACCGTGGGGGACCGGTTCACCGAGACGCCGATTCTCGGCGCCATCAACGATCCAGGGCTCGCCAGGGAGCTGGTCGCGAAGTGGCTGGGGGTGACCTACCAGACGATCGGCTTCACGCCGCCACACCCCACCTGGCCGGTGGCGTCGAGCGCGTTCGGTGAGTCCTGGATCCCCTACACGCCAAGACAGCTGCTCCGGCGCCTCCAGGAGCACGCGGAGGTGTGCCTGCACGGCGAGATCCGCGAGCTCACCTCGTTCGACGAGGAGATCGTCGTCGAGGCACCGCAACAGGTCGGCCCGGAACCCGAGTACTTCGCGGAGTTCGACCGCCGGTTCAAGGAGCTGTGCGAGCGTGCCGACGTGGAGGCAGCGCTCAACCAGCACACCGAGGACACGGTCATGCCCGACCTCCTGCATGCCGCCCTGCGCTCGTGGATCACCGAGATCGGCAACGACGACAGGTCCTGGGAGACCGAGCCGCCACCGGACGGCGGCCGCCGCCTGCACGCCGGGCTGCGCCGAACCCTCGACGAGGAACGGGACCTCGCCGAACGCTGGATGTTCCGTGCCATCGCGGGCCGGCACGGCAACACCGTGCTGCGCCTGGTGCGGGAGGCCAAGGAGGCCGCCGGGATCCGCAACGGCGTACGCAACCGGCACCTCGTGTTGCTGCACCACGGCGGCAAGGGCTGGACCGGCGCCAAGACCAGGGCCGAGGTCAGTGAGCTGGCCCAGGTCGGCAGCCCACGCCTGGAGATCTCCAGGGACGACGTCAGAACCTTCTGGGCGCTCAAGGAGATGCTCTCCAACCAGACCTACGAGCTGCTGAACTGGCTCGTGGTCCGCAAACCGGCGAGCCACACCACGTTCCTGCGGGAGATTCTGCCCATCCCCGCGCAGACGGGCGCCGACCACCAGGAGACGCGCCCACCGCCGGCCCGCGGCACGACCCAACCGCCCGCACAGAGCACGACCCAGCGCCCGGCAGACGGCCCGTCGCCGCAACCGTCGCCGGCCGCCGGCACGTCCTCCCAGCCGCCGAAGCCCGGCGAGATCCTGCTCGGGATGGACAACGAGATCCGCATCGAGCTGGAGTCGCTGCGCAAGCACGCGGTGATCTTCGCCGGGTCCGGCACCGGGAAGACCGTCCTGCTGCGCCGGATCATCGAGGAGTGCGCCCTGCAGGGTGTCTCGGCGATCGTGCTGGATCCGAACAACGACCTCGCGCGCATGGGTGACGCCTGGCCGCGACCACCGGACGGCTGGCGGCCGGGTGACGCGGACCGTGCCGCCGAGTACCTCGCCAACACCGAGGTCGTGGTGTGGACCCCGGGACGCACCAGCGGCCGGCCGCTCAGCTTCCACCCGCTGCCCGACTTCGCGGGGGTGCGGGACGACCCGGACGAGTTCACCGCCTCCATCGAGGCGGCCGTGGCCGCCCTGGTGCCGCATGCCCGGGTCGCCGGCGGCGCGAAGGCCGCCGTGCGTGGTCGGGCCGTGTTGCGTGAGGCGTTGACGCACTACGCCCGCAGGGACGCGCGCAGCCTGTCCGGCTTCGTCGACGTGCTCGCCGAGTTGCCGGACGGCGTCAGCAAGCTCAGCACCGCCACGAAGATGGCCGCCGACCTGGCCGAGACACTGCGGGCCGCGATGGTCAACGACCCGCTTCTCGGTGGCGCGGGCGAGCCGGCCGACCCGGCGGCGCTACTCACCCCGACCGGGGGCAAGCGGGCGCGGGTCTCGGTGATCAGCTTCGTCGGGCTGCCGTCCGACGAGCAGAAGCAGGGTTTCATCAGCCAGCTCCAGCTGGAGGTGTTCGCCTGGGTCAAGCGCAACCCCGCGACGGACCGGCCGCTCGGCGGCCTCTTCGTCATGGACGAGGCCCAGACGATCGCGCCGTCCGGCGCGTCGACGGCGAGCACGCAGACCACCATCCTGCTGGCCTCGCAGGCACGCAAGTACGGGCTGGGGCTCCTGCTCGCGACACAGGCGCCGAAGGGCCTGCACAACCAGGTCACCGGCAACGCGACCACGCAGTTCTTCGGCCGCCTGAACAGCCCGGCGCAGATCGCCGCGGCGAACGAGCTGGCCAGGGCCAAGGGCAGCACGGTCGCGGACATCTCGCGGCTGGAACGCGGGCAGTTCTACGTGACGGGGGAGACCTTCGGGTTCCGCCGCATGCGGGCGCCGCTGTGCCTGAGCCACCACCCACCCGGCCCGTTGCGGCTGGAGGAGGTCCTGGACCGAGCCCGCCGCTGAACCCGATGCCGTGAGGGGCATCGTCGCGACCTCGACGTCGCGACGGTGCCCCTCACGGCATTTCGCGCACTGTTGACCGTTGGCACCGGTCAACGGTCAACTCCTTGTTGGCAAATCTCCCATCGCGAATCCTCTGTGGTGGGCGCGGAAATTGCCTCCGGCGCCCCAAACAATCGGGTAATTCCTGTGGAGGATTTGTCATGTCCATGTCCAGTCTGCTGTCCAAAATCGGTGGGGCGCTCGCCATGACCGGCGTCGTCGTCGCCACGCTGTTCGCGATGGGCGCCACCGCGTCGGCAAGCACCACCACCTGCGTCGACGCGTTGCTGCCGCCCGGCCACTACTGCGCCGACGGCCACCCGTGGCACAACTGACGGTGCGCTGAAAGCCGGGTCACCCGCGGACCGGCGGGTGACCCGGCAATTGCGTATTACCCGGTGGAAATGATGTACTCGGCACCAGCCTGAATGGAGACGTCGATGGCCGAATCTTTTGGGGAGCTCCTCAGGAAATGCCGCGAGGCCGCCGACGTGTCGATGGGCGCGCTCGCCAAGCGCGTCAACTACAGCAAGAGCTATCTCAGCAAGATCGAGAACGACGTCAAACCGCCGAACGCGAACTTCGCCCGGCTCTGCGACAACGCGCTGGACGCCGGCGGCACGCTCATCAACGCCGAGCACGCGGCACGCGAGCGGCCTCAGCCCGCCGTGGACCTCGGGGGCCTGGACCGGCGCTCGATGCTCGCCGGGACGATGCTGGCCGGCGCCGGTTCGCTCATCGGCATCGCGCTGGCCGGCGGCCCACGACCGGTGCCGGACGAGGGCGTGGTGACCGGACTGCGGACGTCCTTCGAACAGCTGCGCCTTCTCGGCATGCGGACCAGCCCGACGGTCGTGCTCGAGCCACTGGTCGCGCAGGTGCGCACGGTGCAGGCGCTGGCACGGGAGAACCCCGACCCGGCACGGTCACGGCTGCTGCTGCTCGCGGGCCGGATCGCCGAGTACGTCGGCTGGCTGAGCCAGGAGGCCGGGAACGAGCAGGGCGCGCTGTGGTGGACCCGCTACGCCGCGGACCTCGCCCGCGCCAGCGGCGACGGCGACGGCGACATCGTGACCTACACGCTGATCCGGGAGGCCGGGCTCGCGCTGTACCGGCAGGACGGGATCACCACGATCGACCTCGCCCAGCAGGCACAGCAGGACCGGAACGCCAGCCCGCGCACTCTCGGCCTCGCCGCCCGGCGTGAGGCGCAGGGTCACGCGTTGGCCGGCGACCGGGACGCCTGCGAGCGTGCGCTGGGCAGGGCCGAGGAGCTATTCGACTCGTACACCGTGGACGTTCGGGCGTATCCCGTGCTGGGTTCGACCGCGCCCGACCCGCTGACGCTGGCCCGCGGCTGGTCCATGGTCGACCTGGGCCGCGTCGACGAGGCGTCGGCGGTGCTGGACCGGGTGCTGACGCAGTTACCGGTGACGAACCGGCGCACCAGGGCGAGGTTCGGCGCACGCAACTCGCTGGCCTACGCGCTCGCCGGCGAGATCGACCAGAGCTGTGCGACCCTGGCCGAGACGATCGACGACGCGGCGCAGGTCGACTCCGCGACCGTGCGGATGGACCTGCGGGAGCTGAGCAGGTGCCTGAGCCGTTGGCGCGGGCATCACGCGGTCAGGGAGATCTTCCCGAGTCTCAACAGGGTGCTGCAGCGTCACCAGGCGATGCCGTGAAGGAAACTGTGCCAGCGGACGGTCAGCCTTTCCGCACGGAACGGCACGCACACGTGAGGGCTCCACGCTCGGCGCAGATCTCCGCCGCTTCCGGGAACCCGAGCGCGGCGAACTCGGTCTCGGCCGCGTCCCAGTGGGGGATGGCGCGCTCGTGCTGCCCCATCGCGTGCAGGATCCTCGCGACGTCGCGGTTGGCGGACGCCTGGTGTGGACGGTTGGTGGTGCCGTCCGCGAGGTCCAGTGCCGCCTGGCAGGCGCGCAGCGCGTCCGCCAGCTCGCCTCTCGCCTGGGCGGTCGCGCCGCGGTCGAGGTAGAGCTGGAAGAGCAGGTCCGCGTCCTGCACGTCGGCGGCGGCGACCCTGGCCTGTTCCTGGTAGCGCACGGCCTCGGCGAGCCGGCCACGCAGCCGGTGCACGTTGCCGATGTCGTTGAGCGCATAGGCCGCGGCGCACTGGTCGCCGGCGTCGGCGGCGTGGCGGTGTGCCTCCGTGTAGCTTTCCAGCGCCTCGGCGAGCAGTCCCAGCTTCTGCTGTACCGACCCGAGGTTGCTCAGGGTGTGCGCCATCCCGCGCACGTCGCCGATCTCGCGCGACATCCGCGCCGCCGCCTGCTGCTGGCGCAGGGCGTCGTCGAGGTTGCCGATGAGCTCGTTGAGGTAGCCGAGCATGCTCTGCACGTGGGCCTGGCCGCGCAGGTCGTCGATCTGCTCGTACTTCTCGAGCGCCGCGGCGAAGTTCGCGATGGCCTCGTCGTGGTTGCCGTGCTTCATGGTGGGGAACGCGAGCGCGGTCAACGTGGCCGCCTCGCCGCCCACGTCACCCAGCCGGATCCACCTGGGGAGGGCGCGCGCGGCGAGCTCCAGTGCCTCCCCGAGCCGGCCGAGCCGGTCGTGGGCCATGGACAGGCGGAGCAGCACGTGTGCCTGGCCGTACTCGTTGGCCGGGTCGGCGGCGACGATCTCCCAGGCGCGGGTCAGCGTCCCGAGCCAGTCCTCGAGCTGGGCCGTGGTGTTGAAGTGACGCCACATCAGCACCGCGAGGCGCCAGGTGTGGTCGGGCAGGTCGTGCGTGGCGGCGTAGTGGATGGCGGCGACGAGGTTGTCCCGCTCGGCGGCGATCCACGCCAGCGCGGCGTCCTCGCTGTCGAAGTCCAACGCCGCCGGCGAGGAGGTGTTGCCGGTGGGGAGCTGTGTGCGGTCGAAGGGGTAGCCGGCGCCGACGGCGGCGGCGAGGGTGACGAGGTAGTAGTCCAGGAGCCGGAGCATGGCGCCGGTGTCGGCCGGCGCCTGCGCGGCGGCGAACTCCTTGAGCGGGTCGAGCATCCGGTACCGGTCGGGCGTGCCCTCCTCGACCAGGCTCACCTCGTGCAGCTCGTCGAGCAGCATCCGGGCGCTCGGCACACCGGCGAGCGCCGCGGCGGCGGTCACGTCGAGGTCCGGACCCGGCAGATGGCCGAAGAGGCGAAACATGGCCTGGCGGGGCTCGTCGAGCTGCTGGTAGGACACCCGCATCGCCGCGTTGCCCTCCTCGTCCCAGGGCCCGTTCTCCTCCAGCAGGTGGAGCAGGTGCTCCAGCGGCCACCCGGCGTGCCGGCGGAACAGCCCGGCGACCACCTGTATCTGCATCGGCAGGAAGCCGCAGAGCTTGACCACCGCCGCGACCTCGGCGGTCCGGCCGAGGATGCGGCCCTGGTCGGTGAGCGTGCGGAACAGCTCGACGGCCTCGTCCGGCATCAGCGGTGAGAGCCGGATGTGCTCACCGGCACCCATCCGCCGGCTCGTCACGATGGCCAGACAGCCCGGCTCCTCGGGCACCAGCGGCCGGATCTGGTCGAACGAGCCCGCGTTGTCCAGCACCACCAGCGTCCGGGTACCGAACAGCCGCGTCTGGTAGAGGGTGACCTTCCGCCCCACCGTGGCCGGGATCTGCTCGGGTGGCTCACCGAGCTCGACCAACAACTGGGTGAGCGCGTCCCCCACCGACGTCGCCGGCATCCCGGGCGTGAACCCGTTCAGCCGGGCGATGAGCTGACCGTCCGGGAACCGGTCACGCAGCCGGTGCGCCGCCTCGATCGCGAGCTCGGTCTTGCCGACCCCGGGCGGCCCGCTCACCCACAGGGTGTGCCGGGCGGTCTCGATCGTGGCCAGCTCGGCGTCCCGTCCGGTGAACACGGCGGAGCGGGAGGGCAGTGAGCTGGGCAGGTCGCCGCGCTCCGCCTGCGCGAGCAGGTTGCGCAGCACCGTGCCGGGTTCGAGCCCGATCTCGGCGAGAGCCGTTCGAATGGCGTGGAAGACCCGGATGGCGGCTACCCGGTCGCCGTTCGTGAGCAGTGCCCGCATCAGCAGCTCGGCGTACCGCTGCCGGTCAGGGGCGAGCTGGAGCGAGGCCCGCAACCGGTCCCGGGCCGACCGGTGGTCGCCCGTGGTCAGCTCCAGCTCGGCCAGGTCCCCGATCGTGTCAAGCCGGCTTTCGTTCGGGACGAACACATCCGTGCCACCCACCCGATCGATGTCGATGTCCTCGAGGAACCACCCGCGCCAGAGGCCGACCGCCTCCCGCAGCAGCACCATCGCCCGCCGCGGGTCACTGGCCCGGACCTCCTCGGCCTCGGCCCGCAGCCGATCGAACCGGACGGTGTCGAGCTTGTCCTCGTCGAGCCGCAACAAATAACCGGTCGCGGTCGTCTCGATGGTGACGTCAGCGGCGTCCTTGAACGTGTCACGCAGCCGCTTGATGTAGGTGCGCACCATGTCCCGGCGGGCGAGGTTGCCACCCCAGACGATGTCCGTCATCCGATCGGCGGTCACCGGTTTGTTGACATTCAGGAGGAGCACGACCAGGACGAACCGCTGTTGCTGGTCACCCAGCTGGACCGGGACGCCGTCGTGCCACGCCTCCAACGGCCCCAGCATCCGAAACTCCACTGCGCCTCCCCGGCGTGAAAGCTGTGCAGCCCGCAAATCACACCACGCAAGTCGGCGGGGTAGGTAGTCACGTTTCGTCCACGCCGGATCAACACGGACAGAGAACGCTCGGACACATGGGATCCGAGGTGCTGCCGTGCTACGTGGTGTGCGATATGTCGTTATCGATGACCGACCACATGGAGGAGGTGAACGCGGGCCTGCGGGAGTTCCGCGGCGCGGTCCACGCGAACGCGACGGTGGGGAGGCTGATCCGCTGCTGCGTGGTCAGCTTCGCGGAGAAACCGCAGGTACTGCAGCCGTTGCACCCCACGGCGAGCCTGACCGACCTGCCGACGCTGGAACTCTGCGCCGGCACCAACTTCGGCCCGGCATTCACACTCCTCCGCGAAGCGATCGACCAGGACGTGATCACCCTAAAGTCACATAAGGTAAACGTCCACCGCCCAATCGTGTTCTTTCTGTCGGACGGGCAACCCACCGATCCGGTGACCTGGCCGGCGGCGTACGCCTCCCTGACGGACCCGGCGTGGACCTCCCGCCCGAACATGATCGCCTACGGCCTGGGGGACGCCGACCAGGACACCCTGACCCGGATAGGCACGTTCCGGACGTTCCTGGGACGGGACGGCGTCCGACTGGCCACGGCCCTCATCGCGTCCGTCCAGTGGGCACGCCCCGACCGGGTCTAGTGCGGTGTCCACCAACGTTCGCCGGGTCTCTCGGCGGCCCAGCGAGCACCGGGCCGGCGAGACGGCGTTGCCGATCCGCCCAAGTACGGTCCAGTACGAGGGCGAATCGGCGCCTTGCCAGCGGAAACCTGGATCCAC
>NZ_DASQCC010000209.1:0-57781 GCF_035634895.1 Actinophytocola sp. | reverse complement strand
CCGGATGCGGGCCGAACGCGGCGGACGGGTTGTTGTGGTACCCGGAGGACTGGAAGGGTGTGCGCACGACCAGCTCGCCGACGCCGGGGCCGGTCAGGATCTCCCCGTCCGCCACCAGGTCCGCCCGCACGCCGGGCAGCGGCTCACCCAGCGGGAGCGTCTCCCGTCGCTCGTCGGTGGGGTCGAGCTCGTAGCGGAAGCTGTCGTTGGTCTCGGTGCAGCCGTAGATGTTGTGGAAGCGGGAGTGGGGGAACAGGTCCCGCAACGGGGGAAGCCGGTGGGGGTTCATGGCGTCCCCGGTGAAGATCACGTGCGCGACCGACGGCAGCGTGTGCGTGCCGCCGGCCGCTTCCGTGAGAAGCTGGTAGAACAGCGGCACGGCCTGGACGACGTGCGGCTGTGTCTCTTCGAGGAACGCGAGCAGCGTGTCGCAGTCGGCCGCGATCTCCGGGTCGACGAGCACGGCGCAGCCGCCGTGCCGCAGCGTCGCCCAGATCTCGAACAGGCACAGGTCGAAGTTGAGCGGCGCGTAGTTGAGCACGCGCCGGCCCGGACCGACGTCGAACTCGTCGTGGACCCACCGCGTGAACCGCTCGATTCCCTGTGCCGGCAGGGGAACGAGCTTCGGCACCCCGGTCGAGCCGGACGTGGTGAGCATGAACGGGACGTCCACTTCGGACGGTTCGGCGTCGCCGTCCGTGAAGCGTGCCAGGCCGTCCGCGTCGACGACGGCGCCCGCGCCCGCCCGCTCGAACAGCGCGTCGAGGGTCTCGGGCGGCAGCGTGGGGGAGGGGAGCACGACCGTCCGGCCGGCGGCCAGGCAACCGAGCACGAACGTCACCGCTCGTGCGGACTTCTTGGCGTTGACGCCGATGGGACCGGCCGGGAGCGTCGCCACCCCGGCGGCCGCGGCACGCATGCCCTGGGCCAGCTCGCCGTAGCTGACCACGGTGTCCTGCCAGATGAGCGCCGGCGCCGCCGGCTGGCTCCTGGCGAGCCGGTTCACTGCGCCCGCAAGGGTTTCCGTCATGACCACGCGCCTCCTTGGTAGCCGTCGGTCGCTGGCAGCGCGCCGGCCGGCACGCCGAGCCCGTGCCGCAGCGCGGACTGGTAGAGCTGGTGGGTGAGCCAGACGCCGCCGGCGCCGACGCCGAGCAGGTCGACGAGCAGGACGTCGTCGTGGGCCTCGCGGCCGGGGTGGGTGCCGGCGAGCACCTGGCCGAGGTCCGCGGCGCCGCGCGCGCTGCTCGGCAGCAGCCGCCGGTCGTCGACGAACACCTGGTCGACGGTCGCCTCGAGCGGCACGGCCTGCCCGGTGGCGTTGATGACGACCGCGCCGGTCGGGAGCCGCCAGTTCGCCCGGGGCTGCGGTCCAGCGAGCACGACGAGGTTGGCGCCGAAGACCGCCTCGGCACCGCATTCGGCGACGGTGAGGCCGATCCCCGCGTCGTCGAGCTGCTCGGCGAGGTTGCTCGGCAGCCGGCGCGGCCCGTGGACGGCGACGTGGCTGACACCGGGGACGTGGTTGGCGAGCGCGGTGATGTGCAGCCGAGCGGCGAGTCCGGACCCGAGCACGGAGACGGTGACGACCCGTGGCGAGACGAAGAGCTGGGCGGCGGCCGCGGTGAGCGCGGCGCCCCTGACCGCCTTCAGCCCGGCGGCGGGGAGGAGGAGTCCGGAGTCGCTGCGCTCGCCGTAGAGGAGGGCGAGGTCGTCGCCGACGTCGCCGTGGAGCTGCCAACCGCCGACGTGGCGACCACAGAGGACCGGGTTCGCGGTGGCGATCTCACGCCAGAGGAGCTCGTCGACCACGGCCCGCGGCGCGTTGGAGCCGGCGAGCGCCTCGGGCAGCTCGTGGGCACGCAGTCGCAGCAGGGTGCTCATTCGGGAGTCCTCGTTGGTCGTCGTTCCACCGACGAGACCAACGATGCGGGGACCCGCTTCTGGTCGGCTTCTCAAACGTTTCTCGGCGCGGGCAACTCGCCGCGAAGGCGAAGGGAAGCAACCGAGAAGCCGCGACTCCCTCGTTCCCCGGGAACGTCGATCTCGCAGTGTTGATCTCGCGGCGTCGGTCTCTTGGTGTCGGTCGACGGTGGCGCCTTCGCGGCGATCTATCACCGCCGGTCCGGTCGCCGTCGCGGCGGCCGTGGCCGCGTTCGCCCAGCAGCTCCTCACCTTTGCCTGCGAAGCAGAATCCTCTAGTCGCTATATGGATGTCCGGTTATCTGGTCTGGGTCGGCGAGGCCCGGGGGAGGGAAGGTGAGAAGTTCCCACAGGCGCAAGGAGAGGGGGCAGGCCGTGGCCGGTTCGATCGTGACTTTGTTGGCTCAAGGGTTGGAGCTGGGTGGCGGTGCCGTCCAGGCAAAGGCGAGAAGTTCCCGCGGACGCAGGGAAGGGGAGATCGGGCCGCCGGTTTGATCGTGATTCTGGTGGCGGTGAAGGGTTGAGTGGGTGGCGGTGCCGTCCGCGGGAAGGGCGAGATGTTCCCACGGACGCAAGGAAAGGGAGGGCGGGCCGCGCCGGTTCGATCGTGAGTCTGTTGGCGGTGAACGGTTTGAGTGGGGGTGGCGGTGCCGTCCGGGTGGTGGTCAGGCGGCCCGGTGATCGGTCGGATGGGTGTCGCCAGGGTGGGGTGTCTGCTCAGCGGGAGCGTGGTCGCCGGCGAGGCGCCCGCGGGCCTTCGCGAGCAGGTCCAACGTCTTCTCCTCCCACACGCCCGACTTCAGCTCGACGAACAACACCCGCGCGGCTTCGAGGTGGGTCGCCGCGTCCGCGTAGTCACCTCGGGTCAGCCGGATTTCCCCGATCGTGTGGTGGGCCTTCGCCTCCACCATCCGTTCGTGTACGTGTTCCGCCAGCTCCAACGCGTGCACCAACGTCGTCGAGGCGTTCTCCAGCCGTCCCTCCCGCCGGCGCAGCACCCCCAACGCGTACAACGCGTGCGTCTCGCCGATCTTGTCGCTCGACGCGCGCACGATCCGCAGCACCGAATGCAGTGCCTCCCGCGCCCGGTCGAACTCTCCGGCGGTCAGGTGCAGCTCCGCGAGCGTGTGGACGGCCTGCGCCTCCGCCCGCCGGCACCCCTCCTCCCGGCAGATCACCAGCGCGTCGTCCAGCAACCCCCGCGCCCGCTCCACGTCGCCGCCGTCCAGCCAGTGCCGCGCCTGGTTGCGCAGGATGTGCGCCTCCCCGATCCGGTCGCCCACCGCGCGCATCGTCGCCAGCGCGATGTCGTACTTCGTCAGCATCGCGTCGTGGCGCCCGCAGAGGCCGTCCACATGCGCGGCGTTGCGCAACGCCAATGCGCCGCCGTGCTCGTTTCCCGCCAGGGCGAACGCGTCCACGGCGTCGGCGAAGCACTGGTCGGCCTCGGCCAGCCGCGCCTGGAACATGCACCACGTCCCCATCGAGTACCGCATCGCGCCGACGCCGTTGTGGTCGCCTGCCCGCGCCGACACGTCGTGGGCGAGCAGGGTGACCGCCTTCCAGTCGTCGAAGTAGCCCTTCACCTCGAACAACGTCACGCACGTCAGCGCGAGGTCCCAGCACTGCGCGACGAACCCGGTCCGCGCCGCCTGCCGCACGGCGGCGACCAGTGCCGTGCGCTCCGCGTCCCACCAGGTCAGGGCGGTGCCGATGTACAGCGCGGGGTCGGCGTCGGACGGGCACCAGCGCGCCGCGGAGCTGTGGACGACCGTGTAGTCGCCGCCGTACTCCGCGCGGTGCGCCGCGTCGACCAGCGTCAGCCAGCCGCCGAACATCCGCCGCAGTGCGGCGTCGCGCTCGAACGGGGTGGTCGGCAACTCCTTGGCGTACACCCGGACGAGGTTGTGCAGCCGGTACCGCACGCGCCGCGCCTCCGGGTACTCGACGGCGTCGAGCAGCCGCGCGTCGACCAGGCTCTCGAGCACGTCCTCGGCGTCGGCGAGGCCGGTGTCGAGCAGGGCGGCGGCCGTCCACGCGTGCAGCTCCGGCATGTCGACGAGCGCGAGCAGCCGGAACAGCCGACGCGCGTCGGCACGCAGGTTCTCGCAGGTCAGCGCGATGCTGGAACGCAGGGTCCAACTGCGGTGGGACAGCTCGTCGAGGCGGCGGCCCTCGTCGCGGAGGCGGTGCACGAGCCCGCTGATCCGCCAGCTCGGCCGGGACGCGAGCCGCGCGCCGCCGATGCGCAGTGCGAGCGGCAGCCCCTCGCAGAGGCTGACCAGCTCCTCGGCGTCGGCCTCCTCGGCACGCACCCGCCGGTCGCCGACGATCCGGTTGAGCAGCGCGAGCGCCGTCGCGGTGTCGAGCGGGTCGAGGTCGACGTGGTACGCGCCGGGCAGGTTGCCGAGCCGGACCTGGCTGGTCGTGATCACCGCGCAGCCGGGGCTGCCGGGCAGCAGCGGCAGTGCCTGCTCCTCGGCGGTGACGTCGTCGAGCACGACGAGCACGCGCTTGCCGGCGAGCGTGCTGCGGTACAGCGCGGCCCGCTCGTCCAGCGTCTCCGGCACGGCCCGCCCGGCGATGCCGAGGGCACGGAGGAACCGGGCGAGCTGGGCGGCCGGGTCGCCGTCGCTCTCGCGGAGGTCGGCGTAGAGCTGCCCGTCGGGAAAGCGCGCGGCGACCTCGTGCGCGACCCTGACCGCGAGGCTCGACTTGCCCACCCCGCCCCGCCCGGACACCGCGACGACCGGCACCGCGTAACCGGCCGCCTGCTCGGTGAGGATGGCGACGATGCCCGCGACCTCGGTCTGCCGGCCGGTGAAGTCGGCGATGCTGGCCGGCATCTGCTTGGGCACGGTGGCGACGATGCTCGGTTCCGTGGCCGCGCCTCGCCCCGGCTGGTGCTCGCTCCGCGGGGTCCGGTCGAGCTTCAGCGCCGGGTCCCGGTTGAGGATGGCCAGCTCCAGGTCACGCAGCTCCTGACCGGGCTCGACGCCGATCTCCTCGATGAGGACGTCACGGGCGTGCCGGTAGGCGGTGAGCGCCTCGGCGGGGCGCCCGGAGCGATAGAGCGCGATCATGAGCAGTTCGTGGAGGCGCTCGCGCAGGGGGTGTTCGCCGACCAGGGCGTGCAGCTCGGACACGAGCTGCTGGTGCTGGCCGAGCTGGAGGTCGAGCCGGATCCGCTCCTCGATGGCCGTGAGCCGCCGCTCGTCGAGAGCCGTCGCGCCGCGGCGGACCAGCTCACTGTCGAGCCCGGCGAGTGCTGGCCCACGCCAGAGCGCGAGCGCGGCGTGCAGCCCCGCGACCGCGTCGGCGGTGTCGCCGTGCCCCGCGGCCTCCTCGGCCGTGGCGACCAGGCGGGTGAACTGCGAGGTGTCGATGTCCTCGGCGCCGAGTTCGAGCCGGTACCCGGGCGAGACGGTCCTGATGGACTCCGGATGGCCGGCCTCGGCGAGAAGCTTGCGGAGCCCGGAGATGCACACCTGGATCTGCCCACGCGCCGTCTCCGGCGGATCGTCCCCCCACACCGCGGCGATCAACGCGTCGAAGGAGGTCACCCGCTCGACGTTGAGGCCGAGCATCGCGAGCACCGTCCGCTGCCGAGGCCCACCGACGTCCAACGACCGCCCCCCGGCGACGACCTCGATCGGACCGAGAAGCCGTAGCACGTTGCCACCCCAGTCCCCGACTTGATGTGATTGTCCCTGGCCACACAGAACCCCTCTGGATCATCGGTCCCCGAGTCCGTCTCGAAAAGCCTCCTCGCGGGTATGTTCTGGGAAATTCGAGGTTCGGGTTACCAGACGGTGGGTTGTCCGGCTACTTATGATGCTTGTGAACGTCATCGTGTCTGGTCTGACGGCCGCCGGTAAGACAACACACGCGCTCCTGATAGCGAAGTGGCTGGGGTACGACTACGTGTCGGCGAGCAGTCTCATGCTCGACCGCCTTCGCGTCGAGCACGACGAGACGAACACGCTATGGGCAACCAGGTTCGATGATGTGGAGATGCGCCGGGACCAGGGGCCGGTCGACCGGGACCTGAACGAACATCTCAAGGTGGAGTTGCGCCGGCGAGACCGCACCGTCTTCGACTCGTGGTCCGCCGCCTGGCTCGACCAGACGCCGCGATGTCTGCGAATCTTCATCGAGTCCGACGGAAATTCCAGGGCACGCAAGGCCCGTGTTTCACAGGAACCGCAGGGACCGTATCTGTCCATATCGGCCTGCCGGCAACTGATAGATCGTAAAGATGAGTCCACTGCGGTCAGACTAAATCCGCTGCTCGGCACCGATATTCGCCGCGACAGGTCACCTTTCGACCTTGTTCTGGACAACTCCGCGTTGATCCGGGAGCCCACCGTGGTGTCAGCCAGGCGGGGGATCAAGGTGTTTCACGACCTGCTGGTTCATGGAATCACCAGCCGCTTGGCCGCGCCGGCCGGTCTTCCATGAGCTACGATGCTCCGCTATTATCGGCTTGGAGTGGAGGATCGGCTTTGTGGCCATCAATCAGACTGGCGGGATGTGTAATAAAGGACGATCAAGACCGAGTTCTGCTGCTGCACCGAAACACGCCTAAGCGGAAGCATTGGGAAATTCCCGGCGGAAAGCTGGATCCTGGCGAGGATGAGTCGGAGACTGCCACGCGTGAGCTTCGTGAGGAGACCGGGGTGGAGGTCAATCTGGAACGGGAGCTCGGCAAGGGAATTTTTGTCCAGGATGGTTACATAATGGTGTACACCTGGTTTCTGGCGACCATAGCCAGCGGCACACCCCGTGTTCGGGAGCGGAATATACATGATCGTTGCGAGTTTCTGAAGATCGCCGATCTGAAGGCGATGACCGATGAGTTGTCTCCCAATGCACGGAACTTCGTGGAAGAACTCGATGGTGGGCGCATAAATATATAGCTGTGAGGCATCATGGAGATAGTTACCGAGCGAACCTCGTCGGCGGCGCTTGCCGGGCTGATCGCCCGACAGGTTCATGGTGACTACGTCTACATGTACCCACCGAGGCAGGCGTATCGCTCGTTTGTCGATGATGACGCGCGGCGGCTGCAGGACCTCGTATCCAGTTCGCTCGCGCACTTTCATGATCTGAATCTCTACATCCATGTGCCGTTCTGTCGACAGATATGTAGTTTCTGCAACCTGTACGCGGTGAGCGGTAGCCGTCGGGATCTTGACGGTTACGTGGACGCGGTGCTGGCGGAGGCGGCCAGATACGCCGACCTCATCGACCCCAAGTCGGTCCAGACCCTCTACCTGGGTGGGGGAACTCCGTCGATACTGAGCGCCGGACAGCTCGAGCGGTTGGTCACGTCGATCCTGCTGCTGTTCGCCGTGAACCCTGATGTCGTTCCGCCTGAAACGGCGTTGGAGGTCGACCCGGCGACCGTAGACGTTCGGAAGCTGCGAGACATCCGCGGGGCGGGTATCAACCGCATCAACCTGGGGTACCAGTCGATGGTGCGGGATGAGGTGGTGCATTTCGGGCGCGAGCGGCCTGCCGAAGCCGGAATCGAGTTGCTGGAGCAGGCGCTCGGTGTCGGCTTCGACAACGTCTGCGTCGACCTCATCTACGGCCTGGAAGGTCAGACAGATGAGCGCTGGCGTCGATCCGTGAGTCAGGTGGCGGCCGTCGGGCCGCCGACGGTGTGCGCCTACGCGCTCACCCTGCGGCCGTTCACCGGGTACAGCCGTCGCGGCTACGCCGAGGTGGATGGCGCGATGCTCTACCGCCGGTATGACATCGCGGACGAGACTCTGAGGTCCGCGGGATACCGGCGGGAGAATCACGTACGTTGGGTTCGCGACGGCGGTGGCTATGTGCAAAAGGTCAACCACTGGTCTCTGCGCAACGTGCTCGGCCTCGGCGCGGGCGCCCGCAGCTACCTGTGGGATGTCGATCTTCGCAACGGGTATTCGGTACGGTCCCGCACACGACCACTTCGCGACTATCTCCGGCGTGTCGACGAGGGTGGCTCACCGGTCACCAGTGGATATGTGATGACGCCGGAGGAACGGCGCCGCAAGGCGGCGATACTGAACCTCGTGTCGATGGATCGCGCCTGGTTCACGGACATGACCGGCGGGGATCCGGTAGACATCTTCTCGGACGAGTTCGCGGCGCTCCAGGAACTTGGTCTGTGCGATATCGGGCCGAGTCGGGTCGCGCTCACGGACAACGGGGTGAAATACCGGGATCTGATCGCTCAGTCGCTCTTCAGCCCGGAAGTGCGGGAACGAGTTCGATGGTTCGACTATTCCGAGTGATTCAGAGTCGGCGTCGGACCACGTCGGTGACCTCACGGAGTACGTCGTCGAGTCGCTGGTTCGTGTCGATCGTCACGGCGTGCAGTACATGGGTCCGTGCGAGGTGCGCCTTGTTGGCCGCCGCTGCCCGCGCGATGAAGGCCAGGCGTGCCGGATCACAGTGTCCGTCGCGGGACAGGAGTCGCTCGTACAGGCAGCTTTCCGGTGCGGTGAGATGAATCGTCAACGACGGCGAGGGTAGGTGTGCGAATATCTCGTCCAGCAGACGGCGTGTCGGCATGGGGCCCAAGGTGTTGGACAGGACGACTTCCTGATAGGAATATTTGCTGAGATAGCCTCGGTCACTGACGACGGACACACCCAGATCGAGGCGTGGCGCTACGCTCGACGCGTGAACTTCGAGGAAGTCGGCGAGAAAGACCAGCGACTGACCGAGCGGACTTGACGAGATGTAGTGCGGACTGGCTGCCACCGCGCCGCGAAGGGCACTCCCGAACACGGAGTCCGAGAACTCCGGCGCCGGCTCGACGGGAAGAATCTGAGCCAGATGCGTGGCAATGGTGGTCTTGCCCGTGCCCTCGACACCGTCAACGCTGATCCACGTGCCGAGCCTACCTTTACCAGTCACGAGCCGACACGTCCCCCCACGATGTGTTGACCAACCTGGCGTAACCCATCCGTGCAAGATAAGCCCATTCTGCTCGTTAAGATGGAGTGTCGCAGCACCGAGGAGTGGACAGGTCGTGGGAGGGTGGGGACCACATGGCCAGAGGGGAGAACCCAGCGGTGCACAGACAGCTCGCATTGGAAGCAGCCCTGCAGGCATTCGAGGCAATTCAACTCCGCGACGCGATCTACGTCGCGTGTCCGGTCAGCTCCGGTCGCCGGGAGCTCGCGCTCATGGCGGAATTGCGTCTCTACGACCGCGAGGACGTAAGAAACCAGCATGCCGACCGGTGGCGACGCGAGGTACTCGAACCGAACAAGGCCGACGCGGCGAAATCGGTCACGTCGGCGCGATCCCGACACGCCGGCAGGCTGGTGATCAACCCGGCGACCTTCGAACTCAAGGGGCTCACACAGCACGACTACGACGCATTGTGCGGCAGGATCATCAAGTCACACGTCGGTCACCTCGTGCTCGCGGATGGCTGGCAGTACAGCCGAGGCGCCCGCATCGAGGCGATGCAGGCCATCGAGCAGGGCCTCCGCATTGAGGACGGCGTCGGCGATCCGCTCGACGCCGATGAGATCATGGCGCTGATCGATGGTGTCGTGCCAAGCATGTGCGGTTTGGGGATCCCCCGCAGAGCCGCACAGACGCTGATGCCGGACGTCGTCCACGCGCCAGCCACCGCTCTGGCCTAGGCTGGACAAGCCACCGCGTGCATGGCCTGCAATTCGTGCAGGAACGAGCCTTCGATGCTCGGCTCGTGCCACAGCACGTCGAGCATGGCGGCCGCGATGTGGGCGTCTTCTGTGGACAGTGTCTCCTCGCGCCATATGGCGTAGTCGTACAACAGGTAAAGGTCCAGAAACCGACGCTGAGGTGCAACCGCGTGCAGGTAGTCGGGCTCCGACATCATGTCTATCGTTCGTTCACGGGTGCGCCCCCAGCTTCGCCGCCTTTCATCGTTGTAGGGAGGCGGCACTCGTCGGTCGATGTCGCCGTAGTAGTACATGACGTAGCCGCGGTTCCATGCCCGCCATTCCGCCGATCGCCTGCTTTCCCGTACGAATCTCGCGAGTGCGTCGCGATCGCCCAGGTGGCACAGTCCCCACAACAGCGACTGCTGCAGGAACATGTCCTCCTCCTCTTCGAGCAGCCGGTGCAGGGGTTCGCGTCCGTTCTTGGCCGCCCTGGAGAGCAGGTATGCGATGAGGTTGCACATCGTGCGGGCAGTCGTGGTGCGAGCCGCGGCCGTCCGCATCTGGAGGTAGGCGCGGACCAACGAGTCCACCAAGCCAGAAGCCTGGTGCTCCCGTAGTTCGGCGACGAGGAAATGGCGGATCTCCGGGGAGGGATCGACGCTGAGGCACTTCGCCAGACGGTCGGCCGTGGCGGGCGTCGAGTCGTGCAGCTGCTCGACGTAGTAGCGGCTCACCAGGTACTCGAAGAACGAATAGTGCACAAAACGGCCGCGGACACGACCGCCAGTGCGCCACTGGTCGCAGATCTGGCTCAGTGCCCTTGACAGGCATGGAGCCCGCTCATCGAACGTACCTTCCAAATGTGTCGTCACGGGCTGAAGGTCGAACCGGTCTTCGGTCAGAAGACCGCTACTGAAGATGTGCCAGGCCGCGTCGGTCCAGATCTCTCCTGACCTCGCACGCATGCGGCATCCTGCGCCGGCCAGCGCGGTGTCACTCGCCACCGCGAGTTTGTCGATGTACTCGGCGTAGAGGGACGAGACATCGGTGACAGCCGGCAGCCCTTCCTGGCCGAGGAACGTGAGCATACGCGCGTACAACGGACGCGCGACCATACGCTCCAGGTCGGGTGATCGCGCGATGACGCCGAGCAGTTCGGCCGACTCGAGAAAGCCGGCCGTGACCAGTCGCTGGACGAACTCGGTGAACTGTCCGCGAACGGTCCAGGTGTCGATCGAGTAGATCGCGTCGAAGGCGCCGCTGTCGACCGACGCCGCGAGATTGTCCTCGAACTCCCGGCGCCGACACGTCACGATGATCGAGAAGCGGTCGGACAGTTGAGCCAGCAGCTCCGACAGATCGGCGGCCGACTCGAACTCGTCGAGGGTCTCGTCAAGACCGTCGACAACGAGGACCGGGCGGGTCCCGTCATCGGACAACGTGCCGCGCAGGGCATCGGCGAGGTCGCTTCCCGGCGTCGGATACCCAAGGGCGTCGCGCAGTTTGGAAGCACGTGCCGTGATCGCCGGGATGTGCTGTCGGAGACGGCTCAGGAGCGCGTACGACGCCACGCTCTTGCCGCTGCCCGGCTCGCCGAGGATCAGCAACGACGACCCGCTCTGGACCTGGTCTGCGAGATGTGCGACGCCGACCGCCGTGGCGTTGCGGTCGAGGGTGGAGAAGGTGGCCGGGACGTAGAGGCCGCGGTTGTGCAGTTCCGCGATACTCAGATCCAACGGATAGGCCGTGCGACGGGCACCAAGCCGTTGTACGGACCGTTCGGACGCCGCCCAGAGAGCTTCGGGAGACAGCGCCCTGGCAGGGTCGATGTCCCGCTGTGCTGGACGTGGTGCGTGGTTTTCGGCGCCATCTGGCAGGTGGAGCCACGCGATGGTGTCGGTTTCCTTCTCGGTGACGCGGATTCTCCGGTACCCAGCGGGGTCGCTGCCCGGGCTGTGCCGGACCACCTCGGTGAAGAACCAGTCTGAGGCGACGAGCGCCAGCGTGCCGGAGGACGCGGCGAGTGCCTCCTTCAGGGCAGGCGAGTTGATGAGCCGGTGGGCGAAGTTGACCGCGACGCCTACGACACCGTAGTTGTCGTAGTGAACCTCGCCGGCGTGTATCGCCATGCGTAGCCTGATTCGCGCACCATCGTCGTGCGTGTCGTTGTGGTCGCGTAGGGCGGCCGCCAGCGTGCGCGGTAGGCGCTCGACGAGCAGACTCTTCGCGACGTCGGCAGGAATGAGCACGAGCACACCATCACCGACAACCTCGCGGTGACAGTCCGTGAAAGTGATGCCAACTCGCGCGAGTGCGTCCTCCAGTGCACGATAGAGGCCGTCACGCACCTCGATGCGGTGCGGATTGGTCCGGTCGTGGGCGCCGAAGTGCTCGACGTCGACCACGAGCACGGTTCGGTGGACCGCGGGACCCTGTCGGCCCACATTGCTGTGGTGGGAGTTCCCGAATTCGTCCACCACTCCATCCTCGTCGCGGTCATCCGGATTCGCATACTGATGCCACGATGGGGTCATGGCGTGGACTGGTTGTGAACCGAACATGGATGCTCCCAGTTTGCCGACCGAGCCGTCTCCCAGGGACGGCAAGGGCGATGTCCGGGTAGCGTGCGGAGATCATCCCTGGTTTTCGGGTTGGTGGTCCGATGTTGCCGGAGGACTGATGGAGCGCGACCAGAACGTGCCGGGCTACCAGGGCCGGGTCCTTGTCCGGTCCGATGAGGAAATCGTTGACCAGGGACTGGGGTTCGATGTCGGGACCATTCTGAGCCGGCGGCGGGTCCTGCGGGTTCTTGGGATCGGGGCGGCTGCGGCCGGCGTTGCCACGTGTTCCACCGCGGAGCCGGGTGGGACGGCCGCGACCACGACGGCGGCGACCACGACGGCGGCGAACCAGGCCACGGTCGGGGAGATGGTGACGGCTTCAACGGGGCCGGACGTGCTGGAACAGAGCGGGATCGTGCGCAGTGACATTCGCGCCAGTTTCGGCGGTGCCGGTGGGGTGGCCGGCGATGTGCCGATGACCCTGGAGCTCACCGTCGCCGACCTCGCAGGTGGTGGGTCGGCGTTCGCGGGAGTCGCCGTCTACGTCTGGCACTGCGACCGTGACGGCGGCTACTCGATGTACTCCGACGCCGTCAGGGACGAGAACTACCTCCGGGGCGTCCAGATCGCCGACGCCGCCGGCAAAGTCCCCTACACCAGCATCTTCCCGGCCTGTTATGCCGGGCGTTGGCCGCACATCCACTTCGAGGTCTATCCCGGCCAAGCCGACATCACCGACCCCGCCAGGGCCATCGCGACCTCGCAGGTCGCGCTGCCGGGGGACGTCTGCGCGACGGTCTACGCCGAGGACGGGTACGCGCGGTCCGTCACCAACCTCTCCCGGGTCAGTCTCGACTCCGACAACGTCTTCGGCGACGACGTCTTCGGCGACGACGGCGGTGTCTCACAGCTCGGCACGGTGACCGGCGACGTCGCGAGCGGCTACACCGTCACCCTCGACGTCGCCTTCGACACGACCGGTTGACCGCCAGACACCCGATGACACCAGGAAAAGGACCGGGCGACTTCGGCATTCGCGGCCTACGGACGGGGTACGAAACCGCTCGGTGGACCCAGCGCCTGTTCCGGAATCAGTTCCAACAACCCCAACGCGTGCGCGGCCACCAACGCCCCGGAACGGTTGCGGGCGCCCAACTTCCGGTACAGCCGGGACTGCGTGTTCTCCACCGTCTTCGCCGCGATTCCCAGTGCCCGTGCCGTCTGCCGCACCGTGTTGCCGCCGGCGATGAGCCGCAGGATGTCCAGCTCCCGTGACGTCAGCTCGGGCAGTCCGGCCGACGGCGCCTGGAGCGCCTCGAGAACCGCCCGGGCGGCCTCGGCCTCGACCGTGACGTAACCGTGGGCGGCCAGCGTGCACGCCGGCACCAGGTCGGTGGCGACCCTCTCGGCGGACATCACCACGCATGCCCCGCGCAGCAACGCCGTCATCACCTCCGACCGTGGTGGCGGCTCGCTTCGTACCAGCACCACGGGAACTCCGGTCGACGGCCAGTCCTCGGGCAGTGGGTCCACCAGCACCGTGAGGGACCCGGTCAGCGGCATGTCGGGGCTCACCGCCAGACCACCGGCCAGCAACGCGCTCGTCACCTGCTGGCGCGCCGCGCCGGTCGTGCCGCGCAGCACGACCGGCAACGTGGCGCTCGGGCAGCTGTCGGCCGGCAAATGGTGCGGCGCCCGGGCGACGATGCCGAGCGCGGTCGCCCGGGCCATCGCCTGGCCCTGGCTGCCGACCTCGAGCTTGCGGTAGATACGCCGCTTCGTGTTGGCCACCGACGACGTGCTGACCTCCAGCAGCTGCGCGATCTGGTGCACGGTGTGCCCGGCGCCCACGAGCGTGATGATCTGCCTCTCCAGCTCGGTGAAGCCGTCCTGTCCCGCCACGGTCGTGTCCCGGCCGCTGGTCAGATACCTGCGTAGTACCACCAGAAGCGCGTCGAGCCCGTGCGAGCAGGGGAGGAGCGTGTCGACGCCGACCCGGCACAGGTCGCCGAGGTCGGCGCCGGACAACCGCTCGTAGACGACCACGACCGTCGTCAGCGCCGTGCAGTCACGTAGCCACGCCATGTCGGCGTGCCCCGTCCCCACATCGACCAGCGCCACGTCCGGCTGGCGAAGCCTGCACAAAGCCACCAGATCGTCAAGCCTGCCAACGTGCCCGACGACCGCGTACTCTGGTTGTGCACGTAACCAGGCCGTCAGCGCGTCGCGGAACATCCGTCGCTCTGACCGGATGACCACACGGAGGCTGTGCTGCTTCTGTGCTGGCGCCGTTGCCACGGGGACCTCCGCACTGTTGGGAGCGCTCCCAAAAGGGTCTATCGACGTGGCCGGCGGGCATGTTACACAAATCGGTCCTACTGCCCCCGGCTGTCCGGATCGACCCGGGCGTACGTCAGCAGGTCCACCATCCGGAAGTCGCCCGCCGCGCCGGAACGCCGTGGCAGCGTTGGGGTCCAGCTCGGGTTGGTCGCCAGGTAGGAGGTCGGGTCCAGCTGCAGCAACCCGATGAACACCTCGGCGACGACCCGCGCGCCGACCCCGGCCAGCCGCGTCCCGCCGGCCAGCACCTCGGCCTCCTTGAGCGTGTAGTACCAGAGCGGGGTCGCGCTGGGCAGGCCGTGCCCGAACTGTTGCAGCTCCGGGAAGTTCTCCGCCCACAGCGGGGTGATGCCGATGGCCCTCGCGATGTCCTGGCCCGACGGGAGCGACCAGGTGATGTGCCGCAACAGGTTGCGCTGGGCGAGCGAGGTCGGCGGGTCCGCGGACGGGATGGTGGCCAGCGGCAGGTCGAACAGCGGGGTGGAGATGTTGGTGTCGATCCGCTTGTTCCGCCGCAGGTCCGCCGTGAAGCTGCCGCCGAAGTCGAAGAACGTCTGCCAGCCGATGAACCGGCGGGGCGCCCGTGCTCCGCCACGCAGGTCGACCGGGTCGGCCTGGCCCTGCCCGGCCGGGTCGAAGACCATCCCGAAGAACGCGGGCGCGCCGGTGGCTGCGCTGCCGCCGGGGTCGCCCCGCAGGTTCGCCCGGTAGGACGGGCGGACCATGCTGTGCCCGAACCGGTAGGTGGCGCCCTGGAACTCCACCGGGATGAACTGCTGGCCGGCCGCCGGCCGGTAGATGCGCCTGCCGTTGCGCAGGACGTCGGTCACCAGCGCCTGCCCGACGAACAGCGGCAGGAACTCGTGCAGGATCAGCCATTGGTAGTGCCAGCGGACGAGCTGCTGTGCGGCCGCGAACACGTTCGTCTGGCCCTGGGACCGCAGCTGGTCCACGACCCGGTTGTGGAACAGCAGGAACGCCGCGTGTATCCCGGCGATCATCAGGTTCTCGTCGTTGCGCCGGTCGGCGATGATGGCCGTGTGGTTCGCGTTGCGTGGCAGGTCCTCGAACAGCCCGCCGCTCTCGACGCGGAACTTGTCGCGGTCGCTCGGGTCGTACAGCTGCGGGCTGCCGGTGGGCCCGGCGCCGTAGACGGAGTCGAGGTCGAGCGCGGGGGTGCGGGTGTTGGGCGCCCGCAGCGGGTCGAGTGGCACGCCCAGCTGCGAGGTCTCGTCGAAGGTCATGTCGTGGTCGAAGAACTGGCCCATGAACGTGGTGCCGGCGGTGTGCGTGGCGTTGTCCGGGTTGTTCGCGCTGAGCGCCGGGTCGGCGATGAGCTGGACCGGGCCGGCCGACAGCTGGTCGGCCGCGTCCAGGACGCCGCCACGCTGGCCCATTGCCATCAGGGCCTGTTTCAGCGATGGCGCGCTCAGGTCGGCGAAGGGCTGCAGGGAGAAGATGCGGCCGAAGGTGTCCGACGCCTGCACGGACCCCCCGGCGGCCTCGGTGATGACCGAGGCGAGCGCCTCGGCGGGGCGAAGCGTGGCGGCACCCGCGGCGCCGAGGCCCGCGGCGAGAAAACTTCTGCGGCTGAGTCCGGTAGTCCTGCTGGCCATTGAGATCCCCGAATCGTAGCTTCTTGGCGGAAGTTTCGGGCAGCACGAAGAGTTTTCGAAAATGCGGATTATTCCTCAGGGAGTATTGACCATTTTTTTGCTGAGGTGTCCTCGATAATGGACCGGTTGCAAAATCCGGTCAACAGCTCCTGTGTGTGTTTTTCCCCTAGGGGTTGAGATCCGACGTTCCACGGCCGGACGTGCCGCGCCCGTGCAAACGGGCCCGGCACGTCCGGCGCGGACTTCCGCGGTCAGGTGGAACAGGCGGTCGTGTTGAGGCTGACCCTCGTGGGCGGGCCGTTGGTCACGTTGTTCCACGTGGCCGTGAACCCGATCCCCGTGACCGAACCACCGGCCGGGATGGCCGCGTTCCACGACTCGTTGACCATGGGCACGCGGGCTTCGTCCTGTGTCGTCACCCCGTTCCAGTCGTCGGTGATGACCTGGCCGTTGGCGAACACGAACCGCAGCGTCCAGCCGGCCGGGATCGCCGTGCTCCCGGTGTTGTTGATGGTGATGCCGGCGTTGAAGCCACCCGTCCAGCTCCCGGTCACCTGGTACTGGACCCGGCAGCTCGTCGGCGGGACGTTGCCCCCGACGAAGAACACGTTCCGCGCCAGGTCCGACCTCGGGATGTCGGTGTTCGAGGCGATGATGTCGCCGAGGTTGCGCCGGAAGTCGATCCCGTAGGTGTTCCTGATGAAGGTGAGGCCGGGGTCGTTGGCGTAGAAGAAGCGGTCGCCGTCACGCAGCCGCTGGAACTCCCGTGCCCAGATGGCCCGCTGCAGCTCGCCGAGGTCGCTGCCCGGCGCGTGCGGCTCGGCCACCATGCCGACGAACGCGTCCACGTTGTTCACGTTCTGGTACAGCGCGCGCAGCCGCGCCGCACGGGTCGTGTTGCGGACGGCCCGCACCGGGTCGCGCTCCTCGGTCAGCCCGAAGTTGACACCGAAGAGGTCGGTCAGCTGCGAGAAGGTGAGGCTGTTCGGGTTGTCGATGCCCATCCCCGTGGGGAACTGGTCGGTCGACTCGCCGGTGATCGCGGTGAACGACGTCTTCGGCGCGAGACCGTAGGCGGCCCGCAGCTGGTTGTAGCTCGGCATGCCGTGGTCGCGGCCGCGCTCGATGTCGATCGCGCCGAGGTCGACCACCCCGTTGAAGCACTCCGGCAGGGTCGGCCCGTCCAGGCACTCCGGGTTGCCGGAGACGGGAACCTGGAACAGGACGCTGCGCAGCTGGTTGTCGATCTGCTCGTCGTTGTTGTACTCCGACTCGTCGCCGATGGCCTCCATCAGCGGGCCCAGCTGCAGCTGCTCGACCAGGTCGGGGTTGAAGAAGCCGACACCCAGCGGCACGGCGATGTCCGCCGTCCCGTCCTCGACCGCGACCTCGACACCCTGCGCCGTGAGGGCATCGAGCGTGGCCTGGCTGT
Organism: Actinophytocola sp.; assembly: GCF_035634895.1. GTDB lineage: Bacteria > Actinomycetota > Actinomycetes > Mycobacteriales > Pseudonocardiaceae > Actinophytocola. The sequence continues at coordinate 40,251 of NZ_DASQCC010000209.1, read as the reverse complement.
ACCGGGACGCCTCGGTCTCCAGCTCGACCTCGCCGTGGATCTGGCTGTGTGCCCGGTACCCGACGGTCGCGAACTCGTTGGACAGGGTCGCGTCGACGTTCGGCTGGTAACCGTTGTAGGCCGGCAGGTTCACGCCCATCGCGGGCAGGAACTCCGTGTAGGTGACGTACTGCTCCTCGGCGATGACGATCCGCCGCGCGATCTGGAACCGGTCCTCCTGGCTCAGCGAGCTGGGCAGGAGGTTCACGATCCTGTTGTGCTCGCGGGCGAACAGCGTCTGGGTGCCCTCGAGCGCCATGCTCTCGTTGGCCCGCACGTCACCGGCCACGGCCGCCCGGTTCGGCTGCCCGAGGAGCCGGCCGTCGACGTCCATGGCCGGTGCGGCCGCGGCGTTGCCACGCGCGTCGCGGCGGGGGAGGTACCCGTTCGGCAGCATCAGCAGTGCGCTGTTGTTGGCCATGTTGCCGTCGACGGGACCCTGGCGCAGCCACTCCAACCGGCTCGTCGAGCCGCCGTAGACGAGGGCCGCGTCGATGTAGGAGCTGATCGAGTTGACCTGCTGGCGTGGGTTGTCGACCCCGGTGCCGGGAGCGGCCACGGAGCGGTTGAACCCGATCGAGCCGAAGTCGTTGCGGAAGGACTCCATCGGGTCGGCCGGGTTGAACGCGATGTTCGCGCTCTCGCCCTGGGGGTCGTTCTGGGCCCCGCCGAGACGGAGGCCGAAGGTGTGGTCCAGGAACTGTCCCCAGGTGAAGCCCCACTGCGTGACGCCGCGCTCGGAGAAGATGTTCTGGTGGACGTCGTTGAACATGCGGTTGCTGATCGCGCGTGAGTTGGGACCCGCGACGGGAGCGCTGCGTCCGTCGGTGTAGCGGGCCGGCGCGACCCGTGCGTAGGGTCTGCCGGACTGGCCCCAGGTCGGGTTGGCGACGTTGTTTCCGGAGCCGTCGAGGCTCTGGATCTCGAACGGCACGGCCGCGCTGGCCGGCCAGTCGGCGCTCACCAGGGTGGCGAGCACCATCGCGGTGACAGCGGAGAGCGCGAGCGGAAGTCGCACGCGCGTGGATTGAGGTGCGCAGAACATTGGGCTCTCCCTTTTTCTCCCCCGCGGAGATTGGAGAGTGCTTTCTTCTCGAAAGTTCTTCCGTTTTGTGTTTGCTCCCACGCATTTGACGACCCAATACTGGGCGCGGTGAAATCAAACGTCAACGGACCGTGCCTGCGTATATCCCCTGGGGGTTGCCGGCGGCGCGGCTGTCGCGCTGGGTGACCGATACTTTCGCCGGCGGTCCAGGAATGCCGGCCACGGCGCCGGGTGGATGATCACGGGAACGTCCCTGCTGGCCTGCTCCGCGGATATGCCTTGACACATTCCAAGAAACTAGTTGTTCGGGGAAATCGATGGTGTATCCCCTGGGGGTCTGGAGAAATTCCGCCACGTTGTGTCATGGTGATTGAACTATCGAGTTCGCATTTCGCGGGTGTGCGGGCTTCTCTTTCCTTCGAGAACCGAGGAGCTGTTCGTGAGTACTGTCCCGTCCGCGCTGCAAAAGTTCCGAACCGTCGAGGCGCAGGTCACCGAGGAGCTGCGGAGAATCAGTCTGCCGCTGCTGCGTTACGCGTTCGGCGTCGTGTTCGTCTGGTTCGGCATGCTCAAGGTCGTCGGCGCGTCCCCGGTCAGCGACTTCGTCGCCGGCACCCTGCCCTGGTTCGACCGGGCGTGGCTCGTCCCGGCCATCGGCCTGCTCGAGGTGGCCATCGGGATCGGCATGGTCGCCGGTCGGAGCATATTCCTGATGTGCGCCGTGCTCGTGGCGCATTTGGCCGGCACATTCCTGTCGCTGATCATGCAGTCCGGGGTCACCTTTCAGCACGGAAATCCGCTGCTGCTGGCCGCGGCCGGTGAGTTCGTGGTCAAGAACCTCGTGTTCATCGCCGCGGCACTCGTGCTCGCCGCGCGGTTCGACCGCGCGGAATGAGCCAACCTGAGGAATGCGTGAGGAGGCGCGCCACCGAAAGGCGACCGCCTCCTCGCTTTCTCCGCATTCCGGCCGCGATTTCGCGGGTGGGTCACGGACCGTGTACCGGACGGGACTTTTGCCCCGAACGGCACATTGCCGGCGAACCTACTTCAGGCCGGTGGTGGCGATTCCCCGCACCAGGTACTTCTGACCGAACAGGAAGATCAGGAACACCGGCAGTAGCGACACGACGGAGTCCGCGAACAGGGCACCCCACGCGCTCTCGGACTGCGAGTCGACGAACGTGCGCAGTGCCACCGGCACCGTGTACATGTCCGGGTCGGTCAGGAAGATCAGCTGGCTGAAGAAGTCGTTCCAGGTCCAGATGAACGTGAAGATCGCGGTGGTGACCAGGGCCGGTATCGACAGCGGCAGCATGATCTGGAAGAAGATCCGGCCGTGCCCGGCGCCGTCGATGTTGGCCGCCTCGGTCAGCTCGCGCGGGATGCCGCGGAAGAACTGCACCATCAGGAAGATGAAGAACGCGTCGGTGGCGAGCATCTTCGGCACGACCAGCGGCAGGTAGGTGTTGATCCAGTCCAGCTGGGAGAACAGCACGTACTGCGGCACGATCACGACGTGGATCGGCAGCATGATCGACATCAGCATGACGGCGAACCACACCCGGCGCCCACGGAAGTTCAACCGCGCGAACGCGTACGCGGCCAGCGAGCACGACACGAGGTTGCCGAGCACGGCGCCGGCCACGACCACCACGGAGTTGAGCAGGTACCGCGTGAACGGGTGCGCGAGCGCGTGCCAGCCGATCGAGTAGTTCGACAGGTCCAGCTCACGCGGGATCAGCGACGGGTCCCGGAAGATCAACGCGTCCGGCTTGACCGAGCTGGCGACGAGCCACAGCAGCGGGTACAGCATCACGAACGCGGCGACCACCAGGACCGCGTGCTTGGTCAGGCGGCGCAGCCGGGTGACGAGCCCGCGGCGTGCACCATCGGCGCTAGTCATCGTAGAAGACCCAGAATTTCGCGAGGAAGAAGTTGACCGCCGTGAGCCCGCCCACGATGAGCAGCAGCAGCCATGCCATGGCCGACGCGTAGCCCATGTGCAGGCTCGCGAAGCCCTCCTTGTACAGGTAGAGCGGGTAGAGGAGCGTCGAGTCCACCGGCCCGCCGGTGCCGCCGCTGACGATGAACGCCTGGGTGAACGACTGGAACCCGTGGATGATCTGCAGCACCAGGTTGAAGAAGATGATCGGCGTGAGCAGGGGCAGTGTGATGCTGCGGAACTGCCGGAGCTTCCCGGCGCCGTCGATGGCGGCGGCCTCGTAGTAGGTCACCGGGATCTGCCGCAGCCCCGCCAGGAAGATGATCATCGGCGAGCCGAAGGTCCACACGTTGAGCACGACGAGCGTGCCGAGCGCGAACCGCGGGTCGGCGATCCAGCCGGGGCCCTCGACGCCGAACCAGGACAGCACCTGGTTGATCAGCCCGTCGTTGCCGAAGATCCGGCGCCACAGGATGGCGATCGCCACGCTCCCGCCCAGGAGCGAGGGCAGGTAGAAGATGGACCGGTAGATCGTGAGGCCCCGCAGCCCGCGGTCGAGGAACAACGCGAGCGCCAATGCCAGGGCGAGCTGGGCCGGCACGGACAGGAACACGTACTCGAACGTGACCCGCAGCGAGGTGGCCAGCCGGTCGTCCGCGAGCATCTCGACGTAGTTGCCGAACCCGATCCACTTCGGCGGGTCCAGCAGGCTGAAGTCGGTGAACGACAGGTACAGCGACGCCACCATCGGCCCCGCCGTGATCAGGAACAGCCCCGCGAACCACGGCGCGAGGAAGAGGACGGCCGCCTTGTTGTCCCCACGCTCGGCGGGTTTCGGCCGGACCGGCCGCGCGTGCCCGCCCTTCGCGGCCGCCGGTTCCTTCGGCCGTGCGAGCTCCTGGATGGCCGTCATAGTCCCGGCAGCTCCATCTCGGCGATCCGCACCCGTTTCCCGGTCGTCATCGACGTGTTGGCCGCCAGGCCCACCGCGACCGAGGCGAGGCCGTCGCGGATGCCGGCCTGCCGGCCCAGCCGGTCCGCGCCGTCCACGCCACGGAACACGTCCGCCAGCAGCAGGGCGTCGCCGCCGCCGTGGCCGCCGCCGCCGGCCTCGGGGATCGGCACGGACTTCGCCGGCTGCCAGTGCTTCTGCACCGTCAGCCAGGCGCCGCCCCGCCGGCCGTCGTCCCCGTCGTCCACGACCGAGCTGGCGTCCAGCACGATCCGCCCGTCCGGGCCGGGCAGGACCGCGGCCCGTTCCACCACCTCCAGCTCCACCCGGCCCCCGGTGCCGTTCACCGTCACCCGGTAGCCCTCCCAGGGGCTGTGCGCGTTCAGCGAGTACGTCAGGACCGGGCCGCCGCCGTAGCCCACCATGACCGACAGGTTGTCCTCGATCGTGACGCCGGGCGCGAACACGTCCCGGTCCCGGAGGTACCCGTCGTGCCGCTCCGCCTCCCAGTACAGCGACCGCAGCGTCGGGTCGGCCCGCAGGTCCAGCGCGAACGGGTCCGTGCTCGGCGGGTCGACCGTGCCGCGTGCCGGCCGCGGGCCGAGGCCCCTGGCACGGGCGTTGTCGGCGCCGTAGAACTTCAGGCCGCCGCTCGCGAACACCCACTCCGGGACGTCGGCGAGCCACCAGTTCATCAGGTCGAAGTGGTGCGAGGCCTTGTGCACCGCGAGACCCGCCGAGTGCTCCTTCTCCCGGTGCCAGCGGCGGAAGTAGTCCGCGCCGTGCATCGTGTCCAGCACCCACTCGAAGTGCACCGAGGTCACCTCGCCGATCTCGCCGGACGCGATGACCTGCTTGAGCGCGGCGTTGCGTGGCGAGTACCGGTAGTTGAACGTCAGCACCAGCGACCGGCCCGTCTCCTCGATCGCGGCGACGATCTCGCCGCAGCCGTCGACGGACGTGGTCAGCGGCTTCTCCAGCACCACGTCCGCGCCGGCACGCATGGCCCTGCTGGCCATCTCCGCGTGTGTCCAGTCAGGACTGGTGACCACGACCGCGTCGAGGCGCTGTTCGGTGATCATCCGTTCGAGGCCGGCGGGCGCGTAGCGGGCCGGGCGGGCGCCGGCGAGACCGTCCGCGTGGTCCATCCGCGCCGGGTTGGGCTCACACCACGCCACCAGCTCGGCCACGTCGGTGAAGTCGCCGGCCAGCGCCCGGATGTACATCCGCGCGCGGGCTCCCGTGCCCACCACCCCGTACCGCCGCATGCCGCCCTCCGTCCCTCATGGTGCGCGCACGAAACCCTCGTGCCGCACCGACCAGCCGTCCCGGGGAAAGCCGGGACACTCCGGGCCGCCGTCCCAGCCCGCCGCCATCAACGCGAGCGCCGCGAGCAGGCCGCCGTTGCCCGGCAGGTAGACCGGCAGCGCGTCGGTCTGCCGGTTGTGTCCATTGTGGAGATAGACGTTCTTGGGGCTGTCGCGGAGCAACAGGTCGACCGCCGGCTCGCCGAGCCGGGTCGCGGTCATGGCGAGCGCGGGGTAGTCCCAACCCCAGGTGCCCGGCCAGTCCCAGTCCGCGAGCACGTCGTCGAGCGTCGCGCGCAGGACCGCCGGGTCGACCAGGCCGGTCGCGGGTACCGGGCCGAGCGCGTAGACCATCGACGGGTGGTCGGTGCGCACGGTGTACGGCTCGACGGCGATCGCGGTGTACCGGCCGTCGCGGACCAGCGGCCGCGCCATGCCGTGCCGGACCTCGTCCCACGCCGGCTCGGGTGGCTTTCCCGCCCGGGCCCGCCATTCCTGTGCCACGCCGAGCGCCCACACCCAGTACGCCAGCTCGAACGGCGGGTCGCGCACCCGGTCGCGCATGTCCGCATAGGACTCCTGCGCCGGCACGAGCGGGGGACCCAGGCTGAACCCGTCCGGTCCCGGCCCGGCCACGTCGGCCATGAAGTGCGCGGTCTCCTCGACGATCTCGCTGTAGTCGCCTGGGTCGCCGGCGCGGCGCAACAGCTCCGCGAGGTGGATCGGATGCGGTTGCTGCCACAGCAGGAACGGTCCGATGTGGCTGGGGCTCTCCCGGCCGTCCGGGCCGACCTGCTTGGGCCAGCGCGCGCCGGCACAGCCCTGGGCCGCGGCCGTCGCCCGTGCCGCGGGCAGGATCCGCCGGTAGAAGCCCATGCTGCGGCGCAACAGCTCCGGCCGGCCCCACAGCGCGAAGTGCGCCGCGTGCCACCAGTGCATCTCCAGGTGAAACCGGCCGCGCCAGCTGTTGCAGGTCAGCCCGGTCTCCTGCGGGGGCAGCGAACCCGCGCACTGGATGGCCGTCAGGTACTGCGACAGCACCGCCCGGCGCTCCAGCTCGTCGGCGCGCGGGTCGGTGCTGCCCGACAGGTCGAGCGCGGCACCGGTCGACCAGAACCGCGGCCAGTGCGCGCGGCTCGCGTCGAACACGGCCGGCGCGTCGACCTCGGAGGGATCGGCCACCGCGAACGACACGACCACGTCGAGCACCGGGCCGCCCGCGCGCACGACCAGCTCGTGCGTGCCGACCTGCCACACCTGCTCGCCACGCACCCGCACCCGGTACGCCGGCTCGGTGCCGCCGTCGAAGTGCCGCCACACCAGCACGCCGTGCGGCGCCGGCTCGACGTCGGTCTCGTGCGCGCCGGGCCGGGTCCAGTCCGCGGCGTCGTTCCACGCCGTCGACCCGTAGGGAAAGGCGATCCGCACGCCGAGTTCGCCCGCCGGCGCCTCGACACGCACGGCCACCGCGTCCTCGGCCGGGTGGCACGCGGTCGTCACCCGCAAGGGCCGGCCGCCGAGCGTCAGCTCGCTCGTGACCAGCCCCGTCCACAGGTCGAGGACCTGCCGGCACGCGCCCAGCTCGCCCGGCTCCGGTGTCCTGAGCCCGTCCAGCCACACCAGGCCCGTCCGCGCCAGGTCGAGCCGGTGCGGGTTGGCCCGCAGCCACCGGGTCCCCTCGTCCATGCCGGCGTCGTCCGCGCCGGTCATCCTCGGTGCGTCCACATAGGACATCGGACCGCGGGCGGTCCGGTAGGGCCGGGTCGGCAGCGCGCCGCCGCCCGGGGTGCTGTGCCAACCCCACTGGGACTGCGTGCCGAGCAGGGTGCCGGTGCCGACCGGGTAGCACCGCGGGAACGTCTGCAGGCCGGTGACGTCGACCGTCATGCACAGCTCGCCGTTGCCGACCGTCAGCGCCGAGCCGGGGTCGATCCCGGTCACCTCGACGGCGTGCCGTGCCACCACGGCACGCCGGTCGATCGGTGCCCGGTCGGCGCCCTCAGGAAACGGCATTCGTCAGCTCGGTCACGAACCGGTCGGCCCCCTGGTCCGGAGTGGACTGTCCGAACAGGACGGACTGGTTGGCGCGGGTGAGGATGTCCGGCGACTCCGTCGAGCCCGTCGGGCCGATCACGAACTCGCCGTCGACGAGCTTGCTCATCCGGTCCACGAAGTCGTACTCCGCCTTGGTGGACGGGTCGAGGTTCTCCTCGAGGTGCGTGCGGATCTCCTCGTTGGCCGGAATGCCGCGGTCCGCCTTGATGAGGTCGGCCGCCCGCTCGTCGGAGACGAGGAAGTCGATGAGCTTGGCCGCGGCCTCCGGGTGCTTGCTGTGCTTGCTGATCGTGTACAGCTGCGAGGCCTGCAGCCACATCCCGGTGCCCTTCTTCTCCGTGGTCTCACCGGGTGCGCGCAGCATGACCAGCCTGGTGCCCGCCGCCTGCTCGTAGGCCGTGAGCAGGTTCGACCAGCCGAACATCATCGCCGCCTTGCCCTGGGCCAACAGGGTCTGCTCGGGTGCGGACTGCGCGTCCTGCTCCGCGCTCACGTCGGCCGGGGGAGTGGCGCCCCTCTTCATCAGCCCCGAGGTCATGGTGAACCAGTCCCGCACGGTCTTCTTGTCGATGGCGATGCCGCCCTTCTTGCTGTACAGGCCCTCGCCGGTCCTCTGGTTCGCGTACAGGTCGAGCGTCTCCGGTGCGGTCGGGTCGTCGGAGCCGTAGGTGCCCTTCGGGCTCTTGGCCGAGATCTCGGTGGCGATGCGGACGTAGTCGTTCCAGCTCCACTTGTCGTCGTTCGGCACCTTCACGCCGGCCGTCTTGAAGATCGCCGGGTTCACGATCACGCCGTAGGTGTTGACGCCGGTCGGCACGCCGTACTGCTTGCCGCCGAAGTTGCCGTTCGACAGGGCCGGCTCGTCGAGCTTCGACAGGTCGAGGTCGCCCGCGACCGCGGTCATGTCGAGCAGCACGCCCCGGTCGGCGTACTCGCGGGGGTAGGCGCCGCCCATGGTGATCACGTCGGGCTCGTCGCCCGCCGCGACGGACGTGGCCAGGCGGTCGAAGTAGGAGTTGAAGTCGATCGACTCCGTCTTGACCGTGATGTTCGGGTTGGCCTTCTCGAAGGCGTCGACGGCCTGGTTGGTGATCTTCGCCCGGTCGTCGTTCCCCCACCAGGAGAAGCGGATCGTGACGGGTCCGCCGTTGTCGGCGTCGTCGTTCCCGCAGGCCGTACTCAGCATGAGCAGCAGGGTGGCCAGGAGGCCGATGGTGATGCGCATGAGTCTTGATTACTCCCTCGCCACTTCGTTGAGGTCGCCGAGAGGGGTATAACCGCGTTTACACCGGTGTAATTGGAGCACGGGGCACGCCCGGGGTCAACGGGCAACTCAGCGTCCCTGGCCGGTCGACTCCCGGACCAGGAGCCGGTGGGCGACCACGACCTCCTCGCCCGGCGGCCGCGCGGGGTTGTCGGAGAGCCTGTCCATCAACAGGTCGACGGCGGTACGGGCGATCTCGGCGCGGCCGGGCTGGACGGTGGTGAGGCTGGGTCGGGCGAACCGGCCGTCCTCGATGTCGTCGAACCCGGCGACCGCGACGTCGTCTGGCACCCGCAGGCCGCGCTCGAACAGGACACGCATGGCGCCGAGCGCCAGCACGTCGTTCAGCCCGAAGACGGCGTCGACCTCGACGCCGCGGTCGAGCAGCCGGCGCATGGCGTCGGCGCCGGTCGCCCGGGTCCACTCGAGCGCCGCGCCGGTGCCGGCCGGGTCGTGCTCGAGGCCCGCGGCGTGCAGGGCGTCCAGAAACCCTTGTGTGCGCAGCGATCCCGCGCCGGCGCCGCGCTGGTCGTAGGACCCGACGAGCACGATGTGGCGCCGGCCGCGGGCCAGCAGGTGCTCGGTGACCGCCCGCGCGCCGGCGACGTTGGCCATCGCCACGTGGTCGACGTCGCCGTGCAGGGGGCGCTCGCCGAGCAGGACCAGCGGGTAGCCGACCTCCAGCCGCGGCTCGTCGCCGGGGCGCAGGCCGAGCGGGGAGAGGATGAGCCCGTCGGTCATCCTCCGCCGGTCGCTGGAGAGCACCTCCAGCTCGCGTTCGTGCACGCCCCCGGTCTGCTCGACCAGCACGGTGTAGCCGCGCTCGCCGGCGGCCAGGATGACCTCGTCGGTCAGCTCGGCGAAGTACGGCAGGCGAAGGGAAGGAACGGCGAGCGTGAGCATCCCGGTCCGGCCCTTGCTCAGGCTGCGGGCCGAGAAGTTCATCTGGTAGCCCAGCTCGGTGATCGCGGCCAGCACCCGGGTCCTCGTCGCCACGCTGACGTGCGGGAAGTCGTTGACCACGTTGGACACGGTCTTGACCGACACGCCGGCGAGCCGCGCGACATCGCGCATCGTGGCGGACACGGCACCTCCCACAACCCGAAACTTACGGCAAAGGGTAACCGGTTACTCTCCCAGGTCCTACCCGGGCCGCTCGCACCGCCCGACGACCGCGGACTCGCTCTGAATCACAGTCATCGCCCGGTGACGTCGTCGACCGGTGCACCCGATGTGGGCGATCATTGGGGGATGTGGGCCCTACGCCAGCCGGCGCCGTACGAGTTCGAGCGGATCGAGACGCCCCACCCGGATCCGCGGGCGCTGGCGCCGGGCGAGGTGTTGGTGCGCTTCCGTCTCGGCGGCATCTGCGGCAGCGACCTCCCCACGTTCGCCGGTGTGCGCAGCAGCGACGTCGCACGCACCGGCGCGGTCGGCGCGTCGCTGCACGAGATCGTCGGTGACGTCGTGGCCTCCGCGGACGACCGGCTCCGCGACGGTGACCGGGTGGTCGGCAAGGTCCTTCGGTCCGACGGTCTGCAGGAGGTGATCCTGACGGCGGCCGAGCTGCTGCACCCGCTGTCGGACACCCTGCCGGACAGCGAGGCGGTCGTCGCGCAGCCACTCGCGACCGTGCTGTGCGCGCTGGGCCGGGTGGGGCCGCTGCCCGGCCGGCGCGCGGCCGTGCTGGGCCTCGGGCCGATCGGGATGCTGTTCTGCGTCGTGCTCAAGGCCCGCGGCTGGCATGTCACCGGCGTGGACCGCGTGGACCGCACCGCCGAGGCCGCCACGTTCGGCATCGACGAGCCGGTCGTCGCGCAGACCGGCGAGTGGGCGGCCGGGCTGGCCGGCGCGGACCGCCCGGACCTGGTCGTCGACGCGATCGGGCACAACCAGGACGTGCTGGCCGACTGCGTCGCGGCGGCGGGGCCGCACGGGGAGATCTACGCGTTCGGCCTTCCCGAGGAGCACTACGTGCTGCCGATGCGTGAGTTCTTCCGCAAGACGCTGGTGCTGCGGGCCGGCGCCACGACGAACTGGCCGGCGCACCTCGCCGCCGCGGAACGGTTCCTCGTCGAACGCCGTGACCTGGCCCCGGCCTACGTCACCCACACCTACCGGCTCGCCGACGCCCGGGACGCGTACCTGTCGGCGCTGCGCCCGGCGGCGGGCCGGCTCAAGATCTCCGTGGTGCCCTGACACCGGTGGCGTCGCCCGGGCGTGGTGACCGCTGATCCGGCCATCCCCTGTGGCAAGATCACGCGGTGCGTTTTCATGCCGATCTGCACATCCATTCGAAATACTCGCGGGCCTGCAGCCGCGACTGCGACCTCGAACATCTGACGTGGTGGGCCCGGCGCAAGGGTGTCACGCTGGTCGGCACCGGCGACTTCACGCATCCCGCCTGGTTCGAGCACCTGCGGGAGAACCTCGTGCCGGCCGAGCCCGGCGTGTTCCGGCTGCGCGAGGACCTCGACGCCGAGATCGCGCGCCGCCTGCCGCCGAACCTGGCCGGCCGCGCCGTGCGGTTCATGCTGTCGGTCGAGATTTCCACGATCTACAAGCGCGGCGAGAAGACGCGGAAGGTCCACCACCTCGTCTACCTCCCGGACTTCGACTCGGTGGCCACCTTCAACGCGAAGCTCGGCAGGATCGGCAACCTCGGCTCGGACGGACGGCCGATCCTCGGCCTGGACTCCCGGGACCTGCTGGAGATCACCCTGGAGTCGAGCGAGCACGGCTACCTCGTGCCGGCACACCTGTGGACGCCGTGGTTCGCCGTGCTGGGCTCCAAGTCCGGCTTCGACGCCGTCGAGGACTGCTATGCCGACCTGGCCGACCACATCTTCGCCGTGGAGACCGGCCTGTCCAGCGACCCGGCCATGAACTGGCGGGTGTCGTCGCTCGACCGGTACCGGCTGGTCAGCAACTCCGACGCGCACTCGCCGCCGATCCTGGGCCGCGAGAGCACGGTGTTCGACACGGAGCTGGACTACTTCGCGGTGCGGTCCGCGCTGGAGACCGGTGACGGCCTCGCGGGCACGGTCGAGTTCTTTCCCGAGGAGGGGAAGTACCACGTCGACGGGCACCGCAAGTGTGGTGTGCGGCTGGATCCCGAGGAGACCCGTGCGCTCGGCGGCGTGTGCCCGGCGTGCGGGAAGCCGGTCACGGTCGGGGTGCTCAGCCGGGTGGAGGAGCTGGCCGACCGGCCGGACGGGCACCGCCCGGACGGGGCGCCGGAGTTCCACAACCTGGTGCCGCTGCCCGAGATCATGAGCGAGATCGTCGGCACCGGCCCGAAGAGCAAGAAGGTGCTGGCCGAGATCGACAAGCTGACGGCGACCTTCGGGCCGGAACTGTCGATCCTGGCGGAGGTCCCGCCGGCGGAGTTCGAACGCGGCTGGCCACTCCTGGCCGAGGCGGTGACCAGGCTGCGTCGCGGCGAGGTGATCCGGGACGCCGGCTACGACGGCGAGTACGGCGAGATCAGGCTGTTCGAGCCGGGGGAGCTGGTGAGCCGGCGGCTGGTGGCGGCGCCGGACCTGTTCGCGGGGTTGTTCGACGAGCCGCCGGTCCCCGACGAGCTCGTCGCCGAGCCGGGCCTGTTCGACGACGTGCCGGAGCTGGCCGCCCGCCCGGCGCCGCCGGAACCCGAGCCGGAGCCGGTGGTGGCGCCCGAGCCCGAACCCGAGCCGGCGCCCGCGGAGCCGTTCGACGGGCCGGGCCTGTTCGACGACCTGCCCGAGTCCGTGTTCCACAGTCCGGCGGCGGCCGGGTCCGTGCTCGACGGGCTCGACCCGGACCAGCGGGCGGCGGCGGGCAGCGGTCCCGGACCCCTGCTGATCATCGCCGGCCCGGGTACCGGGAAGACACGCACGCTCACCCACCGGATCGCGCATCTTGTGCGTGAGCGGGAGGTGCCGCCGGAGCAGTGCCTCGCCATCACGTTCACCCGGCGGGCGGCCGAGGAGATGGCCGAGCGACTGGCCGTTCTCGTGCCCGAGCAGGCGCCGGCGCTGACCGTCGCCACGTTCCACTCGCTCGGCGTGCGGATCCTGCGTGAGCAGCACGCCAACGTGGGGCTGTCCGCGGACTTCGGGATCGCCGACCAGACCACACAGCTGGTCATCGCGGAGGAGATCGCCGGCGCCGAGGCACGCGGGCTGCTGGCCGCACGCCGCGGTGGCGAGTCGGACCACGCGGTGGAGCAGTACCTCAAGGCCCTGCGGCAGCGGGATCTCGTCGACTTCGACGACCTGGTGAACCTGCCGCTGGCGCTGTTCGAAGCCGATCCCGCCCTGGCCGCCCGGTACCGCGAGCGGTACCGGTGGATCTGGGTCGACGAGTACCAGGACGTCGACGACCGGCAGTACCGGCTCCTGCGCCAGCTCGCGCCGCCGGCGGGCAACCTCACCGCGATCGGCGATCCGGACCAGGCCATCTACCGGTTCCGCGGCGCGGATGTGGGGTTCTTCCTCCGGTTCGCCGAGGACTTCCCGACCGCGCGGACCGTCACGCTGACCAGGAACTACCGGTCCAGCGCACACATCCTCGCCGCGGCGGTGAGCATGATCGCGCCGACGACCCTGGTCCGGGACCGGGAGCTGCTCCCGATGACCGACCACGGCGACGCGCTCGTCGGCGTGCACCACGCCGCGTCCGAGCGGGCCGAGGCCGAGTTCGTGGCACACACCATCGACCGCCTGCTGGGCGGCGGGGCGTTCCACTCCTTCGACAGCGGCCGCGTCGAGTCGCACAGCGACGCGCGGGGCCTGGGGTTCGCCGACTTCGCCGTGCTGTACCGGACGGACCGGCAGGCCCGGGTGGTCATGGAGGCGCTCGGCCAGGCCGGTTGGCCGTGCCAGAAGCGTTCGCACGACCGGCTGGCCGACCGGCCGGGGGTGGAGCGCCTCGTCGCGGAGCTGCCGTACGTGCGCGGCCCGATCCGCGACCGGCTCCACACGGCCGCGCGGAACCTGGCCGACGACGAGCTGTACCCGGCCGTCGAGCTGCTGACCCCGCTGGCGGAGCGGTGCGGCGACGACCTGGAGCGGTTCCTGACGGAGCTGTCCCTTGGCGTCGAGGTCGACACGTGGGACCCGCGCGCGGACCGGATCTCGCTGCTGACACTGCATGCGTCGAAGGGCCTGGAGTTCCCGGTCGTGTTCGTGGTCGGCTGCGCGGACGGGCTGCTGCCGCTGCGCTGGCCCGGCACGAAGCCCACCGAGGAGGAGCTGACCGAGGAACGGCGGTTGCTGTTCGTCGGCATGACCCGCGCGCAGCGGCACCTCTACCTCAGCCACGCGGGCGACCCGTCGCCGTTCCTGGCCACAGTGGACAGTACGGAACGGGTCGGCGACCGGCAGAAGCGCCGGCCGCGCGACGCCCAACTCCGCCTGCTGTAACCGGTCCACGCGTCGGGCGAGGCGTGGTCGCGGGAAAATCTCGGTATCGCCGGCAATCCGCGCCGGCGGGTGACTCGAATGCGTGGTGGAGGGCGAGGAGCGCCCCCTACCGGCAAGGAGTTACCCCATGCCTCACGAGCAGCAACCCACCCTTGCGCCCGAGCCGGGGACGGTGTCCCGGCGCAAGCTGATCGTCACCGGCGCGAGCCTGGCCGCGGCGGGCGTGGCCGTCGGTGCCGCCGCGTCGATTCCCTTCGCCGCCGCGGAAAGCGCCCCGCAGGACGCGGTGGCCGCCGGGGACGGCCCGAAGCAGCCGGTGATGGTCCACCTCCGCCCGGGCGGCAGGTTCGACGTCTTCGTCGGTCAGGACCGGATCCAGCTCACCGACCACGCGTTCGCCGCCCGTCTGACCGACGCCGTCAAGGCGCTCTGAAAGGTACACCGCAATGTCCTCTCACCGCGAAGCCCCGGAGATCGCCAAGGACCCGGTCGCCGACTCCACGGACGTCTACGCGTTCGTCAGCCCCGACAGACCCGACACCGTCACCCTGATCGCCAACTACGTGCCCCTGCAGGCCCCCGCGGGCGGCCCCAACTTCTACGAGTTCGGCGACGACGTCCTCTACGAGATCCACGTCGACAACACCGGTGACGGGAACCCGGACGTCACCTACCAGTTCTGGTTCACCACCGAGGTCCGCAACCCCAACACCTTCCTCTACAACACGGGCCCGATCCGCACCCTCGACTCCCCGAACTGGAACCGCCGCCAGTTCTACTCGGTCACCCGCAAGGACGCCCGCGGCCGCACCCAGCAGCTCGCGAAGCGCGTCCCGTGCCCGCCGTGCAACATCGGCCCACTGTCCACACCGAACTACGGCAGGCTCGCCGACGCCGCCGTCCGCGACCTCGGCGGCGGACGCCGGGTGTTCGCCGGGCAGCGGGCCGAGGGCTTCTACGTCGACCTCGGCGCGGTCTTCGACCTGCTCGACCCGCGCCCGTTCGCCGACGCGCACGAGCACTTCGGGCTCAAGAAGTTCCCGCAGTCCGGCCCGGGTGTCAACGCCACCAAGAACTTCAACGTGCACACGATCGCGCTGCAGGTGCCGAGGGCCGACCTGACCAGGGACGGCTACCACGGCGAGGACGTCAACGACCCGCGCGCGGTCATCGGCGTGTGGACCGCCGCGAGCCGCCAGCGCGTGCGCATGCTGGACACCGAGCAGAACAACACCTGGGCGACCGGCCCGTACCGGCAGGTGTCGCGGCTGGCCAACCCGCTGTTCAACGAGGTCATCAACCCCATGGGGCAGAAGGACTTCTGGAACACCCAGACCCCGGCCGGCGACAGCCGCTTCGCGAAGTTCGTCGCCAAGCCCGAGGTCGCGCAGCTGCTGCCGGGCCTGTTCCCCGGCGTCTTCCCGAACCTGGACGTGCTGAACAAGTCCGGCAAGCCACGAGCCGACCTGCTCGCGATCCTGCTGACGGGCATCCCGGCCGGGCTCATCCCGGGTTTCCAGAACTTCACCGGCCAGACCCAGGCGGACGAGATGCGGCTCAACACGGCCGTTCCGCCGGCGGGCAAGCCCAGCGTCCACGGTCTCCTCGGCGGCGACCTCGCCGGCTTCCCCAACGGGCGCCGCGTGTTCGACGACGTCGTCGCGATCGAGCTGCGGGCCATCGCCGGCGCCACGTACGCGCTGGTGGACAAGAACTACACGCCCGACCCGGCCGCCACGCAGGTCGACGACGGGGTCACCCCCGACAGCCTGGACATCCCGTACCTGAACCGGTTCCCGTACCTCGGCGTGCCGAACAGCGGGTTCCTCACCCCGTCGGCCTGAACGGAGGTTCCACGATGGACAGCCTGGTCCTCGACATCGGCGGCGACATCGGCGCACTGGTGATCCACGCCGGCCCGGAGCTCGCCGAGCAGGAGATCGAGATCAGCCCGGCCGACGCCGACCCGGCCGCGCACCGCGAGCACAACGTGGTGCACGCCAGACGGGACCGCCACCGGACCGCGTACACGGCGGTGTTCCCGAGCGTGGCCTCCGGCGACTACACGGTGTGGCAACGCGACGGCTCCCCGCACGCCGTCGTCACGATCCGCGGTGGGGAGGTCACCGAGCACCACCTGTGACCACCTCGGTGAGAACGGGGTCCTTCCGCACGCAGGTGTTGTGGAAGGACCCCTTCACCGCGGCGGCGGCGATTACTCACCAGCCATTTCATGACATCGTCACTGTCGGCCGGCTGTCGGTCCGGAATACCGTGGTCTAGCCGATAGCGAGGTTCCGAAAATGGTCACGAACTTAGATGAGCTCGGATTACTGACCCACGAGGAGAAGCTCGCCCTCCTCACGACGCTGCTCGAGTCGACGGCACGCCAGGAACCGCACGACGCCGTGCCGGGTGCGGCGGCGCCGACCCCGCTGGCGGAGCTGCGTTTCGAGCTGCTCGGCCCGCTGGTCATCCGGCACGGGGACACCGACGTGGCGCCGAGCGCGCCCAAGCTGCGGCTGATCCTCGCGACACTTCTGTTCAACGCCAACAAACCCGTCGGCGCGTCGGTGCTCGCGAGAGAGCTGTGGAACGACGGGGCGCCACGTACCGCGCACTCGACGCTGCAGACCTACATGTTCAAGCTGCGCAGGCTGTTCCAGTCCGTGCTCGGGCTCTCGGTCGAGCACGTGACCCGTGAGGTGCTCCAGACCTGCTCCGGCGGCTACGTGTTGCGCGTGGACGCGTCCCAGCTGGACATCACCGAGTTCGACCACCTGGTCACGACCGGCTCGACCGCCATGCACGCCGGTGACTACGAGAAGGCCGCCACCGACCTGCGCCGCTCGCTCGCGCTGTGGCGCGGCCAGGTCGTCCACCACGGACAGTGGGGCACCCTGCTGCGTGCCCAGGTCGCGCGGCTGGAGGAGCGGCGTTTCTACGCCCACACCACGAGAGTCGACGCCGACCTGTGCCTCGGCCGGCACCGCGAGATGATCAGCGAGCTGGCGTCGCTGGTCGTGGAGCACCCGCTGCACGAGTCCGCGCACGCGATGCTAATGGTCGCACTGTACCGGGCCGGGCGCGCGTCCGCCGCGCTGGAGCTGTTCATGCGCTTCCGCCAGCGCATGCTGCACGAGCTGGGGATCGAGCCCTCGGACCGGATCCGGGCGCTGCACATGGCTTTGCTGGCCGCCGATCCGTTGCTCGTGGACCGTTCGCTCACCTCGGAGATGCTGCTCGACCGGCTGACCCACTCGCGGCTCGGCGGTTCGTCCACTGTTACCGGTGGGTGACCCTCCCGCGATTATGTTCGGGGTGCCGCGCATCAGGAGGAAATCATGAACTTAGACACCGGGAAACAGCACTTCGCGAACGACCCGGAACTGCTTTCGAGAGTGCTGGCGCCGTACGCGCGCCCGAAGACCCAGTACCTCAGGTCCGCGACGGTCGAGGTCGCGGGCGGCCTCGCCAGCGCGGAGGGCCGGTTCTCGATTCCCTTCCCGTGCTACATCGACGACACCGGCCACCTGAACTCGGTCGAGGTGAACATCTGCTTCAACCAGCTGATGTACTACCTGATCGCGAAGTGCGTGCAGCAGCAGGTGGTCGCCGAGTTCGACGACTGGACGATGGAGGACTACTGGGCCAAGCAGCTGCCCGACATCCTCATCGCGAGGTTCGAGAGCCACTTCAAGCGGCCCATCGACTCCGCGGACTTCTCCGGCGAGGTGTCCTTCGCCGAGTTCCGCCGCACCAACCGCAGCCGTCCCGTGCAGATCGTCGAGATGCCGTGGCGGTTCTGGGACGCCGCCGGAGGCCACGCCCAGGGCGAGGTGCGGATGGCGCTCGTCGACCCGCCGGGCATGACCGTCCGAGCGGACGCCGCGTGAGTGGGCAGCCGGTGTCCGGACCGAAGAGCAGGCCCGGGGGCCGGACCGCACCGAGGAGTTCGTTGTGACACCTCCGTTACGCACGCTGGTCGACGTGGTGCGCACGCATGCCCTGCGGCGCCCCGACACGACGGCGATCGTCTGCGAGGGCAGGCGGATCGACTACGCCGGTCTGCACCGGGTGACCAACCAGGTGGCGCACGGCATCCAGGCCGCGGGCGCTCGCCCGGGCGACCGGATCGCCTATCTCGGCAAGGAGTCCGAGCACTTCTACGAGCTGCTGTTCGGCGCGGCCAAGACCGGCACGGTGCTGGTCCCGATCAACTGGCGCCTGGCGGCCGACGAGGTCGAGCACATCCTGCGTGACTCCGGCACCACACTGCTGTTCGTGGACACCGACGCGGCGATGGTCGCGGCCAGGCTGGCCGGTGAGCTGCCGAAGCTGTCCAAGGTGGTCCAGCTGGACGAGCAGGGCAGGCCGGGTGCCGGGTTCCTGTCGTGGCTGTCGTCCCAACCGGACGTGAACATCCTCGCCCGCGTCACTCCGGACACGGCGCTGGTGCAGATGTACACGAGCGGCACCACGGGCCTGCCGAAGGGCGTGGTGCTCGCGCACCGGAGCTTCTTCGCGGTACGCAACGCGCTGGCCCGGTCCGGCCTGGACTGGATCGACTGGCATGACGGCGACCGCAGCCTGATCGGCATGGCCGGCTTCCACATCGGCGGCATCTGGTGGGCGACACAGGGTTTCGCGGCCGGGGTGACGAACGTCGTGATGCGTGAGTTCACCACGGCCGGCGCGGTCGAGCTGATCAGGACGCTGGGCGTGACGACCGCGTGCATGGTGCCCGCGATGCTGCGCCTGCTGCTGGCCGAGCCCGGCGTGTCCACAGCGGACTTCAGGACGCTGCGAAAGATCATCTATGGCGGCGCCCCGATCTCCGCGGCACTGCTGGCGAAGTGCGTGGCGGGCTTCGGCTGCGACTTCGCCCAGATCTACGGGCTGACCGAGACCGGCAACACGGCGATGTGCCTGCCGCCGGGCGACCACACACCGGACAGCGGGAAGATGCAGGCCGCGGGGCGGCCCTACCCCGGGTTCGAGGTGAAGGTGGCCGACAGCGAGGGCAACCCGCTGCCCGCCGGCGAGATCGGCGAGGTCTGGCTGAAGACTCCGGCGGCGATGCTGGAGTACTGGAACCTGCCGGACGCGACGGCGAGGACGCTGGTCGACGGCTGGGTGGTGACGGGCGACGCGGGCGTGCTGGACGAGGACGGCTACCTGTTCATCCGCGACCGCATCAAGGACATGATCATCGTCGCGGGGGAGAACGTGTACCCGGCGGAGGTCGAGCACGTGATCGGCCGCCACCCGAAGGTGGCGGAGTCCGCCGTGGTGGGCGTCCCGGACGAACGCTGGGGCGAGGTCGTGCACGCGTTCGTCGCCCCGGTGGAGGGGGAGACGCTGACGGAGCGCGAGCTGGCCCTGTTCCTGAAGGGCAAGCTCGCGACCTTCAAGCAGCCCCTGCGGTACGAGTTCATCGAGAAGGTGCCGAGAAACCCCAGCGGCAAGATTCTCCGGCGCGAGCTGCGCGAGCGTTTCTGGCAGGGCCACGAACGCCGTGTGAGCTGAGCGCGTCCCCCACGAGGCCCACCGGTTCCCGCGCCGGTGGGCCTCTCGCGTGCCCGCGCCACGACGCGGCGGCGCTCCGGAACCGCGCTCCCGGAGCCGCGCGCTCGGCGACCGCGGCGCATCCGATCCGGTTGGGCTCTCCGGACGAGCGTGCCCCGGAAGCCGCCGGCTTCCGGGGCACGCCCTCGGTCCGCTCGTCAGGCCACGTCGCCCAGTTCGTCGTCCAGGAGGTCGAACAGGTCGTCGGCCGTGATCGAGTCCAGGTCGTCCTCCGCGGCCGGTTCGGCGGTGGTCCTGTCGCGCCACTTCGTCAGCAGGCGCTGGAGGGTGGCCGCCACGTCCGTCTCGCCGGTGTCGGTGGGGGCCAGCTGGTCCAGCGTCGTCTCCAGCTTCGCGATGGCCTCGACCAGCGTGCGCAGGCGTAGCCGCGACTGGCTGCCGCCCAGCTCCGACAGCAGGTGGTCCACCAGGGCCTGCGGCGTCGGATAGTCGAACGTCAGTGTCGCGGGGAGCTTCAGTCCTGTCGCGGTGTTCAGGCGGTTGCGCAGCTCCACGGCCGTCAGCGAGTCGAAGCCGAGCTGCTTGAACGCCTGCTCCGCCGGGATCGTCTCCTGCCCGCCGTGTGCCAGCACCGTCGCCACGTTCGCCCGCACCAGGTCCAGCAGCAACGCTCGCTGCTCCTCCGCCGTGCGGCCCGCCAGCTGTTCGGCCAGCGCGACCGTGGGCTGCTTCGACGCCGTGCGGCGGGGCCTGGTGAACGACCGCAGCGGCGCGGCGACGTCCGTCGCCGTGCGCAGGGCCGCGTGGTCCAGCCTGATCGGCACCAGGTGGGCCTCGCCGGCACGGCACGCGGCGTCGAACAGGGCCAGGCCCTCCTCGACCGTGTGGGCGTGCACGCCGCCCCGGTTGATCCGGGCCAGGTCGGCCTCGCTCAGGTGGCTCGTCATCGCGCTGTCGTTCGCCCACAGGCCCCACGACAGGGACACGGCCCCGGGGCGGGACATCGCCAGCGCGTCCAGGTACGCATTCGCCGCCGCGTAGTTCGCCTGGCCCGCCGTGCCCAGGATGCTCGTGGCCGACGAGAAGAGGACGAACAGGTCGACCTCGCCGACCAGGTCGTCCAGGTTTCGCGCGGCGTCGACCTTGGGACGCAGGACCCGGTCCAGCTTCTCGGGCGTCAGGGACTCCAGCGTGCCGTCGTCGACCACGCCCGCCGCGTGGATCACGGCCGCCAGCGACGGGATGCCCGCCAGCAGCGACTCGAGCGCGGCGCGGTCGGCGGCGTCGCAGGCCACGACGTCCACGCGTGCGCCCAACGCGGCCAGCTCCTCCACCAGTTCGGCCGCGCCGGGGGCCGCCGGGCCGCGGCGGGACGTCAGCACCAGGTGCCGCGCGCCGTGTTCGACGATCAGGTGCCGGGCGAGCCCGGCGCTCAACGACCCCGTGCCGCCGGTGATCAGCACGGTCCCGGCCGGGTCGAACAACCTGCCGTCCGAAGTGGACGACGCCTTCGCCAGGCGCGGTACGGTGATCGTGCCGCTGCGGACGGCCAGCTGGGGCTCGTCCGGCAGTCTCGTCATCGCCTCCTCGGCGGCCGGTGTGCCGTCGAGGTCCACCAGCGTGAAGCGGTCCGGCTGCTCGGTCTGTGCCGAGCGCACCAGGCCCCACACGGCCGCCCCGGCCAGGTCCTCGCCGGTCGTGGCGCCCTGGGTGACCACGACCAGGTCGCCGGCCGCCGACTGCAGCGCGGCCAGCGTGTCGTGCAGCACCGCGTGGACGTCGCCGCCCGGCTCGATCCGCAGCACCTCGCCGTGCGACGCGGTGCCGGCGGGTGCCGGGACCCAGTCCAGGCGGTACAGGGAGTCCGGGCCCGTGCTCAACGCGTCGGCGCTCACCGGGCGGGCCACCAGCGTGTCCACCGACGCCACCGGGGCACCCGTGCCGTCCACGAGCGACAGCGCGTAGGCGTCCTGGCCCGTGCGGGTGATCCGCACCCGCGCCGACGTCGCACCCGTGCCGAACACGCGGACACCGCTCCAGCTGAACGGCAGCACCACCTGCCCGGCCGGCCGTTCCGGCACGAACAGCACATGCAGCGCCGCGTCCAGCAACGCCGGATGGATCCCGTACCGGTCCGCGGCCAGCTCCGCCGGCAGCGTCACCTCCGCGAACAGCTCGTCGCCCTGCTGCCACGCCGCGGTCACGCCCTGGAACGCCGGGCCGTAGTCGACGCCCAGCGCCGCGATCCGGTCGTACAGTTCCTCGACGGCCACCGGGGTCGCGGCCGCGGGCGGCCACTCGCCGACGTCCACCGCGGACGGTTCGGCGGCGGCGAGCAGGCCGGTCGCGTGGAGCGTCCACGGCTCGTCGGTGTCCTCGCGGCGGGAGTGGACGCGGACCGGGCGGCCCGACTCCGCCGGCTCGCCGACCTCGACCTGGACGTGCACCGCCTTGTCCGCCAGCACCAGTGGCGCGTGCAGGGTCAGCTCCTCGACGGCGTCCAGCCCGGTGTGCTCCGCGGCCCGCCGGGCCAGCTCGACGAACGCCGCGCCGGGCAACAGGATCGTGCCGTGCACCGCGTGGTCGGCCAGCCACGGGTCGTCCCGGACGGACAGCCGGCCGGTCAGCACGACCCGCTCCGAGTCGGCCAGGCCGAGCGCGGCGCCGAGCAGCGGGTGGCCGGTCGTGCCGAGCCCGAGGCCGGTCGCGCTGCCCGCCGACTCCGGGGTGATCAGCCAGTACCGCTGGTGCTGGAACGCGTAGGTCGGCAGGTCCACCCGGCGCGCACCCGGGAACAGTGCCGGCAGGTCGAGCCGGAGCCCGCGCGTGTGCAGCCGGCTGGCGGCCTCGGTCACCGTGGCCACCTCGTCGCGGTCGCGCCGCGTGGTCGGGACGAACGCGTCGCCGCCGAGCGCGGTCAGCGCGGCGTCCGGGCCGACCTCCAGGAAGGTCGCGACGCCGGTGGCCGCGAGCGTCGCGACGGCGTCGGCGAACCGGACCGCCTGCCGGACCTGGTCGACCCAGTACTCGGGGTCGGTCCAGTCGGCGGCCTGGCCGGTGACGGTCGAGACGGTCGGGATCGCCGGCTCCGCGTAGGTGATCGTGGCCGCCACGGCCCGGAACTCGTCGAGCATGGGCGCCATGAGCGGCGAGTGGAACGCGTGGGACACGGTGAGCCGCTTGGTCTTGCGGCCCTGCTCGGCGAAGATCGCGGCGACGGCCTGCGCGGCCTCCTCGGCCCCGGAGATCACCAGCGAGTCCGGCCCGTTGACGGCGCCGATGCCGACCGATCCGGAGAGGTGCGGGGTGACCTCGTCCTCGGTGGCCTGGATGGCGATCATCGTCCCGCCGGCCGGCAGTGCCTGCATGAGGCGGCCGCGAGCCGTGACGAGCCGGGCGGCGTCCGCCAGGGACCACACCCCGGCGACGTGCGCGGCCGCCAGTTCGCCGATGGAGTGGCCGGCCAGCACGTCCGGCCGGACACCCCAGGACTCCAGCAGCCGGAACAACGCCACCTCGAACGCGAACAACGCGGGCTGGGTGTTGCCGGTGTCGTTCAACCCGTCGCCGGAGGCGATGACGTCCCGCAGCCCGGGGTCCAGGTGTGCGCAGACCTCATCGAACGCGGCCGCGAACACCGGGAATGCCTCGTACAGCGCGGAACCCATGCCGGCCCGCTGCGCGCCCTGCCCGGTGAACAGCACGGCGAGCTTCCCGCCCACCGGAGTCCCCGTGACCACACCCGGCGCGGACAGGTCCGCGAGCCCGGCCAACAGCTCGGCCGCGGACGCGCCGGTCACCACGGCCCGGTGGTCGAAGGTGACCCGGGTGGTCGCGAGCGACAGTCCGACGTCCGCGGGCGAGGGCTGCTGTCGCTCCACGAAGGACTTGAGGCGCAGCGCCTGGTCCCGCAGCGCCTGCTCGCTCCTGGCCGACAACACCCACGGGATGATCGGCGGCGCCCCGCCCGCCGGGACGGCGGGCTGGTCCGGGGACTCCTCGATGATCACGTGCGCGTTCGTGCCGCTGACACCGAAGGACGACACGCCCGCCCGCCGCGGCCGCGCGTTCCGCTCCCACGGCACCGGCGACGTCAGCAGCTCCACCGAGCCGGCCGACCAGTCGACCTTCTGGCTCGGCTCGTCGATGTGCAGGGTTTTCGGCAGCACGCCGTGCCGCATGGCCAGCACCATCTTGATGACCCCGCCGACTCCGGCGGCGGCCTGCGTGTGCCCGATGTTGGACTTCAGCGAACCGAGCCACAGCGGCCGGTCGCGGTCCTGGCCGTAGGTGGCCAGCAACGCCTGCGCCTCGATCGGGTCGCCCAGCGTGGTGCCGGTGCCATGTGCCTCGACCACGTCCACATCGGACGGTGCCAGCCCGGAGCTACCCAGTGCCGACCGGATCACCCGTTGCTGCGACGGCCCGTTCGGCGCGGTCAGCCCGTTCGACGCGCCGTCCTGGTTGACCGCCGACCCGCGCAGCAGCGCCAGCACCGGGTGACCGTTGCGCCGCGCCTCCGACAGCCGCTCCACCACCAGCACGCCGACGCCCTCGGCCCACGCCGTCCCGTCCGCCGACGCGGCGAACGCCTTGCAGCGGCCGTCCTTCGCGAGGCCGCGCTGCCGCGAGAACTCCACGTACAGGCCCGGCGTGGCCATCACCGTCACGCCACCGGCCAGCGCGAGCGAGCACTCGCCCGACCGCAGCGCCTGTGCGGCGAGGTGCAGCGACACCAGCGACGACGAGCACGCCGTGTCGATCGTCACCGCGGGGCCCTCGAAGCCGAGCGTGTACGCGACCCGCCCGGACGCGACGCTGCCCGCGGTGCCGGTGCCCCAGAAGCCTTCCACGCCGTCGGGCACGGCACTCGACCGGGCCGCGTAGTCGTGGGTCATGAGCCCGGTGAACACCCCGGTCGGCGAGCCACGCAGCGCGGCGGGATCCAGGCCGGCCTGTTCCAGTGCCTCCCAGCAGGTCTCCAGGAACACGCGTTGCTGCGGGTCCATGGCGAGGGCCTCACGCGGGCTGATCCCGAAGAACTCGGCGTCGAACCCGGCGGCGTCCAGCAGGAACCCGCCCTGGCTGACGTAGCTCGTGCCGTGGTGGTCCGGGTCGGGGTCGAACAGGGTGTCGAGGTGCCAGCCGCGGTCGGCCGGGAACCCGGTCACCCCGTCGCGGCCGGCCGTCAGCATGTCCCACAGTTCGTCCGGTGTGGACACTCCGCCCGGGTAGCGGCAGGCCATGCCGACGATCGCGATCGGCTCGTCGTCAGTCCGGACGGGCTTGTCCGGCACAGTCACCGTGACCGGCTGTTCGTCGGCCTTCTCGCCCAGCTCGCCGAGCAGGTGGTCGGTCAGGGCTTCCGGCGTCGGGTAGTCGAACGTGAGCGTGGCCGGCAGCCGCAGGCCGGTCGCGGCGTTGAGCCTGTTGCGTAGCTCGA
Organism: Actinophytocola sp.; assembly: GCF_035634895.1. GTDB lineage: Bacteria > Actinomycetota > Actinomycetes > Mycobacteriales > Pseudonocardiaceae > Actinophytocola. The sequence continues at coordinate 15,270 of NZ_DASQCC010000209.1, read as the reverse complement.
CCGCGGTGAGTGAGTCGAAACCCAGCTGCCGGAACGCGTTCGTCGCCGTCACGGCGTCCGCGTCCGGCAACGCCAGCACGGCCGCGACCTGCGCGCGCACGGTCGCCAGGAGGTGCTGGCGGCGTTCGTCGCCGGACATGCCGGCCAGTTGCTGTGCCAGCGCGGACGCGGTCGGCCGGCCGGACGCCCGCCTGCGCGGCGTCCTCGCCAGTCCGTGCAGTGGCGGGGGAGCGCCGGCCGACGCCCGCAGCGCGGCCAGGTCCAGCTTCACCGGCACGAGGTGCGGCCTGCCCGTGCGGCACGCGGCGTCGAACAGCGCGAGACCTTCCGCGACGGTGTGGGGGAGGACGCCGCCCCGGTTGAGGCGCGCGAGGTCGGCCTCGGTGAGGTTGGCCGTCATGGCGCTGTCCTGGAGCCAGAGGCCCCACGACAGCGCGACCGCCGGCCTGCCCAGCGCGTGCCGGTGTGCGGCGAGGCCGTCGAGGAACGCGTTGGCGGCGGCGTAGTTCGCCTGGCCCGCGGTGCCGAGGACGCTCGCCACGGAGGAGAACAGCACGAACAGCTCGACGTCGCCGGCGAGCTCGTGCAGGTTGAGCGCGGCGTCGACCTTGGGGCGCAGCACGGCGTCCATGCGCTCGTCCGTGAGCGACCCGAGGACACCGTCGTCGAGCACCCCGGCCGCGTGGACCACGGCGGTCAGCGGGTGCTTCCTGGGGATCTTCGCGAGCACCGCGGCAAGGGCGGCCCGGTCGGCCGCGTCGCACGCGACCACCTGCACCTCCGCCCCCAGCGCCGTCAGCTCCTCGACCAGCTCGGTGGCACCGGGGGCGGCCGGGCCGCGACGGGAGGTGAGCAGCAGGCGCCGGGCGCCGTGCTCGGTGACCAGGTGGCGGGCGAGCGCGGTGCTCAGCGCGCCGGTGCCGCCGGTGACCAGGACCGTGCCCGTGGGGTCGAACAGTCGTCCGTCTGATGTGGACGGTGCGGCCTTCGTGATGCGAGGCACCGAAAGGGCGCCGGCACGGATGGCGAGCTGTGCCTCACCGGTCGCGAGGGCGGCGGGAAGCGCACGCTCGGACTCCTCGGTCCCGTCCGTCTCCACGAGCACGAACCGGTCCGGGTGCTCGGTCTGCGCCGACCGCACCAGCCCCCACACGGCCGCGCCCGCGAGGTCGCCGCTTCGGGTGACCACCGCCAGGCGGCCGGTCCCGTCGAGTGCGTCCCGCAACGCGGTGAGCGTCCGCCGCGCGGACTCCCGCACCCCGTCGGCATTCTCGGCCGGCTCGACCGTGAACACCTCGGCGGTGTCCTGCTCGGCTGGCGCCGGCACGCCGGCCCACTCGATGGCGTACAGCTCGGCGGTCGGGGTCGCGGCGCCGCCGAGCTGTTGCGTCGAGACCGGCCGGAGCGCGACGGACTCGGCGTCCAGCACCGGGTTGCCCTCGCCGTCCGACGCGCTGACCCGCACCGAGCTGGTGCCGTCGGGGGTCAGGCGCACCCGCAGCTCGGCCGCGCCGGGCCGGTGCAGCCGGACTCCTCGCCACGAGAACGGCAGCCACGCCTGGCCCCGCCGCTCGCCGTCGTCCAGGTGCAGGACGACCGAGTGCATGGCCGCGTCGAGCAGGGCCGGGTGCACGCCGAACCTGACGGCGCCGGGCCGTTCCTCCTCACGCAACGTCACGTGTGCGAACAGCTCGTCGCCGCGGCGCCACACGTCCTGCACGCCCTGGAACGCCGGGCCGTAGCTGAACCCGCGGGCCAGCAGCCAGTCGTAGAAGTCACCGATCCCGGCCGGTTCCGCGCCGGCCGGCGGCCACTGCGCCTCGGCTCGTGTGTCCGATGTGGACGGTGCGGCGGGAAGGTCCGTAAGGGTGCCGGCCGCGTGACAGGTCCACTCGCCGCCCTCGGCCGGGCGCGAGTAGATCTCGACCGTGCGCCTGCCGTTGTCGTCCGGGCCGGTCCAGACCTGGAGGTCGACCGAGTGGTCGGCGGTCAGCGTCAGTGGGGCCCGCAGCGTCAGCTCCTCGATCGCCGTGGCACCGGTGTGCTCGGCGGCCCGGCCGGCCAGCTCGACGAACGCCGTGCCGGGCAGGAGAACCGTGTCGAGCACGGCATGGTCGGCGAGCCACGGCTGCGACCGCGGCGACAGCCGGCCCGTCAGCACGTGCCGGTCCGACTCGGCGACGCCCAGGAGCGCGCCGAGCAGCGGGTGGCCGGTCGCGGTGAGCCCGACCGCGCCGAGGTCGGCGGTGCCTGCCGGGCGCAGCCAGTACGACCGGCGCTGGAACGCGTAGGTGGGCAGCTCGACCACCGCGGCGCCGGCGAAGAACGCCGAGGTGTCCACGGGGGAGCCGGCGGCGGCGAGCCGGCCGAACGCCTCGGCGACCGTCCTCGTCTCGTCCCGGTTCGCCCGCAGCAGCGGAATGGCGGTCGCGGCGTCCGGGTCGGCGAGGCACGCCTCGCTCGCGGCCGTGAGGACACCGTCCGGGCCGGCCTCGACGAACGTGCGGACGCCGGCGGACTCGAGAGTCCGGACGGCGTCGGCGAACCGGACGGCCGAGCGGACCTGGTCGACCCAGTACTCGGGGTCGCACAGCTCGGCGCCGGCCACCTGGCCGGTCACCGTCGAGACGACCGGGATCGCCGGCTCGGCGTAGGAGACTTCTTCCGCCACGGACCGGAACTCCGCGAGCATCGGGTCCATCAGCGGCGAGTGGAACGCGTGCGACACGGTGAGCTGCTTGGTCTTGCGGCCCTGCTCGGCGAACACGGCCGCGACGGCCTGTGCGGCCGTCTCGTCGCCGGAGATCACGATCGAGGTGGGTCCGTTGATGGCGGCGATGCCGACGGCGTCGGTGAGGTGCGGGCGCACCTCGTCCTCGGTGGCCTGGATGGCGACCATCGCACCACCGGCCGGCAGTGCCTGCATGAGCCGGCCGCGCGCGGTGACCAGCCGGGCCGCGTCGGCCAGCGAGAACACGCCCGCGATGTGCGCGGCGGCCAACTCGCCGATCGAGTGGCCGGCCACGAAGTCCGGCCGGACGTCCCAGGACGCCAGCAGCCGGAACAACGCCACCTCGACGGCGAACAGTGCCGGTTGGGTGTTGCCGGTGTCGTTCAGCCCGTCGCCGGAGGTGATCACGTCCCGGAGTCCGGGGTCGAGGTGTGCGCAGACCTCGTCGAACGCGGACGCGAACACCGGGAACGCCTCGTACAGCGCGGAACCCATGCCGATCCGCTGCGCACCCTGCCCGGTGAACAGCACCGCGAGCTTGCCGCCGGCGGCGGTGACCGTGGTCAGGTCGTCGAGTCCGGCCAGCAGCTCGTCCAGCGACGTGCCGGTGACCACCGCACGGTGGTCGAACAGCACACGCGTGTCGAGCAGCGACCGCCCGACCTCCGCGGGCCGCGACCCCGGCCGGCCGGCCGCGAAGGCCCGGAGCCGGGCGGCCTGGTCCCGCAGCGCCTGCTCGGTGCGGCCCGACAGCACCCACGGGACCGCCCCGGCGGCCTCCGGGGCATCCGCCGGGGCCTCCTCGGGGGCTTCCTCGATGATCACGTGCGCGTTCGTGCCGCTCATCCCGAACGACGACACGCCGAACCGGCGCGGCTTGTCACCGGCCGGCCACGCGGCGGGCTCGGTCAGCAGCGAGATCGCACCGGCGGACCAGTTCACCTTCGTCGACGGCTCGCCGACGTGCAGTGTGCGCGGCAGCAGCTCCGCGCGCAGCGCCATCACCATCTTGATGACCCCGCCGACGCCCGCCGCGGCCTGCGCGTGGCCGATGTTCGACTTGAGCGAACCCAGCCACAGCGGCCGGTCGCGGTCCCGCCCGTACGTCGCCAGCAACGCCTGCGCCTCGATCGGGTCGCCCAGCATCGTGCCGGTCCCGTGCGCCTCGACAACGTCCACATCGGACGGAACGAGTCCCGCGTTCGCCAGTGCCTGCCGGATGACCCGCTGCTGCGCCGGCCCGTTCGGCGCGGTCAGCCCGTTCGACGCGCCGTCGGAGTTGATCGCCGTGCCACGCAGCACGGCCAGCACCCGGTGCCCGTTGCGCCGCGCGTCCGACAGCCGCTCCACGACCAGCATGCCGGCGCCCTCGGCCCAGCCCGTGCCGTCCGCGGACGCCGAGAACGCCTTGCACCGGCCGTCCGGCGACAAACCGTTCTGCCGCGAGAACTCCGTGAACGTCTCCGGCCCGGACATCACCGTCACACCGCCGGCCAGCGCGAGCGAGCACTCGCCGTTCCGCAGAGCCTGCGCCGCGAGGTGCAACGCCACCAGCGACGACGAGCACGCCGTGTCGACCGTCAGCGACGGCCCCTCCAGGCCGAGGACATAGGAGATCCGCCCCGACGCCACGCTCGACGCGATGCCGGTCAGCAGGAAGCCGTCGACACCGTCGGACTCGGCATGACCACCCCGCCCGTAGTCCTGCACCGGCAGTCCGGCGAACACACCGGCGTCGCTGCCGCGCAACGAGGTCGGGTCGATGCCCGCCCGTTCGAGGGCCTCCCACGCCGTCTCCAGCAGCAGCCGCTGCTGCGGGTCCATGGCCAGCGCCTCACGCGGGCTGATCCCGAAGAACTCCGCGTCGAACTCCGCCGCGTCGTGCAGGAAACCGCCCGCCCGCGCGCTGATCGTGCCGGGCCCGTCGCCGTCGAACAGCGCGGCGAGGTCCCAGCCGCGGTCGGCCGGGAACTCCGAGATCGCGTCGACACCGTCGGCCACCAGCCGCCACAGGTCGTCCGGCGAGGTCACGCCGCCGGGGAAACGGCAGCCCATGCCGACGATCGCGACCGGCTCGTCCAGCCGCACCGCCGCGGTCGCCGTCGCCGCGGTCTCCTCGGCGACGCCCAGCTCCCGCAGCAGGTGCTCGACCAGCGTGTCCGGGGTGGGGTAGTCGAAGATCAGGGTCGCGGGCAGGTCCAGGCCGGTGACCTCGCACAGCTGGCCGCGCAGCCGAACGGCCGACAGCGAGTCGAAACCCAGCTGCCGGAACGGCTCCTCGGCGCCGACGGTCCTCGGGGCGTGGCCGCCGAGGACCGCGACGGTCTCGGCGAGCACCAGGTCCAGCATGACCCGCGCGCGGTCGGCCGTCGGCGTGTCGAGGAGGCGCGCACGCAGCGCGTCGGTGACCTCCGCGCTCGCGGTGGCCGCGGGGACCGGCTGGGCGGAGATCAGGCACGGTGCGCCGGCGGCGAGCAGCCGGTGCCGGATCACCTCGCCGTGCGCCGTGCGGGGGATCTCGGGCACCGCGTAGATCTCGACCGGGACCGCGGCCAGTGGCAGCCGTTCCCGGCAGGCGGACAGCAGCGCCGCCGGGTCGCAGCCGGGCGCCACCACGAACGCGATGGGCGTCGCGCCGAGGTCGTCGTCCCGGCGGGCCGCGACCGCGGCGTCGAACACGCCGTCGATCGTCCGCAGCACCGCCTCGACCTGCGCCGGGCGCACCTGCTCGCCGCCGACCGGGATCAGGTCGGCGACGCGGCCGGTGATCGTGAGGTAGCCGGACTCGTCGCGGCGGGCCAGGTCTCCGGTGCGGTACCAGCCGTTGCGCAGCACGGACGCGGTCGCGTCGGGCAGGTTGTGGTAGCCGCCGGCCATCACGTTCGGGCCGCTGACCCACAGCTCGCCCTCCTGACCGGTGCCGAGGTCGACGCCGGTCAGCGGGTCCACGATCCGCACGCTCAGCCCGGGCACCGGCAGCAGACGCGGGTCACCCGGCCAGGCCAGGGCGATCGGGCCGCAGGTCTCGGTGGTCGCGTACAGCGCGATCTCTCCGTCGACGACCCTGGCGTCGGCGACGACCGTCGCCGCCTCGTCGGCGGTCAGCCGGACGGACGCGCCGACCGCGATGGCCGCCACCAGCCAGCTCAGGCCCTCGTGCACCGGACGAGACCACTGTAGGCAGTCCTCTTCGGACAGTCCGAGGAGTGGGGCGTACGCGGCGGCGGCCGCCCACAGCACGTTGCGTTGCGTGGACAGGACACCCTTGCGGGGACCGGTCGTGCCCGCCGTGTAGGTGAGGAACGCCAGGTCGTCCAGGCCCAGCTCGTCGCCGGCCGGCTCCGCGGGCTCCGTGGTCGCGAGCTTCTCGAGCGACGCGGCCTCGATCACGTTGAGCGGCACCGGATCGAGGGCGGTGACCAGCGGCAGCCGGGCCGCGTCGGTGATCACCGTGTCGGCGCCGCTGTCCTCGACGAGCCGTGCCAGCTCCTCGGCGTCGAGCGCCGGGTCGAGGGGCACCGCGATCGCGCCCGCGCGCACGATCGCGAGGATGCTCTCCACGGCCGGCACGCCGTCGAGAAGGACCACCACCCGGTCCGACGGCCACACGCCGAGGTCGGTGAGGTGACCGGCGACGCGCGCGGTGCGTTCGTCCAGCTCGGCATGCGTCACGGCCAGCGCCGCGTCGGCGAACGCGACCCGGGTCCCGAACCGGTGCGCGCCGGCCCGGAGCAGTTCGGGTAATGGCCGTAACAGGTCGGTACGCGGCATGCTCGTAGCCTGCCTCCGGCACGTCCACCGCCGGGTAAGTGCTCGCTAGACGCTGGTGCTCGCTAGACGTTGTGGTCGAGAATCCGGCGCTGCAGATCCTTCAGCTCGTGCCCCGGCTCGACGCCGAGTGCGGCGCGGGTGCGGTGGTAGACACGCAGCGCGTCGGCCTGGCGGCCCGACCGGTAGAGCGCCAGCATGAACTGGCGGCACAGGCGTTCGCGCGGTGGGTCGGTCGCGGTGAGGACCTCCAGCTCGGAGGTGATCTCCCGGTGGCGGCCGCACGCCAGCTCCGCGTCGAGGCGGTCCTCCATGGCGGACAGGCGTTCGTCCTCGACGGCCGCCAGCTCCGGCCAGCGGGCACCGCTCTCCACCAGGTCGGCCATGGCGCGGCCGCGCCACAGGTCGAGGCCCGTGCGGAGCAGGTGCGCGCCGCGGGCCTGGTCGCCCTCGGCGATCGCCGTGCGGCCCTCCCGCGTGAGGCGGCGGAACTCGAACAGGTCGACGTCGTTCGGGTCGACGTGCAGCTGGTAGCCGGGTGGGCTCGTGCGCAGCGCCGACTTCGAGAGTGCCCTGCGCAGTGCCGAAACGGCGTTCTGTACCATTTTGCGCGCGGTCGGCGGCGGCTCGCCGGGCCACAGGGCGCCGAGCAGCCGGCTGGTCGGGACCACGCTGTTGGCGTGCAGCACGAGGTAGCCGAGGATCGCCCGCTGGCGGACACCGCCCAGCTCGACCTGGTGGTCCCCGGCGGTGACCTCGACACTCCCGAGAACGGCCACCTTCATGGCTTGAATCGTCGCATCTGGACACATCGCTTGGAAATTCGTGTGCGTCGCGAACTATCCATGAACAATTCACCCGCGACCGATGAGTGCGCCACTCGACCTTGCCGGGGCGTGCCGCTACCCCCCAAGATTGGAGAAATGACGGACACGGATCTGTGGATACGCCGGTTCCACCCGGCGGACGGCGCCATGACACAGCTGCTGTGCCTGTCGCACGCGGGCGGCTCGGCGAGCTACTTCTTCGGCGTGTCGAAGGCGTTGTCGCCGGACATCGACGTGCTGGCCGTGCAGTACCCGGGCCGGCAGGACCGATTACGCGAACAGTGCCTGACCTCGGTACAGGAGCTGGCCGACGGCCTCGTCGCCGCGCTGGCACCGCTGACCGGCCGGCCGATCACCATCTTCGGGCACAGCCTCGGCGCCACCCTCGGGTTCGAGGTGGCCGTGCGGCTGGAGCGCGCGGGTATCACGCCGACCGGCCTGTTCGCCTCCGGGCGGCCCGCGCCGTCCCGCAGCCGGCACGAACGGACGCACCTGCGTGACGACGCCGGCCTGATCGCCGGCATGAAGGAGCTGGGCGGCACCGACACGGCGCTGCTGGCGGACCCGGACGTCGTGAGCATGGTGCTGCCGGCGATCCGGGCGGACTACATCGCCGCGGAGACCTACACCTACCACGAGAGCCCGCCACTCTCGTGCCCGATCATCGCGCTGACCGGCGACCGCGACCCGAAGGTCACGGTCGACGAGGCCGACGCCTGGCGCGACCACACGAGCGCCGGCTTCGAGCTGGCCGTCTATCCCGGCGCGCACTTCTACCTCAACGACCAGGTGCCGGACGTCCTGCGCCGGATCAAGGAACACACCCGGTCGATCACCGCCCGCACCGCCTGACCGCGACTTGACCAGCCACGGTCGCGAGGTTGCCGGTGGTGGTGTTGTGCGCCGCGCCGGCGCACCCGAGCGCCGCGTGGGTGCCTTTCGCGGCGCCAGGTGCCGCGAGGTTGCCGAGGGTGGTGCGCGCCGCATGGGTGTTCTTTGCGGCGCCCGGGCGCCGGCATCGCGGTGGCGGTCGGTTCTTGCCGCCGGGTGCCGCGAGGTTGCCGCCGGCGGTGTTGTGCGTTGCGTGGGCGTCCTGGGCGGCAGCGTGTCGCCGGCGCGGCGGCGGTCAGGTCTCGGCGTCGGGTGCCGCGAGGTTGCCGCCGGCGGCGTTGTGGGTCGTGGGGGTGTTCCGCGCGACGGCGGGGCGTCGGTATCGCGGTGGCGGTCAGCTCTCGGCGCCGAGGAGTCTGGTCGACTCGGCCTGGTGTGCGAGGCGGCGCAACGCGGTGACCAGGGTGTCGCCGAGGGCGGTGCCCACCACCACGCCCTCCAGCATGGCGTCCATCTCCTCGATGCCCTCGATGTAGCTCAGATCGGCCGCCGCGATGCGCTCACACGCGTCGGCGTACGCGTCGAGGGTCCCCGTCCACACCCCGTGTCCGAGCTGCCGCGCGCTGACCAGCACGGCCACCACCGTCTGCCACGCCCTGCTGTCCGGCTTGACCTGCCACCCGCGCCGCTCGACCAGCTCCGCCACCCGCGCCTCCGCGAAGTCCCAGTCCTCGTCACGCGGCAGGGCGGGATCGGCGCTGATGCTCTCCTGGGCCGCGTAGAAGATCCGCGGCACCGTCTCGTCCGGGGTGTCGGCCGCGGACAGCACCTGCCGGACGGCCGTGATGGTCAGCCCACCGATGTCCACCAGCGCGCGGATCAGCCGCAGCCGCCGCAGGTGGGCATCGTCGTAGCTGGCCTGGTTCGGGCTGGACAGCTTGCCGGGCGGCAGGAGGCCCTCGCGCAGGTAGTACTTGATCGTCGGCACGGACACGCCACTGCGGCTGCTCAGCTCCTTGACGCGCATGGCCACTCCCGTTTGTGAAGTCTTCCTTGACCAGCGAAGCCGACCATATCACTATGGATAGCGGATAGTAACGCTATCTGGTCGACCAGGAGGATCCGATGGCAACCGTCTCCACGCTGGTTCGCAGAGCCTTCGACTGGCACCGGCCGCTGATGCTGTTCGCCGCCTTCGCGGCGTTCGTGGTCGTGGTGTCGGCCATCGGGCTCGTCGTCGACCACCGGATGCTGGTCGGCGCCCCGATCTGGGCCAAGCCGTGCAAGTTCGCCTTCTCGTTCGGGCTGTACGCGGCGACGTGGGCGTGGATGCTGTCGCTGCAACGCCGGCACGTGCGGCTCGGCCGGGCGCTCGGCACCGTCGCCGCCGTGGCCTGCGCCGCCGAGGTGGGGGTCGTCTTCGTGCAGACCATCCGCGGCCACCGCAGCCACTTCAACGTGGCGACCCCCCTCGACGCCGCCATGTGGGCGATCATGGGGGCCAGCATCGTGGTGCTGTGGGTGGCCAACCTGCTCGGCGCCGTCCTGCTCATGCGTGAGCGGCGCGCCGACCGGCCGGCGCTGTGGGCCGTGCGGTTCGGCACGGTGATCACGCTGGTGGGCATGGCCATCGCGTTCCTGATGACGTGGGGAACCGACGAGCAGCGCGCCAACCGCCCCATGAGGATCATCGGCGCGCACAGCGTGGGCGTGCCGGACGGGGGACCGGGCATGCCGGTCACGGGGTGGAGCACCACCGGCGGCGACCTGCGGGTGCCGCACTTCATCGGCGTCCACGGCCTGCAGGTGCTGCCCCTGTTCGCCCTCGCGGTCGCGCTGCTGGCGGTGCACCTGCCGCGGCTGCGCGACGAGAAGCTCCGGCTCCGTCTCGTGTGGACGTTCGCGGGCTTCTACGCCGGACTGATGGTGCTGACCACCTGGCAGGCGCTTCGCGGGCAACCGGTCGCGCGGCCGGACTTACCGACCATTGGTGCGCTCGGTGTGCTGGTGGCCGCCACCATGGCGATGGCGGTGTGGGCAGTGCGCGCCGCGAGAAGGCCCGTGCCGGCACGGGCCCGCGAGGAGGTACTGGTCTGATGTCGACTGCGTTCACCCTGGTCTTCGTCGCCGCCGCACCGTTCTGGGCGCTGATGATCCTGGCCCCGAAATGGCCGCGCACCAAGGCGATCATGTCCACGCCGTGGGTCGCGACCCCGCCGCTGGTCTTCTGGTTCGTCTTCGCGGTTCCCCGGTTCGGCGACGTGCTGCCCGCCGTGGCGAAGCCGACCCTGGCCGGCTGGCAGGACCTGCTGACCGACCCGGCGGTGCTGACGTTCATGTGGGCGCAGATCATCGCGTGGGACCTGTTCGTCGGGCGGTGGATCTACCTGGACAGCCGCGAGCGTGACGTGCATCCGTTGGTCATGGCCCCGATTCTCGTGCTGACCATCATGCTGTCGCCGATCGCCGTCCCGCTCTACCTTCTGCTCCGCCCGGTGCTGGGCCGCGCCGGGCAGCGCGAGCCGGAGCGGGTGGACCGCCCGGCCGTGCCCGTGTAGCTCCCGGACGGGAAACGCCCCGGTGGACCCCTTCCGGAGGGGTCCACCGGGGCGTTTCCTTTCTTCGCACGGAATTACCCGGCAGTGGGTGCGGAATTGACCGTAGGCGACCGGGAAAAAACCTGCTCGGCGGCATACTTGGCCTCGCCGGTGTCCCGCGTGGGAAAAGGGGGTAGCGATGTCTACCGAACGTGCTCTGCCGTCCTACTGGACGGTGGTGCTGACCGCGTCAGGCGCGAACTTCCTGGCCATGCTGGACTCCACGGTCACGATGCTCGCCGTTCCGGCCCTGCACAAGGAGTTCCCGGCGGCGACCCTGCCCGACCTGTCCTGGGTGATGAGCGCCTACGCCATCCTGTTCGCCGCGCTCCTCGCACCCTCCGGGCGCCTCGCCGACACCCTCGGCCGCAAGCGGATCCTGCTCGGCGGGATCGCCCTGTTCACCGTGGCCTCGCTCCTGTGTGCCCTTTCGCCCACCCTGCAGCTGCTGATCGCCGCGCGTGCCCTGCAGGGCGTCGGCGCCGCGATCATGGTGCCGGCCTCGCTTTCCGTGCTGCTGCTGGACTCCCCGCCGGCACGCCGGGTGATGTCCATCTCCCTGCTGAGCGCCGCGGGCGCGGCCGCCGCCGCGGTCGGGCCGAGCCTCGGCGGGCTGCTCGTCGAGGCGTTCAGCTGGCACGCCGTGTTCCTGATCAACGTCCCGATCGGCATCGCGCTCGTCATCGCCGGGGCCCGGGTGTTCCGGCCGGCGCCGGCGACCGGCGGCGCACCGGACCCGGTGGGCACCCTGCTGCTCGTGCTCGGTATCGGCGGCCTCACCCTGGGCATCACCAACGGCACCACCTGGGCATGGACCTCCGGCCGGACGCTGGCCTGCCTGGTCGGCGGCGCGCTGTGCCTGGTGCTCGCGGTGCTGCGGTCGCTGCGCCACCGCGCGCCCGCGTTCGAGTTCTCCCTCTTCTCCGGCAACCGGATGCTCACCGGCGCGAACCTGGTGGGGCTGCTGTACGGCACGGTCATGTACGCGTGGCTGCTCGGTAACGTGCTGTTCCTGACCGAGATCTGGCGCTACAGCGAGCTGGAGGCCGGGCTCGCGCAGACGCCCGGCGCGATACTCGCCGCCGTCGGCGCCGTGCTGATGGGCAAGGTCATGGGCCGGTTCGGCGGGCCGCGGTTCGCTGCGGTGCTCGGCATGATCGCGCACGCCTCGGTGCCGGCGGTCATGCTGTTCGTCCTGACCGACGACCCCGCGTTCCTGGAGCTCTGGCTGCCCGCCAGTGTGTTCGTCGGGTTCGGTATCGGCGCCACGATGATGGCCTCGATGTCGGCGGCCGCCACGTCCGCGCCGCCGACCAAGTACGCCAGCGTGAGCGCGTTGAACAGCACCGCGAGGCAGATCGGCGGCGCGCTCGGCGCCGCGGCCGTGGCCACCATCCTGCAGTCCGGCACGGCCGCCGACGGCACCCGCGACGTGCAGACCTACCTCAACGTGTTCACGTTCTGCCTCGTCCTGACAGCGGTCACGATCGTGGTCGCCATCGTCGGGCTCAAGAAGTCCAACTCGGAGGATGAAAATGGTGGACAAGTGCCCGATGCACGGCCACAGCATGCTGTTCGATGAGGAGTACTGGCAAGCGCCGTTCGACATCTACGCCACACTGCACGAGAAGGGCCCGGTGCACCGGGTCTGCCTGCCCGACGGGATCCCGGTCTGGCTCGTCACCGGATACACCGAGGTGTACGACGCGTTACGCGACCAACGCCTTGCCCGGCACCGGAAGTACGCTAACGACGACTACACCAACCACCTCCCGCCGGAGGGCCTCGCGGAGGCCCGGCTGGTGATGGAGGACCCGCCGGACCACACGAAGTCCCGCAAGCTCGTCAACCACGGCTTCGTGCCCCGGCGGATGCGGTTGCTCAAGCCGGTCATGGAGAAGCTCGTGTCCGACCTGCTCGACGACGTCGCGGCGAAGGGCGCCGACGGCGCGATCGTCGACCTGATGGACACCTTCTGCGCGCCGCTGCCGATCACCGTGATCTGCGACCTGGTCGGCGTGCCGGACGAGGAGCGCGTGCACGTCCGGGAGTGGGGCGAGCTGGTGTTCTCCCACAACCTGGTGAACCCGCAGGGAATCGGTGCCGCGATGGCGCGCGCACTGGTGGCACGCCGGACCGACCCGAAGGACGACCTGCTGACGGTGTGGGCCGAGGTGGCCGACGACGACGGGAACCTGCTGCCGCCGGAAGACCTGTCGCACATGGCGCTGATCATGTTCGCCGCCGGCTACGACTCGACGATGGGCATGCTGTCCTGCAGCACGCTCGCGTTGATGCAGCGGCCGGACCTGGCGAAGCGCCTGGCGGACGCCGGCGAGGACGAGCTGCACCGGATCATGGAGGAGATGTTCCGGATGTACAGCCCGACCCAGCGCGGGTTCCGCCGGTTCGCCCGTGAGGACATGGAGATCGGCGGCCAGCGGATCTCCGCCGGTGACACGGTCCTGCTGTCCATCGGTGCGGCGGACCGCGACCCGTCGGCCTTCCCCAACGCCAACGACCTGGACTTCGACCGGGCACAGAACAAGCACCTCGTGTTCGGCCGCGGCCCCCACGCCTGCCCCGGCGCGGAGCTGGCCCGCATCGAGAACGGGATCGCGCTGCAGCAGCTGTTCCGCCGCTTCCCGGAGATCTCGCTGGCCGTCCCCGAGGACGAGCTGCCCTGGCGTGAGTCGACGCTGATCCGGCTGCCCTTATCGCTGCCGGTCACCATTTCCTAATTTCACACGAGGAGTGTCCCCAGGTGGCGGACGAAGAGAAGTACCTGGCCTACCTGAAAAGGGCGACGGCCGAACTGCGTGAGGCACGCCGCCGCCTGACCGAGGTCGAGGGCAAGGCCCGCGAGCCGATCGCGATCGTCGGCATGGGCTGCCGGTTCCCCGGCGGAGTGTCCACACCGGACGAGCTGTGGGACCTCGTGGCCGGCGGACGTTCCGGCATCACGGAGTTCCCGGCCGACCGCGGGGACGCGTGGGCCCTTGACGGCCTGTACGACCCCGACCCCGAGGTGCCGGGCAGGTCCTACACCCGCCACGGCGGTTTCCTGCGGGAGGCCGGGCTGTTCGACCCGGAGTTCTTCGGGATCAGCCCGCGCGAGGCGCTCACCATGGACCCGCAGCAGCGGCTGCTGCTGGAGACCTCCTGGGAGGCACTGGAACGCGCCGCCGTCGACCCGCGCACGCTGCGCGGGTCGCGGACCGGCGTGTTCGTCGGCGTGATGTGCCACGACTACATCCCGTCGCTGGCCGAGCTGCCCGAAGGTGCGGAAGGCTTCTGGGGCACCGGAACCGCGGCGAGTGTCGCGTCGGGGCGGATCGCCTACCTGCTCGGGCTCGAGGGCCCGGCGGTCACGCTGGACACCGCGTGCTCGTCGTCGCTGGTGGCGCTGCACCTGGCCGTGCAGGCACTGCGGGCGGGGGAGTGCGACCTGGCGCTGGCCGGCGGCGCGACCGTGATGGCCAAGCCGGACACGTTCGTCGAGTTCTCCCGACAGGGCGGCCTTTCCGCGGACGGGACGTGCAAGTCGTTCGCCGAGGCCGCCGACGGCACCGGCTGGGGCGAGGGCGCGGCCGTGCTCGCGGTCGAGCGGCTGTCGGACGCGCGGCGGCTGGGGCACCCGATCCTCGCGGTGGTGCGGGGTTCGGCGGTGAACCAGGACGGCGCGTCGAACGGGCTGACCGCGCCGAACGGGCCGTCGCAGCAGCGGGTGATCACGCAGGCGCTGGCGTCGGCCGGCCTCGGACCGTCCGATGTGGACGTCGTGGAGGCGCACGGCACCGGCACCAGGCTGGGCGACCCGATCGAGGCGCAGGCGTTGATCGCCACCTACGGTCAGGGCCGGCCGGCGGACCGGCCACTGTGGCTTGGCTCGGTCAAGTCGAACCTGGGACACACCCAGGCGGCGGCCGGCGCGGCCGGCGTGATGAAGCTCGTGCTCGCGATGCGGCACGGGCAGCTGCCGCCCACGCTGAACGTCGACGCGCCGACCTCGCAGGTGGACTGGGACGCCGGCGCGGTCCGGCTGCTGACCGGGTCACAGCCGTGGCAGCCGGGGGATCAGCCCCGCCGAGGCGGCGTGTCCTCGTTCGGGATCAGCGGCACGAACGCGCACGTGGTCATCGAGGAGCCGCCCGCGACCGAGGACGCGGCCCCGGCCGACGGGCCGGTGGTGTGGCCGGTGTCGGCGCGGAGTGCGGAGGCGGCGCGGGCTCAGGCCGACCGCCTGCGATCCGCCGCGGCGGGTCTGCGGCCGGCGGATGTCGGCTTCACCCTGACGGCGGCCCGCACGAGGTTCGACCACCGGGTCGTCCTCGACCCGTCGGGCGTGGAGCTGGCGGCCGGATCGGTGGCCGAGGGCAAGCTGGCGTTCCTGTTCACCGGGCAGGGTGCGCAACGCGTCGCCATGGGTCAGCAGCTTTACGAGGCGTTCCCGGTGTTCGCGTCCGCGTTCGACGAGGTCTGCGCACACCTGGACCCCACCCTCCGCGAGGTCATC
>NZ_DASQCC010000208.1:0-7668 GCF_035634895.1 Actinophytocola sp. | reverse complement strand
TCGTCGCGGCGTGGCCGTGCTGGTGCTGGTGGCCTACGTGGGCACGGTGGTGGCGGCGAACTGGTCGACCGACCACTTCGGTCTCGTGGCGGCCGGGCTGGGCCTGCTGGTGCCGATGGGCACCTACACCGCCGGGTTGGCGCTGGGGCTGCGGGATGCGCTGCAGGACGCCGCCGGCGACCGTCGGCTGTGGTGGGTGCTGGCGGCCATCGGCATCGGCACTGGCGTGTCGTTCTGGGTGTCGGATCCGCAGATCGCGTTCGCTTCGGGGGCGGCGTTCCTGCTCGCCGAGCTGCTCGACCTCGCGGTCTACACCCCGCTGCGCGACAACGACCGGCGCGTGCTGGCGGTGGTCGTGTCGAACACGGCGGGCGCGGCCGCGGATACCTGGTTGTTCCTGTGGTGGGCGCCGTTCGACCTGACCGGTGACGCGTTCGCCGGCCAGCTGCTGGTCAAGGCCGGCTACTGCACCGCGGCTTACCTGCTCGTGCGGCACGGCGCGCCGTGGGCGTGGCGGAAGGTGGTGCGCCGGCGTGCTGTACCTCGGCAACCCCTCGACCGAGTTGGTGCGTAAGCACATGGCCGCACGCGATGACTTCGGGGCGATGATGACACCGAAGCAGGGCAACAAGCTGCCGGACGACGTGGTGTTCGCGTGCGACAACGGCTGCTACGGCGACGGCTGGCCGGGCTACGGGAAGTGGATCAGCTTCCTGGAGTCGCTGGCGCCGTACGCCGACCGCTGCCTGTTCGCGGTCGCGCCGGACGTGTTCCGCCCAGACCTCGGCCGCGGGGACTCGGTGGCCACGCTGAAGCGGTCGCTGCCGTGGCTGCCGGTGATCCGCTCGCTCGGCTTCCCCGCGGCGTTCGTCGCCCAGGAGGGCAGCGAGGCGCCGGGCATGATCCCGTGGGACTTGGTCGACGTGGTGTTCATCGGTGGCGGCGACGAATGGAAGCTCGGCCGACCGTCCCAGTTGGTGATCGAGGCTGCGCTGGCGCGTGGCAAGCGGGTCCATTTCGGCCGCAAGGTGAACGGCCTGTCGAGCATGTGGAAGGCCCACAACCGCGGCTGCCACACCTCGGACAGCACCTACATCCGGTATGGCCCCGACAAGAACGTGCTCGACGTCATCCAGTGGCTGGACATCATCAACAACCACGGCGAGATGTTTGCCGCAGCGGGCCCGCTGGCCGGCACGCCCAACCAGGGCGGTGATGGCGCGTGATCAAGCCGTACTACGCCGATGACCTCGTGACGCTGTACCTCGGCGACGTCCGCACGGTTCTGCCTGAGCTCGGCGTGCAAGCCGATGCGGTGATCGCGGATCCACCGTACGACGAGACCTCTCTCGCGTGGGACCGGTGGCCGGCTGGCTGGCCCACGTTGGCGGCCGAGCACGCCCGGTCGATGTGGTGCTTCGGGTCGTTGCGCATGTTCATGGAACGCGGCCCCGAGTTCGCTGCTGGGGGTTGGAAGCTGAGCCACGACACCGTGGGCGAGTTCGATGTCGACACCGCGGTGTGGGAGAAGCACAACGGGTCCAGCTTCCACACCGACCGGATCCGCCGAGTCCACGAGCTCATGGCGCACTGGTATCGCGGTCCATGGTCCGAGGTGTACCGCGAGGTGCCGGTCACCAACGACGCGCGGGCGCGCACGGTGCGGCGCAAGCAGCGGCCGCCACACACCGGCGATATCGGGCGGTCCGCCTACTCCAGCGTCGACGGTGGCCCTCGGCTGCTCACATCCGTGATCCGCGCCCGGTCGATGCACGGCCGCGCGATCCACCCGACCGAGAAGCCAGGCCCTGTGCTCGCCCCGCTGATCGAGTACGCCGTACCGCTGGGCGGCCTGGTGCTCGACCTGTTCGCCGGTTCGTGCGCGGCCGGGCTCACGGCTCGTCAACTCGGCCGACGAGCTATCTGCATCGAGGGTGACGAGCCGTACCTCGAGCGCGCCGCCGAGCGACTGGCCGTGCCAGACCTGTTCGCTGCGGCCGGCATGCCCAACCAGGACGGTGACCGGTGATCGTCTCGCCGTTCTGCGGCGTGATGACTATCACCACGACGCACGTTTCCGGATCGCGCCAGGTGTGCGTCGAGCCGCTCAAGCCGGTCTCCGGGGCTGCCGAGGTGCAGTCATGACCGACATCGAGATCGCGCTGTGCGAGGCGACCGGCGACCCGGTGCGCCGCTGCGGGTGTCCGGATCATCTGGGCGGTCGGGCGGTGATCGACGGCGTGACGGTGGTGAGCCCGAAGACCGGATGCGGGACGCGGAATGGCTATCTCGCGCACCGGCGGAAGAACCAGCGGCCGTGCGGGCGGTGTCGGGAGGCGAACGCCGCGCACCGGCGGGAGCACTTCGACGGGAACCGGGAGCGGAACAGGGCGTACCAGAAGGCCCGTCGGTTGGCCGGGATTCGCCTGCAGGAGATGTACCCGGTCATGTTCCGGAGGCTGCTGAACGAGGAGATGCACAACGCCGACCAGAGGCTGCGGGCCGAGCGGGCGCTCCGGGATGGGGCAGAGGCCGGGTGATGCCACAGTTCTGGGTGCCACGGCCGCCGCGAGAACGATCTTGTTCTCGCGGCGTCGCCGTATGCCCGGCGGTCTATCCGGACCGAGCAGACAACGGTTTCCGGCTCGTGTCGCCGTCCACTCTGGGCGGTGGTCGCTGATGGCGTGGCTGCGCATCGACGACAAGATGATCTTGTCGATGAAGATCCTCGGCCTGATCGATGACGGGGTGACCGGGGAGCGCGCGAAGGACCAGCGCGCGGCCGCGGTGGGTGTGTGGACGATGCTGCTCACCTGGTGCTCGGCGGACGGCTCGAACGGCTTCCTGCCGCACTTCGTGGTCGACATGTACGGCACGAAGCGCACCCTGGCCCGGCTACTGCGCGCCCGGTTCGACCGCCAGCCACTGCTGCACACGCTCGGAGAGGACGGCCAGGCGCCGGAGTGCCGCTGTCTGGAGGGCCGCGCGTGGCCGCCGGACATGCAGTTCGCCCTGCACGACTTCCTCGACCGCAACCCGTCCCGTTCCGAGGTCGACGTCCAGCGGGCGAAGAAGGCGGAGCTGCGCAACGCGAAGCTGAAGCAGGCCGTGCGCGACCGGGACCGGGACATGTGCCGGTACTGCGGCAAGCACTGCGCGCACAGCGACCGCACCTCCGACGACGGGCTGACCTTCGACCATGTCGACCCGGAGGTCGCCGACGGCATCAACAACCTCGTGGTGGCCTGCCGGGGCTGCAACAACCGCAAGAACAAGCGCACCCCGGAGCAGGCCGACATGGCGCTACTGCCGGTGCCCGGCAGCCTGCCGGAGCCGCGTCAGACCTACGACGAGACCTGCGACGGACCTACGTCCGGAGCTGCGACCGTCGCAGGTCCCGTCACAGCTCTCGTCGTAGCTCCCGACCCGCGACCACGCCCGGATCAGGGCGCAGATCTGTCTGCTGACCTGCGACAGGACGCCAGCCTGTCGCAGGTCTCGACCTCTCCGGGACGGGACGGGGCGGGTACCGGCACAGCTATAGGCCCTCCCGACACCCTTCGAACCTCGGTACATCCGTCGCCCTACGCACCGAAGTTCGGGCCCTATCACGCAGGCCGCCCACCTGACCGGGACTCCCCACCAACCACCGCTACCGCACCAGCTGGAGGTGAGCCCCGTGCCCCATGACCGCTACGGCGAACCGATCGAAGAGGACGACACCCCGGTCGAGCGGCCACACCGGTGCCGGCGCGGCTGGATCGACCGGAACGCCGATCGCCCGGTGCCGTGCCTGGTGTGCAAGCCGCACCTGGTCCAGACGATCGACGAGAGCCAGGAGGTGACCCGGTGACCGAGGACGACGACGCATGGCGGGACCGGTTGACCGCGGCCCGGACCCCGACAACGTCGGAGCAGAGCGCGTGGGATGCCGAGTGGCAGCGCTTCTTCGACCGGCTCGTAGGCCGGGGGGTGCCGCCGAACGCGGCGATCCGGCGAGCTGACGACCTGATGGATTTGAGCAACCACGGTCTGAGACCAGAACCGAAGGAGGTGGGGCGATGAGCCGGGTGGATGTCCTGATCATGCACATCGACCGCGTGCTAGCCGAGTGCGACGCCAGAGCGTTGCCGCCGTTGGCGAGCGGGCCGGCGGCCGCCGTGCTCGACCTCACCGAGCAGGCGGGGCTGACACTGACCCCCTGGCAGGAGTCGACGGTCCGGGCGATGTACGCCGACCAGGACGTCGAACTGTCCACGCGCGCGCGACAGATGGTTAACCCCCCGTCGCGACCGCACCGGCTGTCGCGTCGCGGGCCTAGCGCCGACCAGGTGATCGTCGACGAGCTCGTCGACTGGGACAAGCAGGCCGGCATGTGCGGGAACGAGGCGCCGCGCGTCGTTCCCGGCGGCGAGCGGACGTGGTGCGAACTGGCGCACGGGCACGCGGGCTGGCATCGGTGCGGTGGGCAGTCCTGGAGTGCTGACGAGCCCAAGCAGCCGTGGTGGCGTCGGTGGTGGTCCCGGTGACGCGCGAGCACAGGGCGGTCTACGTGGAGCCGCAGTTGGCCCGCGACCTATACGGCGTGATCTGCGCCCAGGCCTTCCTGGACGACACCTTCTTGCACTACCTCACCTCGGCGGGCCGGTGGTGCTCCATGCGCCTGGCCCCGGTTAAGTGGAGGCTCCGTTGACCGACCGCCAGTGCACCGTGCTCGGGTGCGCCCACGTCCACGACGTCCAGTGCCTGCTGATGTCGATCGCCTCGGGCGGGCTGCAGCGCGTTCGTCATCACCGCCGGCGACTGCCGGGCGGTGCGGAGGTGATCGCAGAGGCGGTCGACGAGCGCCCGGGCCTGTGGGAGGAGCTGCAGACGACGGTGGCCCGGCTGAGTAAGTCGGGCGGCTCGACGCCGGCCGGTGGCAAGGCCAGCGAGACGCCGGTCCCATACCACGCGCGGGCGAGCGCGGTGGCGCACCGGATGCGCAACGAGCTGTCGACGTGGGCCCGGTTGATCGCCGACCAACGGCCGGATCTCCCGCTGCCCGTTGACGACCCTTCAGCGATCGCTCGGTGGGCGGCGGCCGCCGTGACCGCGGTGTTCGTCACCGCCGAACTGTCGTCGGGCATCCGCGGGGTGGTCCGGGATGCTGAGCGGGTGATCGACAGGGCGCCGGACAAGGTGTACGCGGGCCAGTGCATGGAGCCGCTCGAGGTGGGCGACGACTTTGACCCGGACGAGGAGCCGCTGCGCTGCGACGGGCAGCTGTACGCGACGAAGGGCCGGCCGCAGGTGCGGTGCCGGGACTGCGGCACGGTGCACGACGTCCAGGTCCGCCAGGAGTGGCTGTCCCGCGAGTTGGACGGCCAGCTGGTGACCGCGGCCGAGGCTGCGCCGGTGCTGTCCTGGCTGCTCGACAAGAAGATCACCGGGAACAACATCGCGGCCTGGAAGCGGGACGGCCGCGTCGAGGTCCACGACGGGCGCTGGCCGTACCGGTTCGGCGACCTGCTGGTGCTCGCCCGCGAGATGAAGCCGCGCAACCGGGGCAAGGAATGTATCAACCCTCCTGCAGCAGTTCCTCCGCCAACGCAGTGAGCGTGTGCTCGCCGAGGGACTGCTCGGCGGCGAACTGGCCGGCGCCGTTGAGGAAGTGGTCCGGGAACTGGCGGACATCTTCCTCGGTGATGGCGTGCTGCGGTGGGCTCACGCCGTGTTCGTCGTCGGCTGCCCGCATGAGCCGCTGTTGATCAGACCAGTCGAGGCTCTCGTTCATGAGGCCGAGCGTCGCATGTCAATGGCGGGTACGCATTCTGACCACTGCGACGGCGCTCGACACGCCCAGGGTGATCCACCTGCTCCGTGGCTTGCTCGCCATGGCTTATCATCACGATCAGCAGGCGGATGACGTCTGCCCCGAAGTGCGGTAGACCGGCATAATTCGTCCTGCGTCACCCGCTCGTTCGTGATCTTCCTCCCCCGGGTCACCAGACCTAAGGGGAGTCTTGTGTCCTCAGCCCAGGTGCACCGAGGCGACGCGCTGTCCGTGCTTGGCACGCTGCCGGCCGGCGCGGTCGACGCGGTGATCACTGATCCGCCGTACAACTCCGGCGGCCGCACCCCGTCCGAGCGGCGCACGCAGAGCGCCCGCGACAAGTACGTCAGCAGCGACGCCGGCCATGAGCTGGCCGACTTCGAGGGCGACAACCGCGACCAGCGCGGCTACCTCGCATGGCTCACGCTGGTGCTGGCCGAGTGCTACCGGGTCGCCGGGCCGGGCGCGCCGGCGCTGGTATTCACCGACTGGCGCCAGCTGCCTACCACCTCGGACGCGCTGCAGGCGGCCGGCTGGACATGGCGGGGCATCGTGGTGTGGAACAAGCCGATCGCCCGGCCTCGCCGAGGTGGGTTCGCCCAGTCCACCGAGTACCTGCTGTGGGGAACGCACGGCGCGGTGCTCGCCGACCGCAACCCGGTCTACCTGCCCGGCCTGCTGACCGGCAGCCAACCGCGCGGCAAGGACCGCAAGCACATCACCCAGAAGCCGCTCGACGTCATGCGCGAGCTGGTCAAGATCTGCCCACCCGGCGGCACCGTGCTCGACCCGTTCGCCGGGTCGGGCACGACCGGCGAGGCCGCACTCGCCGAGGGCCGGAAGTTCGTGGGCATCGAGATGTCGGGTCACTACCACCAGATCGCCACCGAGCGCCTGAGGTGATCCGGCGGCGGCCGGTCGGTGCCGCAGGGGGAGTAGGCACCGACCGGCCGTCCTAGCACGCGGAGGGTGCAGCGATGCCGAAGCGGAGCAGGGGCACCACCACCGAACGCGGGTACGGCGCGGACCACCAGCGTGAGCGGGACCGTTGGGTGAGGATCCAGCGCGAGGGCGGCGAGCACGAGCGAGCGGAGGGGGCGCTGCGGTGCCGTGCCGTCCAGTGTCTGATGCCGACGCGGTGGATCTGGCCGGGCGAGGCATGGGACCTCGGCCACGACGAGCGGCGTCAGTGGCGCGGACCGGAGCACGAGAAGTGCAACCGCAGCGAGGGCGGGATCAGGGGCAACGCGGTTCGGGGCCAGCCGCGGCCCGTCGTGTACCGCGGCCACCTGAGCGTTGACGCACGCGGTCTCTAGCGTCCACTGTGGATATATCCACAGTGGACTGACGAGGCGACCTAAGTTGATCATGCATGGTCGACAACCACCCCCGGGTGCGAGTCCCTCTACGTGCGGAAAGAAGACCCCGCCGGTCTTCTGGCAAAAATCCCCCCGTGACATCAGGCCAGGCTGACCGGGGGTCGGTGTGGATCATGAAAGGCGCGTCTGCGCTGGTCAGGGCTCCAACAAATGATGCGCCGGTACCCGGGATCGGCTCCGGGTCCACCGCGGCCGCCGAGGCTCCACAGCTCGGCGGCCGCGGCGGTGGGGTCGTCAACAGGAGGTGGTGAGCCATGAGCGGAAACGAGGCCTTGAAGGGCATTCCGGTCGCTGACCGGGAGCCGTTGTGTGTGGAGCTCGGCGACAACGGGCTGGTGTACGAGCCGATCGATACCGTGGTCGATCGGGCACAAGGGGACCGCGGTCACCAGGTCGTCGTACTTGCGCCGTCCGCTGCGGCCGCGAAGCAGTTCCGCCAGGAGCACGGTTTGCTCGACAGGCAGGTCATCTATG
>NZ_DASQCC010000207.1:0-21563 GCF_035634895.1 Actinophytocola sp. | reverse complement strand
GCCGACCCGACCGCCAGCCCTGAGCTCATGCGGCTCGGCTCGCACCTGCTCCACACGAACGAGCGCACCGAGCGCCTGATCGAGGGACTGCTACTGCTCGCACGGAGTGATCGAGGCCTCAGCAGCCGGGTGCCGGTCCGGCTCGACCAGGTGGTGGTCTCGGTCCTGGACGGCACCCGCCACCTGGCCGACGACGCCGGCGTCACGCTGACCCCGCGGCTCGCCCCGCGGACCGTGCCCGGCGACCCCGAGCTGCTGGAACGCCTGGTCACGAACCTCGTGCAGAACGCGATCCACTACAACTCGCGTGGTGGCTCGGTCACCGTCGAGGTCGGCGAGCATCCGGCGCTCGTGGTCGTCAACACCGGCCCGAAAGTCCCACCCGACCAGGTGAACGCCCTGTTCGAGCCGTTCCGCCGGCTCGACCGGGACCGCACGGCCCACCGCACCGGCGCCGGCCTGGGCCTCTCGATCGTCCGCTCGGTCGCACACGCGCACGACGGTGGCGTGTCGGCGACGCCGAACCCGGGCGGTGGACTGTGGGTGACGGTGAAGCTGCCGCCCGCACCAACCGCAGTGGCGCAGGACACCACCGGCCCCCAAGTCATGCTCGCAGCCCGTGAGGGAGACTGACGGGTGGCAACGGCGCCGCCCCGATGACCCCCTCACGTGGAGAGAAGCCGTCCTATGACGCAGACCTCGACCGAACTAGTGCTTCCCGCCGACATCAAGCCCGCCGACGGCCGGTTCGGCTCCGGTCCGTCCAAGGTGCGGCCCGAGCAGCTCGCCAGGCTCGCCGCCGAGGGTGGCGCGCTGCTGGGCACGTCACACCGCCAGAAGCCGGTGAAGTCGCTGGTCGGACGGGTTCGCTCCGGTCTGCGCGAGCTGTTCTCGCTGCCCGAGGACTACGAGGTCGTGCTGGGCAACGGCGGCACCACGGCGTTCTGGGACGCACTGGCGTTCGGCCTGGTGCGCGAGCAGGCGCAGGCGTTCACGTTCGGTGAGTTCTCCTCGAAGTTCGCCAAGGCCGTGACCACGCCCTACCTCAAGGAACCCGTGGTCGTGAAGGCCGAGGCGGGCACCGCGCCGGAGATCGCCTACGCCGAGGGCGCGGACGTGGTCGGCTGGGCGCACAACGAGACCTCGACCGGGGTGGCCGTGCCGGTGTCCCGGCCGTCCGGTTCGGACTCGGCGCTGGTCGCGATCGACGCGACCTCCGCGGCGGCCGGCCTGCCGGTCGACGCTGAGGACTACGACGTGTACTACTTCGCGCCGCAGAAGGGCTTCGCGTCCGACGGCGGCCTGTGGTTCGCGCTCATGAGCCCGGTCGCGCTGGAGCGGGTCGCGGAGATCGGCGCGAACGGCCGCTGGGTGCCGGAGTTCCTGTCCCTGCCGACGGCGCTGGAGAACTCGCTCAAGGACCAGACGTACAACACGCCGTCCATCGCCACGCTGTTCCTGATGGCCGACCAGCTCGACTGGATGCTGTCCAACGGCGGCCTCCCCTGGACGGTCGGCCGCTCCGCGGAGTCGGCCCGCCGCCTCTACGACTGGGCCGACGCGTCGGAGTTCGCGACGCCGTTCGTGGCGAGCCCGGCGCACCGGTCGAACGTCGTCGCCACGATCGACTTCGCGGAGGGCACCGACGCCGCCGTGATCGCCAAGGCGTTGCGGGCCAACGGGATCGTCGACGTCGAGCCGTACCGCAAGCTGGGCCGCAACCAGCTGCGCGTCGCGACGTACCCGGCCGTCGACCCGGACGACGTCACCGCGCTGACGAAGTGCGTCGACTGGCTGGTGGAGCGCATCTAGCGATGCAACACGTCTACAGCGGCAAGGTCCGCGAGATCTACACGGACGGCGACGACCTGCTGCTGGTGGCCTCGGACCGGGTGTCGGTGTACGACGTCGTGCTGCCGACACCCATCCCGGACAAGGGCGCCCTCCTGACGCAGCTGTCCGTGTGGTGGTTCGCCCGGCTGGCCGACATCGTGCCCAACCACCTGGTGTCGGCGACCGACGTGCCGCCGGAGTTCGAGGGCCGGGCCGTGCGCTGCCGGCGCCTGGAGATGGTGCCGTTCGAGTGCATCGCCCGCGGGTACCTGGCCGGCTCCGGCCTCAAGGAGTACCAGGCGACCGGCGCGGTCTCCGGTGTGCCGCTGCCGCGCGGGCTCGTCGAGGGCTCCCGGCTGGCCGAGCCGGTCTTCACGCCGACGACCAAGGTGTCCGACGGTGGTCACGACGCCCCCGCGACGTTCGAGGACGTTGCCGCGGCCGTCGGCCTGTCGACGGCCACGCGGCTGCGGGACCTGACGCTGGAGGTGTACCGCCGGGGCGCCGCCCGTGCCGCCGAGAACGGGATCATCGTCGCGGACACCAAGCTGGAGTTCGGTGTGGACAGTGCCGGCGTGCTGACGCTGGCGGACGAGGTGCTGACCCCGGACTCGTCCCGGTTCTGGCCCGCGGCCGAGTGGGCGCCGGGGCGTCCGCAACACGCGTACGACAAGCAGTTCGTGCGCGACTGGGCGGTGAGCACGGGTTGGGACAAGAACCCACCCGCGCCGGAGATTCCCGCGGAGGTGGTCGCGGCGACCCGCGCGCGCTACGTCGACGCCTACGAGAAGATCACCGGACTGCCCTGGCGTGGGTGACCCGCTAGCAGGCAAGATCCTGAACGGTACTCGGCGCGCCTAGCACGTCAAGAGGACTCGCCGAACTAACGTGAGCAGCTGGCGAGGTGAAGTCTGTTCAGGTCGCTCGAGGAGGCCGCGATGCGTGCGCTGCGGGTCGTGGGGCTCGGGGAGGATGGCAAGATCGTCATCCTCGAGTCCGACCGCGGCGAACGTTTCCAGGTCCCAGCGGACGAGCGACTGCGTGCGGCGGCCAGAGGAGACATCACCCGACTCGGCCAGATCGCCATCGAGCTGGAGAGCCAGATGCGTCCTCGTGAGATCCAGTCCCGCATCCGTGCGGGAGAGTCAGTAGAGCAGGTCGCGGCCGCGGCCGGCGTGCCACCGGAGAAGGTGGAGCGCTTCGCGTACCCTGTCCTGCTCGAGCGGTCGCGCACCGCCGAGCTGGCGCAGCGTGCGCACCCCGTGCGCGAGGACGGGCCCGACGTGCAGGAGCTGGGCGAGGTCGTCTCCCAGGCCTTCGTCGCGCGCGGCCAGGACTACCTGGCCGCCGTGTGGGACTCGTGGAAGGGCGAGGACGGCAAGTGGGTCGTCCAGCTCACGTGGACCGCGGGCCGCTCGAACAACCACGCCCACTGGTCGTTTCACCCCGGCGCCCACGGCGGCACCGTGACGCCACTGGACGATCACGCCCTGGACCTGATGGACCCGAACCCGAACCGGCAGCTGCGCACCGTCCGCCCGGTGACGGAGCTGGCCGCGCAGGCGCTGCAGGTGTCCGACGTCCGGCGCCAGGCCGTCAACGGCGGCGACTCACCCCGCCGGACCGAGGAGTCACGGCGCGAGGAGCCGGACTACGTCCAGGACTTCGAGCTGACCGGCGGCGCCCCCGAGCAGCAGGAACTGCCGGTGGACGACCCGTACCGGTACTCGCGCCACCCGGAGCCGTACCGGCCGATCCCCGAGCACGAGGTGTACCGGCAGTACCCGCAGGACTACCGCCAGGACCCGGCCGCGCCCCCGCCTGCCCGCGCCGGCTATCACGACCCGTACAGCCCAGGCCAGGAGACCGCCGGCCCTTCCCGTGAGGCCGCGGCGCGCGAAGCCGCCGCCCGAGAGGCAGCCGCCCGCGACGCAGCCGCTCGTGAAGCTGCTGCTCGTGAAGCTGCTGCCCGCGACGCTGCTGCCCGCGACGCTGTCGCACGCGAGACTGTCGCACGCGAGACTGCCGCACGTGAGGCTGTTGCCCATGAGGCAGCGGCCCGTGAGGCTGCCGCCCGGGAAGCGGCGGCTCAGGAGGCCGCGCGCAAAGCCGCTGAGCAGGAAGCGGCGGCGCGCGAGGTCGCCGCTCGCGAAGCCGCCGAGCGCGAAGCCGCCGAGCAGGCGGCACGCGAGGCCGCTGAGCGGGAGGCGGCTGAGCGGGAGGTCGCCGCGAAGGAAGCCGCGGCCCGAGAAGCAGCCGCCAAGGAAGCCGCCGCTCGCGAGGCCGCCGACAAGGAAGCCCGCGAAGCCGAAGCCCGTGAGGCAGCGGCGCGTGAGGCAGCGGCCCGGGAAGCGGCCGCCCGCGAGGCCGAGGCGCGCGAAGCGGCAGCACGCGAAGCCGCCGACAAGGAAGCCGCCGACAAGGAGGCCCGCGAGACCGTCGAGCGCGAAGCCGCAGCTCAAGAGGCCGCAGCTCAAGAGGCCGCCGCCAAGGAAGCTGCAACCAAGGAAGCTGCAACCAAGGAGGCAGCCCGCGAGGCCGCCGCGAAGGATGCCGCGGCCAAGGAGACTGCCGAGCGCGCCGCCCAAGGCACCTCCGCCAAGGAAGCCGCAGCGAAGAAGGCCGCCGACGAATCGGCCGAGATCGCCGCTCACGCAACGGTGACCGAGCCCCCGGCCGGCACCACGGATTCACCGGCCAGCACCGCCAAGCCCGCGGCCGGCACCGCCAGTGCCCCGGCTGGCACCGCCGATTCCCCAGCCGGCACTGCCAAGCCCTCGACCGGCACCACCAAGTCCCCGGCTGGCACTGCCGAGCCGGCGGCGAAGACTTCCCCGCCGTCCCCACCGGCATCGGAAACCACCCAGTCGCGCCCAGGGCGCCCGACCAAGTCGACCCAGAACGAACCGGCCGTGGCAGGCACCGCCTCGCCAGCAGCAAGCCCGGCCGCGCCAGCAGAAGAGGAGCCCGGCCAGCAGGCCATCCCGACCATCATGCCCGAGGAAACAACCCCACAAGAACCAGCCGCGAAGGCTGCCCCGGCACCACCCGCGCCGGCCCCGAAGAAGAAGGGCCGCAAGGCCCGTCCCAGCGTCCCGTCCTGGGAAGACGTCCTACTGGGCACCCGCAGCAACCGCTGAACCCTCGCGAGTCCCGCGTTCGGACACACCGAGTTGCGGTTTCGTGCAGACGTGATCTGCACGAAACCGCAACTCGCCATGTGTGAACGCGGGACTCGCGGTGTTTGAACGCGGGACTCGCGGGTGGGGCGGGTTAGACGTGGCCGGGGTGGGGGACCTCGTTCAGGAGGTGGAGGGGCCAGGCCTGGTTCTCGCACCAGTCCTCGGCCTCCTCGCGGGTCAGCCAGGTGGAGCCGCGGGGACGTTCGGTGCGCAGGCGGGTCCAGCCGTCCGGGGCCAGTACGTACAGCTGGCCTTCCCGCAGTGCCAGCAGCCGACCCTCGGGGAACGCCATCGTCGCCTGGGTCCGTAGGAAGCGGACCGCTTCCGGTCGTGTCATGTCCGAATGATCCCGCAGGGTTGACCTCCAGTGTGGTTGAGGGCGCAGGGTTGGGGGTGGGAGGTCGGGAAAACCAGATGCCGTTCCGGAGCCGCTCGCCTACCGTCGAGAGAGGCACCGTGGGGAGATCATGAGCACAACTCAGTCACGTCAACCTGCCCGTAGCACGAACATCCACGCACTACGGCGACTCGGTGAATACCTCAGACCGGTCCGCGGCCGCATGATCGGCTCCGGGGTGGCGACGTTCGGCGCGCTCGCGTGCGGGCTGTCCATCCCGCTGCTGATCCAGCGCATCCTGGACGGACCCGTCGCGCACCGGACCACCGACGACCTGGCCATACTCATCATCGCCGTCGCCGTGCTCGGCACCGGTGAGGCCGTCCTGTTCTACCTTCGCCGCCGGATGATCGCCGAGCCCAGCACCACGGTCGAGGCCCGCCTGCGCGACGACCTCTACCACCACCTGCAGCGACTGCCGATCGCGTTCCACGACCGGTGGCAGTCCGGCCAACTGCTGTCCAGGGCCGTGTCCGACCTGTCGACCCTGAGACGGTTCATCGCGTTCGCGTTCATCTTCCTGGTGGTCAACAGCGTGACGCTGGTGGTCGGGCTCGTCGTCCTGTTCTTCCTGTCCCCGATCCTCGGCCTCATCTCGCTGGTGTGCGCGGCGCCGCTGATCGGCATCTCCACGCTGTACGAGTCGAAGTACGCGGTCCTCGCCCGCCGCGCCCAGGACCAGACCGGCGACCTCGCCACGACCGTCGAGGAGTCGGTGCTCGGCATCCGCGTGCTCAAGGCGTTCGGGCGTGGGCGGCACCTGGCCGACAAGTTCACGCGGGAGGCCCGCGAACTCCGGAAGACCGAGCTGCGCAAGGTGCACACGGTCGGCCTGCTCTGGGCGGCGATCATCGTGCTGCCGGAGATCGCCATCGGCGGCCAGTTGCTGTTCGGCACGTTCGCGATCGTCGACGGGTCGATGACCGTCGGCACGCTGGTCGCCGGCGTCGCGGTCGCCACCTACCTGCGCTGGCCGACCGACTCGATCGGCTGGCTGCTCGCCGAGTCCAACCAGGCCGCGACCGCGGCCGCCCGCTACTGGGAGGTCCGGGACGCCGAGGTGACGATCACCAGCCCCGCGGAACCGCGCAAGCTCCCGGCGAACGGCCGCGGGCACGTCCGGTTCGAGAACGTCAGCTTCGCGTACCCGGGCGCCGACGAGGAGGTCCTCAAGGGGGTCAACCTCGACCTGCGGCCCGGCGAGACGGTCGCGCTGGTCGGCGCCACCGGCTCCGGCAAGACGACCCTGACCGCGCTGGTCGGGCGGCTCGCGGACGTCACCGGCGGCCGGATCACCGTCGACGGCGTCGACGTGCGCGACCTGGACCTCACGGACCTGCGGGACACGGTCGCGACCGCGTTCGAGGAGCCGGTGCTGTTCTCCGCCAGCGTGCGCGAGAACGTCGCGCTCGGCGCCACCCAGGCGACGGAAGCCGACGTGCGGCAGGCGCTTCAGGTCGCGTCGGCGGACTTCGTCGAGGACCTGCCGTGGGGCCTCGACACCCGCATCGGCGAGCAGGGGCTGTCGCTGTCCGGCGGGCAGCGACAGCGGCTGGCGCTGGCCCGCGCGGTGGTCGGCCGGCCGTCGGTGCTGGTGCTGGACGACCCGCTGTCCGCTCTGGACGTGCACACCGAGGCGGAGGTCGAGCACGCGCTGCGCAGCGTCCTGAGCGACGTCACCGGCCTCGTGGTGGCGCACCGCCCGAGCACGGTCCAGCTGGCGGACCGGGTCGCGATGCTGTCCGACGGCCGGATCACCGCGGTCGGCCGGCACTCGGACCTGCTTGCCACGAACGAGAAGTACCGGTCCCTGCTGTCCACCATGGACGACGAGCGGGACGAGGTGGTCGCATGAGCACCCCGACGGAAGAGGACTGGCGCGGAGTAGCCGCCGAGGACAACGAGGAGCTGAACGCGCTGGTCGGCAGCCGCCTGCAGAAGCGGTCCCGCCGGCTGCTCGTCTCGCTGGTTCGGCCCCGGCTGGGCACGGCGCTGCTTGCGCTCGCCGTGGTGGTGCTGGAGAACCTGCTGACGCTGGCCGGCCCGGTCGTGATCGCGGTCGCCATCGACACCGGCATCCCGGACGCCCTCAGGGGCGACACGACGGTGCTGGCCTGGTGCGTCGGGGTGTACCTGGCGTCGGGGCTGGGCTCGGCGGGCACGCGGTTCGCGTTCCTCAAGGTCGCCGGCCGGTTCGGCCAGGACGTGCTGGTCGACCTGCGGCAGCGGATCTTCCGCCACGCGCAGCGGCTGTCGATCGCGTTCCACGAGAAGTACACGTCCGGCAAGGTCATCTCGCGGATGACCAGCGACATCGACTCGCTGCACGACCTGCTGGAGGACGGCATCGACGGCCTGCTGACGGCGGTCCTGTCAGTGGTGGGCATCGCGGTGATGCTGCTCGTGCTCGACGTGCCGCTGGCGCTGATCGTGCTGGCCGGCCTGGTGCCGTTGATCTGGGTGACCAGGTGGTTCTACCTCAGCTCGCGGCACGCGTACCGGAGCACCCGCGGCGCGATCGCGAAGATCATCGTGCAGTTCGTGGAGACCATGAACGGCATGCGGGCCGTGCAGGCGTTCCGCCGCGAGGACCGCAACGAGAAGATCATGGCCGAGCTGAACGACCGCTTCCGCGAGGCGAACAAGCAGGCCCTGGTCGTGGTCGCGCGGTTCACGATGACCGTCCGGTGGGTGGGCAACCTGTCGCTCGCCCTGGTGCTGGCGATCGGCGCGGTCCGGGTGATCGACGGCGGGCTGGAGCTGGGCGTGCTGACGGCGTTCACCCTGTACCTGCGCCGGTTCTACGACCCGCTGGACGAGCTCGCGATGTTCGCGAACTCCTACACGTCGGCGATCGCGGCGCTGGAGAAGATCTCGGGCGTGCTGGAGGAGGAGCCGACGGTGGTGGAGCCCGAGGCTCCCCAGGCTCTCCCGGCCAGGACGTCCGGCCGCGGGATCGACTTCGCGGGCGTGGAGTTCCGGTACGCGCCGACCACGCCGGTGGTGCTGCCGACGTTCGACCTGCACATCCCCGCGGGTCAGACGGTCGCGCTGGTGGGTGCGACGGGTGCGGGGAAGTCGACGATCGCGAAGCTGGTCGGGCGGTTCTACGACCCGTCGGCGGGCGCGGTGCTGCTCGACGGCGTCTCGCTGCGGGACCTGGCGGACACCGAACTGCGGCACGAGGTCGTCACGGTCACGCAGGAGAACTTCCTGTTCGCGGGTTCGGTGGCGGACAACATCGCGCTGGGCCGGCCGGCGGCGACACGGGCCGAGATCGAGGCGGCGGCGGCCGAGGTGGGCGCGGACTTCATCGAGGCGCTGCCGGAGGGCTACGACACGGACGTCCGCAAGCGCGGCGGCCGGCTGTCCGCCGGTCAGCGGCAGATGGTGGCGTTCGCGCGCGCGTTCCTGGCGGACCCGTCGGTGCTGGTCCTGGACGAGGCGACGTCGAGCCTGGACGTGCCGACGGAACGGGCGGTGCAGCGGTCGCTGGAGTCGGTGCTGGCCGACCGGACCGCGTTGATCATCGCCCACCGCCTGTCGACAGTCCTGATCGCGGACCGGGTGCTCGTGGTCGAGGGCGGCCGCATCGTGGAGGACGGCTCACCCGAGGACCTGATCGAGGGCCGCGGCGGCCGCTTCGCCGCCCTGCACCGCACCTGGCTGGAGTCGCTGGCCTGACCGTGCTGCCCCGGGGATCCCTCGGGGCAGCCGGCCGGCGGCGTCAGAACAGCACGAACGGGAGGGCCAGCCAGGCCAGACCCAGCCCCACCGCCACGCCGTAGGAGACCCAGCGCCAGATCTGCTGGCGGTGGATCAGCCACAGTGACGGCAGCAGCCCGGCCGTCACCACGATGTTCGAGGCAAGGGCCAGCAGCGAGTACGTCTCCGCGAGAGTCGCGGCCAGGGTCACCACCGTCACGACGGTCAGCACGAGGCTCGCCACCGTCACCGCCAGCCCGGTCGGCCACGGCACCGGCTCCGGTGGCAGCGGTGGGCGCGGCGGGCGCTCCTCCGGGGGCAGCCGCAACGGCTCCACCATCGACTCCGCGCCGGACAGCGGGTCGACGTACAGCACGTTCACGCCCAACGACGTCGCCACCCGCCCCGCCAGCTGCAGGCCGCGCCGGGACACGACCGCATGGCTCGCCCCGGGCCCCGGCTCGGCACGGCCCACGGCGGCGGCGACCTTCGCCCACTCGTGGAGCGCGTCGGTCAGGTCCGCGCCAAGCGGCAGCCGGGCCGGCTCGGTCACCGCCGAACCCTCGCCGTCCACCAGCACGGCACGTTCGCCGTTCGCACGTAACTGGATCCCCGACATCGACACGCTCCGCAAACTACCGAGTCGCGCTCAGCGCGTAGAAGGCGACCGCGCCGGCCGTCGCCACATTGAGTGAGTCCACGTCGCTGGACATGGGGATGCGCACCGCCACGTCCGAGGCCGCGACCGCTTCCGGTGTCAGGCCAGGGCCTTCCGAGCCCAGGAGCACCGCGGCCTTCGCGGGCACGGACACTGAGGACAGTTCGACAGTCCCCGCCGGCGTGAGCGCCATCACAGAGAAGCCGTTGTCACGCAAGAGCTTCAGCCCGTCCGGCCAGGGCGTCAGCGTCGTGAACGGGACGGCGAGCACGTGTCCCATGGAGACTCGCACGCTGCGACGGTACAGCGGGTCCGCGCAGCCCGCGCCCAGAAGGACGCCGTCGACCCCCAGCGCGGCCGCGTTGCGGAACAGCGCGCCGAGGTTCTCGTGGTCGCCGACGCCCTCCAGCACGGCCAGTCGCCGGGCGCCGGCGATGACGTCAACTGCCGACGGCGGCTCCGGGCGGCCGGCCATTGCCAGCACGCCGCGGTTGAGATGAAACCCGATCACCTCGGCCATGATCTCGGCGGTCGTGACGTACACCGGCGCGCCGACGTCCTCGATGGGCAGTCTCTCCAGCTTGGGCCGCACGCCGAGCATCGACCGCACCGGATAGTGGGACGCGAGCATGCGGCCGACGGCGACCACACCCTCCGCGATCACCAGGCCGAGCCCGCCGGGCCGGTCGGGCCTGCGGTCGGCGGTGCGCAGGAAACGGTATTCGTCGAGCCTTGGGTCGTCTGGATCGGTCACCTCGAGCACCCCTGAATGGTTCCACACCCTGGGACGTGTTACGTGATGCGAGTACGTGTTTTGCTCTGCGTAACAAGGATTCTCGATCGATGCACCTTTTTGGCCCCTAGTAACAACTTCGGGCGTATGTCACGGTTGAACTTCCGTTCGCACGCCGAGCAGTTCGGTTCGGCCGGGAGGGGCGGTATGGGTCAGGATGTCGCGACCGAGACCTTTGACCGGTCGGATCGTCAACGTTATCGCCTCAAGGTCCAGCGGTGCCTGGACGCCCTGGCGCGGATGCTCGCCGAAGGCGGCTTCTCCACCTCGCCACCGCGGATCGGACTCGAGGTCGAGCTGAACCTCGTCGACGACGGCCTCCAGCCGGCGATGGCGAACAGCGTGGTGCTGGAGAAGCTCGACGATCCCTCGTTCACCACCGAGCTCGGACAGCACACGATCGAGCTGAACGTGCTGCCGCGTCCGCTGTCGGACGGGCAGCCGCACGAGCTGGAGGTGGAGCTGCGGGAGTCGCTCGCGGACGCCAACGCCAAGGCGCAGGACGCCGGCGCGGGCATCGTGATGATCGGCATGCTGCCGACGTTGCGCGACGAGCACTTCAAGGCGCGCTGGCTGTCGCAGAACCACCGCTACGCCCTGCTGAACGAGGAGATCTTCGCCGCCCGCGGCGAGGACATGGTGCTGGCCATGGACGGCCCGTCGATCCCCGGCCAGCGGGGCGAGCGGCTGCGCGGGTCGGCGGACTCGATCATGCCGGAGGCCGCGTGCTCGTCCGCGCAGCTGCACCTCCAGGTGCCGCCGGAGACCTTCGCCGGCCACTGGAACGCGGCGCAGTGCCTTGCCGGTGTTCAGGTCGCGATCGCGGCGAACTCGCCTTTCCTGCTGCGCAAGGCACTCTGGCACGAGACCAGGATCCCGCTGTTCCAGCAGGCGACCGACACCCGGCCGGAGGAGCTGAAGAACCAGGGCGTGCGGCCGCGGGTGTGGTTCGGCGAGCGATGGATCACGTCCATCTTCGACCTGTTCGAGGAGAACGTGCGCTACTTCCCCGGTCTGCTACCGGAAACCGACGACGAGGACCCGTTCGAGGCCCTCGCCGCCGGACGGGCTCCCCGGCTGGCCGAGCTGCGCCTGCACAACGGCACGATCTGGCGCTGGAACCGGCCGGTGTACGACGTCTCCGACGGGGTGCCGCACCTGCGCGTGGAGAACCGGGTGCTGCCGGCCGGCCCGACGGTGGTCGACCTGATCGCGAACGCGGCGTTCTTCTACGGCGCCCAGCGCGCCCTGGCGACAGCCGACCGTCCGGTGTGGACACAGATGTCGTTCCAGGCGGCGGAGGAGAACCTCTACGCGGGCGCGCGGCACGCGTTCGACGCGCAGCTGTACTGGCCGGGCGTCGGCTGGGTGCCGCCGGCCGAGCTGGTGCTGCGGTGGTTGCTGCCGCTGGCACACGAGGGCCTGCGTGCGTGCGGCGTGACGGACTCGGTGCGGGAGCGGTACCTCGGGGTGATCGAGGAACGCTGCCTGGCACAGCGAACCGGCTCGATGTGGCAACGCGAGGCGGTCGCTCACCTGGAGTCCGAGGGCCTGACCCGCGACGAGGCACTCGCCGGCATGCTGGCCCGCTACCGCGACCTGTCCGAGGCCAACGAGCCGGTCCACACCTGGCCGACACCGCGGTAGGCCAGCACCGCGCAGAGTGCGGCGGCGGCGTCGAGCAGGGCACGCGACCGGGCGTCGATGCTCGCGTCGCGGCCGGCCAGGATGCTCGCCAGGTCCTCGCCGCGCCGGGCCTGGCGCAGTTGCGGCATCAGGTCCCTCAGCGGGGCGATCCGGTAGCCGGCCTTGCGTAGCTGGTGGACTATGCGGGCGTCGCGGACCTGGTCGGGGGCGTAGTGACGCGACCGCCGCGCGTCCCGGTGGGGCACCACGAGGCCTTCCGCGTCCCAGTGCCGCAGCGTCGACGCGCGCACACCGAGCGCGGCCGCGAGCTCGGTGACGGTCATCGAGTCCGCCGGCCGGACCTCGGCGATCGGCTCGCCGGCGATGGCCTCGGCGGCCTGGCGGGCCAGGTCCAGCTCCCGGCGCTCCGTGTGGAGCCGGGCGTGTGCCGCGTCGAGAAGCGCGAGCATGTCCGGCCCGGCCCGCATGATCCGCTTGGCCTCGACCGGGCCGACGCCGGCCGCGAGCGCCCGGTAGGCCAGCGCGGCGTGCAGGTGCGGCTCGGCGTAGGTCCGGTAGCCGGCCGGGGTCCGCACCGCCGGAGGCAGCACGCCGTCCCGCTCGAGGTTGCGCACCTGCTGCACGGAGTACCCGCTCCGGCGAGCGAGGTCTACGGTGCGCATTCGCGACTTCCCACCCCGCCACCTCGGCCTTTCCACGCTGAAGTCTCCACAAGCACTTCAATGTAATGCTGGAAGACATGAGTGTTGACGAGATCATCGCCTTCGTCGACGGGCTCGGCGGGACCCTGACGCTGCGGCCGGGTCCGGGCGACGGTTCACCGGAGATCGCCTGGGGTGACACCTTCTTCTACTACGCACCCGATGGTGTCGTGCCGAGGACCCAACCGTTCGCGACGATCGTGACCAAGGACTATCCCGACGACACGCGGTCACGGCTCGACCGGCCCGAAGCCTTCCGGGTGAACGTCTTCGCCGGCACCGAGGCCTTCACGCGATGGACCGGACACACCCCGCGTGAACCGGCCGGCAGCGACCCGAGCGTCCCCGACATCGTGTTCGCGCACCCGGTCTACGCCAGGCAGGGCTGGCTCGCCGTGGTGAACCCGGGCGGGCGGACCGAGCCGGCGGTGCGTGAGCTGCTCCGGGCCGCGTACGACGCCGCCCGCACCAGGCACCAACGGCACCACGCATAGACGAGACCCCCGCTCCGGCAGTGCCGTCTGCCGTGTTGGAGCGGGGGTCTCGCTGTTCCCGAACTGACTGCCGCTCCCACCACGAAGCGACGAGCTAAGGTTAGCCTAACTTAATCTACGGGCGCAAGCTCGGGGGTGGCCGCCGGCTGGGCGCGCCTCGCCCACGGCAGTCGCGTCCGTACCCGGATGCCGCCGCGACGTGCGAGAACCCACCCGCACACCGCCGTCGAGACGGCCGCGATCAGGCCCCCGACGATGAACGGCGACCGCCCGCCGAACTCGGCCGCCAGCCACCCGGTCATGGGCGCGCCCACCGGGTTGCCGCCGATGAAGACCAGCATGTACAGCGCCATCACGCGCCCACGCATCTCCGGCGCCACCGACAGCTGCAGCGTGCTGTTCGCCGTGTTCATGAACGTCATCATCGCGAGCCCGCACGGGATCAACGCGAGGCCGAAGGCCAGGTACGTCGGCATCACGCCGACCAGGACCTCCAGCAACCCGAACGTGAACCCGGCGCCGACCAGCAGCGGCAGCCCTGGCTTGCGCCGCGTGCTCCGCCGCACGGCCAGCAGCGCGCCGATGAAGCTGCCGACCGCGAGCAGCGTGGAGAGCAGCCCGTACCCGTCGGCCTCGCGGTGGAACACGTTGGCCGCCGCGATGGCCAGCGTGGTGAAGAACGTGAACGCGAACGTGCTCACACAGAACACCAGCACCAGCACGGCGACGATGTCCGGCCGGCCCCGCACGTACCGCAGGCCCTCACGCAGCTGTGACCCGCGTTCCGAGGTCGGCTTCTCGACCACCGGCCGGTGCAGCTCGGCCGGGTTCATCCGGAACAGCCCGGTGAGCACGGCCAGCGTCGACAGCGCGTTCACCAGGAACACCCAGCCGGTCCCGGTCCAGATGATCATCACGCCGGCGATGGCCGGCCCGATGATCCGCGCCAGGTTGAACGTCGAGGAGTTCAGCGCCACCGCGTTGGCCAGGTGGTCGCGGCCGACCATCTCGGCCACGAAGCTCTGCCGCACGGGCGGGTCGAACGCCGTGAAGACACCGAACACCAGGCACAGCAGGTACACCTGCCAGAGCTCGACCAGGCCGGTGACGTCGAGCAGTCCCAGCACCAGGGCGCAGACGGCCATGCCGGACTGCACGAGGATCAGCAGCTTGCGCTTGTCCACCCGGTCGGCGAGCACGCCGGCCCACAGTGTCAGGAAGAGCGTCGGCAGGAACTGGAGTGACGCGGCGATGCCGAGCGCCACGGGGTTCTTGCCGGAGAGTTCGAGGACCAGCCAGTCCTGTGCGATGCGCTGCATCCAGGTGCCGACGTTGGAGACGATCTGTCCGGACGCGAAGAGCCGGTAGTTGCGTACCCGCAGGGCACCGAACATGCCCCGATGCTTGGTCGCGGGTCTCGAGTCCTCGGCAAGGCCGGCTCGAGAGGTGGTGGAATCTGTGCTGAGTTCTCGCTTCTGTTCGTCTGCCACTAATCCTGTTGGCTCGCCATCCGGTCGATGATCTCCGCCGCGCGGGAGAGCAGGTCTCGCTCCTCCCCGGTCAACTCTGCGAGGCGCTTGTCCAGCCATGCCTCGCGCGCGGAGATGTCCGCCTGGATGTGCGCGCTCCCCTCCTCGGTGATCTCGACGATGGCCTGACGGCCGTCACTTGGATGTGGTCGACGACTGACGTAGCCGAGCTCCTCGAGAGCAGCGATCACCCTGGTCATGGACGGGGGCTGGACGACCTCCTTGGCCGCGAGCTCACCTGGTGTGAGCGGGCCACATTTGTGGAGACAGAAGAGTGCGGACAGCTGGGTGAGCGTGATCGAGGAGCTGGTTCGCTGGGCACGAAGCCTGCGGTTGAGCCGCACCGTGGCCAGCCGCAACCGGCTGGTCAGGGAGCCCACGGCTACGTCCTGCTCCACGTTCGACACATTGTTAGCATACCTCACGAGTTGACTGGAGTCACTCAACTCAGTGCATCACGGATGGGCCCGATCGCGAAGTACACCGCGAACGCGACGGCGACGATCCACATCAGCGGGTGGATGCCGCGTGCCTTGCCGGTCGCCGTGCGCAGCAACACGTAGCTGACGAACCCGGCGCCGATACCGTTGGCGATCGAGTACGTGAACGGCATCACCACGATCGTGAGGAAGGCCGGCAGCGCGACGGTGAAGTCGCCGAAGTCGATCTCCTTGATCTGCGCCATCATCAGCACGCCGACGATCACCAGCGCGGGCGCGGCCGCCTCGACCGGCACCGAGTTGTACAGCGGCGTGAAGAACATCGCCGCGACGAACAGCAGACCGGTGACGATGTTGGCGAGCCCCGTCCGCGCGCCCTCGGCGATCCCGGCCGCGGACTCGATGTAGACGGTGTTGGAGCTGGAACTGGCGGCGCCGCCGGCGACCGCGCCGAGGCCGTCGACGAACAGGGCCTTGCCGGTGTTGGGCAGCCTGCCGTCCTCGTCGAGGAGGCCGGCCTCCTTGCCGAGGCCCGTCATCGTGCCGATGGTGTCGAAGAAGTCGGTGAGGACGAGCGTGAAGACGAACAGGAGGGCCGTGATGACCGGGACCTGCACCCAGGCGTCGAAGTTCACGTCGCCGAGGAGGCTCAGGTTGGGCGTGTCGACCACCTGGTCCGGCAGCGCCGGGTAACCGAGGTTCCAGCCCTTGGGGTTGGTGCCCATCGACGGCCCGGCGTCCACGATGGCCTCGAGGACGATCGCGAAGACGGTGGTCGCGATCACGCCGATGAGGATGCCGCCCTTGACCCGCTTGGCGACGAGGATGCCGGTGAGGACGAGCCCGACGACGAAGGTGAGCGTGGGCCACGAGGCGATGGAGCCGTTGATCCCGAGCCCGACCGGGACCGTCGTGTCGGCGGCGTCGGGGAGCCGGCGGACGAAGCCCGCGTCGACGAGCCCGATGAGCGTGATGAACAGCCCGATCCCGACGGCGATGGCCGACTTGAGGGCCGGCGGGACGGCGTTGAACACGGCCGTCCGCACCCCGGTGACGACGAGGACGCAGACGACGGCGCCGTTGACCAGCACGAGCCCCATGGCGGCCGGCCAGGACATCTGCGGGGCGATGGAGACGGCCAGGAAGGCGTTGATCCCCAGCCCGGTCGCCATCGCGAAGGGAAAGTTGGCGACGAGTCCGAACAGGATCGTCATGACCGCCGCGACCAGCGCCGTGACGGCCGCCACCTGGTCGGCGGGAAGCCAACCACCGAACTTGTCGGTGTGCGCCGGGTCGCCGGCGAAGCTCCCGATGATCAACGGGTTGAGGACGACGATGTAGGCCATCGTCACGAAGGTGACCAACCCGCCGCGCACCTCGCGGCCAACGGTGGACTCGCGCTCCGAGATCCGGAAGAAGCGGTCGAGGGCAGCTGTCCGTGTCGCCATGGCCCGGTAGCCTCGCGTATGTGTCCGACGTAGGGAAAGCCGCAGCGCGAATCGAAACACAGAAGTCACCTCCGCCCCTGTCCGACCGGTTGCTGGCCCTCCCGCCGCTGGTCTACGTGGGAACGGCGGCGTGGTTCGTCGCGGCCTGCGTGCTGGCGGTAGCGCGCTACGCGTTCGACGCGTTCCCACCGATCTGGCTCTGGACGGCCCTCGTTGGCACCGGACTGGGCCTGCTCGGCATGCCGATCATGATCTGGCAACGACGCGCGTCACGCCGCGGCGCCCGAGGCGCACAACGGAACCTGTGACCGAACTTTCTTCTTGATCAACGGCGGCGCAGTTGGTTGCGTGGGCAGTCCCCCACCCGAAGCCGTTTGTCCTGTTGGGTGGGTGTTCCGGTGTGGGGATGGTGGCGTGCGGGAACCGCTGCCGCGGTCAACGCCAACAACGACCCTGCCGAGCCCGCAGATCCGGCACCCCGATCGAGCTACGCCGCAGGTCAGCCACCCGTTCAGCAACGGACACAGATTCACCCCGAACCAATGAGCAGAGTCAGTCGACCAAACACAGGCAAGACTCCACCACGGGCACGGCACTCCCACGATCATGAGACATCAGCAATTCACATGATCAACGCGAACACAGTTGGTTGCGTGGGCAGTCCCCCACCCAACCCAGGGGGCCGGCCCCGGTCCCATTGTATCGGCCGGTACGGACAAACCCGCTGGTCAGCGGGGGGTGTGGATAACTTTCACCCGGTGAGTCCGAGCGAAAGGGACATTCGTGGGCCGTTGACGTCGCGAGGATCCCGCTGGTCGCGCGGCATGCCGTTGTGAACGACAGCAGGTGAACGACGACAGGCGAACGACAGCAGGCGAACGACGGTCGGTGGACGCCGGTCGGTGGACGACGAATACGCCTGCGCGAAGCCCTTGCCGCCTCAGGACACATAGTTCTCGGGGTCGTCCAGGAGTGCGGCCAGTAGGTGGCGGTCCTCCCAGCGGCCGGTCGTCCAGGCGAGGGCGCGCGCGAGACCTTCGGTCGTGTCCTCGCAGTGGACGATCTCGTCGTCGACCCACCACGAGACCTGGCGGCCGGCGACCGTCAGTCGCGTGTGGACGATCGGGCCACCCTGTGGCACGGGCAGGTCGGCCAGGTCGCATGCCTCGACCACCGCGCCCAGGTCGGACCAGTGGACCAGCTCACCGGTGCTTTCCGGCGCCGCCTGGCCCGCCTCCGACGCCAGCGGGATGTCCAGCAGCTCGGCCAGCGCTTCGGCCAGGTCGAAGTCGACGGCCACGTACGCGTCGGTCACCGGCGCCAGCCACGGGGCGTCCAGTACCGCGGCGTTGTCCGTGACCTCGCCGTCGATCGTGCGTACCTCGGCCGGTGGGTCGACGTACGCCGGGTCGACGATGTCGTCCCGGACCGCTTCCGCCAGGAAGGTGTACGCGCGGTGCGTGATGCCGCGCGAGATGGTTCGCGCTGGGTCGGCCAGGCGGTCGAGCAGTTCTTCCGCGTCTTCGGTGGACTCGACGGTCAGCTCGACACGAACGCCCATCAGCGACTGGAGCTCCGGCTCCAGGTCGGTCGGGGCCACGTCGTACAGGCCGGTCAGCTCGGCCGTGCCGGGGAGGCGCCAGTGGGACGGCGGCTCGCCGGCCAGGAGTGCGTGGTGTGCGATCCACCAGGCGGTGTAGCCGGTGCGCATGACCCGCCAGGTGTCGGGATCGCTTGCCAGCAAACGGATCGCGACCGGCCAGACGTCGTCGGCGACCAGGTCGAGGTCGCGGATCGCCTCGACGCGGACCGGGGGTTCCGGCTGGTCGTCCCACCAGTCGGCCTCGTCGGCGAGGTCGTGGTCGGGACCGGTGGGCGCCTCGTCGGTGACGATCGTGAAACCGTTGAGCACGCCCACCGCGGCAAGGGTTTCGGGCGTCCACCGCTCGGCCATGTCGTCGGACAGGACGCCGAGTGGCGAGTTCTTGTCGAGGACGGCGAGGAACCGTGAGCCGGGGAGGGCCAGTTCGTCGGCCCGGCGCCAGTCGCCGTCGGCGGCGCGGAGGGCGAGCGCGCCGAGCCACGGCAGCTCCCCCGACCTGACGCCACCCTCGGACACGAGGCGGAGCACCGTGTTCGCGAGCCGGTCGGTGTCCAAACCGGACTCCGCGTCCTCGAGGCTGTGCTCGACCCGCGCGGCCATGGACGCGAGGAGGTCGACCGGACCGCCACGTTTCGCGCCGAGGCGTTCGAGGAGCGGGTGCACGGCGTCGGGATGGACGACGTTCACACCCTCCATACTGGACAGATCGAGGTCGGAGACGAGCACGCCACGCGGTCCGGGCACCGTACGGCCGTCGACGAGCGGGACCGGCAACCCGCCCAGGTCGTCGAGCGCCGACGGGTCGTTGTCGACGATCTTGGCGAGCGCGACGTAGAGGTCACGCCATTCCGTTGGCGGGCGGGTGACTCCGGTGAGATGGTCGACCACGTCGGACAGCCGGAGCCTGACGACGTCGAGTGCCGCGAGCGCGGTGGCGTGCTCGACGAGCTCCGCCGCCACCAGGCCAGGGACATACTCGGCGACGGAGTCGGCCAACTCCTTGCTGGGCACGGGAAGCAGCCGCGCTTCGGCCGGCGCGAGCGGCCGGCCCTCGATCGCCGGGGCCAGCCAGCGGGCGACGCGCAGCTCGGCGAGCACGGCCTGCCGCACCTGTTCGTCCACTTCGGACAGTGGAAACCGCGGCAGTGGCACGGCCTTCGGCCGCGCGAGCTCGTCGAGCTGGTCGAGCAGTCGCGGGTAGGCACGCGCCGCGGCCGCGAGCACGTGGTCGGTGGCCGGGCCGGGACGGACCCGGCGACGCGAGGGCTCGACGGGAAGCGTGACGATGAGCCTGGCGGGCAGGGAAAGCCGCTCGTCGGTGGGGGTCGGCGCGTGGAGGACGTCGGAGTCGCGTGGCAGGGGTTCGCCGGCCTCGTCGACCTCCAGCGCCCAGCAGACCGTCCACTGTGGCCTGGCTTCGGCGCCGAGTCCGGTGTCGGCCGGCAACTCACCGCGGTCGCGCACGATGACCCAGCGAGTGGCGCCGTCGGGGCCGTGGATGGTGTCGCCCTCGCGCCACCAGGTGGCGTCGCCGAACTCGATGCGGGCGAGGCCGTCCAGGGAGAGCAGGACGTCGACGGCCTGGTCGGCGAAGTCGTCGAGGAGTTGGGCGGCGTCGACCCCGTCGCGGAGGGGAAGCCGGACCTCGGTGGTGAACCCCTCCGGAGGCGTCTCGTCGGTGGGCCAGGCGAGCCGGAGAACGGGAACCCTGTCCGCGTCCCCGACCTCGGCCCGCGTGCGAGCGGCGTCGAAGGCGATGGCACCGGAGGTCGAGACGATCCGGGGGGCGTCGGAAACCGTGAGCACGGCGGCGAACCCGACTCCGAACCGGCCGATCCCGTGCTGCTTGGCGGAGGCCCGCAAGGAGGCGAGCGACTCGACGCCCTGGCGAGTGAGGGGCTCACCGGTGTTGGCGACCCGAAGTTCGTTGTCCACGAGGGACACGCGGATCCGGCCGCCGTCGCCGGCCGCGTCGGCCGCGTTCTGGGCGAGCTCGATCAGCAGCCGATCCCGGTACCCGCCGAGCACGAGGTCTTCCTCGGCGTTGGTGTCCTCACGAAGGCGAGTGGGCGAAGTGCGCCACCCGGCAAGCACCGACTCCCGAAGAGCGGCGGTGCCGAAGGGATCACTCATCCTCGGCGGGCCCGAAGTTCCGCCGACGAATCAACCC
This sequence comes from Actinophytocola sp., assembly GCF_035634895.1. GTDB lineage: Bacteria > Actinomycetota > Actinomycetes > Mycobacteriales > Pseudonocardiaceae > Actinophytocola. The sequence goes on along the minus strand of NZ_DASQCC010000207.1, from coordinate 963 downwards.
GTCGGGGAAGATCGCGGACAACCTGGGCATCCGCCGCGGCCCAGAGCCGCGCGGCTGCTCAATGGTGGGCCGAAGCGGACTGGGCAAGGACGGCCCGACCGGCTCCTCCGACCACGACGAAACGGGCCGCCGCCGCCGAACCGCGGAGGCGTCGACGACCGGCGCCTCACCCGAAGCGGGTGACCCGCCCTCCGCGGACGAAACGGCCGGGCCGGACGGGGACGAAGCGGCCGGGAAGGTCTCCGCTGCCGGGGCGGATTGCGCCGCCTCCACAGGCGAAGCGGGAGGCGCGGCCTCCGCGCGAGGTGCGGCATCGGCCTGCGAAGCAGCCCCGGTTTGAGGAGCAGCGTCGGCTTGAGGAGCGGCATCGGCTCGCGAAACGACACCGGCCTGCGAAGCGACGTCGGCATCCGGAGCTGCATCGGCTTGAGGAGCAGAGTCGGATCGCGAAGCGACGTCAGCTTGAGGAGCAGAGTCGGATCGCGAAGCGACGTCAGCTTGAGGAGCAGCATCGGCCTGCGAAACGGCGTCAGCTTGCAGAGCAGCATCGGCCCGCGAAGCGACGTCAGCTTGCAGAGCGGCATCGGCCTGAGGAGCAGCATCGGCTTGAGGAGCGGCCTCCGCCGGGAGCGCAGGGGCGGCGGGCGCAGGTGGAGCGTCGCCCGGGATCTCCGTGGGGCCAGGCTCGTCGGCCGTGGTCTCCACGGCTATCGCGGACTCCGGAGGCGCGACCTCCTCAGCAGGCACATCTCCCGACTCGGCATCGGTCGCGGCCTCCTCGACAGCCACCGACTCCGGCGCGGTGACGGCATCGGCAGACCCGATGTCAGCCACGGACTCAGTCGCCGCCAGCTCCGGCACGATCGCTTCAGCGGGCGCATCCGCCGACTCGACGACGGCTTCCGACTCGACGACGGCTTCCGGCTCGCCTGTGACGGCTTCCGGCTCAGTAGTCGCCGCGGC
>NZ_DASQCC010000206.1:0-32205 GCF_035634895.1 Actinophytocola sp. | reverse complement strand
TTGACCGCTATGGGCCAGTCGGAGGGGTTCGTCGCGACTCTGCGCAAGGATCGGGACGAGGCCCGGACCCTGCTGACGGCGGTGAGTGCCGCGTGGGTGCGGGGTGTCGAGGTCGACTGGGCGGTGCTCCTGGCTGGTGGTTGCCGGGTCGAGCTGCCCACCTACGCCTTCCAGCGCGAGTCCTACTGGCTGCGGCCCACCGCCGGCGCCGGCTCCGTGCGGGCCGCCGGTCTCGACCCCGCCGGACATCCGCTGCTCGGCGCCGCGCTGCCGCTCGCCGGCGGCGACGGTCTGGTCCTCACCGGCCGCCTCGGCACCCGCACCCACCCCTGGCTCGCGGACCACGCGGTCATGGGCACCGTGCTCGTCCCCGGCACCGCGCTCGTCGAGCTGGCCATCCAGGCCGGCGACCGGGTCGGCTGCGACCTCGTCGAGGAGCTCACCCTGCAGGCGCCACTCGTGCTGCCCGCGGGCGAGGAGATCGTCACCCAGGTGACGGTCGGCCCGGACGACGGAACCGGCCACCGGCCCGTCGCCGTGCACTCCCGCCGCGACGGCGGGGACTGGACCCAGCACGCCACCGGCACCCTCGGCACCGGCGCACCGGAGTCCACCGTGGACCTCTCGGCGTGGCCGCCCGCCGACGCCACCGAGGTGTCCGTCTCGGACGTCTACGACAAGGCCGCCGCGCTCGGGCTGGAGTACGGGCCGGTCTTCCAGGGCCTCGACGCGGTGTGGCACCGCGGCGACGAGGTGTTCGCCGAGGTGGCCCTCGCCGACGAGCAGCACGCCGACGCCGCCAGGTTCGGCCTGCACCCGGCCCTGCTGGACGCGGCACTGCACGCGCTGTTCGCCGGCACCACCGAACAGCGGGCCCGCCTCCCGTTCGGCTGGCGCGGCATCACCCTGTCCGCCGCCGGCGCGACGAGCCTGCGCATCCGCATGGCCCCCGCCGGCGACGGCGCGATCAGTCTCGACGCCGCCGACGGCACCGGCCGGCCGGTCGCGTCGGTCGGCACGCTGTCCCTGCTGCCGGTCACTCCCGAGCAGATCAAGGCCGCCGCCGGCGGCAACCAGTCCCGCTACGGCGTCGACTGGACACCCGTCGAACTGTCCGCGGTGGTCGCCGGGCTCGCGGTCACCACGCGGCCGGTCGGTACGGCTCACGATGCGCTGGCCGCCGTGCAGGGCTGGCTCGCCGAGGAGCCGCCCGAGAACGCCCGGCTCGTGCTCGTCACCGCGGGCGCGGTCGGCGTCACCGCGGACGAGCGTGTCCCGAACCTCGACGCCGCCGCGGTCTGGGGTCTCGTCCGCTCCGCCCAGTCCGAGCACCCCGACCGGTTCGTGCTGCTCGACGGCGACCCGGCACTCGCGGAAACCGTTGCCGCGTCGGGTGAAACCCAGGTCGCGACCAGGGACGGCCAGGCATACGTGCCGCGACTGGTGCGCGTACAGGACACCCCGGGTCGGCTGGTGCTCGACGGCACGGTGCTGGTCACCGGCGGCACCGGCGGGCTCGGCGCGCTGCTGGCCCGGCACCTGGTCGCCACGCACGGCGTCCGCCACCTGCTGCTGGTCAGCCGGCGCGGCACGAAGGCCGCCGGCGCACGCAAGCTCGTCGCGGAGCTCGCCGAGCTGGGTGCCGAGGCACGCGTCGCCGCCTGTGACGTCACCAACCGCAGGTCCCTGGCCAAGGTGCTGAGGTCCGTGCCGGACGAGCACCCGCTGACCGGTGTCGTGCATGCCGCCGGTGTCCTGGACGACGGAATCATCACCGCGCTCACCCCGGAACGCCTCGACACCGTCCTGGCGCCCAAGCTCGACGCGGCCCGCAACCTGCACGAGCTGACCGGCGACCTCGCGTTGTTCGCCCTGTTCTCCTCGGCCGCGGGCGTGCTCGGCACACCCGGCCAGGCGAACTACGCCGCCGCCAACGCCGCCCTCGACGCGCTTGCCCACGACCGCCGCGCCGCCGGGCAGCAGGCCGTCTCGATGGCCTGGGGCCTCTGGGACTCCGTCAGCGACATGACCGGCGAGCTGAGCGACGCCGACCGTGCCCGCCTGAGCCGCGACGGGTTCGGCGCACTGTCCACAACGGACGGTCTCGCGTTGTTCGACGCCGCGGCCGGCGCCGAGCGTGCGCTGTCGGTGCTGATCGAGATCGACCCGGCCGCGGTGGCCAGGGCGGCCGACACCGTGCCGCCGATCCTGCGGTCGCTGGTCCGCGCGCCCGCCCGCCGGGCCAGGGGCGGCGGCCCGGCCGGCGAGCTGGCGCAGCGGATCGCCGGGCTCGACGAGGCCGAGCAGCGGCGGATCCTCCTGGACGCGGTGCGCACGCACGTCGGCGGGGTGGTGGCCCACGCGTCGCCGGAGTCGATCGCCTCGACCCAGCCGTTCAAGGACCTCGGGTTCGACTCGCTGACGTCCGTGGAGCTCCGCAACCGGCTGAACGCCGCGACCGGGCTGCGGTTGCCGGCCACGCTGGTGTTCGACTACCCGAACCCGGAGAAGGTCGTCGACCACCTGCTGGCCGAGCTGGCCGGCGCCGTCGCGGCCACCCCCGTCGTGCCGGTCCCCCGGACCGGCGAGCCGGACGAGCCCATCGCGATCGTGGGCATGGGCTGCCGGCTGCCCGGCGGGATCGCGTCCCCCGACGAGCTGTGGGACCTGGTCATCGGCGGCCGCTCCGGCATCTCGGACTTCCCGACCGACCGCGGCTGGGACCTGGCGCGGCTGTACGACCCGGACCCGGACTCCTCCGGCACCTCGTACGTCCGGCGCGGCGGGTTCCTGCACGAGGCCGGGCGGTTCGACGCCGAGTTCTTCGGGATCAGCCCGCGTGAGGCCCTCGCGATGGACCCGCAGCAGCGGCTTTTGCTGGAGACCGCCTGGGAGGCACTCGAACAGGCCGGGATCGACCCGCTCTCACTGCGGGGCAGCCGGACCGGGGTGTTCGCCGGCATGATGGCCCAGGACTACGGCCGGGGCGTCGACGCGGGACAGGCCGGAGTGGAAGGCTTCCTGGTCACCGGCATCGCCGGTAGTGTCCTCTGTGGACGGTTGTCGTACGTGCTCGGGCTGGAGGGCCCGTCGGTCACCATCGACACGGCGTGCTCGTCGTCGCTGGTGGCACTGCACATGGCGGTCCAGGCGCTGCGGGGCGGCGAGTGCGACCTCGCGCTGGCCGGTGGCGTCACGGTCATGACCGGTCCGGAGACGTTCGTGGAGTTCTCCCGGCAGCGCGGCCTCGCCGTCGACGGGACCTGCAAGTCCTTCGCGGAGGGCGCGGACGGCACGGTCTGGGGCGAGGGCTCCGGCGTGCTGGCCGTCGAGCGGCTGTCCGACGCGCGGCGCAACGGCCACCCGGTCCTGGCGGTCATCCGCGGGTCGGCGGTGAACCAGGACGGCGCGTCGAACGGGCTGACCGCGCCGAACGGCCCGTCGCAGCAGCGAGTCATCGGCGCCGCGCTGGCGGCGGCCGGGCTCACGGTGTCCGATGTGGACGCCGTGGAGGCACACGGGACCGGCACCCCGCTCGGCGACCCGATCGAGGCGCAGGCGTTGATCGCCACCTACGGCCGGGACCGTGACCGTCCACTGTGGCTCGGCTCGGTCAAGTCGAACCTGGGGCACACCCAGGCGGCCGCCGGCGCGGCCGGCGTGATCAAGATGGTGCTCGCGCTCCGGCACGGGCAGCTGCCGCCCACCCTGTACGTGGACGCGCCGTCGTCGAAGGTCGACTGGGACGCCGGCAGCGTGCGGCTGCTGGCCGAGACCGTGCCGTGGCAGGCCGGCGCGCAGCCGCGGCGGGCGGGCATCTCGTCGTTCGGCATCGGCGGCACCAACGCGCACGTGGTCATCGAGGAGCCCCCGGCCCCGGCGCCCGCCGCTCCGAAGGGGTCCTTCGGCGCGGTGCCGTGGCTGGTGTCGGCTCGGACCGAGGAGGCGGCCAGGGACCAGGCGCGTCGCCTGCTGTCCGCCGTGGCCGGTCTCGACCCCGCGGACGTCGGCTACACGCTGGCGACCAGGCGGGCCAGGTTCGACCACCGCATGGTGCTCGTGGACGGCGCGGAGGTCGCGGCCGGGACGGTCACCCGGGGCAAGCTCGCGGTGCTGTTCACCGGGCAGGGTGCGCAGCGGATCGGCATGGGTTCCGCGCTGTACGAGGCGTTCCCGGTGTTCGCGTCCGCGTTCGACGAGGTCTGCGCACACCTGGACCCCGGGCTGCGGGACGTGATCACCTCCGGCGAGGGGCTGGACGACACCGGCAACACCCAACCGGCACTGTTCGCCGTCGAGGTGGCCCTGTTCCGGCTGCTGGAGTCCTGGGGCATCAGGCCGGACGTGCTGGCCGGCCACTCCATCGGCGAACTGGCGGCGGCACACGTCGCCGGGGTGTTCTCGCTGGCCGACGCGGCCCGGCTGGTCACCGCACGCGGCCGGCTCATGCAGGCACTGCCGGCCGGTGGTGCGATGGTCGCCATCCAGGCCACCGAGGACGAGGTGCGCCCGCACCTGACCGACCAGGTGGGGATCGCGGCGATCAACGGGCCGGACTCGGTCGTGGTCTCCGGTGAGGCCGCCGCGGCGCACGCGGTCGCGGTGGTGTTCGCCGAGCGGGGCCGCAAGACCAAGCAGCTCACCGTGTCGCACGCGTTCCACTCGCCGCTGATGGACCCGATGCTCGCGGAGTTCCGGTCCGTGGCAGAGGGAGTCTCCTACGCCGAGCCGGCGATCCCGGTCGTCTCGACGCTGACCGGGCAGCCGGCGGCCGAGCTGACGAGTCCCGACTACTGGGCCGACCACGTGCGTGGCACGGTCCGATTCGCCGACGCCGTCACCACTCTCGCCGGCCAGGGCGTGACGACGTTCGTGGAGCTGGGGCCGGACGGGGTGCTCACCGCCGCCGGCCAGAGCTCCGCGCCCGACGCGGCCTTCGTGCCCACCCTGCGCAAGGACCGCGACGAGGTCACGACCCTGACCACCGCGTTGGCCACCCTCGCCGTCCGCACCGACGCCGTCGACTGGGCCGCGTTCTACGCCGGCGCGGTCCAGGTGCCACTGCCCACCTACGCCTTCCAGCACCGGAACTACTGGCTGATGCCGGGCACCGGCGCCGGTGACGTCACGGCCGCCGGGCTCGGGTCGGCCGAGCACCCGCTGCTCGGCGCCGTGGTCGACGTCGCCGGCGAACCGGGCCTGCTGCTCACCGGACGGCTGTCCCGGCAGAGCCACCCGTGGTTGTCCGACCACGCCGTCATGGGCACCGTGCTCCTGCCCGGCGCGGCACTGGTCGACATGGCACTGCATGCCGCGAGCCGGTCCGGCTGCGACGGCGTCGAGGAGCTGACCCTGCAGGCGCCGCTGGTGCTGCCGGCGGACGGCGCGGTCGTGGTCCAGGTGTCGGTCGGCGCGGAAACTGAGACCGGACAACGGAACCTGGCCATCCACTCGCGTCCCGCCGACGGTGGGTCCTGGGTCGCGCACGCGACCGGCACGCTCGTCGCCGGCGCGGAGCCGGCGGGGGAGGCCCTCGCCGAATGGCCGCCGCCCGGCGCGACCGTGGTGTCCATCGCGGACGTCTACGACGAGCTGGCCGGCATCGGACTCGAGTACGGGCCTGCGTTCCAGGGCCTCCAGGCGGTGTGGCGGCGCGGCGACGACGTGTACGCCGAGGTCGCGCTCGACGAGGCTCAGCGGCCCGACGGCTTCGGGCTGCACCCCGCCCTGCTGGACTCCGCGCTGCACGCGCTGCTGGCCGGTTCCGGCACGGATCGCCAGCTCGCGTTGCCGTTCGCGTGGAACGAGATCACGCTGACCGCGACCGGTGCGTCCGCCCTCCGGGTGCGGATCAGCAAGGCCGGCGACGCGTTCACCATCCACCTCGCCGACACCGCCGGCGAGCCGGTGGCCACCGTCGGCGCGCTGTCCGTCCGGCCGATCACCCCCGAACAGCTCGGCGCCGCGACGCCGTCGGCGGCCGACCAGAACCTCTACGAGCTGGGCTGGGTCGGCATCGATCCCACCGGCGACACCGACGTGGACGCGGTCGTCCAGCCCATCACCGGCACCGGCGAGATCCCCGGCGCGGCACGGGAAGCCGCCCACCGGGCACTCGCGCTGGTCCAGGAGTGGCTGGCCGAGGACCGGCCGGCGAACGCGCGGCTCGTGCTGCTCACCACGGGTGCCGCGGGACCGGACGTCACCGACGCGGCCGCGGCCGCCGTGTGGGGCCTGGTACGCACCGCGCAGTCCGAACACCCGGACCGGTTCGTGCTCGTCGACACCGACGACCGGCCCGAGTCGCGGGACGCGTTCCGCGCCGCGCTCGCCACCGGGGAACCGCAGCTGGCCATCCGGGACGGCAACCTCTCCGTGCCCAGGCTCGCGCGGGCCGGGACGGGCACGGGCCGGCCGCTCGACCCGGACGGCACCGTGCTGGTCACCGGCGGCACCAGCGGCCTCGGCGCGCTGGTGGCCCGCCATCTCGTGACCCGGCGCGGGGTCCGGCACCTGGCACTGCTGAGCAGGCGCGGTCCCGCCGCGCCCGGCGCGGCCGAGCTGGCCGAGGAGCTGACCGCCCTGGGCGCGTCCGTGACCGTGACGGCGTGCGACGTGACCGACCGGGCGGCGCTGGCCGCCGTGGTGGCCGCGCTCCCACGGCCGCTGACCGGCGTCGTGCACTCCGCCGGCCTGCTCGACGACGGCACCGTCGAGTCGCTCACCCCCGAGCGGATCGACCACGTGCTGCGACCCAAGGTCGACGCGGCGGTCCACCTGGACGAGCTGGCCGGTGACGTCCCGCTGTTCGCGGTGTTCTCGTCCGTCGCCGGCCTGCTGGGCGGTCCGGGCCAGGCCAACTACGCCGCCGCGAACGCCGTGCTCGACGCGCTGGCCCAGCGGCGGCGGGCACGCGGGCTCGCGGCGGTGTCGATGGCGTGGGGCCTGTGGGCACAGGCGAGCGACATGACCGGCGAGCTGTCCGACACCGACCTGGCCCGGCTGGGCCGAAGCGGCTTCGGCGCGCTGTCCACCGAGGAGGGCCTGGCGCTGTTCGACCGGGCGAGCCGGCTCGACGGCCCGCTGGCCGTGCCGGTCCGGATCGACGCGGTCGCCCTGCGCCAGTCCGGCACGGACCTGCCGCTGCTGCGCGGCCTGGTCCGCGTCCCGGCCCGGCGCGCGAACCGGGCGGACGCGGCGTCGCTGGTCAACCGGCTGGCCGGGCTGGCGGCGCCGGACCGGCTGGCGGCGGTGCTGGACCTGGTGCGGGGTCAGGTGGCGGCCGTGCTGGCGCACGCCTCGCCGGCCGCGATCGTGCCGGGGCAGGCGTTCAAGGAGCTGGGCTTCGACTCGCTGACCGCCGTGGAGCTGCGCAACCGGATCAACGCGGCGACCGGCCTGTCGCTGTCGGCCACGCTGGTGTTCGACTACCCGAACCCGGAGGCGCTGGCGAGCCACGTGCTGTCCGCGCTGGTCCCGGACGTCCAGGAGCCGGAGGTCGACGAGAACGCCCTCCGCAGGACGCTGGCGACGATCCCGGTGAGCCGGTTCCGCGAGGCAGGCGTGCTGGAGGCATTGCTGAGCCTGGCCGGCTCGCTCGCCGAACCGGAACCCCAGCCTGCCGAGCACGCGGAGGACCTGGACAGCCTCGACGTCGACGCGCTGGTCCGCCGCGCACTGTCCGGCGGCCGCACCCCGTCGACCCGCGACGACCGCAGGGCCCGGCGCGACGAACGCCGCGACGAACGCAGGACACGCCGCGAGGAGCGCCGGGCCTCGTAATCTGTAGGGCATGCGACTCGCGCTGGTGCTGGTGCTGTTCCTGGCCTCGCTCGTGTGTGTGAACGTGCCGTCGGGGGCGGCGGCCACCGGGCTCGCCGTGCACGACCTCCGTACCGGTGGCCGGGCCAGCCCGCTGGGCGTCGACGACCCTCGGCCCACCTTCGGCTGGCGGCTGCGGTCCGGCGTGCGTGGTGACCGGCAGACCGCGTACCGGATCGTGGTGGACTCGGGGAAGCGGGTCTGGGACAGCGGCAAGGTCACCAGCGAGTACTCCGTCGCGGTCCCGTACGGCGGGCCGGCTCTGCTGCCGGCACACCGGTACCGCTGGACCGTGCGGGTCTGGGACGCGCACGGCCGCCCGTCCGCGCCGAGCGCGCCGGCCTGGTGGGAGACGGGGCTGCTCGGCACGGACTGGCCGGGCGCGCGGTGGATCACCCCGGCCGCCGCGGACGCCTACTCCTGGCAGGACTTCACGCTGGACACCGACTTCGTGGTCCGCGCCGCCGCCGCGAGCGTCGTGTTCCGCGCCAAGGACACCGACGACTTCTACCTGTGGCAGATCAACTCGGTGACCACACCGGGGAAGGTCCTGCTGCGGCCCCATGTCAGGAACCACGGCTCATACGCGCTCCTCGGCGAGGTCGACCTCGCCCCGGTGCTCACCCCGGCGAACGTGACCGCCCCGCACCACCTCAGGATCGAGGCGCGGGGCAGTACCTTGACCACCTGGGTCGACGGGACCCGGGTCGACACACGCACGGACGGCACCCTGACCGCCGGCACGATCGGGTTCCGGACGTCGGTCAGCAACGGCGTCCGCGAGGACGCGCGCTACGACAACCTCGCGGTGCGTGGCCTCGACGGGCAGGTCCTCTTCGCCGACGACTTCTCCGTGGCACCGGATCCCCGGTTCCCGGGAGAGCCCGTCACGGACGGGCAGCTGGCGCCGGGCGGCGACCCCACACTGGTCAGCCAGGACACGGCGCCGTTGCTGCGCCACGAGTTCGTGCTCGACAAGCCGGTCGCCTCGGCCCGCGCCGACGTCTACGGCCTCGGCTTCGTGGAGCCACGGCTCAACGGCCGCAAGGTGGGCGAGAACGTGCTGACGCCGGCCAGCACCCCGTACGAGCGGCGGAACCTCTACGACACCTACGACGTCACCGGGCAGCTGCGCCAGGGCGCCAACGCCGTCGGCCTCTGGCTCGGCAACGGCTACGGGCCGCGGTTCAGCCCGTTCGGGTTCCGGTGGACCGGCCCCAAGCAGGCGATCCTCCTGCTCACGGTGACCTTCACCGACGGCACCCGGCAGACGGTCGGCACCGACGAGTCGTGGCGGTGGTCGACCGGCCCCATCACGGCCGACGACCTCTACGCCGGCGAGAGCTACGACGCCCGGCTGGCACGGCACGGGTGGGACGAGCCGGGGTTCGACGACTCGGCCTGGCACCCGGTGCGTACCGCGGCCGCCCCGAGCCCGGTGCTGACGGCCAACGACGCACCGCCGATCCGCGTGGTGGAGACCCTTCGCGCCCGGGCACTCACCCAGCCACGGCCCGGCGTCTACGTGTACGACTTCGGGCAGAACATCGCCGGCTGGGAGCGGCTGCGGGTCGGCGGCCCGGCCGGCACCACCGTCCGGATGCGGACGGCGGAGGAGCTGGCCGCGGACGGCACGCTGGACACCACCACCAACCGCGCCGCGGCGTCCACCGACACCTACACCCTCGCCGGCACCGGAACCGAGACCTACGAGCCCCGCTTCACCTACCACGGTTTCCGCTATCTCGAGGTCACCGGTTACCCCGGCACCCCGACGCTGGACAGCGTGGCCGGGCGGGTGGTCCACGCGGACGTCGCCGCCATCGGGACCATCGAGACCTCGGACCCGCTGCTGAACCGCATCTGGCGGAACAACCGCTGGGCGGTGCTGAACAACTCCATGAGCCTGCCGACGGACAACCCCGTCCGGGACGAGCGCACGCCGCCGGGCATGGACGTGCAGGCCTACCACGAGGCGTCCGTCCGGGACTTCGGGATGGACCGGTTCTACGGCAAGTACCTGCTCGACCTGCCGCCCGGGACGGCGCTGCCCAACGACGCGGGCAACGCCCAGCAGCCCGACATGGGCGGCGGCTCGGTCACGCTGGCGTGGACCCTGTACGAGCAGTACGGCGACCTGCCGGCGCTGGCCAGGTCCTACCCCGCGATGAAGGCGTTCGTCGACGCCAACGCCCGGACCGGCCTCGTCTGGCCGGACCGCGGCTTCGGCGACTGGTGCCCACCCGACCGCGGCCCGAACGCGGGCGACGGCCAGGGAAACCCGAACGCGGGCGCGTGTTTCAGTGAGCGGTCGCTGGTGAACACCGCGCTGTCCTACCGGCAGGCGACCAGTGTCGCGCGGGCCGCCGCCGCGCTCGGGCTCGCCGACGACGCGACGCACTTCACCGACCTGGCCGCCGCGATCGCGAACGCGTTCAACACCCGCTTCCTCGCCGGCACGACCTACGGCGACGGCCGCCAGGTGACCAGCGTGCTGCCGCTGGCGTTCGGGATGGTGCCGGCGGACAAGGTGGCCGGGGTCGGCGCCCAGCTCGTCGACACGATCCTGAACAAGGACGGGGGACACCTGGACACCGGCATCTTCGGCACCCGCTACCTGGTGGACGCGCTGGCCAGGGTCGACCGCCTCGACGTGGCGATGACCGTCCTGGACCAGACGACCTACCCGGGTTTCGGCTACGAGATCAGCCGGGGCGCGACGACGCCGTGGGAGCAGTGGACCTACGAGTCCAACATGGAGACCCACGACCACGCGATGTTCGCCGGGGTCAACGCGTCGCTGTACACGCAGCTCGGGGGCATCACCCCGGCGTCGCCCGGGTACGCGTCGATCGCGGTCGCGCCGCGGGTGCCGGCCGGGCTGGCCCGGTTCGCCGCGTCGCTGGACACCGTACGCGGGACCGTGCGTTCGGCGTGGACCAACGGACCGTGTGGGCTCGACCTGTCGGTGACGGTGCCCGTCAACGCCACGGCCACCGTCACCGTGCCGCTGGCCGGAGGGCATCCGGTCCGGGCCACCTCCGGCGCGGTGCCGCTGTCGAGGGCCGGGCAGTACTCGGTCGGCTCCGGCACCTGGCGGTTCACGGTGGCTCGTTGCCCCTGAGCGAAACGGCCGCACCGGATGGTGCGGCCGTATGGGGCGCCTGGTCGGCGGGAGTCAGCCGGTCGTCACGGCGGCGTGCTCGGCCTCCGCGTGGGTCTTCAGGTTCAGCAGCTGCCGGCGCATCATGATCATGTCGACGAGGCCGAGCGGGCGGCCGATGACGGCGGGTCCATGGAAGATCGCCCTGGCGACGAGCCTCGTCCCCGCGCCCTCGGGGCGCACCGCGTACGTGATGACGACGCGGCCCGCCTGGATCGTCACGTGGTCGTCGCGTTCGAAGCCGACCAGGGTGAACCGGCGCATGAAGCGCTGACCCACCTCCAGGTTCACCAGGTCCGGGGTCCGGACCGGCGGGCTCGGCTTGCCGAAGTTGTCGAGCCGGTCGTAGCTGTAGGGCGCGAGCCGGATCTGGCACAGCCACGCCCACACCAGCGACGGCGGCGCGTCGACCGACACCGCGCGGTCGGCGGCCAGCCCGTCGGGATGGATCTCGTCACAGGGCAGCCGTGCCGCGCGTTCTTCCGCCGTGGCGCCCCACACCTCTCCAGGAAACATGGTCCGATGGTCCCCTTTCCCGCCCGGTTCGACAGCCGGGGACAGCCCGAATAGCATTCAACGCGTCCGCGCGATTACCACGTGATTACCGGTGTCGCGGCCGACCAGGGAATTACCGTCGAATGGGTCCGGCGGTCCACACTGGATGCCGAGGTGTAACCACAGACAGGAGGTATGCCGTGAGGCGTTTGTTCGAGAAGGGACCGACCCGCAACTTCCTGCTGCACCTGCTGGAGATGACGGCCGCCATGTTCATCGGCATGGGCGTCCTCGCCTGGCCGGCCCACGCGTTGTTCGACGCGCTCGGCTGGCACGCCGTCAACGAGGAGATCATCCCGCGCACCCTGGTGATGGCGACCAACATGAGCGTGGGCATGGCGGTCTGGATGCGCATCCGCGGCTGCCACTGGCGCGCCACCTGGGAGATGTGCCTCGCGATGTACCTGGCCTTCGTGCCCATGTACCCGCTGTACTGGGCCGGCTGGATCTCCGACACGACCGTCATGGTCGTCGGGCACGTCCTCATGGTCCCGGCCATGGCGGTCGCGATGCTGTTCCGGCTGGACATGTACACGCAGAGCCATCACGGCCACCGGCACGCGGAACACGTGAACAGCTAATCCGCGCGATGTGAGAAATTCATGTCATCGCCGAAATCCCCTCATCTCTTCGACTCGAACGAGTGAATGTCCGTTGACTCCTGGCGAGAACGGCGGGAGCGTGGAAAGCACTCGTAATCGCAGCACTCCTATCGGGGGCATTGCCATGTTCACAGCCATCGGGCGCTTCGCCGCCGCCAGGCCGCGCGCGATTCTCGTCGTGGCGCTGCTCGGGCTGATCGCGGCCGGGGCGCTGGGGTTCACCGTGTTCGGCAAGCTCAAGCCGGACGGCTTCGCCGACCCGAACGCGGAGTCCTCCAGGGTCCAGACGTTCATCGACGACGAGTTCGGCGGTCAGACCGACCTCGTGGCGATGGTGTCCGCCACGTCCGGGTCGGTCGACGACGCGGCCGTCAGCACACCCGCGAGCGAGCTGGCGCGGCGGATCGCCGACGACCCGGCCGTGTCCGACGCGGTGTCCTACTGGGGCACCAGGGCGCCGGCGCTCAGGTCCGACGACGGCAGGTACGCGCTGATCGCGATCAAGCTGACCGACGACAGCGTGGACGCGACCGAGGAGTTCACCGACTCCTACGCCGACGCGTCCACCTCGGCGTTCACGCTCACGTTCGGCGGCCCCAGGATGATGTCCGTCGACGCCGGCGCGCAGGTGGGCAAGGACCTGGCCCTCGCGGAGGGCATCGCCGTGCCGATCATCCTGATCCTGCTCGTGTTCGCGTTCGGCAGCATCGTCGCGGCGACCCTCCCGCTGCTGATCGGCGCCGTCACGGTCTTCGGCACCTTCGCGGCGTTGTCCGGGATCGCCTCGGCCACCGACGTGTCCATCTACTCGATCAACCTGACCACCGCGCTGAGCCTCGGCCTCGCCGTCGACTACGCGCTGCTGATGGTCAGCCGGTTCCGTGAGGAGCTGGCCGCCGGCCGGGAGGTCCCGGACGCGGTGGTCCGCACGGTCCAGACGGCCGGTCGCACGATCGTCTTCAGTGGACTGACCGTCGCGGTCGCGCTCGCCGTGCTGACCGTGTTCCCGCTGTTCTTCCTGCGTTCCTTCGCCTACGCCGGCATCGGCGTCGTGCTCATCGCGATGATCACCTCCGTCGTGGTGCTGCCCGCGCTGCTGAAGCTGCTGGGCTACCGGGTCAACGCCGGCAAGCTGCGGTGGATGAAGAAGACGCCGAGCGCGGTGTCCCCGTTCTGGCGGAAGGTCGCCTCGACCGTGACGAAGCGCCCGGTGCTCTGCGCGATCCCGGTCATCGCGGTCCTGCTCGTCGGCGCGTCGCCGATCCTGAAGTCCCAGTTCGGCACGCCGGACGACCGCGTCCTGCCGGCCTCGACGCAGACCAGGACGGTCGGCGACACGCTGCGTGCGCACTTCCCCGACGACAACAGCAAGGCGATCCAGGTCGTCGTGCCGGGTTCGGTGTCGCCGGAGCAGGTCGCCCGGTACGCCGGCGAGCTGTCGCGACTGCCGGACGTGGCGAGGGTCGAGTCCAGCGCGGGTGCCTTCGTCGACGGCGCGACCCCGGGCCCGACACCGCCCGACGCCGCGCTCGGCAAGGCGAACATCCAGCGGTTCCAGGTGATCACCGAGAACGAGCCGCGGTCGGCGGAGGCGCAGGACCTCGTCCAGACGATCCGCGACACCGCGGGTCCGACCGGTGTGGAGCCTCAGGTCGGTGGCTCGGCCGCGGTGCTGGTCGACAGCAAGAACGCGATCGGCAGCCGGCTCCCGCTCGTCATCGGCCTGATCGCGCTGTCCACGTTCATCCTGCTGTTCCTGTTCACCGGCAGCGTGTTGCAGCCGATCCGCGCGCTCGTGTTCAACGCGCTCGGCCTGTCCGCGACGATCGGCGTGATGGTGCTGATCTTCCAGGAGGGCTGGCTGTCCGGCTTCCTCGGTTTCACGCCGCTGCCGCTGGACACGAGCATGCTGATGCTGCTGTTCTGCATCGCGTTCGGACTGTCCATGGACTACGAGGTGTTCGTGCTCAGCCGGATCAAGGAGGGCCACGACCTCGGTCTGGACCAGCGTGCCGCGGTGGTCGACGGGCTGTCGCACACCGGGCGGATCGTGTCCACGGCCGCCGTGCTGATCGCGGTGAACTTCTTCGCCTTCGGCACGGGCGGGGTGAGCTTCCTGCAGATGTTCGGCCTCGGCGCCGGTCTCGCCATCATGATCGACGCGACGCTGATCCGCGGCGTGCTCGTGCCGGTCGGCATGCGGCTGCTCGGCCGGGCCGCGTGGTGGGCGCCGCCGCCGCTTCGCTGGCTGCACGACAAGATCGGGCTCAGCGAGGCCGCACCGCCGGAGCCGGTCGAGACCCCGGTCGAGCGGAAGCCGCCCGTCACCGTCGGCTGATCCACCGACCCGACGCCCCGAAGGGCCCCCTCCGGCACGAAACCAGTGTCCGAAAGGGGTCCTTCGGGGTTTTCGGCGTTGCGCGGCAGTTACTCGGGGAATACCTCGTTTCCGTACGGTCGAATCGACCGAGGAGCCGACGCGCTTTGGGGACGGTATGGCCACGTCTGATGAACTTGTCGAGGCGCTGCGTTCGTCGTTGAAGGAGAACGAGAACCTTCGACGCGAGAACGCGGATCTCGTCGCGGCCGCACGGGAGCCGATCGCGATCGTCGGGATGGCCTGCCGGTACCCCGGCGGCATCGAGGACGCGGAATCCCTGTGGGACGCGGTGGTCGAGGGCCGGGACGGCATCTCCCCACTGCCCACCGACCGCGGCTGGGACGCCTTCGCGCGCGTCTTCGACATGACGTCCGTCCTCGGTGGATCGGGCGGGTTCCTCGCCGGCGCCACCGAGTTCGACGCCGGCTTCTTCGGCGTCAGCCCACGTGAGGCGTCCGGCATGAGCCCGCAGCAGCGGGTCCTCCTCGAGACCTCCTGGGCCGCACTGGAACACGCCAGGATCGACGCGGACACCGCGAGGTCGGTCACCACCGGCGTCTTCACCGGCCTGATGGGCGAGGACTACGGCTTTCCCGCGCTCATGTCCACCGACGACGTCGGCGGCTACATCAGCACCGGCATCACCCCGGCCGTCGCGTCGGGGCGCGTCTCCTACGCGCTCGGCCTGACGGGCCCGTCGCTCACGGTCGACACCGCCTGCTCCTCGTCGCTCGTCGCCGTGCACCTCGCGGCGCAGGCCCTGCGCCGCGGCGACTGCCGGCTGGCGCTGGCCGGCGGCGTGTGCGTGATGTCCACCCCCAGCTCCTTCAACGAGTTCGCCCGCCAGGGCGGACTCGCCGAACGCGGGCGGTGCCGGTCGTTCGCCGCGTCCGCGGACGGCACGGCGTGGGCCGAGGGCGTCGGCGTGCTCGTGCTGGAGCGCCTCTCGGACGCGACGGCCAACGGCCACCGGGTCCTCGCGGTGGTCAGGGGGTCGGCGGTCAACCAGGACGGCGCGTCCAACGGTTTGACCGCCCCCAACGGTCCGTCGCAGGAGCGGGTCATCCGCGCCGCGCTCGCCGACGCCGGACTGTCCACCCGGGACATCGACGTGGTGGAGGCACACGGCACCGGCACGCGGCTCGGCGATCCCATCGAGGCGCAGGCGCTGCTGGCGACCTACGGCCGCGACCGCGACGCCGGCAACCCGTTGTGGCTCGGGTCGATCAAGTCCAACCTCGGCCACGCCCAGGCCGCCGCCGGGGTGGCCGGCATCATCAAGATGGTGCAGGCGATCCGGCACGGCCTGCTGCCGCGCACCCTGCACGTGGACGAGCCGACGCCGCAGGTCGACTGGTCGTCGGGCGTGGTCCGGCTGCTGACCGAGGAGCGGCCGTGGCCCGACGCCGGCCGCCCGCGCCGCGCGGCGGTCTCGTCGTTCGGCCTGTCCGGCACCAACAGCCACGTGATCATCGAGGCCGCGGAGGAGCCGGAACCCAGCGCGTCGACCGGCTCGCCCATCCTGCCGTTCGTGCTCTCCGCCAAGGATCCCGCCGCGGTGCGTGCGCAGGCGGCCCGGCTTGGCGACCACCTGGCCGCGCATCCCGAACTGTCCACCGTGGACGTCGCGTACGCGCTCGCCACCACCCGGACACACTTCGAACACCGTGCCGCCGTCACGGGCGGCGACCGGGACGCGATCATCGCCGCGCTGGCCGGTGTCGAGGCGACGACCAGGGGCGGCAGGATCGCCTTCCTGTGCACGGGACAGGGCGCGCAACGCCTGGGCATGGGCCGCGAGCTCGCCGACGCCTTCCCGGTGTTCGCCGACGCGTTCGACGAGGTGCTCGCCGAACTGGACCACGAGCTGGACCACGAGCTGGACCACGAGCTGGACCACGGGCTGCGTGACGTCCTCTGGGGCGACGACGAGGAACTGCTGAACCAGACCGCCCACGCACAGCCCGGGTTGTTCGCGGTCGAGGTCGCGTTGTTCCGCCTGTTCGAGTCCTGGGGGATCCGGCCGGATTTCCTCGCCGGGCACTCCATCGGCGAGCTGGCCGCCGCCCACCTCGCCGGCATCCTGTCGTTACCCGACGCCGCGCGATTAGTCACCGCGCGGGCCAGCCTGATGCAGGACCTCCCGCCGGGCGGCGCCATGGCCGCCATCCAGGCCACCGAGGACGAGGTCACGCCACACCTCACCGAGTCGGCCGGCATCGCGGCCGTCAACGGGCCGTCGTCCGTGGTCGTCTCCGGTCCCGAGCGGGACGTGCTCGACATCGCCGCCGTCTTCACCGCACTGGGCCGCAAGACCAGCCGGCTCGCCGTCAGCCACGCGTTCCACTCACCGCTGATGGCCCCGATGCTGACCGAGTTCGCCCGCGTCGCGGCCGGCATCGCCTACGCGGAGCCGACCATCCCGGTCGTGTCCACCGTGACCGGTGACGTGACCGACATGTCCACCCCGGAGTACTGGATCCGCAACGTGATCCAGACCGTCCGCTTCGCCGACGCGGTCCGGACCCTCGAAGCCGAAGGCGTGGACACCTACGTCGAGCTGGGTCCGGACGCGGTGCTGTCCGCGATGGTGCCGGGCTGTCTCGCCGAGCCGGCCACCATGCTGCCCACCCAGCGCCGCAAGCACCCGGGAGAGCGGACCGTGGTCGAGGCGCTGGCCGCGCTGCACTGCGCCGGCCGGCCGGTCGACTGGCCGGCGTTCTTCCTGCCCCACAACGCGTCCCCGGTCGACCTGCCGACCTATGCCTTCAACCGCAGGCGTTACTGGCTGGAGCCGGCGGCGGAGCGCTTCATCGCCGACCGGGACCGCGCCACGGTTGACTCGTGGCGCTACCGGGTCACCTGGGAACGGCTCACGACACCGGCGGCGACGCTGTCCGGTCGCTGGCTGGTGGCCGGCGCCGGCGCGGTGGCGGCCGGACTGGCCGAGCACGGCGCCGAGGTGGTGCGCGTGGACACGACCGGCGACCGAGCCACGGTGGCCGAGGCGGTCCGCACGGCCGTGGCCGGCGAGCCGGTCGCCGGCGTCGTGGCGGCACTCGACCTGGCCGCCACCATCACGCTCGCGCAGGCCCTCGGCGATCTCGGCCTGACCGCCCCGCTGTGGTGCGTCACCACCGGTGCGGTCGCGGCCGGCGGCACCACACCGGACCCCGAGCAGGCCGCGATCTGGGGCCTCGGCACCGTCCTCGCCCTCGACCTGCCGGACCGCTGGGGCGGCCTCGTCGACCTGCCGGACACCGAACCGGCCACGACGGACCTGCTGTGCGCCGCACTGTCCACAACGGACGAGGACCAGCTCGCGGTGCGCGGGGACGGGCTGTTCGGCCGGCGGATGACGCCAGCACCCGCCGGCCCGGCCGCGCCGGCCACCCCATGGCAGCCCCGCGGCACCGTCCTCGTCACCGGCGGCACCGGCGGGATCGGCGCGCACCTGGCCCGCTGGCTCGCCGGCAACGGCGCCGAACACCTCGTCCTCACCAGCCGCCGCGGCACCGACGCCCCCGGCGCGCCCGAACTGGCCGAGGAGCTGGCCGAGCTCGGCGCCCGGGTCACCATCGCCGCGTGCGACGTCGCCGACCGGGCCGCGCTGACGTCCGTCCTCGACGCCGTGCCCGCCGACCAGCCGCTGACCGCCGTCCTGCACGCGGCCAGCGCGTTGCCCGTCCCCGTGGCGCTGGCCGACACCACGGTCGAGGACGTCACCGAGACCGGCCGCGCCAAGATCGAGGGCGCCCGCAACCTCGACGAGCTGACCGCGGGACTGGAGCTCGACGCGTTCGTCCTGTTCTCCTCCGGCGCGGCCGTCTGGGGGAGCGGCCACCAGGCCGCCTACGGCGCCGCCAACGCCTACCTCGACGCGTTCGCCCACCAGCGCCGGGCCAGGGGCAGGCCCGCCACGTCGGTCGCCTGGGGCGCCTGGGGTGGTGACACCATGGCCGCCGAGGGCGACCTGTCCCGCTACGGCCTCGACCCGATGGACCCGCGCCTGGCCGTCGACGCGTTGCGGCAGGCAGTCGAGGAGGGCGAGCCGAACCCCGTCGTCGCCGCCATCGACTGGACCCGGTTCGTCCCGACCTACACCCTGACCCGGCCGCGCCCGCTCCTGCGTGGCGTCCCGGCCGCCGTCGCGGCGCTGGCCGCCGAGACCGAGCCGGGCGCGGCGTCGAGCGAGCTGGTGGACAGGCTCGCCACGCTGTCCGAGGCGGACCAGGAACGCGAGCTGGTCGAGCTGGTGGCGACCCACGCGGCCGCCGTGCTGCGGCACGACACCGCCGACGCGGTCGCGCCGCGGGCCGCCTTCCGGGAGCTGGGCTTCGACTCGCTCGCCGCGGTCGAGCTGCGCAACCGGCTGGTCGCGGCCACCGGGGTGGGCCTGCCGGCCACCGTGGTGTTCGACCACCCGAACCCGACCGAGCTGGCCGCGTTCCTGCGTACCGGCCTCGGGCTCGCCGGCGGCCCGGCCGCCGACCCCGTCCTGTCCACACTGGACGCACTGGAGCGGGTCGTCGCCGGCCTGCCGGCACACGAGATCGAGCGCACCAGGATCACCGCCCGCCTGCAGGTGCTGGTGAGCGAGCTGAACGACAAGGCGCGGGCCACCACCGCGAGCACCGAGAACGTCACCTCCGTCGAGGACAAGCTCAAGGCGGCGTCCGCGGCGGACGTGCTCGCCTTCATCGACGACCTCGGCGTGGCTTAGGGGAGATACCCAGATGACCGACGACAAGATCCTCGAGTACCTCAAGCGGGTCACCGCCGAGTTACACCGGACCCGCGAGCAGCTGCGCGAGCTGCAGACCAGGCAGCCGGAGCCCGTCGTGGTCGTCGGCATGGGCTGCCGGTACCCGACCGCGCACGGCCCGGACGAGCTGTGGCGGCTGGTCGCCGGTGGCGTCGACGCCACCGGCCCGTACCCAGCCGACCGCGGCTGGGCCGTGTTGTCCGAGCGGTTCGGCCTGGACTCGACCGGCTCCGGCCGCGGCGGCTTCCTCGCCGACGTCGCCGGTTTCGACGCCGCGTTCTTCGGTGTCAGCCCGCGTGAGGCGCTGGCCATGAGCCCCCAGCAGCGGCTGCTGCTGGAGACCGCGTGGGAGGCACTGGAGCACGCCGGCATCGACCCGCTTTCGTTGCGGGGCAGCCAGACCGGCGTGTTCGCCGGCATCAACGGCGACGACTACGGCACGCTGATGATGTCCAGCGACGAGGACCTCGGCGGCTACTACAACACCGGCGCCGCCCCCGCCGCCGGTTCGGGGCGGATCTCCTACGTGCTCGGCCTCGTCGGCCCGGCGGTCACCGTCGACACGGCGTGCTCCAGCTCGCTCGTCGCCCTGCACCAGGCCGCCAACGCACTCCGCGCCGGCGAGTGCGACCTGGCGCTGGCGGGCGGCGTCACGGTCATGTCCACACCGTCCGCGTTCTTCGACTTCGGCCGGCAGGGCGGGCTGTCCGCCGACGGCCGCTGCCACTCGTTCGCCGCGTCGGCTGACGGCACCGGCTGGTGCGAGGGCGTCGGCATCCTGGTGGTGGAGAAGCTGTCCGACGCGATCCGCAACGGCCACACGGTCCACGCGGTCGTGCGTGGCTCGGCGGTGAACTCCGACGGCGCGTCCAACGGTCTGTCCGCCCCGAACGGGCCGTCGCAGGAGCGGGTCATCCGCGCCGCGCTCGCCGACGCCCGACTGTCCACACAGGACATCGATGCCGTCGAGGCGCACGGCACCGGCACCACGCTCGGCGATCCGATCGAGGCGCAGGCCCTCCTCGCCACCTACGGCGTGGACCGGCCGGCGGACCGGCCACTGTGGCTCGGCTCGATCAAGTCCAACATGGGCCACGCGATCGCGGCGGCCGGCGTCGGCGGCGTGATCAAGATGATCCAGGCGATCCGCCACGGCCGCCTCCCGAAGACGCTGCACGTGGCGGAGCCGACACCGCAGGTGGACTGGTCGGCCGGCACCGTCCAGCTGCTGACGGAGGCCAGGGACTGGCCGGCGACGGGCGCCCCGCGCCGGGCCGGCGTGTCGTCGTTCGGCGTCACCGGCACGAACGTGCACGTCATCATCGAGCAGGCCCCCGACATCGACGAACCGCGGACCGCCGGCAGCTCCCCGCCGGTCGTCCCGTGGCTGCTGTCCGCGCGGTCCGCGGACGGTCTCCGTGACCAGGCCGCGAGCCTGAGGTCCTTCCTCAGCACGGAGGAGCTGGCCGACGTGGCGTACTCCCTCGCCACCACCCGTGCCGCGCTGGAACACCGCGCGGTGGTCCTCGGCGCCGACCGGGACGAGCTGCTCGCCGGCCTCACCGCCCTCGCGGAAGGCAGGGGCGGGGCCGTGACCGGCTCCACGCGCCAGGGCGGCAGGACCGCCTGGCTGTTCACCGGCCAGGGCGTGCAGCGCCTCGGCATGGGCCGCGAACTGCACGCCACCTTCACCACGTTCGCCGCCGCCTTCGACGAGGTCACCGCGGAGCTGGACCGGCACCTTCCCCGGCCGCTCGGGGAGGTCGTCTGGGGCGACGACGCGGACGCGTTGGAGCAGACCGGGTTCACGCAGCCCGCGCTCTTCGCGACCGAGGTCGCGTTGTTCCGCCTGTTCGGGTCCTGGGGCCTGCGGCCGGACTACGTGGCCGGCCACTCGATCGGCGAGCTGGCCGCCGCCCACGTCGCCGGCGTCCTCGACCTGCCGGACGCGGCGAGACTGGTCGCCGCGCGCGGCAGGCTGATGCAGGCACTGCCCACCGGCGGCGCGATGGTCGCCATCCAGGCCACCGAGGACGAGGTCACGCCCCACCTCAGCGGCGACGTCGGCATCGCCGGGGTGAACGCGCCGAACGCCGTGGTCATCTCCGGTCCCGAGCGGTCGGTGCTGGACATCGTTGCCGTCCTGAAGGAGCAGGGCCGCAAGACCACCCGGCTGAAGGTGAGCCACGCGTTCCACTCCGCGCTCATGGACCCCATGCTCGACGAGTTCCGCGCGATCGCCGCGGGCCTCACCTACGCCACGCCCGCCATCCCACTGGTCTCCACCCTCACCGGCGAGCCGGTCACCGAGATCACGGCCGACTACTGGGTACGCCAGGTCCGCGGCGCGGTCCGCTTCGCCGACGCGGTCACCACGCTGTCCGGCCTGGGCGTCACCCGGTACCTGGAGATCGGCCCGGACGCCGTCCTGACCGGCCTGGCCGCCCAGACCCTCGACACCCCCGCCACGCTCGTCCCCGCGCTCCGCCGGAACCGCGACGAGACCGGCGCGGTCCTCGAGGCCCTCGCCGGCCTGCACGTCACCGGCGCCGGCCCCGACTGGACCACGATCCTCACCGGCAGGCGCGTCGACCTGCCGACGTACGCCTTCTCCCACCAGCGTTTCTGGCTCCGGCCGGGCGCGGTCTCGGACGCCGCGGGACTCGGCCTGATCCCGGTCAGGCACAACATGCTGAGCGCCATGGTCACCCTGCCGGAGTCCGACGAGGTCGTCCTCACCGGGCGGCTCACGCTGCGCACCCACCCGTGGCTGGTGGGCCACACCCTGCTCGGCCGCGTCATCGTCCCCGGCACCGGCTACGTCGAGATGGCCATCGAGGCCGGCAACCAGGTCGGCTGCGACTACCTGGAGGAGATGGTCCTCGAGACGCCGCTGGTCGTGCCGGACGAGGGCGCCTGCAACGTCCGGTTCGTGATCGCCGCGCCCGACCGGGCCGGCTACCGCCGCTTCACCGTCTACTCCCGGTTCGACGACGCGCCCGCCGAGTGGGGCTGGACCCGCAACGCTTCCGGCGCGCTCGCCAACACCGCCACCATGCCCCGCCCGACCGTGCCGCAGGAACGCGCCGAGATGCCCGAGTGGCCGCCGCCGGGCGCTCAGCCGATCGAGGTCGGCGACCTGTACGACCGGTTCCTGAAGGAGGGCTACACCTTCGGCCCGCACTTCCGGGGCCTGCGGCACTCCTGGACGCTCGACGAGGAGCTGTACTCCGAGGTCTGGCTGCCCGAGGAGTACGTCGAGGAGACCAAGGAGTTCAACCTCCACCCGGCCCTGCTCGACGCGGCCATGCACGTGCTGATCCTCGGCGCGTCCGAGTACCTCGACAGCGTCAGCGTCGCCGTCGGCTTCGCCTGGTCCGGCGTGCACCTCTACGCCACCGGCGCGACCGCCCTGCGGGTGCGGATGATCTCCACCGAGGAGTCCGCCGTCGAGATCCTCCTCGCCGACCAGCACGGCCGTCCCGTCGCCCACGTCCGCGCGATGGCCGGCCGCGCCATGTCCCACGAGCAGGCCGACGCCGCCTACAACCGTGGCGTGGACGCCCTGCTCGCCCTCGACTGGACCCCACTGCCGGCCACGACCGGGCCGGACGTCACCAGTGTCCGGACGACACCCGCCGGGATCGGCGCGCTCAGCGAGGCACCCGACGCGATCGTCCTCGACGTCCGCGGCGAGTGCGGCGACGTGGCCGAGGCGACCAGGAAGGCGACCCACGACGTCCTGCACGCCCTGCAGACCTGGTCGGGCGACGACCGGCTGGCCGGGTCTCGGCTCGTGGTCCGGACCAGCGGCGCGCAGGGCCTGACCGGCGAGCCGGTCACCGACCTGCCGGCGGCGGCGGTCGTCGGCCTGGTGCGTTCCGCCCAGTCGGAGAACCCGGGCCGGATCACCCTGGTGGACACCGACGACGACGGGCCGCTCGCCCCCGAACTTCTCGCCAGCCAGGAACAGCAGCTCGTCGTGCGGGACGGCACCGCCCACCTCGCCCGGCTCGCCCGCCTACGTCCCGGCGAGCGGACCACGGTGTTCGGTCCCGAAGGGACGGTCCTCGTCACCGGCGGCACCGGCGCCCTCGGCGCGCTGACCGCACGCCACCTGGTCACCGAGCACGGGGTCAGGCACCTCCTGCTCGCCAGCCGCCGCGGCGCGGACGCACCCGGCGCCGGGGAGCTGGCCGCCGAGCTGACCGAGCTCGGCGCCACCGTGACGTTCGCGGCCTGTGACGCCGCCGACCGCGACGCGCTCGCCGCGGTCCTCGACGGCGTCGACCTGACCGCCGTGATCCACACCGCGGGCGTCACCGACGACGGCGTGCTCTCCGCGCTCACCCCCGACCGCGTGGACGCCGTGCTGCGGCCCAAGGTGGACGCCGCGTGGAACCTGCACGAGCTGACGAAGGACCGCGACCTCGATGCGTTCGTGCTGTTCTCCTCGCTCGCGGGCGTGCTCGGCAACCCCGGCCAGGCGAACTACGCCGCCGCCAACGCCTTCCTCGACGCGCTCGCCGCGCACCGCCGCGCGAACGGCCTGCCCGCGGTGTCGCTCGCGTGGGGACCGTGGTCGCTGTCGGACGGTATGGCCGGCAAGCTCGGCGACGTCGAGCGGTCGCGCATGGCCCGCGCCGGCTTCCTCACGCTGTCCGAGCGGGAAGGCATGGCGAGACTCGACGCCGCGCTGCTGTCCGAACGGGACAGTGTGGTGCCGCTCAAGCTCGACACCTCCGCGCTCGCCGCGCTCGGTGGCGGCTGCCCGCCGCTGTTCCGCGGTCTCGTGCGCACCACCCGCCGCAACGCGGGCGAGCGCGTCGTCTCCACCAGATCGTGGGCGGAAACGCTGGGCGAGCTGACCGGCGCGGACCGCGAGAAGGCCCTGGCGGAGCTGGTCACCGCCGAAATCGCGGCCTCCCTCGGCTTCGGCGCGGCCGGCGAGGTCGACGCCGAGCGGCGCTTCGACGAGATGGGCTTCGACTCGCTCGCCTCGGTCGAGCTGCGCAACCGGCTGTCCACCGCGACCGGGCTCGCGCTGCCGCCGACGCTGATCTTCGACCACCCCAACCTCGCGTCGCTGACGACGTATCTCGGCGCACGGCTGCCGTCGGGGACGGAGAAACTGGCCGGCTGAAGAAAACGTTCGTGGGGAGTTACCCGGGAATGGCCCAAATCTGGAAAGGTCCTGTTTTTCACACTTAACCCATTTGCCCGATCCTGGTTAACATCGCAGGGGTCCGCAGGTTCTCATTGGAGAAAAACACATGTCCACTTCCTCGGAAGAACTTGTCGAGGCTCTGCGCGAGTCTCTCAGGGAAAACGACCGTCTCCGCAAGGAGAACCAGCGGCTCGCCGACGACACGCGTGAGCCGATCGCGATCGTCGGCATGGCCTGCCGGCTGCCCGGCGGCGTCAGTTCGCCGGACGAGCTGTGGGACATGCTGGTGAACAAGAAGACCGGCGTGAGCGAGTTCCCCGGAGACCGCGGTTGGGACATCGAGCTGGTCTACGACCCCAATCCGGGCGTCAAGCGCAAGAGCTATGTCAAGCACGGCGGATTCCTGGAGAAGGCCGGCAATTTCGACCCCGAGTTCTTCGGCATCGCCCCGCGCGAGGCGCTAGCCATGGACCCGCAGCAGCGGGTGTTGCTGGAAACCGCGTGGGAGACCATCGAGAACGCGCGTATCGACCCCACCTCGTTGCGGGGGACCAAGACCGCGGTCTACGCCGGCTCGATGTACCACGACTACATCAGCGACTACTTCGACATGCCGGAGCACCTGTCGGGCTTCCTGGTCAGCGGCACCACGCCCAGCATCGTCACGGGCCGCATCTCCTACACCCTCGGCCTCGAGGGCGCGTCCGTCGTGGTCGACTCGGCGTGCTCCTCGTCGCTGTCGGCGATTCACCTTGCCGCCCAGTCACTGCGCGACGGTGAGTCCTCCCTCGCGCTCGCCGGTGGCGTCACCGTGCTGGGGCAGCCGTTCTCGTTCATCGAGTTCTCCCAGGTGGGCGGCCTGTCCCCGGACGGCGTCTGCCGCAGCTTCGCCAAGAGCGCGGGCGGCACCGGCTGGGGCGAGGGCGTCGGCATGGTCCTGCTCGAACGGCTGTCCGACGCGCAGCGCAACGGCCGGCGGATCCTCGCGGTCATCCGCGGGTCGGCCACCAACCAGGACGGTGCGTCCAACGGCCTCACCGCGCCGAACGGCCCCGCGCAGCAGCGGGTCATCGCCGCCGCGCTCGCCGACGCCGGCATCGGTCCGTCCGATGTGGACGCCGTCGAGGCGCACGGGACGGCGACCACGATCGGCGACCCGATCGAGGCGCAGGCCATGATCGCGAGCTACGGCGCGGCGCACTCGCCCGACCGTCCACTGTGGCTCGGTTCGGTCAAGTCGAACATCAGCCACGCGCAGGCGGGCGCCGGCGTCGCCGGGCTGATCAAGATGGTGCTCGCGCTCAACAACGAGCTGCTCCCGGCGACACTGCACGTCGACGAGCCGACACCCGAGGTCGACTGGTCGGCCGGCACCGTCCAGCTGCTGACCGAGGCCCGGCCGTGGCCCAAGGGCGATCAGCCCCGCCGCGCGGGCGTGTCCTCGTTCGGCATCAGCGGCACCAACGTGCACCTGATCGTCGAGGAGGCGCCCGAGGACGACACCGCAGAGGACGCCGCCTCCTACGAGGGCCCGGTCGCGTGGGCGCTGTCCGCGAAGACCGCGACCGCGCTGCGGGGCCAGGCGGAGCGGCTGCGCTCGTTCGTCGCGGCCGACGAGCGGCTGCGGCCCATCGACGTCGCGCGCTCGCTGGTCGACACCCGCGCCCGGTTCGACACCCGCGCGGTCGTGGTCGGCACCACCCGCGAGGAACTGCTCGCGTCGCTCGACGACCTCGTGACCACCGGCGCGAACGGCGGCAAGGTCGCGTTCCTGTTCACCGGCCAGGGCGCGCAGACGGCCGGCATGGGCACCGAGCTGTACGAGCGCCACCCGGAGTTCGCCGCCGCCTTCGACGAGGTGTGCGAGCAGCTGGACCCGTTGCTGGACAAGCCACTCCGCGACGTGATCGCGACCGGTGAGGACCTCGACGAGACCCGCTACACCCAGCCCGCGCTGTTCGCGGTCGAGGTGGCGTTGTTCCGGCTGTTCGAGGCATGGGGCGTCACGCCGGACTACGTGGCGGGGCACTCGATCGGCGAGTTGGCGGCCGCCCACGTGAGCGGCGTGCTGACCCTGCCGGAGGCATGCGTCGTGGTCGCCGCCCGCGGCGCGCTGATGCAGGCGCTGCCCTCGGGCGGCGCGATGATCGCGATCCAGGCCACCGAGGACGAGATCCTCCCGCTGCTGAGCGGCAACGTCGGCATCGCCGCGATCAACGGCCCCACGTCGGTCGTGGTCTCCGGCGACGAGGCGCCCGCGCTGGAGGTCGCCGCGCACTTCGAGGAGCGGGGCCGGCGGGTCAAGCGGCTGACCGTCAGCCACGCGTTCCACTCGGCGCTGATGAACCCGATGCTCCCGGAGTTCCGCACGATCACCGCCGGCGTCGGCTACGCGGCGCCGACCATCCCGATCGTCTCCAACGTGACCGGCCGGCTGGCCACCGCCGAGCAGGTCATGTCCCCGGACTACTGGACCGAGCACGTCCGTGCCGCGGTCCGCTTCTGCGACGGTGTCCGCTCGCTGGCCGAGGCCGGGGTCACCACGTTCGTCGAGCTGGGCCCGAACGGCGTGCTGACCGGCATGGCGCAGGGCTGCCTCGACGAGACGGACGGCGTGGTCTTCGCGCCGGCGCTGCGCAAGGACAAGCCGGAGACGCACGCGGTGCTGGCCGCGCTCGGCGCGCTGTGGACCCGGGGCGCCACGGTGGACTGGCGCGCCCAGTTCGCCGGCACCGACGCGGTGGACGTCGACCTGCCGACCTACGCGTTCGACCACAAGCACTACTGGCTCACCCGCAGCGGCAGCGGCGGCACCATCCGCTCGCTCGGCCTCGAGACCGCGGACCACGCGATGCTCGGCCCGGTCGTCCAGCCCGTGGACTCCGACAGCTTCGTGCTGACCGCCCGGATCAGCCCGTCCACCCACACGTGGCTCACCGACCACGCCGTGGGCGGTGTCACCGTCGTACCCGGCTCGCTGTTCGTGGAGCTGGCGCTCAAGGCCGGCGCCGTCGCCGACGCGCCGCACGTGGACGAGCTCACCATCGAGAACCCGCTCGTGCTGAGCGACGGGCAGGCGACCCAGCTGCAGGTCAACGTGTCCGCGGCCGACGAGTCCGGCGTCCGCGCCGTGGCCGTCCACTCGCGACCGACGAACGACGACGGCGAGAACGAGGAGCCCTGGACCCGCCACGCCAGCGGGACGCTGTCTGCGCAGGTGCCCGAGCCGACGCCGGTGTCCGGCTCCTGGCCGCCGATCGGCGCCGTCGAGATCGACGTGACCCACCTGTACGAGGACCTCGCCGACATCGGCTACCAGTACCTCCCGTCGTTCCAGAACCTGCGTGCCGCCTGGCACGTCGGGGACGAGGTCGTCGCCGAGCTGGCGGTGGACCCCGAGCAGGCCAGTGCCGCCGCCAGCTACGGGCTGCACCCCGTGCTCCTCGACTCGGTGTTCCACGCCCTCGGCGCGGGCGAGCTGACCGACGGCCAGGGGCAGGTGCCGTTCCACTGGAGCGACGTCTCCCTGTACACGCCCGGCGCCAGGGCGCTGCGGGTGTGGGTCAAGCTGATCGGCGAGGACACCATCACGATCACGGCCACCGACCAGACCGGCGCGCCGGTCGCGAAGGTCGAGTCGCTGCACCTGCGGGCGTTCTCCATGGAGGCGCTCGCCGCGATGAAGTCCACCGGCAACGACGACTCCCTGCTCGCGCTGGAGTGGGTGGCGCCGGAGGAGACCGACGAGGACGCGCCGGCCACCGACGGCTGGGCCGTCGTCGGCGCCGGCCCCCTGGCCGACGCGCTGGCCACCGACGGTGTCACGGCCCACGCCGGCCTCACGGCGATCGAGACCGTGCCGCCGGTCGTGCTGGTCCCGGCCACGACGGACGACGCCACGCCGGACGCGGTGCGCGTTGAGACCCTGCGCGTGCTGGAGATCCTGCAGGCGTGGCTCGCCGACGAGCGGTTCACCGAGTCCCAGCTGGTCGTGGTGACGCGGGGCGCCGCCTCCTCGACCGCGGGCGAGAAGGTGCGTGACCTGCCCGGCTCCGCGGTCTGGGGCCTGCTGCGCAGTGCCCAGACCGAGAACCCCGAGCGGTTCACGATCGTGGACCTCGGCGAGAAGGACACCACGCCGGCCGCCGTGGCCGCGGCACTCGCCACCGGCGAGTCCCAGGCCGCGGTGCGGGGCGGGACCGTGCTGGTGCCTCGGCTCGCCCGGCGAACCCCGGGCCTTGCCGAGCCGGCGGGGGAGGGGATCTGGCGCCTGCACACCGAGGGCAAGACCATCGCGGACCTGGAGCTGATGCCGGACACGCGGTTCGACGACCCGATCCCGGCGACCGGGGTGCGCGTGGCGATCCGCGCGTGCGCGCTGAACTTCCGCGACGTGTTCAACGTGCTCGGGCTCGCGCCGATGATCAACGGCCTGGGCCAGGAGGGCGCCGGCGTCGTGCTGGAGGTCGGCTCCGCGGTGACGAACGTCAGGCCGGGCGACCGCGTGATCGGCATGTTCAAGGGCTCGATCGGCCCCGAGACGGTCACCGAGGCCGTGATGGTGGCACCGCTGCCGCCGGGCATGTCGTTCGCCGAGGGCGCCACCACGCCGCTGGTGTACACGACCGCCTACCACGGCATGCACATCCTGGCGGACATGAAGCCGGGCGAGCGCCTGCTCGTGCACTCCGCGGCGGGCGGTGTCGGGCACGCCGCGATCCAGCTGGCGCGGCGGCACGGCGTCGAGGTGTTCGGCACGGCCAGCAAGGGCAAGTGGGACGTCCTGCGGGCCATGGGCCTGGACGACGACCACATCGGCGACTCGCGGTCGCTGGACTTCGAGGAGAAGTTCCGGGCCACCACGAACGGCGAGGGCGTCGACATCGTGCTGAACTCGCTGACCGGCGAGTTCATCGAGGCCTCCTACCGGCTCCTGCGGGACGGCGGCCGCTTCCTGGAGATGGGCGTCGCCGACCTGCGCGACGCGGACGAGCGGGCCCAGGCCTACCCGGGCACGCGGTACCTGCCGTTCGAGCTGTTCGGCGCCCCGGTCGAGGAGATCGTGCCCGGCTGGGACGCGGCCGCCGGCCTGGTGGCCAGTGGCGACGCCCCGCCGCTGCCCTTCACCGCGTGGGACGTCCACCGCTCGCGGGACGCGTTCCAGTTCTTCAGCCAGGCCAAGCAGATCGGCAAGGTGGTCATCACCGTGCCGGCCCCGCTGAACCAGGACGGGACGGCGCTGATCACCGGCGGCACCGGCACCCTGGGTGCCGCGCTCGCCAGGCACCTCGTGACCACGCAGGGGGTCCGGCACCTGATCCTGACGAGCCGCCGCGGCCTGGCCGCGAACGGCGCGCCGGAGCTGGCCGCCGAGCTGACCGAGCTGGGCGCGGACGTCCGCGTCGAGGCCTGCGACGCGGCCGACCGGGACGCGCTCGCCACGCTGCTCGCGTCGGTCCCCACCGAGCACCCGCTGACCGCGGTGATCCACACCGCGGGCGTGGTCGACGACGGCGTGATCGCGTCGCAGAACGAGGAGAAGCTCGTCACCACGTTGCGCCCCAAGGTGGACGCGGCGTGGAACCTGCACGAGCTGACCCGCGAGGCCGACCTGTCGGCGTTCGTTCTGTTCTCGAGCGCCGCCGGGATCATGGGCGGTCCCGGCCAGTCCAACTACGCCGCGGCGAACTCCTACCTGGACGCGCTGGCCCAGCACCGCAAGGACCTCGGCCTGCCGGCCACCTCGGTCGCGTGGGGCGTGTGGGCGGAGAAGTCGGGCATGACCGAGCACCTCGACGAGGGCGACATCGCCCGCATGGCCCGCAGCGGCATGCGGCCGATCGAGATCGACGAGGGCATGGGCATGTACGACGACGCGGTGGCCGGTGACCACCCGGTCCTGCTGGGCGTGCCGCTGGAGCAGAGCGCGTTGCGCCGCGCGGGTGGCATGGTGCCGCCGCTGTTCCGGGGCCTCGCCGGCAAGTCCGCCAAGCGGGCCGCCGCGGGCGGGGTCAGCAAGGACGCCACGCTGGTCGACCGCCTGGCCGCGCTGACGGTGGACGAACGGGACCGGGTCCTGGTCGACCTGGTGCGTGCGCAGGTGGCCGCCGTCCTCGGGCTCGCCGACCCGTCGGCCGTCGAGCCGGAGAAGCCGTTCAAGGACATCGGGTTCGACTCGCTCACCTCGGTCGAGCTGCGTAACCGCGTCAACGGGATCACCGGCCTGAAGCTGGCGCCGACCATGGTCTTCGACCACCCGACGCCCGCCGCGCTGGCCGAGCAGATCCGCACCGAGCTGATCGCGGACGACGCGGCGGCACCGCTGCCGGTGCTCGGCGACCTCGGGCGGGTGGCCGAGGCGCTCGCCGCCGTGGCCGTCGACGACGAGGAGACCCGTACCCGCATCGACGAGGCACTGCAGGACCTCGTCGCCGGCTGGCAGGCCCGCAGGCCGAACCGCGAGGACAACGTGGTGAAGGCCCGGCTGTCCAGTGTGGACTCGGCCGATGACCTGTTCGACATCATCGACTCGGAGCTGGGGAAGGCAAGCTGACTATGGAACAGACCCGCGAACAGAAGCTCGTCGAGTACCTGAAGCGGGTCACCGGCGAGCTGGTCGAGGCGAAGGAACGGCTCAGGGCGGTCGAGGCCGCCGCGACCGAACCGCTCGCCGTCGTGGGCATGAGCTGCCGGTTCCCGGGCGGGGGCACCACTCCCGCCCGGTACTGGCAGGCCCTGCTCGACGGGGTCGACGCCATGACCGAGGTGCCCGCCGACCGGTGGAACGCCGCGGACTGGTACGACCCGGACCCGACCGCGTCGCTCAAGGCCTACACCCAGCGCGGCGGGTTCCTCGACGACATCGCCTCCTGGGACGCCGCCTTCTTCGGCTTCCCGCCTTCGGAGGCGTTGCGGATCGACCCGCAGCACCGGCTGATGCACGAGCTGGTGTGGGAGGCGCTGGAGGACGCCGGCGTCGCCGCGGAGACGTTGCGGGGGAGCAGGACCGGCGTGTTCGTCGCGCTGTCCGACTCCCGGGCGTACATGCAGCTGGAGAACGAGGCCGACGGCCCGGCCAGCATCAACGACGCGTTCTACACCATCGGCGGGTCGATGAGTGCCGCGGCCGGCCGCCTCGCCTACCAGCTCGACCTGCGCGGTCCGGTCCTGACCGTCGACACGGCCTGCTCGTCGGCGCTGGTCGCGGTGGACCTCGCCGTGGCGAGCCTGCGCCGGGGCGAGTGCGACCGGGCCATCGTGTGTGGTGCCTCGGCACTCGTGCACCCGGCCATGTTCGTCCAGTTCAGCAAGATGGGCATGCTCGCCCCGGACGGCCGCGCCAAGGTGTTCGACAAGTCCGGCAACGGCTACACCCTCGGCGAGGGCGGCGGGGCGGTCGTGCTGACCCGCGCGTCGGACGCCGAGAAGGCCGGCCACCGCGTGCACGCGCTGGTCCGCGGGTCGGCGGTCAACTCCGACGGGCGCAGCAACGGCATGACCGCGCCCAACAAGGCGGCCCAGATCGCGGTGCTGCGGGCCGCGCTCGCCGACGCCGGACTGCGCCCCGACGACCTCGACTTCCTCGAGTCGCAGGGCACCGGGACGTCGCTGGGCGACTCCATCGAGTTCGGCGCGCTCCTGGCGGTGTTCGGCGAGCGTGCCGCCGGCCACCCGCTGCTCGTCGGCGCCGTGAAGTCCAACGTCGGCCACCTGCTCGTGTCGGCCGGTTTCGCCGGGCTGATCAAGGCGGTG
>NZ_DASQCC010000205.1:0-27131 GCF_035634895.1 Actinophytocola sp. | reverse complement strand
GGTCTGCGCCCTTTTCGACCCCGAGGTGCGGGAGGCGGTGCTCGGCACCGACCAGGACGCCGTCGACCGGACCGGTCGCACCCAGCCCGCCATGTTCGCGCTGGAGGTGGCGCTGTTCCGGCTGGTCGAGTCGTGGGGTGTGCGCCCGGACTTCCTGCTGGGCCACTCGATCGGCGAGCTGGCCGCGGCCCACCTCGCCGGCGTGTTCACCCTGCCCGACGCCTGTGCGCTCATCGCGGCGCGCGGGCGGCTGATGGACGCACTGCCCGAGGGCGGCGCGATGCTCGCCGTGCGTGCGACGGAGGAGGAGATCCAGGACTCGCTCGGCGACACGGTCTCACTCGCCGCGGTCAACGGTCCGCGTTCGGTGGTGGTGTCCGGCGACGAGGACGCCGTCGAGGCGGTGGCGCTGGCGTGGCGGGACCGCGACGTCAAACGCCTGCGGGTGTCCCACGCGTTCCACTCGCACCGCATGGCGCCGATGCTGGCGGACTTCCGGGCCGTCGCGGCGCGGATCACCTACCACCCGGCGACCGTGCCGGTGGTGTCCAACGTGTCCGGCAGGCTCGCGGGCGCGGAGATCGGCACCCCCGAGTACTGGGTCCGGCACGTGCGTGCGGCCGTGCGGTTCGCCGACGGGGTCGGTGAGCTGATCGGCCACGGCGTGCGCACGTTCCTCGAACTCGGCCCAGACGGGGTGCTCTCCGGCATGGGACAGGAGTGCCTGACCGGCGACGAGGACGTCGCGCTGGTGCCGACACTGCGCCGCGACCGGCCGGAGACCGAGTCCGTGCTGACCGCGCTGAGCCGGGTGCACGTTCGCGGCGTGCCGGTGGACTGGCGTGCCGTGGCCGGCGACGGCCCGCGACGTGTCGACCTGCCCACCTACGCGTTCCAGCGCGAGCGGTTCTGGCTCGACCCGGACGACGGACCGCGCGACGCGACCGGTCTGGGTCTCGGCAGCGCCGACCACCCACTGCTGGGTGCCGCGATCGGTCTCGCCGGCACCGACACCGCCCTGCTCACCGGCAGGATCTCGGCAAGCTCGCAGCCCTGGCTCGGCGACCACGTCGTGTTCGGCGCGACCGTGGTGCCCGGCACGGCACTGCTCGACCTGGCGGTGCGCGCGGCGGACGAGACCGCGTGCGACAGGGTGGAGGAGCTGGTCCTGGAAGCGCCGCTGGTCCTCCCCGACCGGGGCGGCGTCCAGGTCCAGGTCGCCGTCGGCGCGCGGGACGAGACGGGCCGCCGGTCCATCACCGTCCACTCGCGACGCGAGGAAGACCCGTGGACCCGCAACGCCAGCGGCACCCTGACCACGGCAGCCGATGCCGATGCCGGTGCCGACCTCGACCTGGCGCAGTGGCCGCCGTCGGGTGCGGAACCGCTGCCGGTGGACGGTCTGTACGCGAGCCTCGCGGAGCTGGGGATCTCCTACGGGCCCACGTTCCGTGGGGTGCGGGCCGCCTGGCGTGCCGGTGACGTGCTGTACGCGGAGGTCCGGCTGCCCGACGGCGTGGACACCGACGGGTACGGCGTGCATCCGGCTCTGCTCGACGCGGCGCTGCACGCGCTCGGTCTCACCGGCACCGGCGGTGCGCGGCTGCCGTTCACCTGGTCCGATGTGGACGTTCTCGCCGCCGGCGCGACGGCGCTGCGGGTGCGGCTGGAACCTTCTGGGGCCGACGCCGTCTCGGTGCGGGTGGCCGACGAGAGCGGCGCACTGGTGGCCTCGGTCGGCCGGCTGGGGTTGCGCCCGGCCGGCGCCGGTGACCTCACCACCACCGCCGGGTCGGTCTTCCGCGTCGAGTGGACCGCCGTGCCCGCGACCGGCGAACCGGACCTGGTCGAGATCGACGCGCTGGCACCCGATGTTCCCGCACCGGACCACGTCGTCGCCCGCTACTCCGGCGACGCGACGGCACGAGTGCTCGACCTGCTCCAGACCTGGCTCGCCGAGGACCGGTACGAACACTCGACGCTGGTCGTGGTTACCAGCGGCGCACTCGCCGCCTCGGGGCACGACGCTGTCTCCGACCTCGCCGCGTCCCCCGTGTGGGGACTCGTCCGGTCCGCACAGTCGGAACACCCCGGCCGGTTCGTGCTCGTGGACACCGACGACACCACCGGCCCGGCCCTGCTCGCGGCCGCGGTCGGCACCGGAGAACCCCAGGTCGCGGTGCGGTCGGGCGAACTGCTGGTGCCCCGGCTGGTCCGGGGTGGGGCGGCGCTCGTCCCGCCCCGTGGACCGCACTGGCGCCTCGGCACCCCGGCACCGGGCACCATCGACGCCCTCGACCTGGTGCCCGCCGAGGACGCCGGGCGTGCACTGGCGCCGGGCGAGGTCCGGATCGCGGTCAGAGCGGCCGGCCTGAACTTCCGCGACGTGCTCATCACTCTCGGCATGTACCCGGGCGATGCCGACATGGGCATCGAGGGTGCCGGGACCGTGCTGGAGACCGGTCCCGGTGTCACCGGGTTCGCCGTCGGCGACCGGGTCACCGGGCTGGTCGACGGCGCGTTCGGTCCGGTCGCGGTCGCCGACCACCGGCTGCTCACCACCATCCCGGCCGGCTGGTCGTTCGCCCGTGCCGCGTCGGTCCCGGTGGCCTTCCTGACCGCCTACCACGGCCTCGTGGACCTGGCCGGGGTCAGGGCGGGGGAGCGGGTGCTGGTGCACGCGGGCGCGGGTGGCGTCGGCATGGCCGCGGTACAGCTCGCCAGGCACCTCGGCGCCGAGGTGTACGCGACGGCGAGCCCGGCGAAGTGGGACACCCTGCGGTCACTGGGACTCGACGACGCCCACATCGCCTCCTCCCGCACCCTGGACTTCGAGGCGGCCTTCCTGTCGTCGACGGACGGCCGTGGCGTCGACGTCGTGCTCGACTCGCTGGCCGGCGAGTTCGTCGACGCCACTTTGCGCCTGCTGCCGCGCGGTGGCCGGTTCGTGGAGATGGGCAAGATCGACATCCGCGACCGGGACGAGGTCGCCGCCGCCCACCCCGGCGTCCGGTACCAGGCGTTCGACCTGATCGAGGCGGGCCAGGAGCGGCTCCGCGAGATGCTGGCCGAGCTGATGAACCTGTTCGCCGACGACGCGCTGACACCGCTGCCGGTGTCCGCGTTCGACGTCCGCCGGGCCAAGGAGGCCGTGCGGCACGTCAGCCAGACCAGGCACGTCGGCAAGGTCGTGCTCACCCTCGCGCCGCCCGCCGACACGGCGCTCACCGGCACGGTGCTGATCACCGGGGGGACCGGTGCGCTGGGCCGCCGGGTCGCCGAACACCTGGCGGGCCGCGGTGCCCGCAAGCTGGTACTGGCCAGCAGGAGCGGTCCCGCCGCGCCCGGCGCGGGCGACCTCGTCTCCGAGCTGACCGGGCCGGACACCGAGGTGGTCGTCGCGGCGTGCGACGTGGCCGACCGGGACGCGGTCGCGTCGGTCGTCGCGGAACACGGCATCACCGCCGTCGTCCACGCCGCTGGTGTCCTCGACGACGGCACGGTCGAGTCGCTCACCCCCGACCGGCTCGCCGAGGTCATGCGGCCGAAGGCCGACGCGGCGATGGCACTGCACGAGGCGACCCTGCACCTCGACCTCGACGCGTTCGTACTGTTCTCCTCGGCAGCGGCCACTCTCGGCGGCCCGGGGCAGGCGAACTACGCCGCGGCCAACGCCTTCCTCGACGCGCTCGCACAGCGACGCCGTGCCCAGGGTCTGCCGGCCCAGTCGTTGGCCTGGGGTCCGTGGGAGGAGGGCATGGCCGCGGGCCTGTCCGACGCGGAGATCCGCCGAATGGTCCTCACCCCACTGTCCATCATGGACGGACGGGCGCTGCTGGACGCCTGCGCCGACAGCGACTCCGCCGTCGTGTTGCCGATGACGCTGTCGATGCCGGCGATCCGTGCCGGTCACACGCCGCTGCCACCGATGCTCGGCGACCTGGCCGCGACCGTCACCCGCCGGGTCGTCGGCCCGGCCACGACGGGTTCCGCCCCCGGTGGCGAGCTGCGTGGGCTGTCCGCGGAAGACCGCGACCACGCCCTGCTCGACCTGGTCGCTACCAACGTCGCCGCCGTCCTCGGCAGGCGGACCGCGGGCCTGGACGTCCGACAGGCGTTCAAGGACATGGGTTTCGACTCGCTGACCGCCGTCGAGCTGCGCAACCG
The DNA here is from genome assembly GCF_035634895.1 of Actinophytocola sp. GTDB lineage: Bacteria > Actinomycetota > Actinomycetes > Mycobacteriales > Pseudonocardiaceae > Actinophytocola. Next base: position 22,964 of record NZ_DASQCC010000205.1, on the reverse strand, counting down.
GCTCGCCGCGGCGACCGGACTGCGGCTTCCCACCACCCTGGTCTTCGACCATCCCAGCGCCGAGTTGCTGGTCCGCCACCTCGCCGGCGAGCTCGGCGCACCCGCGACGACCTCGGTCCACGTGATGAGCACCCGGGCCGACGACGACCCGATCGTCATCGTGGCGATGAGCTGCCGCTACCCGGGTGGCGTACAGGGCCCCGAGGACCTGTGGCGGCTCGTCGCGGACGGCCGCGACGCGATCTCCGACCTCCCGGCGGACCGTGGCTGGGACCTCGACGCGTTGTACGACACCGATCCCGAGCGGCCGGGCACCTCCTACGTCCGCCAGGGCGGGTTCCTGCACGACGCCGCGGACTTCGACGCGGAGTTCTTCGGCATCTCGCCGAGGGAGGCCGCGGCGATGGACCCGCAGCAGCGGCTGCTGCTCGAGGTGTCCTGGGAGGTGTTCGAACGGGCCGGCATCGACCCGACCTCGCTGCGCGGCAGCAGGACCGGCGTCTTCGCGGGGACCGACAGCCACGACTACTCGATCCTCGTGCACCGCTCTGCCGACCAGGCGGAGGGCTACCTGGTCACCGGCACCGCGGCCAGCGTCATGTCCGGCCGGGTGGCCTACTCGTTCGGGCTGGAGGGACCCGCGTTGACCGTCGACACGGCCTGCTCGTCGTCGCTGGTCGCGCTGCACCTCGCCTGCCAGTCGCTGCGACGCGACGAGTGCACGCTCGCCGTCGCGGGCGGGGTCGCGGTGATGGCGACCCCATCCGGGTTCGTCGAGTTCAGCCGGCAGCGGGGACTCGCGCCGGACGGCCGCTGCAAGCCGTTCGCCGCCGCAGCCGACGGCACCGCCTGGGGTGAGGGCGTCGGAGTCCTCCTCCTGGAACGGCTCTCCGACGCGACGCGGCTCGGCCACCCGGTGCTGGCCGTGCTGCGTGGCTCGGCGGTGAACTCCGACGGCGCGTCCAACGGGTTGACCGCCCCCAACGGACCCGCCCAGCAGCGGGTGATCCGCGCGGCACTCGCCGACGGCGGGCTCGTGGCGGCCGACGTGGACGTCGTCGAGGCACACGGCACCGGCACCACGCTCGGCGACCCGATCGAGGCACAGGCCGTCCTGTCGACCTACGGCCAGGACCGGGTGGTACCGGTGCTGCTCGGGTCGATCAAGTCGAACATCGGGCACACCACCGCGGCCGCCGGCGTCGCCGGCGTGATCAAGATGGTCATGGCGATGCGGCACGGACTGCTGCCCGCCACCCTGCACGTGGACGAGCCGACCCCGCACGTCGACTGGTCGGCCGGTGCGGTGCGGCTGCTGACCGAGCCGACCGCGTGGTCCCCGAACGGCCACCCCCGCCGCGCCGGGGTGTCCTCGTTCGGCGTGAGCGGCACGAACGCCCACGTCATCGTGGAGGAGCCGGGCCAGGAGGCCGCGGCGCGGGTCGCGCCGGCCGAGACACCAGCGGTGCTGCCGCTGGTCCTGTCCGCACGCGGCGCCGACGCCCTGCGCGCCCAGGCGGCCAGGCTGCTGTCGTTCGTGGAGTCCGCCCCAGGGCTCGCGCCGGCGGACGTGGGGCTGTCCCTGCTCGGGAAAGCACGGCTGGCGGACCGGGCAGTGGTCGTCGGCACCGGCCGCGAGAGTCTCGTCGAGGGACTCCGGGCACTCGCCGCCGGGCACGGTTCGGTGACCGGCCACGTCCTGGCCGGCCGGGTGGCCATGGTGTTCCCCGGTCAGGGCGCGCAGTGGGCCGGGATGGGCAGGGAACTCCTGGCCTCGTCCAAGGTCTTCGCCGCGCGGATGGCCGACTGCGCGCAGGCGTTGAGCCCGTACGTCGACTGGTCGCTGACCGACGTCATCGCCGACGAGGCCGCGCTGGACCGGGTCGACGTGGTGCAGCCGGTGCTGTGGGCCGTGATGGTGTCGCTGGCCGAGGTGTGGCGGTCGTTCGGGGTCACACCGGCCGCCGTCGTCGGCCACTCGCAGGGCGAGATCGCCGCCGCGTGCGTGGCCGGGGCGTTGTCGCTCGCCGACGGCGCGAAGGTCGTCGCGTTGCGTGCCAGGGAACTGACGGTGCTGGCCGGTCTCGGCGGGATGGTGTCCGTCGGCCTGCCGGCCGACGAGGTCGCCCGGTTGTGCGGTGCCGGCGTCGGGGTGGCCGCGGAGAACGGGCCGAGGTCGACCGTGGTCTCCGGAGATCCGGCCGGCCTCGACCGGCTGGTCACCGAATGCGAACGACGCGGGGTGCGGATCAGGCGTCTTCCGGTCGACTACGCCTCCCATTCCGCCCACGTCGACGCCGTCCGGGAACGGCTCGGCGCGGCACTGGCCGACCTCGAACCCGCCCTGCCGCGAGTGCCGTTCCTGTCCACGGTCACCGGCGACTGGATCGACGCGGACACGCCACTCGACGGCGACTACTGGTACCGCAACCTGCGGGAGCCGGTCCGGTTCGGTGCCGCCGTGCGCCGGCTGCTCGGTCAGGGGTGGTCGACGTTCGTCGAGGCGAGCCCGCATCCCGTGCTCACCGGGGGGATCCAGGAGTCCATCGACGACGCGGAAGCCGACGCCGGGGTCGACGCCGTGGCCATCGCCACTCTGCGACGCGACGACGGCGGTCTCCCGCGACTGGCCGAGTCCCTGGCGGAAGCACACGTCCACGGCGTCGCGGTGGACTGGTCCTCGTTCTTCGCCGCGTCCGGCGCCCGCCGGATCGACCTGCCCACCTACGCCTTCCAGCACCGCCGCTACTGGCTGGACGCGCCGTCCTCGCAGGGCGACCCCGGGGCCGCCGGGTTGACCGCGACCGGGCACCCGCTGGTCGGTACCGCGCTGACGGTCGCGGACGGCAGGGAGCTGCTGCTGACCGGACGGCTCTCCACCCGGTCCCAACCGTGGCTCGCCGACCACACCGTCGGGGACTCGCTTGTCGTGCCTGGCGCGGCGCTGGTGGAGCTGGCGCTGCGGGCGGGTGCCGAGTCCGGCTGCCCGACACTGGGCGAGCTGACCCTCGAGACCCCCCTCGTCCTCGCCGGCGCGGTGCGGGTGCAGGTCAAGGTCGACGAGCCGGACGACCGGGGCGACCGCCGGGTCGGCATCCACTCGCAGGTCTCCGACGAGCCGTGGACCCGGCACGCGGACGGCGTCCTCACCGCGGCGACCGGCACGCCGCCGCCGGTCTCGTGGCCACCGGCGGACGCCGAGGAGATCCCGCTGGAGGGCTGGTACGACGCCCTCGCCGCCGCCGGGCTCGGCTACGGGCCCACGTTCCAGGGCGTCCGCCGTGCGTGGCGGCACGGCGGTGACACCTACGCCGAGGTCGCGCTGCCGGACGGCACCGGCGTCGACGGCTACCTGCTGCACCCCGCCCTCGTCGATGCCGCGGTCCAGACCTGCGGACTCGGGCGGACACCGGACGAGTTCGGGCTGCCGTTCGCGTGGACCGACGTCCGCGCGCACGCCACCGGCGCGACCAGACTGACGGTGCGGCTCACCCAGCGCGGGGAGTCGTTCTCCCTGCTGGCGGTCGATGCGACGGGGGAGCCCGTCCTGACCGTCGGGTCGATCACCCTGCGGCGCCCGACCGCCGGAACAGCCCGCCGCGCCGAGAGCCTGTACGAGGTGGCCTGGCGACCCGTGGCGGCACAAGGGCAGCCGAAGGGACGTGTGTTCGTCCCCAGCGGGGATGGCGGGATCGTCGAACTGGGGACCGCCCGCCACACGATCGGTGGCGACGACGCCCTCACCGCCACCAGCGAGGCACTGGCCCTGCTGCGGGGTTGGCTGGCCGACGAGTCCACCTCGGACGGCAAGCTCGTGATCCCCACCAGGCGTGCGGTCGCGACCGGTCCGGAGGTCGACCTCGGCGGCGCCGCCGTCTGGGGCCTGGTCCGGTCCGCGCAGTCCGAACACCCGGACCGGTTCGTGTTGGTGGACGTCGACGGCCTCGACGAGTCGTGGGCGGCCCTGCCGTCGGCCGTGGCCACCGGCGAACCACAGCTCGTCGTCCGGGCCGGCGCGGTGTCCGTGCCCCGGCTGGTCCGCGCCGCGCCCGCCGAGCCGCTCCCCGCGCCGTTCGACGCCGACAGCACCGTCCTCGTCACCGGAGGGACCGGGACGCTCGGGCGGCTCGTCGCCCACCACCTCGCGGACCGGTACGGGGTGGCGAAGCTGGTGCTCGTCAGCCGAGGCGGGGCCGCCCTCGACGGCGACCTGCCGGCCACGGCCGTCGTGGAGTCCTGCGACGTCGCCGACCGCACCGAACTGCGTGCCCTCCTCGGTCGCCAGCGGATCACCGCCGTCGTCCACGCGGCCGGCGTGCTCGACGACGGCACCGTCGAGTCGTTGACCGAGAAGCGGCTGGCCTCCGTGCTGCGGGCCAAGGCGGACTCGGCGCGACTGCTCGACGAGCTGACCGGCGAGCTGACCGCGTTCGTGTTGTTCTCGTCCGCCGTCGGCACCCTGGGCGGCCCAGGACAGGCGAACTACGCCGCGGCGAACGCCTACCTGGACGGCCTCGCCGCCCGCCGCCGCGCACACGGCCGCCCCGCGACCTCGTTGGCCTGGGGCCTCTGGGAAACCCCGACCGGGATGACGGGTGCGCTCGGCGACGCCGACCGCGCCAGGATCCGTGCCGACGGCATCGTCGCGCTGCCCGTGCGTGAGGGACTCGACCTGTTCGACGCCGCGGTCACCGACGCCCGCCCGCACCTCGTGCCGGTCCGGCTCGACACCGCCGCACTCCGCGCGCGAGCCGACGGGTTGGCGCCCCTGCTGTCCGCGCTCGTGCCGGTCTCGTTGCGCCGCGCGGACTCGGAGCGGGACCCGGCGGGGTTGGCCGGCCGCCTGGTGGGCCGCCAGCAGGCCGAGCAGGAGCGGCTCCTCCTCGACCTCGTGCGTGACGGCGTGTGCGCCGTGCTCGGCCACGCCTCACCCGAGGCCGTCGCTCCGGGGCGGGCGTTCAAGGACCTGGGCTTCGACTCGCTCACCGCCGTCCGGCTGCGCAACCGGCTCGCCACGGCCACCGGGCACAAACTCCCCGCCACACTGGTCTTCGACCACCCGACACCGGCCGCGCTGGCGCGGTTCCTGCGTGCCGAACTGCTCGGCGACGACGCCGACATACCCGTGGCGACGGTGGCCGGGGACGCCGGGACCGACCCGGTGGTGATCGTCGGGATGGGGTGCCGCTTCCCGGGCGGCGTCCGGTCGGCCGACGACCTGTGGCGCCTCGTGGCCGGCGGCGTCGACGCGATCGGCGACTTCCCGGCTGACCGGGGCTGGGACCTCGACCGCCTCCACCACCCCGACCCCGACCACCCGGGCACGTTCTACCCGACGGCGGGTGGCTTCCTCGACGGTGCAGCCGACTTCGACCCCGAGTTCTTCGGGATCAGCCCACGCGAGGCACTGGCCATGGACCCGCAGCAGCGGGTGCTGCTGGAGACCGCCTGGGAGGCGTTCGAGCACGCGGGGATCGTCCCCGAATCGGTGCGTGGCACCCGGACCGGTGTGTACGTCGGCGCGATGTCCCAGGACTACGGCACCGCGGCCGACGAGGCGCCGGAGGTGGTCGAGGGCTACCAGCTGACGGGAATCGCCGGCAGTGTCGTCTCCGGCAGGCTGGCCTACACCTTCGGCCTGGAGGGGCCCGCGGTCACCGTCGACACGGCGTGTTCGTCCTCCCTGGTCGCGCTGCACCTCGCCACCCGTGCGCTGCGGTCCGGCGAGTGCACCATGGCCCTGGTCGGCGGCGTCACCGTGATGTCCAGCCCTGGCGCGTTCATCGAGTTCAGCAGGCAACGCGGACTCGCGCCGGACGGGCGCTGCAAGGCCTTCTCCGACGACGCCGACGGCACGGGCTGGGCCGAGGGCGCGGGCGTGCTCCTCGTCGAGCGGCTGTCCGACGCCCGCCGCCTCGGCCACCGCCCGCTCGCGATCGTGCGTGGCAGCGCCGTCAACTCCGACGGCGCGTCCAACGGCCTCAGCGCACCGAACGGGCCCGCGCAGCAGCGGGTCATCCGGCAGGCGCTCGCCGACGCAGGACTCGAGCCCGAGCAGGTCGACGCGGTCGAGGCACACGGCACCGGCACCGTGCTCGGCGATCCCATCGAGGTCCAGGCACTGACCAGGACCTACGGCCGCGACCGACCCGCCGGCCGGCCACTGTGGCTGGGTACCGTCAAGTCCAACATCGGGCACGCGCAGGCGGCGGCCGGCGTGGCAGGCATCGTCAAGATGGTTCAGGCCATGCGGCACGGCACCCTGCCGGCCACACTGCACGCCGAGGACCCGACGTCCGAGGTCGACTGGTCGGCCGGCACGGTCGAACTGCTCACCGCGAGCCGGGACTGGCCGGACTCGGACGCGCCCCGGCGGGCGGGTGTCTCGTCCTTCGGCATCAGCGGCACCAACGCCCACGTCGTCCTGGAGGGCATCCCGCGACCCGAGCGCGACACCGAGCCGACGGCCGCGGTGATCACGCCGTGGCTCGTCTCGGCCACCGACGCGGAGTCGCTGCCGGCCCAGGCCGCACGGTTGTCCCTCGCCGTGGCCGACCGGCACCCGGCCGACGTCGGGTACTCCCTCGCGACCCGCGCCGCGCTGCCACACCGCGCGGTGGTGCTGGGCCGCGAGCAAGCCGACCTGCGGCGCGGCCTCACCGCGCTCGCCTCGGGTGAGCCGGCCGCGAACGTCGTCAGGGGCACGGTCACCGACGGGTCCCTCGCCTTCCTGTTCACCGGGCAGGGCGCCCAGCGCGTCGGGATGGGACTGGAGCTGGCGGCGGCGTTCCCGGTGTTCGCCGACGCACTCGACGAGGTCTGCGGAGCACTCGACGAGCACCTCGACCGCCCGCTGCGCGACGTCCTCGCCGCCGACGCCACCACCCTCGACCAGACCGAGTACGCCCAGCCCGCCCTGTTCGCCGTCGAGACCGCGTTGTTCCGGCTGCTGTCGTCGTTCGGGCTGCGACCGAGCCACCTGCTCGGCCACTCCATCGGCGAGATCACCGCCGCGCACGTCGCCGGCGTGCTGTCACTGCCGGACACCGCCCGGCTCGTCGCCGCCCGCGGCCGGCTGATGCAGGCACTGCCGGCAGGCGGCGCGATGGTCTCGATCAAGGCGAGCGAGGACGAGGTACTGCCCACGCTCGGCGACCGGGTCGACCTCGCCGCGGTCAACGGGCCGTCCTCGGTGGTGGTGTCCGGCGCGGAGGAGGCCGTCCTCGCGGTGGCCGACGAGTGGCGGGCACGCGGCCACGAGACCCGGCGGCTGCGGGTGAGCCACGCGTTCCACTCCCGGCTCCTCGACCCGATGCTGGCCGAGTTCCGCGTGGTCGCCGAGTCGCTGTCCTACTCGGCTCCGCGGCTGCCGATCGTGTCCACGGTGACCGGACTGGTCGCCGACGACGAACTGCGCGACCGGGACCACTGGGTCGACCAGGTCCGTGGCGCCGTCCGTTTCGCCGACGGCGTCTCGACACTGCACGACGCGGGGGCACGCACGTTCCTCGAGGTCGGCCCCGACGGGGTGCTGACCGCGATGGCACGGGACTGCCTGACCGGCGACCACGCCACCGTGCCGGCGCTGCGCGCCAACCGGTCCGAGGTCGAGTCGCTCGGTCTCGCGCTCGCGCAGGTCCACGTGCACGGCCGCGAGGTCGACTGGCCTGCCTTCTTCGCCGGTACCGGCGCCGGCCACGTCGACCTGCCGACCTACGGGTTCCGGCGCAGGCGCTTCTGGCTCGGGTCCACCTCGCCGCGCCGGATGGCCCAGGCGGGACAGAACGGGATCGACCACCCGCTGCTCGGTGCCCGCATCGCACTGGCGGCGGACGACGGCGTGCTGCTGACCGGCAGGCTCGCACCCTCGGTGCGGCCGTGGCTGACCCAGCACCGCGTCCTGGGCACGGCGATCCTTCCTGGCACCGTCTTCGTCGACCTGGCGCTGCGGGCGGGTGCCGAGGTCGGCTGCCCCCGGGTCGAGGAACTCGTCGTCGAGGCACCCCTTCCGGTGCCGGACCGGGCCGGTCTCCAGATCCAGGTCTCCGTCGGAGGTCTCGGCGCGGACGGCAGGCGGACGGTCGCGGTGCATGCCCGCGAGGAGGCCACCGACGAACCGTGGGTCCGGCACGTGACCGGCACGCTGGCCGCCGACGTCCCGCACCCCGCCGCCGAGCTGACCGACTGGCCGCCACCCGGCGCGGAGGAGATCCCGGTCGCCGACCGGTACGACCGGCTGGCCGAGGCCGGTCTCGACTACGGGCCCGAGTTCCGGGGCCTGGTCAGGGCGTGGCGCGGCGGAGACGAGCTGTTCGCGGAGGTCGCCCTGCCCTCCGGCGACGCCGAGGGCTTCGGCCTGCACCCGGCCCTGCTCGACGCCGTCCTCCACGTCGCGGCAGGCGACGAGGTCAGGCTGCCGTTCGCGTGGTCGGGCATCAGCCTGTTCAGCACCGGCGCGACGACCCTGCGGGCCCGGCTGCGCCCCGCACCGGGCGACGCGGTCTCACTCGCGCTCGCGGACGGAGTGGGCAGGCCGGTCGCCGAGATCGCCGCGCTCACCTCCCGGCCGGCAGCCCCCGGGACCCGCGGCCCGGAGCGGTCGCTGTTCCGCGTCGACTGGACCCCCGTCACCGTCGCTGACGCCGACACCGCGGGGGATTTGGAGCTGTGGCGGGGCGACGACCCGGCCGAGGCGCTGGAGCAGTGCCGACGCTGGCTCGCCGAAGGCCGTCCCGACGCCCGACTCGTGGTGCTGACCAAGGACATGGCGACGAACCCGGCGAGCGCCGGCGTCTGGGGCCTGGTCCGCTCGGCACAACTGGAACACCCCGGACGCTTCGTCCTGGTCGACACGGACACCGACGACGTCCCCACGACCCTGGTGAACTCGGCCGTGGCCTCCGGGGAACCGCAGCTGACGATCCGCGGCACCGAAGTCCTGGTCCCCAGGCTGGTCCGCGACGTCGCGGTGGACCAGGACACCATCCCGTGGCGGCCCGACGACACCGTGCTGATCACCGGCGGCACCGGCGCCCTCGGCCAGCTCGTGGCCCGTCATCTGGTGACCGAGCACGGTGTCGGACACGTGGTCCTCGCCTCCCGCCGCGGCTTCACCGGCGAAGTGCCCGGCGAGCTGACCGACGCGGGCGCCCGGATCACCGTTGTGCCGTGCGACCTCGCCGACCGCGACGCGGTCGCCGCGCTGCTGGCGGCGCACCCGGTGACCGCCGTGATCCACGCGGCGGGCGTGCTCGACGACGGCACGGTCGACTCGCTGTCCCCCGAACGACTCGCCACCGTATGGCGGTCCAAAGTGGACTCCGCGGTGCACCTGGCGGAACTCGCGGGCGACCTGCGGGCGTTCGTGCTGTTCTCGTCGGTGGCGGGCACGCTCGGCAGCGCGGGCCAGGCCAACTACGCCGCCGCCAATGCCGCACTCGACGCGCTCGCCCGCCGCCGCGTCGCGGCCGGTCAACCCGCCGTGTCCCTCGCGTGGGGACCGTGGGACACCGACGGCGGCATGCTGGGCCGGACCGGACGGCCGAGGCTGCGCCGCGCGGGCGCCGAGGCCATGTCCCCCGCGGACGCGTTGCGACTGCTCGACATCGCCGTCACCACCTCGGTCCCGGCGGTCGTGGCGGCCCGCCTCGACCTGCCAACCCTGCGGGACAACGGGATCCGGCTCGCCGGCACGCCGGTGCGCCGCGCCACCGCCTCCCCGGCGGGTCCACAGCCGCGGACGCCCGAACAGACCACCGCCATGGTGGTAGCCGAGGCCGCCGCCGTCCTCGGCTACCCATCGGCCGACCAGGTCGACGTCGACCGCGCGTTCCGCGACCTCGGCTTCGACTCGCTCACCGCGGTGGACCTGCGCAACCGGCTCGAAGCGGCGACCGGGCTGCGGCTGCCAGCGACGCTGGTCTTCGACCACCCCACCGTGTCCGCGCTGGCCGGGCACCTCGTCGGTGTGAAGGACCCGGCGGCCGAGGTCCGGTCCGCGGTCGCCACCGACGAGCCGATCGCGATCGTCGCGATGAGCTGCCGCTACCCGGGCGGCGTGCGGACGCCGGAAGACCTGTGGCGCCTCGTGGTCGCGGGCGGCGACGCCATCGCCGAGTTCCCCGCCGACCGGGGCTGGGACCACGACACGCTCTACGACCCCGACCCGTCCCACACCGGCACCACGACGGTCTGGCGTGGGGGCTTCCTGCACGACGCCGCCGACTTCGACGCGGACTTCTTCGGCATGGGCCCGCGTGAGGCCATCGCGACCGACCCCCAGCAGCGGCTGCTGCTGGAGACCGCGTGGGAGGCGTTCGAACGCGCGGGACTCGACCCGAACTCGCTGCGCGGCAGCAGGACCGGCGTCTTCGCCGGCGTGATGTACAACGACTACGCCACCCGGCTGCACAGCATCCCCGACGAGGTCGAGGGCTACCTCGGCAACGGAAGCGCGGGCAGCGTCGCCTCCGGGCGCGTCGCCTACACGTTCGGCCTGCAGGGCCCCGCCGTCACCGTCGACACCGCCTGCTCGTCGTCACTGGTCGCACTGCATCTCGCGGCACAGTCGCTGCGGCAGGGGGAGTGCTCGCTCGCCCTGGTCGGCGGTGTCACCGTCATGTCGAGCCCCACCGCGTTCGTCGAGTTCAGCAGGCAGCGCGGACTGGCGCCGGACGGCCGGTGCAAGTCCTTCGGCGACGGTGCCGACGGCACCGGCTGGGCCGAGGGTGCCGGCATGCTGCTGGTCGAGAGGCTCTCCGACGCCCGCAGCAACGGGCACGAGGTACTGGCGGTCGTGCGCGGGTCGGCGGTGAACTCCGACGGCGCCTCCAACGGCCTGACCGCGCCGAACGGTCCGGCCCAGCAACGGGTGATCCGCGCGGCCCTCGCCAGCGCAGGACTGACGCCTGCCGACGTCGACACCGTCGAGGCACACGGCACCGGCACGGTCCTGGGTGACCCGATCGAGGCTCAGGCACTCATCGCCACCTACGGCCAGGACCGGGACCGGCCCCTGTGGCTCGGCTCGGTCAAGTCGAACATCGGCCACACCCAGGCCGCAGCCGGGGTGGCCGGCGTGATCAAGGTCGTGATGGCGATGCGTGCCGGCATCCTGCCGCCCACACTGCACGCCGAGGAGCCGTCGACCCGGATCGACTGGGCGGCCGGGAACGTACGCCTGGTGCACGACGCCGCCGAGTGGCGGGACCGGGCGGGCGCGCGGCGGGCGGCGGTGTCCTCCTTCGGCGTCAGCGGCACCAACGCCCACGTCGTGCTCGAACACCTGGCCGAGAAGCCGGCGGCTGCGCCCCGGGTGGCTCCCGCTGTCCTGCCGCTCGTGCTGTCCGCGAAGACCGCCGCCGCACTGCGTGAACAAGCCACGCACGTCAGGTCCTTCGTGGACGATCCGGACGTCGACCCGGTGGACGTGGCGTTCACCGCGTTGGGCCGCAGCACCTTCGACCACCGCGCCGTCGTGGTCGGCGGTGACCGGCACACGCTGTCGGCCGGTCTGGACCTGCTGGCGGGAGACGCACCGGGCCCGGTGACCGGACGGCCCGTGGCCGGCGGGCTCGCGTTCCTGTTCACCGGGCAGGGGGCGCAGCGGCCGGGGATGGGAGCCGAGCTGTACGAGGGCCTCCCGGTGTTCGCGGCGGCCTTCGACGAGGTCTGCGCGCACCTGGCCCCCGAGGTCCGCGCCGCCGTGTTCGACGACGACCCGGACGCACTGGCCGCCACCGGCCTCGCCCAGCCGGCGCTCTTCGCGGTGGAAGTCGCGCTGTTCCGCCTGTTCGAGTCGTGGGGCGTGCGTCCGGACGTGCTCGTCGGGCACTCCGTCGGCGAGCTGGTCGCCGCGCACGTGGCCGGGATCCTCTCGCTGCCGGACGCGTGCCGCCTGGTCACCGCGCGTGCCGACCTGATGAGCGCGCTGCCGACCGGCGGGGCGATGGCCGCGGTCCAGGCCACGGAGGACGAGGTCCTCGACGCGATGCCGGACGGGGTGTCCGTCGCCGCGGTCAACGGGCCCGCCTCGACCGTGCTGTCCGGCGACGAGGACGGCGTCGCCGCCGCCATGGCGCACTGGCGTTCGTCGGGTCGCAAGGTCACGCGGTTGCGGGTGTCGCATGCCTTCCACTCGCACCGGATGGAGCCGATGCTGGCCGAGTTCCGTGCGGTGGCGGAGGAACTCACCTACCGGGAGCCGAGTGTTCCGATTGTCTCCACGGTGTCCGGCTCGGTCACCGAGGACGAGATGCGCGACCCCGGGTACTGGGTGCGGCAGGTCAGGGCGAGCGTCCGGTTCGCGGACGCGGTGCGGTGCGCCGCGGACCGGGGAGCGCGGACGTTCCTGGAGCTCGGACCGGACGCGGTGCTGACCGCCATGGGGCAGGACTGCCTCGACGGCGACCACGACTTCGTGCCGGCTCTGCGGGCGAACAGCCCGGAACACCGGACCGCGGTGACCGCCGTGGCGCGCCTGCACGTGCGCGGCGTGCCCGTGGACTGGCACGCCATGTTCGCGGGGACCGGTGCTCGCCGGATCGTGTTGCCCACGTATCCGTTCCAGCGTGAGCGGTACTGGCTCACCGCACCGGCCGGCGTCGCCGACGTGGCCTCGGCCGGGCTCGGCGCGGGAGAGCACCCGCTGGTCGGCGCGATGGTCACCGCACCGGACGGCGACGGGTTCGTGCTCACCGGCAAGCTCTCCACGGCCACGCACCCGTGGCTCGCGGACCACGTGGTCGCCGGCACGGTCCTGCTGCCCGGCGCGGCCTTCGCCGAGCTGGCACTGCACGCCGCCGAACTGGCCGGCTGCGACCGCGTCGAGGACCTGGTCGTCGAGGCGCCGATGGTGCTCCCCGCCAGGGGCGGTGTCGTCTTCCAGCTCACCGTCGACGCCCCCGGCGGCGACGACCGCCGCAAGCTCCGGCTGCACTCCCGCGTCGGGGACGGCGGCCCGTGGACCAGGAACGCGTCGGGTGTGGTGGGTTCGGGGACCACCTGGCCGACCTCCAGCGCCGAATGGCCCCCCTCGGACGCCGTCCAGCTCGACCTCGCGGGCCTCTACGACGACCTCGCCGCCGTCGGGCTCGACTACGGACCCGCCTTCCGCTGTGCCACGGCGGCCTGGCGGCACGGCGAGGACGTCCTTGCCGAGGTGGCACTGCCGGACGCCGCCGACGCGAAACGCTACGGCCTGCATCCGGCTCTCCTGGACGCCGCGCTGCACGTCACGGCCTTCGCGCGCGGTGGAAAGCAGGCGAGCGTTCCGTTCCAGTGGACGGGAGTCTCCCTCCGGGCCGCCGTGGGGGCCACCGCCCGGGTCCGCGTGACGCCCCGAGGCGCGGACGAGCTGACCGTCACCTTCGCGGACGGCACCGGGACTCCGGTGGCGCGGGTCGAGTCACTGAGCCTGCGGCCGCTCCCGCGAAACCTGATCGGCGGCGACGCGCTGTTCCAGGTCGAATGGCTGCGCACCCCCGCCACACAGCCGGAACGGGACCTGGTCGAGGTGTCCGACCCCGCCGACGTCGCCGCGCTGGCCACGACCGCTCGCACCGCCGTCCTGACCGTCACCGAGACCGACCTCCACGCCGCCACGCACCGCGTGCTCGCCGTCTGCCAGGCCTGGCTCGCCGCCGAGGACACGTCGTCGCGGCTCGTCGTCGCCACCCGGGGCGCGGTCGCCGCCCTGCCGGGTGACGACCCCGCCAACCTCGCGGGTGCCGCGGTCTGGGGGCTGGTCCGCTCGGCCCAGTCCGAACACCCGGACCGGTTCGGGCTCGTGGACGTGGACGACCCCGCGCTGCTGCCCTCGGCGATCGGGGCCGGCCTGCCGCAGGTCGCGGGCCGGGCTGGCGAACTGTTCGAACCACGGCTGACCCGGCTCGAACCGCACGGCGAACAGGTGTGGCACCCCGACGACACCGTCCTGATCACCGGCGGCACGGGCAGCCTCGGCGCACGCGTCGCCCGGCACCTGGTGACCGCACACGACGTGCGCCGCCTCGTGCTGGCCAGCCGAAGCGGACCGGACGCGAGTGGAGCCGCCGACCTGGCCGCCGAGCTGACCTCGCAGGGCGTAGAAGTCGCCGTGGTGGCGTGCGACCTTGCCGACCGCGCCGCCGTCGCCGCGCTGCTCACCGCGCACCCGGTGACCGCCGTGGTCCACGCGGCGGGCGTGCTCGACGACGGCGTGCTCACCGCGCTGACGCCCGACCGGCTCGACACCGTTCTGTCCGCCAAGGCCGACGCCGCACTGCACCTGCACGAGCTTTCGGGCGACCTGTCCGCGTTCGTCCTGTTCTCCTCGGCCGCCGGCCTGACCGGGGCACCCGGCCAGGGCAACTACGCCGCGGCCAACGCGGTCCTCGACGCACTCGCACAGCACCGCAGGGCAACGGGCCTGCCGGCGACGTCGCTGGCCTGGGGCCTGTGGGAGCAGGACGACGGCGGCATGGGCGACCTCGCCGACACCGACCGCCGCAGGCTCGGCCGGTCGGGTGTGACGCCGCTGTCCGGCGAGGAGGCCCTCGCCCTGTTCGACGCGGCGACCGGCGGGCCTGCGCTGGCCGTCCCGATCCGGCTGGACCTCGCCGCGTTGCGCGGCCATGAGGTCCCGCCGCTGGTCCGGTCGCTGGTCCGCGACACCCGGCGGTCCGCGACGACGGTGTCGCTGGCGGACCGGCTGGCGTCGGTGTCGGACGGGGACCGGCTGCGGGTGCTCAGGGAGTTCGTCCGCGGCGAGGTGGCCGCCGTGCTCGGGCACACCTCGGCCGCGGCCATCACCCCCGACCGGACCTTCGGCGACCTGGGCTTCGACTCACTGGCCGCGGTGGAGCTGCGCAACCGGATGACCGCGGCCAGCGGTCTGCGACTGCCCGCCACGCTGATCTTCGACCACCCAACCACCGAGGCACTCGTGTCCTATCTGGACGAACGGGTTCGGGACGACACGGAGATCTCGGTGCTGCCGCTTCTCGCCGAGATGGACCGGCTCGCCGGCGGGCTGGCCGCCATCCAGGCGGACGACGACGCCCGCACCAGGGTCGCGGTCCGGCTGCGCGAGCTGCTGGCCGGCCTCGACGCCGGGGCCGTCGCCGCCGCCGGGGCAGTCTCGGCCGGCGAGGCCGTGAGCCGGTTCGAGACCGCGAGCGACGACGAGATCTTCGACTTCATCGACAACGAGCTGGGCGCTTCGTGACCCCACACACCGACGTTCACCCCGAGGAGCCGATGGCCGTGTCCACTGAACAGCGACTGCGGGACTACCTCAAGCGCGTGACGGCGGACCTGCACGAGACCAGGCGTCGGTTGCGGGAAACCGAGGAACGGGTCGGCGAACCGGTGGCCATCGTGGCGATGGGCTGCCGGTACCCGGGCGGGGTCCGGTCCCCGGAGGACCTGTGGCGGATGGTCGACGAGGGCGGCGACGGGATCGCGGGTTTTCCCACCACCCGTGGCTGGGACCTGGACACGTTGTTCGACCAGAACCCCGAGGCACACGGCACCAGTCTCACCCGCCACGGCGGCTTCCTGCACGACGCCGACCAGTTCGACCCGGACCTGTTCGGCATCTCGCCACGCGAGGCGCTGGCCATGGATCCCCAGCAGCGCCTGCTGCTCGAGGTCACCTGGGAGCTGTTCGAACGAGCCGGTGTCGCCCCGGACTCGTTGCGTGGCAGCAGGACCGGCGTGTTCACCGGGCTCATGTACCACGACTACGCCGCCCGCATGCCGGTCATCCCGGACGGGCTGGAGGGCTACCTCGGCAACGGCAGCTCGGGCAGCATCGCCTCCGGCCGCGTGGCGTACACGTTCGGCCTCGAAGGCCCCGCGGTCACCATCGACACGGCCTGCTCGTCCTCGCTGGTCGCGTTGCACCTCGCGATCCAGTCGCTGCGGCGCGGCGAGTGCACCCTCGCCGTTGCCGGCGGCGCGACCGTGATGTCCACCCCAGCGGCCTTCGTCGAGTTCAGCAGGCTGCGCGGGCTGGCACCGGACGGCCGCTGCAAGCCGTTCGCGGCGGATGCCGACGGCACCGGCTGGTCCGAGGGAGTGGGACTGCTGCTGGTGGAACGGCTGTCGGACGCGGTGCGGCTCGGCCACCCGGTGCTCGCGGTCGTGCGCGGCTCGGCGGTGAACTCCGACGGCGCGTCGAACGGGCTCACCGCGCCGAACGGCCCCTCCCAGGAAAGGGTGATCCGCCAGGCACTGACCGCCGCGGGCCTCACCACCGACCAGGTCGACGCGGTCGACGCGCACGGCACGGGAACGCCGCTCGGCGACCCGATCGAGGCGCAGGCGCTCCTCGCCACCTACGGCAGGGACCGCGACGCCGGCCGGCCGCTGTGGTTGGGGTCGCTGAAGTCCAACATCGGCCACACCCAGGCGGCCGCGGGCGTCGGCGGCGTGATCAAGATGGTGATGGCCATGCGGCACGGGACGCTGCCCGCGACGATCAACCTCGCGGAGCCCACCCCCCATGTGGACTGGTCGGCAGGCGAGGTGCGTCTGCTGACCGAGTCCCGGGCGTGGCCTGAGGGCACCCGGCGTGCCGGGGTGTCGTCGTTCGGGATCAGCGGCACCAACGCACACGTGATCATCGAACAGGCGTCGAGTGAAGAGCTGTCCGACGACGTCCGGACCCCGCCGACCGCGCTGCCCTGGGTCCTTTCCGGCAACACGGCCGCCGCCGTCTCGGACACGGCCCGCGCTCTGTCCACTGTGGATGAGGACCCGGTGGACGTCGGCTTCTCGCTCGCGACGTCCAGGGCGGCGCTGGACCACCGCACGGTGCTGCTCGACGACCTGCCGGCCGCACTGGCCGCGACCGCGGCCGGGGAGAGCACGTCCGGCGCGGTGACGGGCAAGGTCACCGGCGGCAGGGTGGTGTTCGTTTTTCCGGGTCAGGGTTCGCAGTGGGTGGGGATGGCGCGGGAACTGTTGGGTTCGTGCGAGGTGTTCAAGGCGCGCATGGGTGAGTGTGCTGAGGCGTTGGGGAGCCAGGTCTCCTGGTCCTTGTTTGATGTGTTGGGTGATGAGGGTTTGTTGGGTCGGGTTGATGTGGTGCAGCCGGTGTTGTGGGCTGTGATGGTGTCGTTGGCTGAGGTGTGGCGGTCTTTCGGTGTGGTGCCTGCTGCGGTGGTGGGTCATTCGCAGGGGGAGATCGCGGCGGCGGTGGTGTCGGGTGGTTTGTCGTTGGTGGATGGTGCGCGGGTGGTGGTGTCGCGTTCTCGTTTGTTGGTGGCTTTGAGTGGCGGCGGCATGGTGTCGGTGGGTTTGGGGGTGTCTGAGGTTGAACGTCTGTTGGGCGAGGTCGAGGGTCTCTCGGGCGAGGCTGATACCTGGGGTGTTGGTGTCGCCGCGGTGAATGGTCCGTCGTCGACGGTGTTGTCGGGTGATGTGGCGGGGTTGGAGCGGGTGGTGGGGGAGTGCGAGCGGCGGGGAGTGCGGTGTCGGTGGGTGCCGGTGGACTATGCGTCGCACTCTGGTCAGGTTGAGGTGTTGCGGGAGTCTGTTGTCGGTGTGTTGGGAGATGTGGCTCCTCGTTCGTCCGGAGTTCCTTTCTTTTCGTCGGTGACCGGTGATTGGTTCGACACGGCCGGCTTGGATGGCAAGTACTGGTTCAGGAATTTGCGTGAGAGGGTCTTGTTCGGGGATGCCACTGCCGGGTTGTTGGAGGCTGGCTTTTCTGTTTTCGTCGAGGTGAGTCCGCATCCGGTGTTGACGATGGGTGTGGAGGAGAGTGTCGAGGCGGCCGGGGCGGACGCGGTTGTCGTGGGCACCTTGCGTCGTGATGACGGCGGCATGACGCGGATGACCCGATCCCTCGCGCAGGCCTGGGTCGGCGGCGCTCCCGTCGACTGGCGCACCGTGTTCGCCGACACCGGCGCCCGTCGCGTCGACCTTCCGACCTACCCGTTCCAACACGAACGGTTCTGGCTGGACGCCCCCTCGTTCGGCGACGCCCACGACCTCGGCCTCACCGCCGTCGACCATGGCCTGCTCAGCGCCACCACCAGACTGGCCGACGACGCCGGACTGCTGTTCACCGGCAGGCTCTCCACCCGCACCCACCCCTGGCTCGCCGAGCACACCGTCGCCGACACCATCCTGCTGCCGGGTGCCGCGTTCGTCGAACTCGCCGGACGGGCCGGGGAGGAAGTCGGCTGCGACCGCGTCGACGAACTCACCATCGAAGTCCCCCTCGTACTGACCACACAGGAGAACGCCTCCATACACGTCCAGGTCGGTGCCCCCGGCGCGGACGGCGGACGGCCGGTCTCGATCTACTCCCGGACCGGCGAGGACACCTGGACCCGGCACGCCTCGGGCGTCGTGGCCCCGGCCCGACCCGCCGACTTCGACCTCAGCACCTGGCCGCCACCCGGCGCCGAGCCAGTCGACATCGAGGGCTTCTACGAACGCGCCGCGCGGGCGGGACTCGGCTACGGCCCCACCTTCCACGGCCTGCGCGCCGTCTGGCGGCACGGCGAGAACCTCTACGCCGAGGTCACCCTGCCGGACGACGTCGAACCACACGGGTTCACCCTCCACCCCGCACTGCTCGACGCCACCCTCCACGCCGTCGCGGTCACCTCGGACGGCGGGGACCTCCGGCTGCCCTTCGCCTGGTCCGGCGTGACCGTGCACGCCACCGGCGCGAGGACGCTGCGCGTCAGGCTGTCCGTCACGGACGCGGGCACCGTCGCGGTGTGGGCCGCCGACGCGGCAGGCAAGCCGGTGGCGACCGTGGAGTCCCTCGCCCTGCGCGCGTTGCCGACCACCGAGGCGCGGGCCGTGCCGCGTGACTCGCTGTTCCGGCTCGTGTGGACGGCCGTGGCCCCTCCTGCTGATGGTGCGACCGCCAACGTCGTCGTGGCCCCGGTGACCGGTGACGACCCACGGAAGACGGTCGACGCCGTCCTCGACGTCCTTCGCTCGTGGACCGCCGACGACGCGAACGCGGACACCACGCTCGTCGTCACCACCCGAGGAGCCGTCGCGGTCGACGGCCGCCACAACGTCACCGACCCGGTCGCCTCGGCGGTGTGGGGACTCGTCCGCTCGGCGCGGGCCGAACACCCCGGCCGGTTCGTCCTCATCGACACCGACGGCACCGACGACACCCAGGACATCCCCTTCGCGGCCCTGGCCACACTGGACGAACCCGAACTGGCCGTCCGCGCGGGCGAAGTGCTCGCACCGCGCCTCGCACCGGCATCCCCCGACCCGCTACCCACCCGACCGTGGCGGCTGGACGTCACCGACAAGGGCACCCTGGACAACGCCGGTCCCGAGCCGTACCCGGACGTCGAACGAGACCTGGCACCCGGCGAGGTCCGGCTCGCGATCCGCGCGGCGGGCCTCAACTTCCGCGACGTCCTGCTCACCCTCGGGATGGTCGACCAGGACGGCCTGGGTGGCGAGGCGGCCGGCGTCGTGCTCGAGACGGGACCCGGTGTCACCGGGTTCGCCCCAGGCGACCGGGTGTTCGGCATGTTCCCGGCCTCCATCGGTCCGGTGGCGCTGGCCGACCACCGGATGATCGCGCACATGCCGCCGGCCTGGACGTTCGCCGAGGCGGCCGCCGTGCCGGTCGTGTTCCTCACCGCCTACTACGGGCTGATGGACCTGGCGAAGTCACGGCACGGCGAGTCGCTGCTCGTGCACGCCGGCGCGGGCGGTGTCGGCATGGCCGCGATCCAGCTCGCCCGTCACCTCGGCATGGAGGTGTTCGCGACCGCGAGCCCCGCCAAGTGGGCCGCACTGCGGTCGCTCGGGATCGACGACACCCACCTCGCGTCGTCGCGAACACGGGACTTCGAGAAGAGGTTCCTCACCGCGACCGATGGCCGGGGTGTGGACGTGGTGCTCAACTCGCTGTCCGGCGAGTTCGTCGACGCGTCCCTGCGGCTGCTGCCCCGCGGCGGCCGGTTCCTCGAGATGGGCAAGACCGACCGGCGCGACGCCGACGCGGTCGCCGAGGCACACCCCGGTGTCGCCTACCGGATCTACGACATCATGGAGGCCGGGCCGGTCCGCATCGGCGAGATGCTGCACGAGCTGGTCGACCTGTTCCACGCCGGTGCGCTGCGGCCGCTGCCCGTCTCGGTGTTCGACGTCCGCCGGGCCGTGGACGCACTGCGGTTCCTCGCGGGCGCGCGCCACGTCGGCAAGGTCGTCCTGAGCCTGCCCACGCCTCTCGACCCGGACCGCGCCGTGCTGATCACGGGTGGCACCGGTGTGCTCGGCAGGCAGATCGCGCGCAGGCTCGTCGAACGACACGGCGTCCGCCGACTGGTGCTGACGAGCAGGACGGGACTCGCCGCAGATGGCGCCACCGACCTGCGTGACGAGCTGACCGGGCTCGGCGCCGACGTCCAGATCGCCGCGTGCGACGCCGCGGACCGGACCGCGCTCGCCGAACTGCTCGCCGGCACCGGACCGCTCACCGCCGTCGTCCACGCCGCGGGTGTCCTGGCCGACGGCACGATCGACTCACTGACCCCCCAACAGGTCGAGGCCGTCTTCCGCCCCAAGGCCGACGCCGCCCGCAACCTGCACGAGCTGACCACCGACCACGACCTCGCCGCGTTCGTCGTGTTCTCCTCGGCCACCGGTGTCCTCGGTGGGGCCGGCCAGGCCAACTACGCCGCGGCCAACGCCTACCTCGACGGCCTCGTCGCGCATCGTAGGTCGACCGGTCTGCCAGGACAGTCCCTGGCCTGGGGACTGTGGACCGAACGCAGCGCCATGACCGGGCACCTCGACGACGCCGACGTGTCCCGAATGGCGCGCGCGGGCCTGCACACCATGTCCACAGCGGACGGACTGGCGCTGTTCGACGCCGCGCTCGGCATGGACGACGCGTTGCTCGTCCCCGTCCGGCTGGACATCACGCCCTGGCGGCGGGCGCCCACGGTCCCCGCCCTGTTCCGGGGGCTGATCACGGGCTCGGTCCGCCGGACCGCCGACAACTCCGCCGACGCGCCGGCACTCGCGAAGCGCCTCGCGGCCCTTCCCGAGGCGGACCGCGACCGCCTGCTGTTCGACCTCGTCGCATCGCACGTGGCCACGGTGCTCGGACACGGCACGGCCGGGACGATTCCCGCCACCAAGGCCTTCCAGGACCTGGGTTTCGACTCGCTGACCGCGGTCGAGCTACGCAACCGGCTCGCCGCCGCGACCGGGTTGAAGCTGCCGGCCACCCTGGTCTTCGACCACCCGAACCCGGCCGCCCTCGTCCGCCACCTGCGCGAGCTGCTGCTCGGCGCGGAGGAACAGGTGACGACCGCCGGGGTCGCGACGGACGAGCCGATCGCGATCATCGGGATGAGCTGCCGGCTGCCCGGCGGCGTCGAGTCACCGGAGGACCTGTGGCGCCTGGTGGCCGACGGCCGCGACGGCATGTCCGACTTTCCGGCCGACCGGGGCTGGGACCTGGCCGGCCTGTACCACCCCGACCCGGACCACCCCGGCACCTCCTATGTCCGGCAGGGCGGGTTCGTCGACGGCGCGGGCGACTTCGACGCGGAGTTCTTCGGCATCTCCCCACGCGAGGCCACCGCGATGGATCCGCAGCAGCGCCTGCTGCTGGAGGCATCGTGGGAGGCGGTCGAACGAGCCGGGATCGACCCGGCATCCCTGCACGGCACCAAGACCGGCGTCTTCGCCGGGGTAAGCGGCCAGGAGTACGCCGCACTGGTGGCACGGTCGGCCGCGGCCGCCGGCGCCGACCAGACAGAGGGCTACCTGCTCACTGGTACGTCCTCCAGCGTGGTCTCCGGCCGGGTCGCCTACGCGTTCGGCCTCGAAGGACCGGCGGTGACGGTCGACACCGCCTGCTCGTCCTCGCTGGTCGCCCTGCACCTCGCGGGCCAGGCACTGCGGCAGGGCGAATGCTCCCTCGCGCTCGTCGGCGGAGTGGCGCTGATGGCGACACCCGGTGCGTTCGTCGAGTTCAGCCGCCAGCGCGGCCTGGCGCCCGACGGACGGTGCAAACCCTTCGCCGACGCGGCGGACGGCACGGGCTGGGGCGAGGGCGTCGGTGCCCTGCTCGTCGAACGCCTCTCCGACGCACGACGCGCTGGTCACCCGGTGCTCGCGATCGTGAAGGGCTCGGCCGTCAACTCCGATGGCGCGTCCAACGGGCTGACCGCACCGAACGGCCCGTCCCAGCAACGGGTGATCCGGGCGGCCCTCGCCAGCGCGGGACTGACGACGTCCGAGGTGGACGCGGTGGAAGGGCACGGCACCGGCACGACCCTGGGCGACCCGATCGAGGCCCAGGCCGTCCTGGCGACCTACGGGCAGGACCGGGACCGCCCGCTGCTCCTCGGGTCGATCAAGTCCAACATCGGCCACACCCAGGCCGCCGCCGGCGTCGCCGGCGTGATCAAGATGGTCATGGCGATGCGGCACGGCGTGCTGCCCGCCACCCTGCACGTCGACGCCCCGACGTCCAAGGTGGACTGGTCGGCCGGTGCCGTGTCCCTCCTCGCCGAGGCGACACCGTGGCCCGAGACCGGCCACCCGCGCCGCGCGGGGGTGTCGTCGTTCGGGGTCAGCGGCACCAACGCCCACGTCGTCCTCGAACACGTCCCCGCACCAGAACGACGGCCGAACGAGTCCGACGGGCCGGTGCCGTGGGTGGTGTCGGCCCGCACGGAGGGTGCACTGGACGCTCAACTATCCACATTGGACACTCTGGATGGGAGTCCGCTGGACGTCGGCTACTCCTTGCTCAACTCCCGCGCTCTGCTGCCACACCGCGCCGTTCGTCTCGGACCTGGCGAGACAGTACGCGGCGCCGCGCTCGACGGTCGTGTGGTGTTCGTTTTTCCGGGTCAGGGTTCGCAGTGGGTGGGGATGGCGCGGGAACTGTTGGGTTCGTGCGAGGTGTTCAAGGCGCGGATGGGTGAGTGTGCTGAGGCGTTGAGTGGGTTTGTGTCGTGGTC
>NZ_DASQCC010000204.1:0-59902 GCF_035634895.1 Actinophytocola sp. | reverse complement strand
GGGCGTCCTGGGCCGCGGCGAGCTGCTTGCAGGTCTTGCCGCCGGGCCACGTCCGGTCCGGGCAGTAGGCGAACGGCCGTCCTCCGCGCGGTCCGGGGGCAGGCAGGGGCGCCCGGCAGTGGCTGAACCCGCAGAGCGAGTCCGTTTCGACGGCTTCCACGACCACATCGATCATAGTTCGTCACTTTAGTATTAACTCTCATAACTCGATACCTCAGTTAGATATATCTTAATCACAACCTAGGTCAGCTACAGAACCGAGCTTTTGTAGCTAAGATGGTGGGCGTGACGACAGGGGAGCTGACGAGAGCGTCGGACGGGCCGTGGCCAGGCGTGGACCGGCCAGCGGAGCTGCTGGAGGAGATCGCGGAGTGGCTTGGGGGCTACGGGAACCGCGCCACGAGGCGTACGTACGCGGAAGGGCTTGGCCTGCCCGTAACCGCGGCCGACATTCGTGACTGGTTGCCGCCCGCTGGCGAGTCCGCGAAAACTGTGTGGGTTTCGAACAGTTGGCCTGCGGCCGTCACGCACTACGTGCGAGTGCTCGGCGCGTCACCCTCGGCGGAGCCAGCTCGGCACCGCCCTCCCCCGGCGGCGCGGGGACGGTTCCGGCACCTGCACTGGTTCCGCTGGTGCGCGTCCAGTGGCGTGGACCCGCTCACCGCGACGTCCACGCACGTCAAGGCCTGGCTCGACGCCCTCACCACCGCCGGTTCCGCGGCCGCCACCCGGGACCGCATGCTCGCCACCGTCAAGGCCCTCTACACCCACCTCGCCGACACCGGCCTCGCCGCCGGCAACCCCGCGGCCCTCAACCGACGCCGGCTCGGGCTCGGGGCCGCCACGGCCAGCACCACCGGCACCGTCGTCCTGACCACCGCGCAGGTCAAGGCCCTCTACGCCGCCGCCCGCACGCCCCGCCGCGGCGCCAGCGCGCTCGACACCGCCCGGGCCGCCGCCGTCGTCGCGTTGTTCACCCTCGGCCTGCGGGTCAGCGAGCTCTGCGGCCTCGACCGCGGTGACCTCCACGTCACCCGCGGCCGCCGTGCCCTGCGCGTGCACGGCAAGGGCGGCAAGACCCGCATCGTCTACCTGCACGAGGCCGCCGACCACGCCCTCACCGACTACCTCCGCGAACGCGACACCGACGCCGGCACCACCCTCACCCGCCGCACCGTCCCCGGCGACTCGCCCCTCCTGGTCACCCGCACCGGCCACCGCTACCGCCGCCAGGCCGTCTGGCAGCTGCTCCAACGCCTCTCCGCCGACACCCCGCTGCACCCGCACGCCCTGCGCCACTTCTACGTCACCACCGCCGTCGAGGCCGGCGCCCAGCTGGTCCACGTCCAGGCCGACGTCGGCCACAGCAGCATCGACACCACCGAACAGGTCTACAACAACGCCGCCCGCGACCCCTCCCGCAGCGCGGTCGACCTCGTCGGCGACGTCCTGGACCTCGGCTGAGAAAAGGCGCCCGGCCGCGCCGGGTCACCCTGCCGTGCGCGTACCCGTGAGGTACCGCTGCAGCGTGGGGGCCAGCCAGTCGACCAGCTCGTCCCGGTCCATCGCGGCGATCGGCGGTAGCCCCAGCACGTAGCGGGACAGCACGAGGCCCAGGACCTGCGTGGCGACCAGGCCGGCCCGGGTCGCGGCCTCGTCGGGCGCGACCTTCGCCACCGCGGGGCCGAGCTGTGCGGCGAAGATCTCCCGCATGCGCTCGGCCGCCGCCGGGTTGGTGACCGCCGCCCGCAGCAGGGCCATGAGCGTCTCGTCCCTGTCCCACCGGTCGACCGCGTGCGCCGCGATCCGGCGGCCCAGCGCCTCGGGCGGGACCTCGGCGAGGTCCGGCAGGCGCAGCTCGAACTCCGCGGCCGTCGCGAACAGCTTCTCCTTCGAACCGAAGTACCGCATGACCATCGCCGGATCGATGTCCGCGTCCCGGGCGATGGCCCGGATGGTCGCCCGGTCGTAGCCGTCGTGGGCGAAACGCTCCCGCGCCGCGGCGAGTATCGCGTCCTTCGTGGCGTCCGAACGCCGTGCTCCGGTCATGTCAACAACTGTAGGCCAACGTGTGTTGACATGACCATGGATCGGTGGTTACCTGAATTCAACATATGTTGGATAGGAGGTCGTGATGACCGAGGTGATCGTCGTCGGCGCGGGTCCCGTCGGGCTCCTGCTCGCCGGTGACCTGGCCGAAGCCGGTGTCGAGGTGACCGTGCTGGAGCGCCGGGACGGCACGCTCTCGAACCTCTCGCGGGCGTTCGCCGTCCACGCCCGCACCCTGGAACAGCTGGACGCGCGGGGCGTGGCCGACCGGCTCGTGGCCACCGGGACCCGGCTCCGGACCCTGCGGCTGTTCGAGCGTGCCGAGGTGGACCTGGGCACGCTGCCGGGCCGGTTCCCATACCTGCTGGTCACTCCGCAGTTCAACGTCGAGCACCTGCTGCTCGACCGGGCGGAGCAGGCCGGCGCGCGGATCGTGCACGACGCCGAGGTCACCGGCCTGACACAGGACGGCGACGGCGTCACGGTCACCACGAAGGACGCGGCCCACCGCGCCGCGTACGTGGTGGGCGCCGACGGACTGCGCAGCGCGGTGCGGGCCGCCATCGGCCAGCCGTTCCCCGGCAGGTCGGTGCTGCGGTCGATCATGCTGGCGGACGTGCTGGTCACCGAGGAGCCGCCGGAGGTGCTGACCGCCAACGGGGTCGGTGACGCGTTCGCGTTCGTCGCGCCCTTCGGCGACGGCTACTACCGGATCTTCGGTTGGGAACGCGACCGGTCCGTGCCCGACAGCGAGCCGCTCGACCTGGAGGAGGTCCGCGCGGTCACCAAGCGGGCACTGGGCACGGACTTCGGCATGCACGACGCCCGCTGGCTGTCCCGCTTCCACAGCGACGAGCGGCAGGTCCCGCACTACCGGGTCGGCCGCGTCTTCCTGGCCGGGGACGCCGCGCACGTGCACTCGCCCGCCGGCGGGCAGGGCATGAACACCGGGCTGCAGGACGCGGCCAACCTGAGCTGGAAGCTCTCCGCGGTGCTGCTTGGCGCCCCGGCGGCCCTGCTCGACACCTACCAGGCCGAACGGCACCCGGTCGGCCGCTCCGTGCTGCGCAGCAGTGGCGCGCTCATCCGCGCCGCCATGATCAGCTCGGCGGCGGGTCGCGCCGTCCGCGGTTTCGTCGCGGGCACCGCGCTGTCGGTCCCCAGGCTCCGCGCGAAGCTCACCGGGCAGCTCAGCGGCATCGGCTACCGCTACCCCGCGCCGGCCGGCGCGCACGCGATGGTCGGTACCCGCGCCGAGGACATCCCGCTCGCCGGCGGCGGCCGCCTGTACGAGGAGCTGCGGGAGCGGCGTTTCGTGCTCGTCGGCGCCGCCGAGGTCAGCGGGGTCCGAGTGGTGGCTCCGGCCGAGACCGGCGGTCCGCTGGTGCTCGTCCGGCCGGACGGGTACGTGGGCTGGGCGGGCACGGACGTCGCCGAGCTTCGCCGGGCGCTCGCCGGTTTCCTCGGCTCAGCCGAGTAGCTGGCGCAGCAGGGTGCGTTCCGCCTCGGTCGTGGCCCTGGCCAGTGCCTTCTCGTAGGCGGCGGTCGCCTCACCGGTGCGGCCCACGCGGTTGAGCAGGTTGCCGCGGACGGAGTGGTACAGGTGGTAGCGGTCCAGCTCGAGCGAGTCGACCAGGCGCAGCGCCGCGGCGGGACCGGCGACCTCGGCCACCGCGACCGCCCGGTTCAACGCCACCACCGGGGTCGGCGTGACGGCCATGAGCTGGTCGTACAGGGCGACGATCTGCGCCCAGTCGGTCTCCCCGGTGGACGGTGCGTCGCTGTGGACGGCGTTGATCGCGGCCTGCAGCTGGTACTGGCCCGGCTGGTCGCGCCGCAGGCACTCGCGCACCAGCGTCTGGCCCTCGGTGACCAGGTCGTGGTCCCAGCGGGTGCGGTCCTGGTCGGCCAGCAGGACCAGGTCGCCGCCGGGGGTCGTGCGGGTCGGGCGGCGGGACTCGCTCAGCAGCATCAGCGCCAGCAGGCCGAGCGCCTCCGGCTCGTCGGGCATGAGTGCCACCAGCAGCCGGCCGAGACGGATGGCCTCCGCGGCCAGCTCCGGGCGCGCCAGGTGGCCCTCGTTGAAGATCAGGTACACCACGGCCAGCACGCCGCGGACGCGTTCGGGCAGGTCGGCCTCGTGCGGCACGCGGTACGGGATGCCGGCGTCGCGGATCTTGTTCTTCGCGCGGACCAGGCGCTGGGCCATGGCCGGCTCGGTGACCAGGAACGCGCGGGCGACCTCCGCGGTGGTCAGGCCGCCCATGAGCCGCAGGGTGAGCGCGACCCGGACGCCGAGCGCGAGTGCCGGGTGGCAGCAGGTGAAGATCAGTCTCAGCCGGTCGTCGCGCACCGCACCCTCCTCCTCCGGTCCGGTCGTCACCAGCATGTCGAGCGCCCGGCGCTGCCGCTCGTCGCGGGTGGCCTCGCGGCGCAGGCGGTCGATGGCGCGGTTGCGGGCGGTCGTGATCAGCCAGCCGGCCGGGCTCGGCGGCGGCCCGTCGGCCGGCCAGCGGCGCACCGCCTCGACGAACGCGTCCTGCACGCACTCCTCGGCCAGTCCGATGTCGCCCACCGCGCGGACCAGCACGGACACCGCGCGCCCGTACTCGGCCCGGAAGATCTCGGCCACGTCCGCGGCGCTCATCGGCGTGGCGCGTACATGATCACGGCGACACCGACCAGGCAGATGGCGGCGCCGAGGTAGTCCCACCGGTCCGGGTGGAACTTGTCGACCACGACGCCCCAGGCCAGCGAGCCGGCGACGAAGACCCCGCCGTACGCGGCGAGGATCCGGCCGAAGTGGGCGTCGGGCTGGAAGGTGGCCACGAACCCGTACGCGCCGAGCGCGACGACGCCGCCGGCGATCCACCACAGGCCGCGGTCGGCACGCCAGCCCTGCCACACCAGCCACGCACCGCCGATCTCGGCGAGCGCCGCCAGCACGAACAACACCAGCGACCTGACGACATTCATGAGCGTGCGGTCACTGGAACGGCCGGACCTCCACCGAGAGCGGCGTGAGCACCGCGGCCAGTCTGCGGCCCCAGTCCAGCGCCTCGTCGAGGTCCGCCGCCTGGACGACCGTGAAGCCGCCGAGGAACTCCCTGGCCTCGACGAACGGGCCGTCGGTCACCAGGATCTCGTCGTCGGTGGCCTTCAGGACGGTGGCGGTGCTCGGCGGGTGCAGGGCGCCCGAGAAGACCCACGCGCCGGCCTTGCGCATCTGTTGGTTGAGGACGTCGAGGTCCTTCGTGACCCTGGCAAGCACCTCGGGCGCGGGCCTGCCCTCGGGCTGGTAGATGCTCAGCAGGTACTGCTTCATGGCGGTGATCCTTCCGCATCGGACAGCCGATCGACACTGACACGAACGGGAACCCGGGGAATCGACACCCGACCTCTGTACCTACTAGTATGTACACATGCCCTTCGTTCGTATCGACGCCCTGCGGGGCGACAGCGCGCGGCTCGACGCGCTCGGGCGGGCCGTGCACGACGCCCTGGTCGACGCCATCGGCATCCCGCCGGACGACCTGTTCCAGGTGTTGACGAGCCACGACGGCGCCTCCGGCACGGTCCGCTACGACGCCGGTTACCTGGGCGTGCGCCGCGACGACGACATCGTGTTCGTCGCGATCACGTTGCGGGGCGGGCGTACCGTCGAGCAGAAGCAGGCGCTCTACCGGCGGATCGCCGAGCTGGCACACGACTACGCGGGCACCGAGCCCCGCAACGTCCTGGTCACCCTCACCGAGAACGACCTGCCCGACTGGTCCTTCGGCGACGGCGTGGCGCAGTACGTGGATGGGGCACGCCACCTGGTCACGGCACCGGCGTGACCAGGGTCCCGTCGGTCATGAACTGACGCAGGTTGCGGAACGCCAGGTCCCCCATCGCCTCGCGGGTCTCCGTGGTGGCGCTCGCGATGTGGGGCAGCAGCACGACGTTGTCCATGCCCAGCAACGCGGGTGGCACGTTCGGCTCGTCGGCGAACACGTCCAGCGCCGCGCCCGCGATCGTGCCGGACTCCAGCGCCGCCACCAGTGCCGGTTCGTCGACCACACTGCCTCGGGCGATGTTGACCAGATAGCCCGCCGGGCCCAACGCCGCCAGCACGGACGCCGACACCAGCCCCGCTGTGGCCTGCCCGCCCGAGGTCGCCACGACGAGCACGTCAACGGCCTCCGCCAGCGCCGCCGGCGAGTCGGCGTACCGGTAGGGCACGTCGGGCACCTCGTGGCGGGAGTGGTAGCTCAGCACGCAGTCGAACGCCGCCAGTCGGTGGGCGATCGCCCCACCGATGCGGCCCAGGCCCAGGATGCCGACCCGCTTCCCGGTCACCTTCACCGCCAGCGGGAACGCGTCGTGGGCCCAGTCGCCGCGCCGCAGGAAGCGGTCCGCGGCCGACAGGCGGCGGAGGACGTCGATCAGGCCGCCCACGGCCAGGTCCGCCACGCAGTCGTTCAGCACGTCAGGGGTGTTGCTGACGACGATCCCCTTCGACCGGGCGTAGGACACGTCCGTCGTCTCGTAGCCGACGCCGAAGTGGACGATCGCCCGCAGCGACGGCATGGCGTCCATCTGCTCGGTGGTGACGCCGTACCGGGAGGAGGTGATCGCGGTGACCACGTCGTCGGCCGGCGACTCCACGATCTTGAAGTTGGCGCGCAGCGCTTCCTCCAGCGACGGCAGCAGCGGGCAGACCTGCAGAACGGTCACACGGACTCCAAACACGGTCGCTTCGGGTCGAACCGCCATCCCGGCACCAGGTACTGCATGGCGGCGGTGTCGTCGCGGGCGCCGGGTGCGGCTCGACGGTACAGCTCGTGGGCCGCCGCCACCTGGTCGAGGTCGAGCTCGACGCCGAGGCCGGGCGCGGCCGGCACGGTGAGATGCCCGTCCACCAACGGAATCGGCGAGACGGTGAGGCGCTGGCCGTCCTGCCAGATCCAGTGGGTGTCGATGGCGGTGATGTCACCCGGCGCGGCGGCCGCGACGTGGGTGAACATCGCCAGCGACACGTCGAAGTGGTTGTTCGAGTGCGACCCCCACGTCAGCCCCCATGCCTCGCACAGCTGCGCCACCCGCACCGAGCCCCGCATGGTCCAGAAGTGCGGGTCCGCGAGCGGGATGTCCACGGCGGACTGGCGTACGGCGTGGCCGAGCTGCCGCCAGTCGGTGGCGACCATGTTGGTGGCGGTCCGCAATCCGGTGGCGCGGCGGAACTCCGCCAGGGTCTCGCGCCCGGAGTAGCCGTCCTCCGCGCCGCACGGGTCCTCGGCGTAGGCGAGCACGTCCCGCAGCGCGTGCCCGTGCCGGATCGCGTCCCGCAGCAGCCAGCCGCCGTTGGGGTCGAGTGTCAGGTCGGCGTCCGGGAAGCGGGCGGCCAGGGCACGGATGACCTCGACCTCGGCCTCGCCCGGCAGCACGCCGCCCTTGAGCTTGAAGTCGGTGAACCCGTACCGCTTCCGGGCGGCCTCCGCCTGGGCCACGATCCCGGCCGCGTCGAGGGCCTCGCGATCGCGTACGGCGAACCAGTCGTCACCGTCGCCGGCCCGGTAGCCGAGGTCGGTTCTCGAACTGTCCCCCACGAAGAACAGGTATCCCAACGCCCGCACGCGATCCCGGCGCTGGCCGTCGCCCAGGAGTGCCGCGACCGGCACCTCCAGGTACTGGCCGAGCAGGTCCAGCATCGCGGCCTCGATGGCCGTGCGGACGTGCACGGCGACCCGCTGGTCGAAGGTCTGCGGCCCTCGTCCGGCCGCGTCCCGCGCGCCGAACCGCGCGGCCACCGCGGCCAGCACGGCGTTGTGGTCGCTGACCCGGGCGCCGGCCACCAGGTCGCGTGCCTCGGTCAGCGTGTCGGTGATCGACGTGCCGCCGGGCACCTCGCCGACGCCGGTGCGGCCGTCGGAGTCGGTGAGGATCAGCAGGTTCCGCGTGAAGTACGGGCCGTGCGCGCCGCTCAGGTTGAGCAGCATGCTGTCCTGGCCCGCGACCGGGACGACCCGGTACCCCGTGACGAGCGGGGGTGTCACTCGGCGGCCCCGTCACGCAGTCGCGGGATGTCGAGGGGGTTGCCGTCCCGCAGCTCCGCCGGCAGCAGGGCGGACGGCAGGTTCTGGTAGGCGACCGGCCGCAGCCACCGCTCTATGGCGAGAGTGCCGACCGAGGTGGTCGACGGTGTGGACGTCGCGGGGAACGGGCCGCCGTGCACGACCGCGTGGCCGACCTCGACGCCGGTCGGCCAGCCGCCGTAGAGCACGCGGCCGGCCAGCAGCTCCAGGGTCGGCAGCAGCTCGGTGACGGTGCCGTGGTCGGTCTCGTCGGCGTGGACGGTCGCGGTCAGCTGTCCTTCCAGGGTGGAGAGGATCTCGTCGAGCTGTGCGACGTCACGCACCCGCACGACGAGCGAGGCCGCGCCGAACACCTCCTGCTGCAGCGCGGGTTCGGCCAGGAAGGTGTCGCCGTCGGTGACGAACAGCCCGGCCTGGCCGCACGCGGCGATGGTGTCGTCGGCGCCGCCCAGGGCCACCTCGTCGACGCCGGCCGCGTCGACGAGCCGACTCACCCCGGCCACGTAGGACTGTTGGATCGTGGCGGTCAGCATCGCCGCGCCCGGCGCCGCCCGCACGGCCTCCCCGGCGGCGGCGAGGAAGTCCGTCGGGTCGCCGAGCGCGAACACCAGGCCGGGGTTGGTGCACAGCTGCCCGGCCGAGGTGGTCAGCGAGGTCACGAACGCGGTGCCGAGCGAGGCGCCGGACGACGCGAGCGCGCCGGGCAGCAGGATCACGGGGTTCACCGAGGACATCTCGGCGTACACGGGGATCGGCGCCGGGCGGGACTGTGCGGCGGCGACCAGTGCGAGTCCGCCGGAGCGGGAGCCGGTGAAGCCGACCGCCGCGATCCGCGGGTGCCTGACCAGGGCGGTGCCGAGGGTGCGGCCGTCGCCGAAGAGCAGTGAGAACACGCCCTCGGGCAGGTTGTGCTCAGCCACCGCGGCGCGGATGGCGCGGCCGACCAGCTCGGACGTGCCGGGGTGGGCGCTGTGGGCCTTGACGACGACGGGCGCGCCGGCCGCCAGGGCGGACGCGGTGTCGCCGCCCGCGACGGAGAACGCGAGCGGGAAGTTGCTGGCCGAGAAGACCGCGACCGGGCCGAGGGGGATCTTCCGCTGACGCAGGTCCGGCTTGGGCAGCGGCGTGCGGTCGGGGTCCGGCGTGTCGAGCCGGGCGCCGAGGAACCGGCCGTCGGCCACCACGGACGCGAACAGCCGCAGCTGGTTGGTGGTGCGGCCCAGCTCCATCCGCACCCGCGGTGCGGGGATGCCGGTCTCCGCGACGACACGCGACACGAGCGTGTCACCGAGCGCGTCGATGTTGTCCGCGACGGTCCCGAGGAACGCGGACCGGGCCGCCAGCGTGGTCGCCCGGTAGGCCGGGAACGCCTGCCAGGCCAGCGAGACCGCGGTGTCCACATCGGACTCGTCGCCGAGCCCGTATACGGGTTCCAGTGCCTCGCCGGTCGCCGGGTTCACGCCGCGGACCTCGCCGCCGCTCCCCCGCACGTCGGAAGCGCCGATCAGCATCGATCCCGTCAAAGCCAGTGTGGCGGTCATGCAAGCTTCACCTTCTCCACGAGTGTCCTGAGCTCATCGAACTCGCTCGGCGTCAGATCCGCCAAGGGGGGTCGCACGGGACCCGCGTCACGGCCCACCGCGCGCAGCCCCGCCTTCACGATCGACACCGCGTACCCGTTGCGCCGGTCGCGAATCTCGATGTACGGGAGGACGAACTCGTCCAGCTTGCGGTACACGGTGTCGGTGTCGCGGGCGCGGACGGCGGCGTAGAACTCCAGCGCCCACGCCGGCGCGAAGTTGAAGATCGCCGACGAGTAGGTGGTGACGCCCATTTCCAGGTACGGCAGGGCGTAGGTCTCCGCGGTGGGCAGGCCGCCGATCGACAGCAGCCGCCGCCCCAGCTTCGCGTGGACGCGGGTCATGAGGTCGACGTTGCCGACGCCGTCCTTGAAGCCGATCAGGTTGGGGCAGTCGTCGGCGAGGCGCGCGGTGGTGTCGTAGGTGTACCGGGCGTTGGCCCGGTGGTACACGATCACGCCGAGCGAGGTCGCCGCGCACACGGCCCTGACGTGCTGGACCAGCCCTTCCTGCGGCACCTCGGTCAGGTACGGCGGGAGCAGGAGGAGGCCGGACGCGCCGGCGGTCTCGGCGTCGCGGGCCATGGCGACGGCCTGCGCCGTGCCGTAGCCGGCGGGGGCGAGCACCGGGGTGCTCCCGGCGGCCTGGACCGCGGCCCGCACGACCTGGGCGACCTCGGCGGGGGTCAGCGCGGGGAACTCGCCCGTGCCGCCGGCCGCGAACAGGCCGGCGGCGGCGAAGGACGACTGCCAGGCCACGTGCTCGCGGTAGGCGTCCTCGTCGAACGCGAGGTCCGCGGTGGCGTGCGTGACGGGGAACGACAGCAACCCCGTGCCGAGTGTGTCGCGCAGGGTTTCCGGACTCAGCGTCAAGGCAGGCTCCATCGGTGTCGGGCGACTGTCTCCGAGACTATGACCGCGTCCGATACCTGTCTAAGTCCAACAACGCATTCTGCGATACCTTCCGGGCATGTCGTTCACGCTCGAGCAGCTCCGCGGGTTCGTCGCCGTCGCCGAGGAGGGCAACTTCGGCCGGGCCGCGGCGCGGCTGCGGATCACCCAGCCGCCGCTGTCGCGGCAGGTGCAGAAGCTCGAGCGCGCACTGGAGGTGCTGCTGCTGGTCAGGACGCCGCGCGCGGTGCTGCTCACCCCGGCCGGCGAGGCGTTCCTGCCGGAGGCCAGACGCATGCTGAGCCTGGCCGAGGCGGCGCCGATCACCGCACGCAACGCGGCCCGCGGCACGGCAGGCAACCTGCGCCTCGGGTTCACCGCGATCTCGGCGCTGACCGTGCTGGGCGCGTGGATCCGCACGATCTCCCAGCACCTGCCGGCGGTCGAGCTGACGCTCACCGAGATGGTCACCCGGGACCAGGTGGACGCCCTGCTCGCGGGTGACCTCCACGTGGGGCTCGCGCGTGGCGTGCCGGCGTCGGAGGTGCTCAACACCCGGCGCGTGCACGTCGAGAGCCTGATCCTCGCCTGCCCGCGCGGTCATGCCCTCGCCGAGCTGGGCAGGCCACCGGCGCTGACCGACATCGGCCGGCACGACGTGGTCACCTACACGCCGATCGCGGCCCGGTACCTGCAGGAGCTCGTGATCAGCGTGTTCCACACCGCTGGTGTCGAGCCGCGGTACGTGCAGCAGGTCAGCCAGGTGCACAGCCTGCTCGCGCTGATCGACGCGGGTGTCGGTGTCGGGCTCGTGCCGAGGTCGGCGGCGCGGCTGCGGCTGCCCAACCTGGCGTTCACGGAGATCGCCGGGCTGCGGCCGGACATCGTGGAGACGCACTGCGTGTGGCGCGCCGGGCACGGCAACCCCGCGCTCGACTCGCTGCTGCGGTTGACCGAGGCCCATTCCTAACTCATGTCCACAATGGACAGAGGTGAGACGGTCACCAGCGCGGTGGTGTCGGGTCGAAGTGCGCGTCGTGGACGCGCCGGTAGTAGCCGGTGTCGTCGCGTTCGGTGCGGCCGCAGGCCAGGTACTGCTCGTGCAGCCGGGCGAGTGCGTCCCGGTCCAGTTCGACGCCCAGGCCGGGTCCGGTCGGCACGGGCACGGCGCCGCCGGCGAACCGCAGTGCGCCGGGGACGATCACGTCGTCCTCGGCGGCCTTCCACGGCCAGTGCGTGTCGCACGCGTAGGTCAGGTTGGGGGTGGCCGCGGCGAGGTGGGTCATGGCCGCGAGGCTGATGCCCAGGTGCGAGTTGGAGTGCATGGACAGCGACAGCCCGAAGGTGTCGCAGATCCCGGCCAGTGACCGGGACCGGTGGAGGCCGCCCCAAAAGTGGTGGTCGGACAGGATCACCTGGACGGCGTCCTGCTCGACGGCCGGCCGCAGGTGGTCGAACGCGACCACGCACATGTTGGTGGCCAGGGGCATCGGCGCCTCGCGGGCGACCATGGCCATGCCGGTCATGCCGGTGGTCGGGTCCTCCAGGTACTCCAGCACCCCGTCCAGCTCCTCGGCCACGCGGATCGAGGTGCGCACGCTCCACGCGCCGTTCGGGTCGAGCCGCAGCGGGTGGTCCGGGAACTCCTCGGCGAGCGCCCGGATCGCGGCGATCTCGTCCTGGGGCGCGAACACGCCGCCCTTGACCTTGATCGCGCCGAAGCCGTAGTCGTCGACGATCCGCCTGGCCTGGGCGACGAGCTGGCCGGGGTCGAGGGCCGCGCCCCACTCGTCCTCGGGGGCGCCGGGGTGTCCGGCCCACTTGTAGAACAGGTAGGCGCTGTAGTCGACCCGGTCGCGCACGGCGCCGCCGAGCAGGTCGCTCACCGGGCGGCCGATGATCTTGCCCTGGATGTCCAGGCACGCGACCTCGAACGGCGAGAGCACGCGGTCGGCGGTGCTGCTGCCGGTGACCATGCCGGACATGCCGTGCCCGCCGACCCCGTCGTCGAGCGACCCGCGGACGCGGCGGGCGAGCTCGTGGCGGTGCCAGACGTCGACGCCGGTCAGTGCCGCGGCCGCGGCCCGCAGGCGGGTGAGGTGCTTGGCGTCGCCGTAGGACTCGCCGAGGCCGGCGGTGCCGTCCTCGGCGACCACCTCGACGATCGTCCGCAGCGCGAACGGCTCGTGCACGCCGACGGTGTTCAGCAGCGGCGGGTCGCGGAAGGCGACCGGCGTGAGGTGAACGTCCCTGATACGCACGTCTCGGAGTCTACGAACGCGGACCCCGCCGACCTGCCGCGTCCTGGACGTGCCGGCGCACGCCGCTTCACTAGGGTGACCGGCATGCCCAAGACCAGCGCCGCGTTGTTGTTGTTCCGTCGCGGGGAGTCCCTGGAAGTCCTCATCGCGCACATGGGCGGCCCGTTCTGGGCACGCAAGGACGCGGGCGCGTGGTCCATCCCGAAGGGCGAGTACACCGACGAGGAGCCGTGGCACGCGGCCGTGCGGGAGTTCGAGGAGGAGATGGGGTCGGCGCCGCCCGAGGGGCCCGCGATTCCGTTGGGCACGGTGAAGCAGTCCGGCGGCAAGACCGTCACGACGTTCGCGGTCGAGGGCGACTTCGACCTCGCGGGGTTCCACAGCAACACGTTCGAGCTGGAGTGGCCGCGTGGGTCGGGCCGCATGCGGGAGTTCCCCGAGGTCGACCGGGCCGAGTGGGTGACGGTCGAGGTGGCGCGGGAGAAGCTGGTCAAGGGTCAGGTGGCGGTGCTGGACGCGTTGCGGGACCACCTAGCGCATTGACGTCGCCACGAGCCCGGCCCACGACAGCGGGTTGGCGGCGTGCAGCCGCAGGTGCGCCTCGCGTTGTGCGCGGGTGATCAGCTCCGGTAGCGCGGTGGTGCCGTCGAGTGTCCGGTACACCTCGGAAAGCAGCGTGCCGGTCCGCCCGTCGGGCAGTGACCACGATCCGGTGACGACGTCACGGGCGCCGCTGGACAGCAGCAGCGCGAGCGCGCCGGTGGCGTCGGTGCCGGCGTCCGTGCCGGAGTAGCAGGCCGCGGCGACGACGGTCGGCGGCACCCGCATCCGCAGCAGCGACGCGACGGCGAGGTCGCCGTCGGGGAGGTGGAACCGGTAGTCCAGGCCGGCGCCGGAGCCGTGGGTGGACAGTACGAGCAGGTCGAACCGGTGCTCGGTCAGCGCGGTGATCAACGGGGTCGGGCCGGTGACCTCGGTGAGGGTGACGCGGCCGACGTCGTGCAGTTCGCGGAGCGTGGCGCGCTCGCCGAC
This sequence comes from Actinophytocola sp., assembly GCF_035634895.1. Lineage (GTDB taxonomy): Bacteria > Actinomycetota > Actinomycetes > Mycobacteriales > Pseudonocardiaceae > Actinophytocola. The sequence continues at coordinate 46,013 of NZ_DASQCC010000204.1, read as the reverse complement.
GGCGCCGCCGAGTCCCGGTTCGAACACGCCGAGGACACGCAGCGGCCCGTCCGGCTTCGTCTCGGGTGGACTCTGGGCGGCGAGGCGCAGCAGGGGCAACCGGTTGACGACCGCGCAGTCGGCCAGGACGGTCCGGTCGGCGACGGGTAGCGCGGCGATGGGCAGGTTGCGGAGCACGCCGTCGGCGCAGGCGACGACCTGTGTGGTCCGGGTCGTGAGCCAGGCGCGGAACTTCGCGGGCAGCAGCAGGTCGGCCAGCTCGTCGCGGACGTCCCGCCAGGCCGCCGGGAACGTGTCGTGGTCCGGCCGGCCGGTGTGCAGCACGCGTACCAGTGTGGACGCGGCCGCCGTCAGCTGGAACCGCCGGATTCGCGGCTGTTCGCCGGGGATGGCCCACACCGTGTACCCGGCGACGAGGCCGTCCCGCTCCCCCTCGGTCGGGGTGATCGACAGGAGTGCCCGGTCGCCGCAGGCCGCGAGGATGTCCTCGACGGAGACCGGCGCGGGCACGTAGCCGCGGGCGAAGGCCTCGCCGACCGTGTGGGCGAGCTGGCCACGCAGGAGGTCGAGTTGGCTTCGGAGCCGGGACTCACCGTGGACGCGCGGGTCGAACGAGTCGTCGAGCGACGCGGCGGACGGCGGTTGCGCGACGGCGGCGCGGAGGGCGTCGATGCGGGTGACGAGGTCGTGCACGTCGGCGGGCAGGTTCTGGTGGTTGGCGCGCAGGGTGCCGGCGAGGGTGTCCTCGCGCCAGGTCTCGGCCACCTCGATGGCGGCGAGACCCGCCTCGGGCACGCGGTCGGCGGCGCCGGCCGCGGCGACGGCGAAGCACTCGGCGCGCTGGCTCGCGTCACCGGCGAGGAGCCGGTCGCGGGTGGCGGTGGTGCCGACGGCGGCGCTGATGGTGCCGTAGTCGCGCACGGCGTGGCGGATCCGGGCGACGGCGTCACCGGTCCTGCCGAGCTTCGCCGCGACGTGGGCGGCGAGCAGGGACATGTGGAAGCCGGTGACGGGTTGGTCGGTCTCGGCGCAGCGGGGCAGGAGCTCGGCGAAGCAGGTGTGGGCCTCGTCGTACCGCTCGCCGGCGGCGAGGGCCATCGCCTGGCTCTGCAGGCTCCGCAGCCTGATGATGCCGGTGGTGCCTTTCACGCCCTGCAGGGTCCTGGCGACGGTGAGCGCGTGGTCGGTGCGGCCGAGCTGCAACGCGACCTCCACCTCGGCGGCGAGCACCTCGCTCAGCAGGTCGGGGGTGCCTTCCCGATCGACCACGTCGCGGGCCTGGGCGAAGGCCTCGTCGAGGCCCTCTCCGTTGCCGGCCAGTGCTTGCAGGCGCGCGACCTCGAGCCCGACGCGGGTCATGGCGGTGAGGACGGCGGACCGGTGTGTGGTGCTGAAGTCGACCTCGGCGAGCGCGTTGGCGGCCCGGTCGATGACGCGTGCGGCCTCGTCGTCGTCGTTGACGATCCGCAGGAGCCAGGACCGGTCCGCCAGGGCCGCGATGAGCAGGGGGCCGTCGCGGTCGGTCGACGCGGAGTCGATGACGTCGGCGTTGCGGGTCAGTGCTTCGCCGATGCGGCCGCCGCGGCCGAGGAGGTCGGCGATGCCGAGCAGGGTCTGCCGCCGGTAGTGGGCGAGCGCGCGGGCGCCGCCGAAGAGTTGCACGCCGGGGATCTGGAGGGCGCCGTCGATGGCCTCGATGGCCCGGTCGAACGCGGCCATCGCGGCCTGTGGCTCGAAGTTGATGTCGTGGAGGATGGCCTGCGCGTGCTCGACGTGCCAGGTCAGCAGTGGTCGCACGGCCGACCGGTCGCTGGTGGCGGCGGCGCGGGCGGCGTCGAGTGCCCGGCGGGCGGCGTCGAGGTCGCCGAGCGTGCCGTGGGCGCGGTGGAGGACGAGGAGCACGAGGGTCTCGTCGGTGAACCGGTGGTTCTGGTGGGCGAGCGCGGCGGCGTCCTGTCCGAGGCTGATCGCCCGCTGGTACTCACCCGCGTCGAAGGCCGCGGACGCGGCCGTGACGCCACGTCTTACTTTCACCCCGGAGAACCACCCCATGGCCCGGGTGTCGCGTGGTGTGAGCCGGCCGTTAACAAGGTGGACGGCCCGGTCGACGTATGTCACGGTTCGTCGGTTTCCTGGTGGGTTCGCGGGATGGAGTGACTGTGGAGGATCTCGTCGAGGTGGCGCGGTTGGTCCGGCCGTTCCTGCCGGAGCTGGTGGGTGCGCGCGCGGCGGACCTTGACGCGCGGATCGGCGCCGCGTTGGACGGTCCGCCGCGGGAGCGGGTCCCGCGGTTGCGTGCGGTGCTGGCGTCGGACGACGCGGTGGTCGCGTGGGTGGAGCGGGCGTTGGCGGATCCCGCGGGCGCGGTGCGGGGTTTCGAGCCGTTACCGGGTCAGGGTGAGCCGGTAACGGCGGACCGGTTCGTGTGTCCGGTCAACCGGGACGTGGTGTGGTACCGGCCGAAGGTGGGGGTGCCGGTGCCGACGTGCGGGACCCACAGCGTCGTGTTGGTGCGGGGCTGACGTGCTGACGAAGTTCTGGGAGGCGGCGGGCGGGAAGCTCGCGGACCGGTGGTTCGGGTTGGCCGTGCCGGCGTTGCTGTTCTGGCTGGGCGGCGTGGTCGCGTGGGGCGGTGTGTCTACGGTGGACTCGCTGGCGGCGCGTGGGCTGGTGCTGGCCGGCGGGCTCGCCGTGGTGGGTGGTTCGGCGGTGGTGGTCGGCCGGTTGACCGAGCCGATGCTGCATGTGGTGGAGGGTTACTGGCCGTTGTGGGCGTTGCGGTTGTGGCGTCCGGGCGCGCCGGTCGGGGACGCGCGGTTTCAGGAGCTGCACGGGCGGATCGCGGCGGGTGATCCGTCGCTGGCGCCGGTGGACTTCGCGGAGTACCTGCGGCTGGACCGGCGGCTGCGTCGCGAGCCCGCGGTGCCCTACCGGCGGATGCCGACGCGGGTGGGGAACATCCTGCGCACGGCGGAGAGCCTGCCCTTCGACAAGTACGGGTTGGACGCGGTGGTGGTGTGGCCGCGGCTGTGGTTGCTGCTGCCGGACACCGCGCGGGCGGAGCTGAGTGCGGCACGGCAGGCGATGACGGGTGCGGTGGGGGCCGGGTTGTGGGGGTTGTCGTTCGTGGGGTTCGGGGTGTTCGCGTTGTGGGCGGTTCCGGTGGGGTTGGCGGTGTTCGGGTTGGCGTTGTGGGGTTGGCTGCCGGGGCGGGCGCGGGCGTTCGGGGACCTGTTGGAGGCGGCGTTCGACCTGTACCGGGTGCGGTTGTACGAGCAACTGCGCTGGCCGCTGCCGGCCAACCCGGCCGAGGAACGCGAGATCGGGTTGGCGGTGACCAGGTACCTGTGGCGCGGTTCGGACGCGGCGGAACCGACCTTCGAACCGCCGGTTCGGTGACCCGACCACGTCCTGTCGTGTTCAGGCGAGGGTGAACTTCTCGGCGTGGACCTGGGTGGCGGGGACGCCGATCTTCTTGAGCGCGTCGAGGACGGCGGCGGTCATGGCCGCCGGGCCGCAGACGTACACGTCGCGGTCGGTGATGTCCGGGATGGCGGCCCGCATCGTCGCGGGGTCGAAGGGCCGGGCGCCGTCGGCGGTGCGGCCGGTGAGCAGGTGCACGCGCCGGGCCAACTGCCGGACCTCGTTGAACAGCACCGCTTCGCGGGGTTCCCGCACCCGGTAGAGGACGATGACGTCACCCGCGGGCCGCTCCTCGAGCAGCGCCCGGATGGGGGTGATCCCGACGCCGCCCGCGATGAGCACGACCCCTGGCCGGGTGCGGTGCAGTGACGTGAACGCGCCGTACGGGCCTTCCAGGAACACGCGGCTGCCGACCGGGACGCGGCGCAGCCCCGCGCTGGTGGCGCCGACGGCCTTCGCGGTGAGGCGCAGGGTGTGTCCGTTGGGGGCGGCGGACAGGGAGAACGGGTTGGCGAGCCACCAGTTGTTGTGGCCGGGGAACCGCCAGACGCAGAACTGTCCCGCGCGGGCCGGGAGCCGGTCGAGGTGGCGGCCGGTCACGTACACGGACACGACGTCGTCCGCCTCGGGCACGACGGCCTGTACCCGGAACTGGTGGTAGGCGTTGCGCCACAAGGGAACCACGAACCGTCCGACGAGGAGCGCGCCGAATGCGCCGAGCCACAGCGCCCACCAGTAGACGGTGGCGAACACGGAGGACCGGAAGGTGGTGGTCTCGAGTAGCTGGTGGCCGAAGGCGAGCCCGAGCGCGAGGTAGACGAGCAGGTGCAGCGCATGCCAGGTGTCGTGGCCGAGGCGGCGGCGGAGGGGGCGGGTGGAGACGACCCCGACGATGACGATGGTGGCGGCGGCGGACATGCCGAGCAGGGTGGCGGTGACCCCGGCGAGCGAGAGGAAGGTCCCGCCGAACGAGGCGTGGTCGTGCTGGGCGTAGCCGAGGATGATCAGGGTGGCGTGGGTGAGGATGGTCCACAGCAGCGTGAACCCGATCCAGCGGTGCCAGACGGTGAGCCGGTCCATCCCGACGCGACGGTCCAGCCAGGGCAGCCGGGCGACGAGCAGCAGCTGGAACATGATGAGCAGTGCGGCGTGCAACCCGAAGAACTTCGCCACGGTGAGGGTGCCGTTCTTGCCCTCCCCCGCGGCGAGGAACAGCACCTCGACGACGGCGACGTTGACCACGACGAACGTGATCACCACCCATCGCGCCCGTAAGACCGGGGGCACGGCCCGCCGCCGTGCCCGCTGACTCGTCGCTGCCATCGCTACCTCCACTGGGTCATCGGCTATTTACGAATCGCCCGCCCAGTGGTTCACGTGACCCCCTGAACATGACGAATCCACACCGGTACGTCACGGAGTGGATTCGCGTGCCGGCGTGGGTCAGCCGGTTCGGCCCATGTCCGGGCCCGTGCCGGGGAGTCGCGTCAGCTTCACGCGTACCACGGTCGCGCGGGTGGGGTTCCCGAGTTGTTCGTAGCGCTCCTCGGCCTCCTGCCACGCCGATGACGCGCCGGCCAGGTCGCCGCTGGCGTGGTGGACGTCGCCGAGCACCTCGTACGCGTGGGCGGCGGCGCCGTGCTCGGACCTGCTGATGGCCCGCTGGGCGAACCTGATGGCGGCGGCGGTGGCTCCCCGCGCCTTGTTGATCTTCGCGAGCGCGACGCACGCGGCCACGGTGACGGCCAGATCGGGAATGGCCTCCGCGATGCTCAACGCCTGTGTGCAGTGCGCCGCCGCGGACGCGTGGTCGCCCCGGTCGTGGTGGACGAGGCCGACCTCGATCATCGTGCTCGCCTGTGCCGACTGGTCTCCGCTGCGTTCCGCGAGGAACTGGGCTCGGGTCAGGTACACGAGTGCCCGGTCGGGCTGGTCCATCGCACGCAGCACCTCGCCCATGCGGTAGGACGTCCAGCACAGGCCCTGCTCGGAGTCGGTTCGCTGGGCGATCTTCATGCTGTGCCGGTACAGGTCGAGTGCCGCGGACAGGTCACCGCGTTGTGTCTCCAGCTTGCCCAGCAGGCTCAGCACGTTCACCTGCCCGACCTCGTGCCCGATGCGTTCCACGAGGCCGAGCGCGGAGTCGAGGTGGCGCCGCGCCTCGGTGTGGTCGCCGATCGCCAGGTAGACCCTGCCGATCCCCATCAACGAGGACGCCTCGCCGACCTGGTCGCCCGCGGCTCTGGCCGACCGCGCCGCGACCCGTTGCACGGACAGGCTGTCCTCGTAGTAGCCGTGTCTGTCGTAGAAGATCACGGCGGCGTCGGTGAGCCGCCAGGCGTGCCCGTGGTGCCCGTCGGCCGCAGCGCGGTGAATCATGGCGAGCACGTTGTTCCGCTCCGTGTCGAACCAGCCTTTGGCCTGTGTGGTGTCGGCGGGCTCGACCGGCTCGACCGCGTCCTCGATCGTCAGCGCGTCCGCGCTGAGCCGGCTGGGGTAGAGGCGGTGGTTCGCGTTCACGGCCGATGCCAGGTAGAAGCTCGCGAGCCGGCGGCTCGCGGCCTGCCGGGTGGCGGTTTCCTCGTCCGACTCCGCGCAGTGCGTGGCGAACACGCGAATGAGGTCGTGGAACCGGTAGCGGTCCAGTGTCTCCGCTCGTTCGAGCAGGTGGCCGCCGACGAGTGCCCGGACGCTGCGTGCGGTCTCGTCGCCGCCCCGACCGTCCAGTGCGGCCGCGGCCTCGATGCTGAAGTCCGCTCCCGGATGGAGGCCCAACAGCCGGAACAGTCGCCGTTCCGGCTCGGCCAGGGAGTGGTAGGACCACTCGAAGAAGGTCTGGGCGTTGGCCGAACCGCTGTCCTCGCCGACGTCGAAGACGAGCTGGTGGCGGTCGAGCTGCTCGGTGAACGCGGGCAGCTGGCTGGCCGGACGGGTCGCGACGTGCTCGGCCAGCAGGCTGACCATCAGCGGCAGTCCGCCGCAGAGTCCCGCGAGACGGCCCTGGTCGTCGTGCGTCACGCTGCGGCGGGTGCCGATGCGCACCCCGAGCAGCCGGGTCGCCTCGGCCGTGGTCATGGGCTCCACCTGGACTCGGCGCGCACCGGTCGTCGTGCTCAGCGAGCCGAGCCGCCGCCGGCTGGTCACGACCACCAGCGCGTCGGGCAGCAGGGTGAGCAGGTGCTCGACCTGGCCAGCATCGCGGGCGTTGTCGAGCACGATGAGCATGCGCCGGCCGGACATCAGACGGGTCAGCAGCAGTTCGCGTGCCCGGGCGTTCAGCTCCGCGTGCGGTGGGCGTTCGAGCGCGATGAGGAAGTCGTCGACCACGGTGGACTGTGGGACCGTCACCGCGGTGTCCTCGGCGAACCCGTGGAGGTCCACGTAGAGGTCGCCGTCCGGAAAGTGGCGTCTGGCCCGGTGTCCCCAATGTTTGACGAGCGCGGTCTTGCCGACGCCGGCCATGCCGTCGACGACGACCACGCCGCCGGCCATTCTGCCCGCCTGGTCGGTGGCCGCCGCGTCGAGCGCGCGCAGAAGCGCCTCGCGTCCGACGAAGTCGGCTATGTCGTGGCGGAGCTGGCGTGGAACCAGGACCGGTTCCGCGACCGGCACGGAACTCGGCCCGCCGCTCGTGCGGAGTCCTTCGTGGTGTCGCCACAGGTGCCCGGCCGCGGAGTCGTCGCCGTCGTCACGCAGCCGGTTCCGGACGGCGAAGTAGAAGGCCGTCTCGTCCTCGTACCGGCCGAGGCCGTGCAGTGCGGACATCCGCTGCGTGGCGAGTGTGACGTCGTTGGGGTGGTCGGCCTGGAGCTCGCCGGTGCGGGTCAGCACCTCGTCGTAGTCGTGGAGGTCCAGCAGCGCGGCGAGGAGCGTTCGGTTGGCGCCGAGCCAGTCGTCCTGCACGACCCGCTGTCGCCAGGCCCGCGCCGGCTCGCCCGCGAGGTCGTCGAGCGGGCGGCCGCGCCAGAGGTTCAGCGCACGTCGCGCGCACGCCACGGCCTTCTGGGAATCGCGCTGTTTCGCGTGCGCCCGGGCCTCGCCGAGTAGCGCGGTGAATCTGTAGTAGTCGATCTGAGATTTGTCGACGTTGAGCCGATAACCACCGTTGCCGGGGTCGAGGTCCGCCGGTACCGGCATTTGCCGCAGCCATTTGCGGATGCGCACGGCATATGTGTGGAAAGTCGGTCCCCGGTTAAGTGGTTGTGCGTTCTCCGCCGGCCACGCCCAGTCGATCAGGGCGTCGACGGACACCCAGCGACCAGCCTGTATGAGCAGAGCTCCCAATATCGCCCGTTCTCTGGGCCGACCCCAGTGGTCGATCACGACACCGTCGATCAACAATGCGGTCCGGCCGAGCACGCCAAACATCGTTTCGATCGGAATCCACCCCCCGAAGCTGGGTATTCAGATCACCCAGGTGAGCCCTTAGTGGCGGCATCAACTAGAGCGGATACTACTGAGCGTCGGTCGCGGGCGAGGGCGCGTGACGAAAATGAAATGCTGATGTGTAGCCAACTGATCGGTAGCGCGCGGGAAGTCCATTAACTGTCATGTATGCCGGCGTCTACCTGGCACCGGCCGGCCGACGCGCGGCGTCGTAGTCGGCCGATGCCAGGATGAACGGCTCACCGCCAGACGAACTAGGCAACTGCCCCACGTGGATCGAGGAGATCCACGATGTTGGTGATGGCGTGGGGATCGAAAAGATCAATGCCGTCGGTCACGCGGTGGGGATCGAACAGCGCCACCGTCTTGTCGGCTCCGTCGGTCTGCGGCTCGGCCGCCACGACCGCGGCAGGCGCCGACATGACCAGAACGCCGGCCGCAACGACGCCTGCGACTAACAGGCGGCCCTTGATATGCACGGGAGAAGTTCCTCCTGTCGAGTGAAGATCGACTCTAACGGGCGACCAAGATCCTACTCAGACGGGCAGCACAATTCGGAACGCGGCGTCTAACAAGGGTTTTCCCAGCTAGGAGAGCTGCTACAGCGAGACGGCCATCCGGGTGTCGGTGGCGGCGTCCGGGTCGAGGATGTGGTGCGCGGTGGCCGTCGCGCGGTAGAGGCGGAGGTGGGCCGCGCCCGTGACGCGGCCCCGGGTCCACTCGCCGATGGCGGCGCGCACCGACGCACGGGAGAACACACCCAACCCACCCTCCAGGTCCGCGTCCGCCACCAATGCGGCCCGCGCCTCGACGTACACCGCCTGCACGACGTTCGGGGTCGCCGCCGAGTCGAACACCACGATCGACAGCTCCGGGCGGACCGCCAGGTTCCGCGAGTGCCGGGAGGTGGGCGACGAAACCCAGTACAGGTCCCGGTAGTCCTCCGTCGCGAACCACACCGGGCTGGCCCAGGGGACGCCGGCCTCGTCCGCGGTGGCCAGTGTCATGAACGACTGCGCGTCGATGATCGCGCGTGCGATGCCTGCCCCGGTCATGGGCGCAGGTTACTCGGACGATATTCCCGCGCCGCGCGAAAACCCGGGCGCCGGACGGTGCGCCGGGGTCGGCGGCGGGGCTATCTTGATCGTGCTGAACTCCCCGTCCCTGCGTACCAAGGGGTGTTTTCATGGTCATCGCCGACTATCAGCAGGACTACAGCCCTGTCGCGGACTCGCTGGGGCTCTCCTCGTTGTTCGCCATCGTCCCCCTGCTCGTCCTGTTCGTCCTGCTCGGTGCGGTTCGGATGCGGGCCTGGCTCTCGTCCCTGATCGCCGTCGCCGTGGCGGTCGTCCTGGCCGTCTGGGTGTACTCCATGCCGGTGCTCGACGCGCTCAACAGCGGTCTCTGGGGCGCCGCATTCGGGTTCTTCCCGATCATGTGGATCGTCATCAACGCCATCTGGGTCTACAACCTCACCGTCGACACCGGCCACTTCGACGTGCTCCGCCGGTCCTTCGTCTCCATCAGCGACGACCAGCGGGTCCAGGCCATCATCGTCGCCTTCTGTTTCGGGGCGCTGATGGAGGCGTTGGCCGGGTTCGGCACGCCGGTGGCGATCACGTCGGTCATGCTGATCGCTCTGGGGTTCCGGCCCATCAAGGCCGCCGCGCTCGCCCTGGTCGCCAACACCGCGCCGGTCGCGTTCGGGGCGCTGGCCACGCCGATCGTCACGCTCGCCGGGGTCACCGACCTGCCGCTGGACGATCTGGGCGCCATGGTCGGGCGCCAGACTCCGGTGCTGTCGGTCCTCGTGCCGCTCGCCCTGGTGTTCATCGTGGACGGACGCCGCGGGGTGCGGCAGATGTGGCCGACCGCGCTGGTCTGCGGCGTCGTCTTCGGCGTGTTCCAGTTCCTCGCCTCGAACTACTGGTCCATCCCGCTCGCCGACATCGTCGCCGCGCTCGCGTCGGCGCTCGCGGTGCTCCTGTTCACCCGCGTCTGGCACCCGGCCGAGAGCTACACGGAGGACACCGAGACCGGCGGCACCACCGAGGTCGAGACCACCACCAAGGTCGAGACCAGGGCCGACACCCGGGTCGAGGTGTTCCGCGCCTACGCGCCCTACCTGGTGATCATCGCCGTGTTCGTGCTGGCCACCCGGGTGCCGGCCATCACGGGCAAACCACCGGCCAAACCCGGCCAGTCCGGCACCGGCCTGGAGTCGGTGACACAGATCCTCAACTGGCCGGGCCTGCACATCTTCAACGACGCGGGCGAGAAGGTCGCGACCACGTTCAAGCTCAACTACCTGTCCTCGCCGGGCACGCTGCTGCTGATCGCGGGCCTGCTGACGCTGCCGATCCTGCGCGTGGGCGCCGGCCGGGCGCTGCGTGCGTACGGCAAAACACTGGACCAGCTGAAGTTCGCGATCCTGACCGTGATGCTCGTGCTGGCACTGGGGTTCATCATGAACCAGTCCGGCGAGACCACCACGCTCGGCCTGTGGGTCGCCGGCGCGGGCGCCGCGTTCGCGTTCCTGTCGCCGATCCTCGGCTGGCTGGGCGTGGCCGTGACCGGGTCGGACACCTCGTCGAACTCGCTGTTCGGGGTCCTGCAGGTGACCGCGGCACAACACGCGGACCTGTCCGCCACGCTCATGGCCGCCGCCAACTCCTCCGGCGGCGTGCTCGGCAAGATGATCTCGCCGCAGAACCTGGCGATCGCCGCGTCCGCGGTCGGCATGCAGGGCAAGGAGGGCGACCTGTTCCGCCGCGTGCTCGGGTGGAGCCTGATCTTCCTGCTGTTCATGTGCGTGCTCGTGTTCCTGCAGAGCACGCCGGTGCTGGACTGGATGGTCGTCCGCTGACTCCTGGCATCATGGCGCGCGTGTGCGCATATGTGCTGGTAGCCGAGGACGATCCGAAGCAGGCCGAGCTGGTGCGCCGGTATCTGTGCCGCGAGGAGCACACGGTCCGCGTCGTGGCCGACGGGCGGTCGGCCATCGACGAGGTCCGGCGCAACCGGCCCGACCTGCTGGTACTGGACGTGATGATGCCCGGCGTCGACGGCCTGGACGTGTGCCGGGTGCTGCGCCGCGAGTACGACCTGCCCGTGCTGATGGTCACCGCCCGGGCCGGCGCCGACGACAAGCTGCTCGGCTTCGACCTCGGCGCGGACGACTACCTCACCAAGCCCTACGACCCGCGTGAGCTGATGGCCCGGGTGCGGTCGCTGCTGCGCCGCGCCGCCGGACCGGCCGACGCACGGCTGCGCATCGGCGACCTGGTGCTCGACCCCGTGCGGCACGAGGTCCGCATCCGGGACCGGCCGGTCCCGTGCACCCCCGCCGAGTTCCGCCTCCTCGCCACCCTGGTCGCCGCACCGGACCAGGTGTTCAGCCGCGGACAGCTCGTCGAGCAGGCCTACGGGCTCGACGGCCACATCACCGAACGGACCATCGACGTGCACGTCATGAACCTGCGCAGGAAGATCGAGGCCGACCCGCGCGACCCCGAGTACCTCCGCACCGTCTACGGCGTCGGCTACAAGGTCACCGATGGCCGGCGACTCTGAGCCGCACTGGCGCCACGGGCTGCGCGCCAGGCTGCTCGCCGGGACCGTGCTCGTGGCCATGTGCTCGATCGGCGCGACCGCGTGGCTCTCGGTACAGAGCACCACCGGCACCATCCAGGCCCAACAGGGCCAGAACCGGGCCAGCGTCGCACGGATCTACGACGGCGTGCTCGCCTACGCCGCGACCCACCCGAGCTGGGACGGCGTCGCACCGGTCCTCGCGAACCTGAGCCACGCGACCGGGCTGCGGATCGGGCTCACCACCGGCAACCGGGTGCCGATCGCCGGCGCGTTCGGGCCGGACGACCCGCCGCTGCCGGCCAAACCGGCCGCGGTGGCCGACCCGCTCGCCGTCGACGTCACCCTCGACCCACGGGTCCCCGACGACCGGATCGACGCCCGCGCGGTGGGCCCGTTCCGGCTGCTCCCCGAGGAGGCCGCCGGCGTCCGCGAACAGGCCGGGACGGCCGCGGACTGCATGCGCGCCAAGGGGTTCACCGCCACCGTCGTGGAGACGGCGACCGGGCGGTCGTTCGTGCGCTCCCCCGACGCCACCGACCGCGACTGCGTCCGCGACGGGGTCGCCGAGGACTCGGCCGTGGTCAGGGTGACGCCCTCCGAGGAGCAGGCCCTGCTGATCCTCAACGACTACCTGGGCACCTGCCTCAAGGACCGGGCAACGAACACCTCCGAGGTCCGGCTCATCACCTCCGGCGGCTTCGAGGCCACCGCCCCGGACGTGGACCGGCAGGCCTTCTTCGACTGCCTCAGCTGGAGCCGGCACCTGCTGCTCACCCCGTACGTGACGCCCGCGGCGCTGCTGTTCGTCAGCGCCCCGGCCGAGCCGGCCGTGGTCGGGCTGCCCGCGGCCGGGACCGTCCGGATCGTCACCGCCGCGGCGATCGTGCTGGTGCTGACCGTCGGGATCAGCATGCTGCTCGCCGGCCCCGTCCTGCGGCCACTGCGCGCGGTGACCGCGGCGACCAAACGGATGCGGGCCGGCGACCGCACCGCACGGGCGGAGGTACGGACCCGCTGGGAGGTCGCCGAGCTGGCCGCCGCGTTCAACCAGATGTCCGAGCACCTCGCGCGGGTCGAACAGCAACGCACGGACCTGGTCAACGACGTCTCGCACGAGCTGCGCACGCCGCTCGGGAACATCCGCGGCTGGCTGGTCGCCGCGCAGGACGGCGTCGCCGACCTCGACACGGCACTCGTCGAGTCCCTGCTGGAGGAGACACTCGTGCTCCAGCACCTCGTCGACGACCTGCAGGACCTCGCTGCCGCCGACGCCGGCGAGCTACGGCTGCGGCCGGTGCCCGTCGACGCCGCCGAGCTGCTCAACCAGCTCGCCGCGTCGGCACGGGTCACCGTGGTCACCACCGGCGACCTGCGGCTGCGGGCAGACCCCGTACGGCTGCGGCAGGCGGTCGCCAACCTGGTCACCAACGCCGTCCGGCACACCCCGGCCGACGGCGAGATCACGCTGCGCGCCCACCGCGCCGGCGACGAGGTCGTCATCGAGGTCGCCGACACCGGAAGCGGCATCGCACCGGAGGACCTGCCGCACGTGTTCAACCGCTTCTGGCGCGCGGACCGCTCCCGCAGCCGCGCCACCGGCGGCCGCGGACTCGGCCTGGCCATCGCCCGGCAGCTCGTGGCGGCACACGGCGGCACGGTGTCCGTCACGAGCACACTCGGCGCCGGGACCACGTTCACACTGCGCCTGCCCGGCACACTATGAAGAAACCCGAACAAGTCCCCAAGAGGATCTTCACACCGGCGGGCCACCCTTGGACCACATGAACCCAGTCCTGCGTGTCGTCGGACTCGCCTGCCTGGCCGTGCTGGCCGGCTGCTCGACGCCACCCCAAACCGATGACCACGTCGCCTCCCTGGAGACCACCGGGTCGGTCCCCAGCGTGACCGTCTCGAGCACGTCGCCCGCCGCGAGCCGCCCGAGGGAACGGCTCGACATGACCGTCGACGAGGTGAACGAGCTGTACGAGGCCTACGGCGAGTGCCTCAGCGAGCACGGCCTCCCCAAGGGCAAGCCCAGCGGTGGCGACGGCAGCGGACCCGTACAGGACTCCCGACCCGACTCGGGCAAGGAGGCCGCCGCGGAGGCCGCGTGCGTCGGCCAGGAACCGTTGCCGCCGTGGGAGTACGACACGTCGAACCCGGAGTCCGCCGACTTCGTGCACGGCGTCGTGCAGTGCCTGCGGGCCAAGGGCGTGAAGTACGTCGACGAGGAGCCGCCCACGCCGGGTGAGAACCGCAGGGCCATCTCGTTCGGCGGCCCGAACAACGACTCGGACTCCATCTCGAAGGGCCTCAACCTGGTCGGCTCCTGTGAGAAGGAGCAGGCACACAGGTGAGGCGGTGGTTGCTGCCCGCTCTCGCCGCCGTGCTGGTCCTGGGCGCCGCGGGCGTGTTCGCCTACAGCAGGCTCAACGAGCCGCCGCTCGACCCGGGACCGACCCGGCCGGCCGCCGCGGACACCGTCGCCGTACAGCGAACCGACCTGGTCACCTCGGTGACGATCAGCGGCACGCTCGGCTTCGGTCCCCCGACGACGCTCACCGGCCGCAAACCGGGGACCTTGACCTGGCTGCCGGCGGTGGGCACGGTCGTCGACCGCGGCGACAAGCTGTACGCGGTCGACGCCCGGCCGGTACCGCTCCTGCTCGGCGACACACCGCTGTACCGGCGGCTGGAGCTGGGGACGCCGCCGGGGCCGGACGTGCGGGAGCTGATCGTGAACCTGCGCACGCTCGGCTACCGCAACCCCGGCCGCGCCGACGAGTTCACCGAGAGCACGCAGAACGCGGTGAAGCGATGGCAGAAGAACAGCGGGCTGGCCGAGACCGGCGCGCTGGACGCCGGCGACGCGGTGGTGCTGCCCGGCAAGGTACGGATCGACTCGGTGACCGCACAGCCCGGCGCGCCCGCGGACGCGGCGTTGTTCGGGTACACGTCGGTCGAGCGGTCCGTGTCCGCCGAACTGGACCCGCAGCAGGTCGACGTCGCCGTGGTCGTGACGGGCAACAGGGTCACGCTCGTCCTGGCCGACGGCACCGAGACCGCCGGCACGGTCGCCGGCGTCACGACACAGGCGGCATCCGGCGAGGGCCAGCCGACCCAGGTGGCGAACATCGCGATCGACGACCAGACCGCGGTCCCCGCCGACTCCGGCCCGGTACAGGTGCGCATGGTCACCGAGACCCGCTCGGCCGTCCTCGCCGTACCGGTTACCGCGTTGCTCGCGCTGGGCGAGGGCGGGTACGCACTCCAGGTCGTCTCCGGCGGGAGGACCAGCCTGCTGGGGGTGCGGACAGGCATGTTCGCCGGCGAGCTCGTCGAGGTCAGCGGCGACGGCCTCACCGAAGGCATGCGCGTGGTGCGGGCGTCGTGACCCCCGTGCTGGCCGTCCGGCACGCGAGCAAGGTGTTCCCCGGTGGGGTGCGTGCCCTGGACGACGTGTCGCTCACCGTGGACCCGGGCGAGCTGCTGGCGATCGTGGGACCGTCCGGGTCCGGGAAGTCGACCCTGCTGCACCTCATGGGAACGCTCGACCGGCCCAGCAGCGGAACGGTGGACATCGACGGGCTGGCCGTCTCATCCCTGCCGGACCGGCGGCTGTCGGCGCTGCGGGCACGGCGGATCGGGTTGGTGTTCCAGCAGTTCCACCTCGCCGAAGGCCTGACCGCGGTGGAGAACGTGGCGACCGGACTCCTGTACGCCGGAGTGCCACGCCGGCACCGCCGCGAACTCGCGACCGTGGCACTGGAGCGGGTCGGACTCGGCCAGCGGCTCACCCACCGGCCACAACAACTGTCCGGCGGGGAACGCCAACGGGTTGCGATCGCGCGGGCACTGGTGAACGAACCGGCGATCGTCCTGGCCGACGAGCCCACCGGGGCACTCGACACGACGACCGGACGGACCGTACTGGCCCTCCTGATGGAGCTCAACCACGCCGGCACGACGATCGCCGTCATCACCCACGACCGCGAGATCGCGGCGGCACTCCCCCGCCAGGTCGAGCTCCGCGACGGCCGCATCCGCGCGGACACCCGATCCCTGCAAGGAGTTCTCCCATGACCGACGAGTCCCGGCCGGTCCGGCTCAGCCCCGTCGACCTGCTCGGGCTCGGGCTCGTCGGCCTGCGGACCCGGCCGCTGCGGGCCGTCCTCGCCGCCCTCGGCATCGCGATCGGCATCGCCACCATGGTCGTCGTCGTCGGGATACCGGCATCCAGCCAGCGAGCCCTCGACCACCAACTGTCCGCCCTCGGCACCAACCTCCTCCAGGCATCCGCCACCTTCGACCAGGTCACCCAGAAACTCCCACCCGTACCCGAGGACGCCGCCGCCATGGCCGCACGCATCGGACCCGTGCAACAGACCAGCGCCGTCGCCAACACGCACGCCAAGGTCCGGCGCTCGGACCGCATCCCACCCGAGCAGTCCTCCGGACTCACCGTCCTCGCCACCCGCGGCGACCTGCTGCCGGTCATCGGCGCACGACTCACCTCCGGACACTTCCTCACCCAGGGCACCGGCGCCCTCCCCGTCGCCGTCCTCGGCGACAAGGCCGCCACCCGCCTCGGGATCACCGAGGTCACCCGCGGCGAACCCGCACCGACCGTCTGGCTCGGCAACCGCTGGTTCACCGTCATCGGAGTGCTCGCACCCGTCCCACTCGCGCCCGACATCGAGCGCGCCGTACTCGTCGGCTGGCCCGCCGCACGCACCTGGCTCGCGTTCGACGGCCACCCCACCGTCGTCTACGCACGGACACAGGAGTCACAGCTCGAGTCCGTCCGGCCGGTGCTCGCCGCGACCGTCTTCCCCGAGAACCCGGCGCGGATCCAGGTCAGCCGTCCCTCGGACGCCCTGGCCGCCAAACGCATCGCCGAAAGCACCTTCTCCAGCCTCTTCCTCGGACTCGCCGGGGTGGCGTTGCTGGTCGGCGGCGTCGGCGTCGCCAACACGATGGTGATCTCGGTACTCGAACGCAAACGCGAGATCGGGCTCCGCCGAGCCCTCGGCGCGACCAAGGGCCAGGTCCGCGTCCAGTTCTTCACCGAGTCCGTCGTACTGTGCCTGCTCGGCGGCCTGACCGGCGTCGGACTCGGCGTGTTCGGCGCCTCCAGCTACGCCGCCGCCCGCGACTGGCCCGCCACGATCCCGCCGGCCGCCGCACTCGGCGGCGTCGCGTCAGCCCTGGTCATCGGCGCGCTGGCCGGGCTGTACCCGGCCGTCCGCGCGGCCCGCCTCACCCCCACCGAGGCACTCGCCACCCCGTGAGCGTCGGTGGTCGGGTGCACCATCCCGGCTCGGCCCTGGCCACCAACCGGATCCGCCCGGGCACCGCCCATCACCCCCGTCGCCCGCCGGCGACCGGCCCGACTCGCCAGGGAGGTCACCACCCTCGACCGCCTCACCGGCGGCCGCATGATCCTCGGTGTCGGACTCGACGACGTCGCCGTCCTCCCGCACCGGGCCGATCCTGCGCCGGATAGCGCAGAGCCCACCACGAATCTGAACCGAGGGCTAGTTTGGGAGGTGTCGTCGTCCTTTGGGGGAAACATGGGACAGCTACACATCAGCCCGGAATTCGACACGCTCAGCCAGCGAACCGACGAGCTCGCGCCAATCCTCCGCGCCGAAGCCGAGGAAAGCGAACAGCTGCGCCGGCCGACCGAGACCTTGGCCAACGCCCTGAAATCCAGCGGCGTGCTCAGAATCGGCATTCCCCGAGAACTCGGCGGGTACGAGTTCTCCCCTTCCCAGATCGTGCGCACCATCGAGACGTTGTCCTACCACGACGCCTCCGCCGGCTGGACCGTCATGGCCCTGCAACTGGTCACCGGCGTCACGGCCGCCTACCTCGGTGCCGAAGCCGCGGCCGACCTGTTCCCCGATACCGCCGCCGGCCGGCACGCACTCGTCGCCGGCCAAGGCACCCGGCCCGGCAAGGCAACCCGGGTCGACGGCGGATACCGGATCGACGGCCACTGGAGCTTCGCGTCCGGGATCTCCATGGCCAGCCACATCCACACCGCCGCCTACTGCGCCGAGACCGGCGAAGCCCTCGTGTGCACGTTCCCCAAGGAACAGGCGAGACTCGTGGACAACTGGGACGTGATGGGCCTACGCGCCACCCACAGCATCGACTACGTCTGCGAGGACCTCTTCGTCCCCGCCACACACGTCTTCGACGCACCCACCAAGGACAACCACCACGGCGGCGCCGTGTACCGGCTCGGACTGGTCCTCCTCGCCGCCGCCGTCCACACCGGGTGGGCCCTCGGCGTCGGCAGACGAATGCTCGACGAGCTCAAAGCCCTGGCGGGCCAGAAGACCGGCACCCACAACGCCACGGTCGACACCGGCCACTTCCACGCCGCCTACGCCCACGCGGAAGCCGAACTACGCGCCGCACGGGCCTGGGCACTCGAGCTCTGGGCCGAGAACGAGGCGACCCTCGACCGCGGCGAACACCTGACCACCGAACAGGAGTCCCTGACCCTGCTGATGCTCAACAACACCACCCGGTCCGCGCACGCCGTCGGCCAGGCCGCCTACCAGTGGGCCGGCACCACCGCCCTGCGCCGGGGCGACCTCCAGCGGTACTTCCGCGACCTGCACGCGGGCACCCAGCACGTGACCTCCGGGCCCGTCGTACTACAGCACTGCGGCAGATCGCTCGCCGGTCTCGCCCCGGGCAGGCGGTGGGTCTTCCTCGACCTG
Source organism: Actinophytocola sp. (assembly GCF_035634895.1). GTDB lineage: Bacteria > Actinomycetota > Actinomycetes > Mycobacteriales > Pseudonocardiaceae > Actinophytocola. The sequence goes on along the minus strand of NZ_DASQCC010000204.1, from coordinate 27,873 downwards.
GTGTGACGGTCAGAACTCCACGGGCAGCGTGTCGATCCGCTGACCCATCACCGTCGCACGCAACGCCGCCTCCGCACCCGAGGCCGGGCGCACGTCCGGGAACCGGCTCAGCAGCGACCGGAAGCACTCGTCCGACTCCACCCGCGCCAGCGACGCGCCGAGGCAGTAGTACGTCCCCATGCCGAAACCCAGGTGCCGGTTGTTCTTCCGGGTGATGTCGAACCGCAGCGGGTCAGGGAACACCGCCGGGTCGTGGTTGGCCGAGTACACCGCGAGGAACACATGTGCGCCCGGCGCGAGGTCGTACCCGCACACCGTCACCGGCTCGATGACCTCACGCACGACCGAGCCCACCGGACCGGCATGCCGCAGCACCTCCTCCACCGCCGACCGCATCAGCTCCGGCCTCGACTTCAGCAGCGCCAGCTGGTCCGGGTTCGCCATCAGCACATGCAACCCACGCGCGATCACGTTCATCGTCGTCTCGTGCCCCGCGAACAGCAGCAGCACACAGTTCGCGACGATCTCGTCCTCGTTCACCAGGCCCTCCCGCTCGGCGGCGGTGAACATGCTGATCAGGTCCTCCCGCGGCCGCACCCGACGGTCGGCGACGATCTCCCGCAGGTAGTCCTGCATCTCCAGGACACCGACCTGGCTGGCAGTCAACCGCTCGACGTCCGCGTTCTGGAAGACCGCCCCGACCTGCTTCGACCACGCACGCAACAGCTCCCGATCCGCCACGGGCATCCCGAACATCTCCGCGATGATGTTCGCCGGCAACGGATACGCCAGCTCACTCACCACCTCCATCCGGCCCCGCCCGGCCACGGCGTCGAGCAGCTCCCCCGTCAGCTCACGCACCCGAGGCCGCAGGTCGTTCACCGACGACGGCGTGAAGTACCGCTTGAGCAGCTTCTGGAACCGGTGATGTCCCTCCGCCGTGACATGCCCCATCCACATGTCGATCGACATCCGCAACGGCCGCAGCGCGGCCTGCTCCGCCTCACTCAGCTGGTCGAACCGCTGCGTGGCGTTGGCCGCACGCATCTTGTCGCTCTTGAGCGCCGCCAGCACGTTGTCATAGCCGGTCAGCAGATATCCGCCGAGCGACGGCACCCAGCTCAACGGACTCTCGGCACCGATCTGCAGTAGGCGGTCGAACGGATTGTCCGCGTCGAGAAAGTCGTAGGACGGCAAAGTTGCTACTGGGTTCCCCATGATTCCCATTGTCCCCGCATTCCGACCAGGCAGACGATCAAGCCCCCGTCCAGCCACCGCGAGTCCCGCGTTCAAACACACCGAGTCTCGCGTTCAGACATGGTGAGTTGCGGTTTCATGCACATCGAAGGTCGATACGTCAGGTCGGGACGTCACACCAAGGGTTCCTTCGTACGCGGCAAGATCTGCACGAAATCGCAACTCGGGGTGTGCGACCGCGGGACTCGCTATGTCTGAACGCGGGACTCGCGCCGGGGTGGGCCTTCCCCTTCGGATGCTTTTTTGGGTGTGGAGGTGACCGTGGGTCGTCGGCTGCCCATCGGCGCGCCGATAAATTGGACATCTATATAGTTAATAGGAGATCATGAAATGGAAGGGGAGTGGATCAAGGTGGTGGGCGTGACGGACAACCGGGTGCGGTGCGGAACGTCTCTGGTTTTCGGGTGGGGGTCGTCGTGCAGGAGGAGCGGAGTTGAACTATCGGTCGCCGCGGTCGGAGGAACCCGGAGTGGGACGGGGGCGGCAGCAGCCGCCTCGTCCTGGTGGACGCACGCCGCCGCCGGGCAATGCGGGACGCGTGGTTGGCCGGTCTGGCGTGGGACGCGACCGGCAGGGCGACGACGGGCGGAGGGACCGCTACGGCCGTCCCGTACCGGAGCGGCGCGACTCCGAACGTGGTGCGCCCGCAGGGGACAACCGCGTCGCCAACCGGGTCGGGCCGGGGGTGCCGGACCGGGTGTCCGGTCGGCTCGGCGTGGACCCCGCGAGCCCGCGCGACCGGCCGGTCCCCCGTACGTCGGACTCACGCCGGGAGGTGCGGGGCGAGGCGGCGCGCGCGGGTCGGCCTGGGCTGCTGCCGGGCAAGGTGTTCGTTGCGGTGATCTCGGCGGTGGTGTTGGTCGGGACTGGGTACTACTCGAGTCGTCTCAACGACTTCACCGAGGGGCTGACCACCGCGGACGTCATCGACGCGCCTCCGGTGGAGAAGCCGGCCGACGGTGCCATCGACATCCTGATGGTCGGCCTGGACAGCCGCAACGACAACCAGGGCAACCCGATGTCCAAGGAGCAGCTGGCGATGCTGAGCGCCGGCGTGGCCGACGGCGAGCTGAACACCGACACGCTGATCATGGTCCGGATCCCCAACGACGGCGGTCCGGTGGTCGGGGTGTCCTTCCCGCGTGACTCCTACGTCGACATCGCGAACGGCTACGGGCAACACAAGATCAACTCGGCGTACGCGCGGGCCAAGAACGACGCCATGGGCAAGCTGCGTGGCGAGGGCGTCAGCGACCAGGCCGAGCTACAGGTCCGGTCCAACAAGGAGGGCGCGAAGAACGTGATCGCGACCATCCAGGACCTGACCGGCGTCACCATCGAGCACTACGCCCAGATCAACCTGCTCGGTTTCTACGACATCACGAACGCCATCGGCGGCATCGACGTCTGCCTGAACGCGCCGGTCAAGGACCGCTACTCCGGCGCGAACTTCCCGGCGGGCCCGCAGACGCTGGCCGGCAAGCAGGCACTGGCGTTCGTGCGGCAGCGGCACGGGCTGCCCAACGGTGACCTCGACCGCATCGTGCGCCAGCAGGTGTTCATGTCCGGGATGGCCAGGAAGGTACTGTCCGGGGACATGCTGGCGCCGGGGTCGGACGCGCTGGACCAGCTGCAGTCCGCGATCCAGAAGTCGGTCGTGCTGGACAAGGACTGGAACGTGCTCCAGTTCGCCCAGCAGATGATGGGCATCACCGGCGGCAAGGTCGGGTTCCAGACCATCCCGCACGGCACGATCGACCTGCGGACCCGCGGGGACGGCTCCGCGATCGAGATCGACCCGGGCCAGGTCAGGGACTTCGTCCAGGGCCTCATCGGCCCCAAGGACCACAAGAGCGGCACGTCGGCCTCGGAGCCGCCCGACAACGCGGCGGCGAAGAACGAGAGCATCACCGTCAACGTGCGGAACGCGTCGGGGCGGAGGGGTCTCGCCGGCGACGTCGCCGAGGAGCTGGCCGCCAAGGGCTTCGCGAAGGGCGACGTCGGCAACGCCAACCCGCGCCAGGACACCGTCGTCAGGCATGCCACCGGCGAGCAGGACAGCGGCAACCGGGTGGCGACCGCGCTGGGCGGCAACCCGCGGGTCGAGGAGGACTCGAACCTGCCGGCCGGCAGCGTGACCGTGTTGCTGGGTGCGGACTACGGCGGCCCGGGCTCGTCCGGTTCGGGCAACGCGGAGTCCGGCGGCGACGGCCTGGCCCACGAGCCGCTGCTGGGCCTGTCCGGCTCCCACCCGGTGCAGGCCCAGCAGCCGAACCCCCCTCAGAAGGGCTGCGTCAACTGACGGCGAAGGTCGTGCCGATGCCCATGCCGGTGATCCACTCCGGGACGGGCTCGTAACTGGTCCACGCGAACGGCATCGCGGTGGCGGCGTGGCCGATCAGCCAGGTGCGGATCTCGTGGCCGCCGCTGCCGGCTCGTTCCTCCAGGCCCTCGTGGCCGAGTGCGACGACCGGCGCCAGGTCCGTGGTGGACAGCTGGCGGAGGAACCACGCATCCCACTCCGCGTTGACCCGTGCGTCCGGGTTGCCGGCCATGGCACGCACCCGCGGCTCCCGTGCCGCGGCGAACGCCTCGGCGTACTTGCGGCCGTGGATCATCGCCTCCCGCCGCTCCCCCACCACCGACGGGTCGCGCGGGTCGTTGGACGGCAGCCAGTGCGACAGCCCACCGCTCGCGATCACCAGCACCCGGGCGGGCAGGGCCGCACCGCGGATCGCGTCGCCCAACGCCCGGCCGAGCTCAACGCACCGGGACATGCTCGGCAGTGGCGGCGCCGCCGTGTTGACGACCAGCGGCACCAGCGGGATCTCGCCGCCGCACGCCATCTCGTAGCTCTGCACCACGCCGTGGTCGACGGTCAGCGAGTACGACAGCGACACGTCGAACCCCGCCTCGGCGACGCCGTCCCGGATCGACCACGCCAGGTCCGTCGCCACCGGCAGTGCGCCGGCACGGCTGCCGAAGTCGCCGAAACCCGTCGCCTCCTCGACCCCGAGCACGAACGGCGGCATCACGTCGTAGAAGTTCGCGTGGAAATGGTCCGGGCCGATCACGACGGCGACGTCCGGGGCCAGCCTGGCCGCCGCCCTGGCCACCCGCTCGGCATCGGCGAGGAAGCCGCCACCGGGGCCGGACGGGTCGGCCGGCGGTAACAGGGTCGCGAACGGTGAGTGGGACATCGCGACCAACCCCACGATGTCAGCCACGACCGGTCCACCTCGACAGCAGGAAGTCGCGGTGCGCGTGGAGGAACTCGTCGACCTTCTCCCACTGGGGCCAGTGGCCGGCGTCCTTGATCACGTGCAGGTGGGCGTCGGGCAGCCACTCCAGCAGCATCGCCGCCTCGTCGATCCCGCCGGTCGGGTCGTGTTCGGTCCACAGCAACAGCGTCGGCGCGGTGACCTTGCCGACCCAGCCCGGCTCCCAGGCGAAGTCCCTGCGCACCTCGGGGTCCTGCAGGACGAGCGTGTTCCTGATCGCCTGCTCGAACCCCGCCCTGCCGTACACCGCACGGCGCAGGTTCACCAGCTCGTCGGTCACCATCTCCTTGTGGTGGAACAGGAACTCCACCCGCGGGCGCACGTTCGCGTCGCTGGGGTCGAGGACCGCGGCCAGCGTCGTGTCCCGCACCTTGGCCATCACCTCGGGCTTGTTGGCGATGTTGCCGGGGGTGTTCAGCACGAGCCGGTCGACCCGGTCCGGGTGGTGGGCCGCGGTCCAGGCGACCACCCAGCCGCCGAGCGACTCGCCGGACAGGTGCGCGCGCTCGACACCGAGCGCGTCCAGCAGGCCGACGAGGTGGTCGGACAGGACGTCGATGGTGTACGGGTGGTCCGGCAGGTCCGACCAGCCATGGCCGACCATGTCGTACGCGGTGACCCGGAAGTCCCTGGCCAGGCCGGCGATGTCGCGGGCGTAGGCCTCCAGGTGGCCGCCGGTGCCGTGCAGCAGGAACAGGTCCGGTCCCGACCCCGCACGCAGCACCCGGGTCCGCACGCCGGCGACCTCGACGTGGGACAGCTGATGGTCCACATCCGACAGCTCACCCCAGATGCTGATGTGCTCGCTCACGCGGTCTCCTCCTTGAATCGCGCCCGCGCCTCCGCGACCGTCACCAGCCCGGCGCTCTGCCGGCGCGTGACGCCGAGCAGTCCGAGCAGGCGGGAGTTCTCGATGGTGAGGAACTCGACCGGGTGCTCCGTGGAGTCGTTGTAGTGGCGGTGCCAGGTCCAGGGCGGGGTGTAGACGAAGTCGCCGGTCGCCCAGGACCCGGTCCCGTCCTCGACCTCGCTGTGCCCGGTGCCGGCGATGACGTAGTGCACGGTCTCGTGGTGGTGGCGCTGCATGTCCGAGCTCTCGCCGGGCGGGATCGTCTGGCGGAAGATCTCGAACGTGGCAGTGGGCAGCCGGCCGGCGATGGACAGCGTCGTGGGATTGTGGACCTGGTCGGCCGGCAGCGTCTCCAGCTCCGCCGCCCGCACCACGATCGGGCGCGCGGTGCTCGGCCGGACGGTGTCGGAGATCGCGCCGAGGAAGTCGGCCATGCTGAAGTCGGGCCCGGACTGTGCCATCAGATCGTCTCCGTTCTGCCACCGTCGACCGTGAGCACGGTCCCGTTGACATAGCTGGCAGCGGCCGAGGCCAGGAAGGCCACGGCCGCGCCGATCTCCTCCGGGCGCCCTGCCCGCCCGACAGGGATCGTCTCCAGGTCGCGCCGCTCGGCGTCGCCGGGCCGGCCGGCGAGGATCCGGCGGCGGCGCTCGGTGTCCGTGGCGCCGGGTGCGACGCAGTTGACCGTCACGCCCCGGTCCGCGTGCTCCAGCGACAGTAGCTTGGCGGCCGCGGTGACCGCCGCACGCAGCACGACCGACGTCGCGAGGTCCGGTTGGGGCTGGCGCACGGCCGTCGACGTCACGAACACCACCCGGCCGAAGCCCCGGTGGGCCATGCGAGGCAGCACGTGCCGGGCAAGGCGCAGCGGGCCGTGCAGGAGCAGGTCGGCCGCGTCGCGCCAGGTGTCGTCCGGCACGTCCAGGATCCGGCCCGGCGGCGGCCCACCCGCGTTGAGCACGAGGACGTCCACATAGGGCAGGCTGCCGAGGTCGGGCTCCGCCATGTCCTGCACCAGGGTCCGGATCTCGGCGCCGGTGCACTCGTGCAGCCGGGTGGCCGCGGCGTCCAGCGGCTCGAGCCGGCGGCCGGTGATGACGACCCGGTGGCCGGCCCACGCGAGGGCCTCGGCCACCGCGTACCCGATACCGGTGGCGCCGCCACCGACGAACGCGGTCCTGCTGGACATGGGGATAGCCTGGCCGGCATGACTCCGGGAGCCAACGATGAGTCCCGCTGAGCGGGACGGTGGGATGGGCGGCCTCGACCGCGCCGCGGCGATACTGTCGGCGTTCGACCCCGGCCACCGGGAGCTGACGCTGGCCAGCCTGGTCACGCGGAGCGGGTTGCCGCGGTCGACCACGCACCGGACGGCGGAGAAGATGATCCGGTTGGGGTGGCTGGACAAGCCCAAGGACCGCTACCGGATCGGCAACCGCCTGTTCGAGCTGTCCGGCCTGGCGCCGATCCGGCTCGAGCTGCGGGAGGCAGTGCTGCCGTTCCTGCAGGACCTCTACCACGCGGCGAAGACGACCGTGCAGCTCGGCGTGCTGGAGGGCACGCAGATCCTGGTGGTGGAGAAGATCACCGGGCACCGGCCGATGCCGATGCTGTCCCAGGTGGGCGGGACGGTGCCGGCGTACTGCTCGGCACTGGGGCGGGCGATCCTGGCCTACTCGCCGCCGGAGGTCGTGGACCAGGTGCTGGTGGCGGACATGCCGCGGCGGACACCACGAACGCTCACCAGCGCGGTCGCCGTGCGGCGTGAGCTGGCCGCGGTGCCCGACCGGGGGTGGGCGCTGGAGCGCGAGGAGGGCAACATCGGCGTGAGCTGCGTGGCCGGGCCGATCTTCGGGCCGCTCGGCGACGTGGCCGCGGCGCTGTCGGTCACCGGTCCGACGGGGATGGTGAAGGCGGACCGCATCGGCCCGGCGGTCCGGTTGGCGGCTGCCGCCGCGTCGCGTGCGTACTCGACGCGCTGACCGCCGCCACCCGCACCATCGGCCGGAACGTCACCAACGCCGAGAGCCGGGGAGACGGACCAGTCCCGGTGAGCGGGACCGGAGTTTGCGGTTCCGTCCGGCCGCGCTCAATCTGTGCTCGCCCCCCGAAGGCGAACGGAGAGACGACGATGACTCTTGGCGGCGGATACCTGCTCCCCTCGCGCGAAGGCCACAAGATCGCCGCGATCGGGCTCGGCATCACCATGAAGACCGACGGGAAGTCCACCCACGACGCCTACTCGATGTTCGAGTACGCCGTCCCGCCGGAGACCGACGGGCCTCCCCCGCACGTGCACACCCGCGAGGACGAGTCCTTCATCTGCCTCGCCGGCCGGCTGGACGTCCACCTCGGCGGCGAGGACTTCACCATCGAGTTCGGCGACTACCTGTTCCTGCCGCGTAATGTCATCCACGCCTTCCGCAACCCGTACAAGGAGGAGTCGCGCGTCATCTCGGTCGTCTCGCCGGCCGGGCTGGAGCAGTACTACCAGGCGCTCGCCGACCTGCCGCCCGGGCCGAAGGACATCAACGTCATGAAGGGCGTGATGGCCGACTTCGGGATCGAGCTGCGGCTCCCGCCCGAGGTGAGGTAGCCGTGCACGTCGCGATCATCGGCGCCGGGGTCGCCGGACTCGTCACCGCCAAGGTGCTCCTGCAGGCCGGTCACGACGTCATGGTGTACGACAAGGCGCCCGACGTCGGCGGTGTCTGGAGCCGCACGCGCCGCTACCCGGGTCTCACCACCCAGAGCCCGAAGGCGCAGTACTCGCTGTCGGACTTCCCGATGCCCAAGGACTTCCCGGAGTGGCCGACCGGCGTGCAGGTGCAGGAGTACCTCGCCGCCTACGCCGCGGAGTTCGGTGTCGACCGGGTGCTGCGGCTCGGCACGGAGGTCACGAGCGTGCAGCCCAGCGACGGTTACTGGGTGGTCGAGGCGGGCGGCACGACCGAGCTGTTCGACCGGGTCGTCGTCGCCAACGGCGTGTTCTGTGAGCCCGCGGTCCCGGCCTTCCCCGGACTCGACGAGTTCACCGCGGCCGGCGGGAAGCTGTGTGCCGGCACGGAGTTCCACGACGCGGAGGGGGCGAGGGACAAGCACGTGCTCGTCGTCGGCTACGGCAAGTCGGCCTGCGACGTCACGGTGCCGATCAGCGAGGTCGCGGCCAGCACCGACGTGATCGCCCGGCAGATGCTGTGGAAGGTGCCACGCAGGGTCGGCGGGTTCCTGAACTTCAAGATGCTGCTGCTGACCAGGATGGGCGAGGCGCTGTTCCGCTACCTGCGGCCGCGCGGGTTCGAGCGGTTCCTGCACGGCCCCGGCAACCGCCTGCGCCGCAACATGCTCAACTCCATCGGGTCGGTGTCGGTGCGCCAGTTCGGCCTGCGTGAGCTGGCACTGGTCCCACCCGGCCACATGGAGGACATCGTCCGTGGCGCGATCGGCCTTGCCACGGAAGGGTTCTTCGAGGGTGTCACCGCCGGCGCCATCACCGTGCACCGCGACCGCACGATCACCCGGCTGCTCGCGGACGGCCGGCCCCACGCGGAGCTGTCCGACGGCACCCGCCTGCCGGCCGACCTGGTCGTGTGCGCGACCGGCTTCACCCAGGGCGTGCCGTTCCTGCCGGCCGAGATCCAGGCACGGGTGCTCGACGAGCGCGGGAACTTCCTGCTGTACCGCCAGATCCGGCCGGTCGGCGTGCCCGGCCTGTACTTCAACGGCTACAACTCGTCGTTCTTCAGCCCCCTCAACGCCGAGATGGCCGCGGTGTGGATCGCCGCCGACCTCGCCGGCGAGCTCCCGCTCCCGGACGACGCCGACATGCGCCAGGCCGTGGTGGCGCAGCTGGCGTTCATGGACGAGGCCACCGACACCCACCACTGCCGCGGCACGAAGATCATCCCGTTCTCGATGCACAACGTGGACGAGGTGCTCGGCGACCTGGACGTCAACATCAGCGCGGCGGTCCGTGCCGGTCACTGGATCAACCCGGTGAACCCCAGGTCCTACCGCAAGATCACCCCGAGGGTGCTGCGGCGGCTCGCGCAACGTCCGGTTCCGTCGCCGTACGAGACCGGGAAGACGGCAACGACGGCCAACGAACGGTGACTATCTTTCGGCGTCCGGCGAGGGAAGGCTGGGTCAGTCCTTTCCCTGCTAAGAGAGGCGCCGACAGATGCGGAGACACCATCTCCGAAGAGCCTTCGCGCTCGTCACCACGACGATCCTGACCTGCTCGCTCGCGATGGGCACCGCGGCGGGCACCCCCGCGGCACCCGATCCCGCCGCCGCGCACGAAGACGTAGCCCCCGACCGCGACGTCGACAACCGTGGCGCGACCGCGCAGCCCTCCGACCGCCAGCGCACGCTCGCCGGGCGGTCCAGCACGACCGTCCGGTGGAACCGGTACGGCGCGCCCGCCACCCTCCTGCCGCGTGCCGACGCCCAGCGGCGCGGCGCGACCGCCGATCCCGTCGCCATCGCACGGAACTTCCTGGCGGACAACAGCGAGACGTTCGGCGTCTCGTCGGCCGGTGTCGACGCCATGGAGGTGCTGGTCAGCCGGCCGATGGGCCAGGGCGCCTTCGTCCTGCTGCGCCAACGGTTCGGTGACCTGCCCTCGATCGTGGACGGGCTTGCCGCGTTCGGCATCCGCGACGGCGCGGTGATCTACCTCAGCTCGACCGTCAGCCCCGAGCGGTCCTCCCCCGAGCCGGCGGCCATCTCCCCCGAGGCCGCGCTCGATGCCGCCGCCGCGGACGCCGGCGTGCCCACCGGCGCGCTGTCGACCACCCGCGTGCGCCTCGGCGCGGTCCCGATGCCGGGTGCCGCCCCACGCAGCGCGTACCAGGTCGTCCTCATGGGCGGGGCGGAGGTCGGCTACGCCACCTACGTCGACGCGCGGACCGGTGCCGTGCTGCTCCGCGAGGACCTGGTCGACCACGACACGGACAACCCAGAATGGGACGTCTTCCCGGCCAACCCGCCGGCCGACTACTCCTCGCGCGACCGGCGGGAGCGGTGGTGCCTCACGCCGGAACGCGGGTGTGCCCGCACGGTCAGCACCGCGGACGGCGGCGTCGCGTGGGACATCGACCCGGCGACGGGTGCGCCGAGCCTCACCTCGGCCGGCAACGCCGAGAAGGCGACCGAGAAGTGGGACAGCCTCGCCAGCAACACGGTCGGCACCAGGACCGCGGCGCCCAGCCCGACCCGCGACTACACCTACGCGTGGACGAACCAGTGGCACGAGAGCAAGTGCGACCCGGCGGTGTTCGCGACCGCGCGGCAGAACGACATCGACGCGGCGCTCACCAACCTGTTCGCCATGCACAACCGCATGCACGACTGGTCCTACCACCTCGGCTTCACCGAGGAGACGTGGAACATGCAGGTGTCCAACGGCACCAACGGCGGGCTCGGCGGCGACGCGGAACGCGGCAACGCGCAGGCGGGCGGCCGGGCCGGTGGCGCGCCGCCGGACTTCGCGTCCCGCAACAACGCCAACCAGGCGACCCCGCCCGACGGCCTGCCGCCGACCACGAACATGTACCTGTGGCAGCCGACCCCCGGCGGTTTCTACCCGCCGTGCGTCGACGGCGACTACGACATGTCGGTGATCGGCCACGAGTACTCGCACGCCATCAGCGGCCGGATGATCGCCGGCCCGAACCAGGGCTGGTCGGGCCAGCAGGCCGGCGCGATGAACGAGTCGACGTCGGACCTGTTCGCCACCGAGTACCTGTACGAGTACGGGTACCGGCCGCGCGGCGACACCCCGTTCGTCACGGGCGGGTACGTCACCGGCGACCTGAAGGCGGGCATCCGCGACTACGACATGAGTGACAGCCCGCTGAACTACAGCGACGTCGCCTTCGACATCGTCGGCCAGGAGGTCCACGCGGACGGCGAGGTCTGGAACGCGATCAGCTTCGACGTCCGCAAGGCCATGGTCGACCGGTACGGCCTCGGCACGCCGGCACTGCAGCGGGCCTGCGCCGACGGCAAGGTCGCGGTCGAGAAGTGCCCCGGCAACCGGCGCTGGGTCCAGCAGGCGTTCGACGCGCTGCTGCTCACCGCCTCCGGCGCGGTCAGCTTCGTGGACATGCGGGACGCCACGATCGCGGCCAACGAGGTCCGGTTCGGCGGCGCGGACGTGTCGCTGCTGCAGGACGTCTACGCCCAGAACGGCCTCGGCCGGGACGCGGCGAGCGCCGGGCCGAACGACCAGGACCCGACGCCGAGCTTCGCGTCAGCGTCGGGCCGGAACGCGACGCTGCGGTTCGCACCGATCGGCTCCGACGCGCCGGCACGGCTCTACGTCGGCGACTACGAGGCACGGGCGATGCCGGTGGCCGACACCGACCCGAACACCCCGCTGCCCGACACGATCGACATCGCGCCGGGCAGGTACTCGTTCGTGGTCGTGGCCAACGGGTTCGGCAGTAGCCGGGTCCAGGAGACGATCCGGCCACACGAGCGCGCCGCGGTACGGCCGCTGCTGCAACGCAACCTGGCCTCCGCGGGCCAGGGCGCGACCGCGACCGGCGACGGCGTGAACCAGGGCAAGCTGATCGACGACACCGAGGCGACGGACTGGGCGTCGGTGGGCTCGCCGGTGGCCGGCAAGAGCGTCACGGTCGACCTCACGGGAACGCACCCGCAGCTCGTCACGCGGGTCCAGGTGAGTGCGTACCTGCGGCCCGCGATCACCGGGGACGCCGACACCGGCACGCAGAACCGGTTCACGGCGCTGCGGCAGTTCGAGATCCTGTCGTGCAACGCCGCGTCCGGGGCCGACTGCGGTAACCCGGCGAACTACCGGCGGGTGCTGAACAGCAGGCCGAACGCGTTTCCGGCGGACCTGCCGCGACCGACGGCACCCGACCTGTCGATCCGGTCGTTCCGGATCGCGCCGACCGTGGCCACCCACCTGATGATCCGGGTGGTCACGAACCAGTGCACCGGCGGGCCGCTGTACGCCGGTGACCAGGACAACGACCCGCGGTCGACGAGCGACTGCACGACAGGCAACCCGACGGTCGCGCAGACCGTGCGGATCGCCGAGCTGCAGGCGTTCACGTTCTGATCTGGGAATATCGCCGCCGCCCCGGGCTATTGACGGGGCGGCGGCGATTCGTTTTGTTGGAAGACAAGCGAACGGGAGGCGCCATGCCGGTCGGGGCGAAGCTGTCCATGGTCCTGCTCACGGTGGCGGTCTCGGTGGCCTGGACACCGTCGCGGGCCGTGCCCTCGCCGGCCGCGGCGAGCCGGTTCGTCGGGTCGGTCACGCTCGTCACCGGGGACCACGTGACGGTGCGGCAGGTGGGCGCGCAGCTCGTGCCGCAGGTGCAGCCGGCGGCGGGCCGTGCGCACGTGCACTTCGCGACCACCCAGGCCGGCGACTCGCTGCTGGTGGTGCCGGACGACGCGTGGGCGCCGCTGCGTGCCGGGCGGCTCGACCAGCGGTTGTTCGACGTGGCCGCGTTGCTGCGGGACGGCTACGGCGACGCCGGCCGCACGGACATCCCGCTGATCGTCCAGGGTGGCCGGCGGACCGGGCTGGCACTGACTGCCCTGGACGCGGTGGCGGTGAGCCAGCCCAAGCAGAGCGCGGCGGAGTTCTGGCGGTCCCGCACCGGACGTGTCTGGCTCGACGGGACGCGCCGGCCGACGCTGGACGTGAGCGTGCCGCAGATCGGCGCGCCGGCCGCGTGGCAGGCGGGCCTCACCGGCGCCGGCGTCCCGGTCGCGGTCCTGGACACCGGGATCGACGACACGCATCCCGACCTGCGCGACCGCGTGGTGGCCAGGAGGAACTTCACCGCCGATCCGTCCAGCCGCGACACCGACGGGCACGGCACGCACGTGGCCTCGACCATCGCTGGCACCGGCCGCGCGTCGCACGGCCGGTACAAGGGCGTCGCGCCGGGCGCGGATCTGTTGGTGGGCAAGGTGTGCGCGGGGTCGGGCTGCCCGGAGTCGGCGATCCTGGCCGGGATGGAGTGGGCCGCGGCGGCCGGGGCGAAGGTGGTCAACCTCAGCCTGGGCGGCCAGGACACCGCCGACGACGACCCGCTCGAGCTGGCGATCGAACGGCTGACCGCCCGCTACGGCACGCTGTTCGTGGTCGCGGCCGGCAACGACGGCGGCTACGGCGCGGAGACGGTGTCCTCCCCGGCCAGCGCGGACGCCGCACTCGCCGTGGGCGCGGTGGACGACCACGACGCGCTCGCCGGCTTCTCCGCCCGCGGGCCGCGGGTCCACGACGCGGCGCTGAAGCCCGAGATCGTGGCGCCGGGCGTGGACATCACCGCGGCCCGGTCGCGGTTCTCCTCGCTCGGCGAGAAGCGCGACCGGTACGTGTCACTGAGCGGCACCTCGATGGCGACCCCGCACGTGACCGGGTCCGCGGCCATCCTGGCGCAGCGGCATCCGGACTGGACCGGCCAGCAGCTCAAGGCCGGGCTCGTCGGTTCGGCCAAGCGGCTCGAGGACGCCGGCGTCTTCGAGCAGGGCGCGGGCCGGGTGGACGTGGCGCGGGCGGTCGGCCAGAGCGTGTACGCCTCCCCCGCGACCGTCTCGATGGGACGGATGAGCTGGCCACACGAGGACGACGAGAAGGTGACCGAGACCGTCACCTACCACAACCCTGGTGCGCGGCCCCGGCAGCTGCGGCTCGACCTTCCCGACGACGCGCCGGACGGCATGTTCCAGCTGTCCCAACAGGACCTGACCGTTCCGGCGCACGGTGACGCCGGCGTGGCGATCACCGTGAACACGGCGGTGCCCGCGGCGGAGGGGACGTTCGGCACGCACATCGTGGCCACCGACGGCGAGGTGCGAGTGAACACGCCGGTCGCGGTGGACCGGGAACCGGAGAGCTACGACCTGACCCTGCGCACACTCGACGCCACCGGTGCGCCGACCGACAACGTGTTCGCGTTCGTGTTCGGTCTCGACCGGGCGCGGTTCCGTCCGGTGCCCGGGGTCGGCGGCGCCGGGACGCTGCGGGTGCGGGCCGGTCGCTACCACGTGGACGGCGCGATCAACACGCCGCGCGGCGACCTGGCGGACACGGCCAAGGTGGTCCACCCGACGGTCGACGTGCGCGCGGACACCACCGTGGTGCTCGACGCCCGCTCGGCGCGGCCGGTGTCGATCTCCTTCGACCGCACCCGGGTGGCGCCGCAGGCGGTGGCCGTGGCGTACAGCCGGGTGACGCCGGAGAGCCAGATCACCACCGGCGTGCTCGGGGACACGTTCGACCGGATCGGCATGGGGCAGGTCGGGGCGCCGGTGCCCGACGAGGAGATGATCACGAGCCTCGGGGGCGTCTGGGCCGTGCCGGACTCACGCGGCGACGTGACGCGGAGCGCCGTGTCGTACAACCTGGCCTGGTTCGCCTACGGCACGGTGCCGACCGGGTTCACCCGCCACATCGTGGACCGCGACCTGGCGGAGGTGCGAGTGACCTACCGGACGCAGGCGGACCGCAAGCGTGGCACCAAGATCTGGGTCGCGAGGGAGCCACGCGCCGGGGTGAGCAACGGCTTCGGGTTCGGGTTCCGGCTGCCGTTGGACCGCACCGAGTTCCACAACGTGGACGGTCTGCTGTGGTCGGGTGAGCTGCAGCAGTGGGCGTACGTGGACAAGCAGGTGCACACCGAGACGGTCGTGACCGGCGGCGTCGTCGAGCACGAGCCCGGCAGGTCCTATGTGGAGGACTGGAACTCCGCGGTGTTCGGCCCGGGGTTCACCGCGGACGGCGATTTCGCGAGCCGGTTCGGCGACCTGCTGGCGCTGAACCTCCCGCTGTACGCGGACGCCGGCCTGGACCGGTTCGGCGAGTCCGAAGTGGACTCCGGTAGCACGGTGCTGTACCGGGACGGTGTCAAGGTCGGCGAGACCGCCGAGCCCGGTCTCGGCCAGTTCGACGTGCCGCCGGAGCCGGCGAACTACCGGCTGGAGGTGCGGTCCCGCCGCTCCGGCGTCTCGGACCTGTCCACCTCGGTGTCGTGCGTGTGGACGTTCACGTCGGCGCATGCCGAGGACCCGGGCCGGAAGGGGAAGGGTGGCGAGGGCCTGCCACTGATGGCCGTCCGTTTCGCGCCACCGGGTCTGTCGTCGCACAACGCGGTGACCGCGCGCACCGTCCGCGTCCCGGTGATCGTGCAGCGGCCGTACAACGCGCCCGAGGCCACCGTCACCGCATTGTCCGTCGAGGCGTCGTTCGACGACGGCCGCACCTGGCGCCAGGTCCCGGTAGGCCAGGACGGCTCGGTGGAGATCACCCAGCCACGCGGGGCGAGGTACGTTTCGCTCCGCGCCCACGCGACCGACTCGTCGGGCAACACCGTGACCCAGACCGTGATCCGCGCCTACGGCCTGTCCGGCGCGGGAAACGCGTAGCACTGTAGGAACGCGTAGCACTGTAGGGATGACGACCGGGCTAGGTCGCCCTGATCCCGTGTGCCGCCAGGAGGCGGTCCCGCTTGGCCTTCACCAGCCTCGTGCGCCGGCTGTCCAGCTCCCGCAGGCGTTTCTCGATCTTGCCGCTGATCGCGCGGACCTTGCGGTCGACCTCGCCGAGTGTCCTGAGCGCGGTGTCGAGCTCGTCCTTGCGCTGCTGGTAGCGGAACTCGCCGCTCAGGAAGCTTGTGTTCAGCTTCCTGACGAGCGCGCCGCTCACCGAGCCGTAGGTCCCGGCGACGCCGTTGACCTTGACGACCTTTTCGTGCACCACCCCGACCTGGGCCGTGATCTCATTTGTCTTCTTCTCCGCGGCGGCCAGCTCCCTGCCCTTGGGGCTGATGGGCATCGAGGATGACATGCTCGTGATGTTCCCGCGTGTCGCCGAGATCGTCCTGAGCGCGTCGTCGCAGGTGTCCCGTTTCCGCCTGAGTCCCCGCTGTTCGCTCAGGAGCGCCTGGAACTCGGGGTCGTTCTGGCCCAGGTCGTCGGTGATGATGTCGTCCAACTCGGCCAGCATCGTCCGGTGCCGGTGTGGGATGTCCGCGATCTGTTGCCTGCGGAGCTTGATCTCGTCGCGTAACGGCTTCATCCGGTTGTAGACCTCGCGGTCCCCGTTCGCCCACACCAACAACCACAGGTAGCGGTCCTTGAGCCGGGAGCCGGACCTGATCTTCTCGAGCCTGGCCTCGGCGTCCCGCCTGGCGGCGTCGGCCTCCTCGTCGCTCCGTTCCAGGGCCTTCAGCCCGTCCAGCAGCTGCCTGACACGATCCTCGTACCACGACTGTGGCATCGGGCGCCTCCGGGCTGACGACGACTCACCCACTGTAGGTGGGCCCCGGAAAGTGTTGCCACACAACGATCTGAATGACCGGTTATTGTCCAGTCGATCAGCCGGTCAGTCGATCAGCCTCGCCGGGAGGTGCTCGTAGCCGCGGAGGATCCGTGTCGTGCGGTGGGTCGCGCCCGGGGTCAGGCGGAGTCCGGGGAAGCGCTCGAACAGCACCCGCAGCCCGACCTCGCCTTCCATGCGGGCCAGGGCCGCCCCGAGGCAGTAGTGCCGGCCCGCCGAGAACGAGATGTGGTCGCGTGCGTTCGCTCGCCGAACGTCGAACCGTTCCGGGTCCTCGAACACCGCAGGGTCGTGGTTCGCCCCCGCCAGGATCGTCGTCACCACCGCGCCCTCCGGCACCGCCACCCCGGCCACCGTCGTGTCGCGGGCGCACGTCCGTCCCGTCAGCAGCACCGGCGGGTCCACCCGCAGGATCTCGTCCACCGCGTTCGGCCACAGCTCCGGGTCCTCGCGGAGCGTCGCCAGCGCACCCGGGGTGTCGTGCAGCAGGGCGATGCCGTTGCCCAGCAGGTTCACCGTCGTCTCGAAACCGGCCGCCAGGACCAGGCCCGCGGTCGCCCGCAGCTCCATGTCGTTCAGGCCCACGCCGTCCTCACGGGCCGCCACCAGCTGGCTCAACAGGTTGTCGCCGGGGTGGGCCCGCAGGTGGTCGAGGTGCTCCGCGAGCCATCTGTCGAACGCCGCCAGCGCGGCGTCCACCCGCCGGAACTGTCGCCACGGCAACCCCATGTCCAGACTCGGCGCCGCCGCGGTCCCCAGCGTCAGCACCTGCCGCCGCTGTGCCGCCGGCACCCCCAGGACCTCCGCGATCACCGTCACGGGCAGCAGTCCGCAGTACGTCTCGGCCAGGTCGACCTCGTCGTTCGGGTCGAGGGCGTCGAGCAGCTCGTTCGCGATCTCCGTGGTCCGCGCACGCAGGTTCTCGACCGCGCGGACCGTGAACACCCGCGTGACCAGCCGGCGGTACCGCGTGTGGTCCGGCGGCTCGGTCACCAGGAGCGACGGGGGCGTCATCGGGTGCAGGAACTCCGCGGCCGACCACTCCGCCAGCCGGCCCCACATCCCGGCGGCCGGCGTGATGCCACTTCGAAAGTCGTTGCTGCCCAGCACCTCGCGCACCACGGCGTGGCTCGCCGTCAGGTACGAGAACGTCCCGCGCGACAGCGATCCATGCGCGCGGACCTCGTCGAACAACCCCGTCAGCGCCCGGGTCGGCCGGGTCGCGCTCTCGACGAACAGGCGTGCCTGCAGATCACCGCGCCGCGCGGCGACCCGCAGCGCCGCTCTCGGCAGGCCGTGCGTCACGCCCCAGCGGACCGCCGGCTTGGCCAGACCCGTCATCGTGCGGCACCTCCCGGACTGGTACTCCCGCGTACCAACACACTACCGGGTCACGCCTCCAGCGATGTTCAATCCTGACGTTCGCGTCGGCCAATACACTCACCCCCGTCACTATTCGCCTACACGCAGGGACTCGGTCGGGTGTTCAGTCGTATCGCCATCGTCAACCGTGGTGAGGCCGCAATGCGGCTCATCCACGCCGTCCGGGAGCTCACCGCGGAGACCGGGTCACGGATCGAGACCGTAGCTCTGCACACCGACGTCGACCGCACCGCGACGTTCGTGCGCGAGGCGGACATCGCCTATGACCTCGGGCCGGCCTCGGCGCGCCCATACCTCGACCTCAAGGCGCTGGAACGCGCGCTGGTGGACACCGGCGCCGACGCCGCCTGGGTCGGCTGGGGCTTCGTCGCCGAGGACCCGGCCTTCGCGGAGCTCTGTGAGAAGGTCGGCGTCACCTTCGTCGGCCCCAGCGCGGACGCCATGCGCAAGCTCGGCGACAAGATCGGCGCGAAGCTGATCGCCGAGGAGGTCGGCGTGCCGGTCGCGCCGTGGAGCCGCGGCGCCGTCGAGACGCTCGAGGCCGCCAAGGAGGCCGCGGCGCGGATCGGCTATCCACTCATGCTGAAGGCCACCGCCGGCGGCGGTGGGCGCGGCATCCGGGTGATCAGGAGCGCCGAGGAGCTGGACGACGCCTACGAGCGCACCAGCCAGGAGGCCGCGCGTGCGTTCGGCAGCGGCATCGTGTTCCTCGAGCGCCTGGTCACCGGCGCCCGTCACGTCGAGGTCCAGGTGATCGCCGACGGACAGGGCACCGCGTGGGCGCTCGGGGTGCGCGACTGCTCGGTGCAGCGGCGCAACCAGAAGATCATCGAGGAGTCGGCCTCGCCGGTGCTCTCCCCCGAGCAGGCCGCCGAGCTGAAGTCCTCGGCCGAGCGGCTGGCCGTCGCGGTCGGGTACCGCGGCGCGGCCACGGTCGAGTTCCTCTACCACCCCGGCGACCGGATCTTCGCCTTCCTCGAGGTCAACACCCGCCTGCAGGTGGAGCATCCGATCACCGAGTCCACCACCGGCTTCGACCTGGTCAAGGCCCAGCTGCACGTCGCCGCCGGCGGCCGACTCACCGGCGACGCGCCCGCCGAGTCCGGCCATGCCGTCGAGGCCCGGCTCAACGCCGAGGACCCCGACCGCGACTTCGCGCCGTCCCCCGGCCACATCTCGCGGCTGGACCTGCCCGCCGGCCCCGGCATCCGGGTGGACACCGGGGTCAGCGAGGGCGACACGATCCCCGCCGACTTCGACTCCATGATCGCCAAGATCATCGCCTACGGCCGCGACCGCGACGAGGCGCTGGGCCGGCTGCGCCGCGCCATGGCCGACACCACGGTGATCATCGACGGCGGCGCCACCAACAAGAGCTTCGTGCTCGACCTGCTCGACCAGCCCGAGGTGATCGACGCCAGCGCCGACACCGGCTGGATCGACCGCGTCCGCGCCGAGGGCAGGCTCGTCTCCCACCGCCACTCCGCGGTCGCGCTCGCGGCCGCGGCCATCGAGGCCTACGAGGAGGAGGAACGCGCCGAGCGGCAGCGGCTGCTGTCCACGGCCTTCGGCGGTCGCCCCCAGGTGCGCCACGAGAGCGGCCGTCCGCTGGACCTCAAGCTGCGGGGCATCGGCTACCGCGTGCGGGTCGCACGGGTCGGCGCACACCGGTTCCGCGTCGGCATCGAGGCGGGTGAGGACGCCCGCACCGCCGACGTCGAGCTGGACCGGTTCGACCAGCACACCGGCCAGATCACCGTGAACGGCGCCCGGTACCAGCTGCTCACCGCCACGCACGGCCCGATCCACCTGGTCGAGGTGGATGGCGTCACCCACCGGGTCAGCCGCGACGAGGGCGGCGTCGTCCGCTCCCCCGCGCCCGCGCTGGTCGTCGCCACCCCGCTGGCCGTCGGCGACGAGGTCGAGGCCGGCGCGCCGGTGCTGGTCATCGAGAGCATGAAGATGGAGACGGTGCTGCGTGCGCCGTTCAAGGCACGGCTGAAGGAAAGCGCCGTGTCCGTCGGCAGCCAGGTCGAGACCGGCGCCCCGCTGCTGCGGCTGGAGCCGCTCGCCGACGAGGAGGCCGAGGACACCTCGGCCGGCGACACCGTCGAGCTGGACCTGCCCGCCGCGCCCGCCACGGTCCCGGCGCGGGCGCGGGCCACCCGCGGTCAGGAGGACCTGCGCAGTCTCCTGCTCGGGTTCGACGTCGACCCGCACGACGAGCGCCGCGTCCTCGACGACTACCTGGTCGCGCGCCGGGCGGCCACCGAGGACGGCTACCGCCCGCTGGCCGAGGAGCTGGAGCTCGTCGAGGTGTTCGCCGACCTCGCGGAGCTGAGCCGCAACCTGCCCGCCGGTGAGGAGACCGGCGGGGACCGGCACGTGCACAGTGCCCGCGAGTACTTCCACACCTACCTGCAGAGCCTCGACGTCGAGCGGGCCGGGCTGCCCGCCACGTTCCAGGCCAAGCTCGCCACGGCGCTGGGGCACTACGGCGTCAAGGACCTGGAGCGCACGCCGGAGCTGGAAGCCGCGGTGTTCCGCATCTTCCTCGCCCTGCAGCGCGGGGCCGCCGACGCCGCCGTGGTCACGGCGCTGACGCGGGCCTGGCTGGAGGAGGTGCCGCCGGACGAGACGCTGCGCGAGCCCGCCGGTCTCGCGATGGAGCGCCTGGTCGCCGCCACCCAGGTCCGGTTCCCGGTGATCGCCGACCTCGCCCGTGGCGTCGTGTTCGCCTGGTTCGGCCAGCCCCTGCTGCGCCGCAACCGCGCCCGCGTGTACGCCAACATCCGCAACCACCTGCGGCACCTCGACGCGCACCCGGACGCGCCGGACCGCGCGGAGCGGATCGCCGAGATGGTGCGCAGCACCGAGCCGCTGGTGCGGCTGCTCGGCCAGCGGCTCGCCCGCGCCGACCTGGACAACTCGGTCATGCTGGAGGTGCTGACCAGGCGGTACTACGGCAACAAGGGCCTCACCGGCGTCCGCACCATGACGGCCGCGGGCTGTGAGTTCGTCGTCGCCGAGCGCGCCGGGGCGTGGCTCGTCTCCGCCGCGGTGAGCTTCGACGCGCTGGGCAACGCGCTGCGCGGCCTCGCTGAGCTGGTGAACGGCGACCACGGTGTCGACGCCGACATCTACCTCGCCTGGGACGACCAGCCGGAGGACTCCGACGCGATGGCCGCGGCCCTGTACGAGGTGGTCGGCGCCCATCCGCTGCCGATCCGGGTCCGCAGGCTCACCGCCACCATCGCCGGCCGTGGCGGCGCGGTGATGCACCACCACGTCACGTTCCGCCCGTCGACCACCGGGATGACCGAGGAACGGCTGATCCGCGGCCTGCACCCGTACATCGCGCAGCGGATGCAGCTGGAGCGGCTGCGCAAGTTCGACCTCACCCGGTTGCCGGCCGCGGACGAGGAGGTCTACCTGTTCCAGTGCGCGGCGCGGGAGAACCCGTCCGACGAGCGGCTCGTCGCGTTCGCCCAGGTGCGGGACCTGACCGAGCTGCGTGAGCAGGACGGCCGCCTGGTCGCGCTGCCCACGGCCGAGGACACGATCGCGGCGTGCCTCGACTCGATCCGCCGTGAGCAGTCGCGGCGGCCGTCGAAGAAACGGCTCAACACCAACCGGATCGTGGTCTACGTGTGGCCGCCGGCCGACATCACCCGCGCGGAGCTGGAGACGATCGCCGAGCGCGTCCTGCCGACGACGGCGGGCGCCGGGCTGGAGGAGATCGAGTTCATCGCACGGCAGCGGCACCCGGAGAGCGGGACGCTGACCAAGATCGCCGTGCGCATCACGTTCGACGCCACCGGCGGCAGCGAGCTGACCGTCGGCGCGCCGACGGACGCGCCGGTCGAGCCGCTCGACGGCTACCGGCAGAAGGTGCTTCGCGCGGCGGCCCGCAACACGGTGTACCCGTACGAGCTGACCGGGCTGCTCGGCCGGTTCGTCGAGCACGACCTCGTCGACGGCGCGCTGGTGCCGGTGGACCGGCCCAAGGGACGGAACTCCGCGGCCATGGTCGCGGGCGTGGTCACGACCCCGACCGAGCGGCACCCGGAGGGGGTCACCCGGGTGGTGCTGCTCGGTGACCCGACCAAGTCGCTCGGCGCGCTGTCGGAACCGGAGTGCAGCCGCGTGATCGCCGCGCTCGACCTGGCGGAGCGGATGGCCGTGCCGCTGGAGTGGTACTCGCTGTCCTCCGGCGCCCGGATCTCGATGAGCTCGGGCACGGAGAACATGGACTGGGTGGCCGCGGCGCTCAAGCGCATCGTCGAGTTCACCCAGGACGGCGGCGAGATCAACATCGTGGTCGCGGGCGTCAACGTCGGCGCGCAGCCGTACTGGAACGCCGAGGCCACGATGCTCATGCACACCAAGGGTGTCCTGGTGATGACGCCGGACTCGGCGATGGTGCTGACCGGCAAGCAGGCCCTGGACTTCTCCGGCGGCGTGTCGGCGGAGGACAACTTCGGCATCGGCGGCTACGACCGGGTGATGGGGCCGAACGGGCAGGCGCAGTACTGGGCGCCGAACCTCGCCGCCGCGCGTGACGTGCTGATGGCGCACTACGACCACACCTACGTCGTGCCGGGCGAGTCGGCACCACGCCGGGCTGCCACCACGGACCCGATCGACCGGGACATCTCCGACTTCCCGCACACCGTGGCGGACAGCGACTTCACCACGGTCGGCGAGATCTTCTCGGCGACGGCGAATCCGGACCGCAAGAAGGCGTTCGACATCCGCACCGTGATGCGGGCGCTGGCCGACCAGGACCATCCGGTCCTGGAACGCTGGGCCGGCATGGCCGACGCGGAGACCGCGGTCGTGCAGGACGTCCACCTCGGTGGGCTGCCGGTGTGCCTGCTGGGTATCGAGTCGCGTTCGGTGCAGCGGCGCGGGTTCCCGCCCACGGACGGGCCGGACAGCTACACCGCCGGCACGCTGTTCCCGCGGTCGTCCAAGAAGGCGGCCCGCGCGATCAACGCGGCGTCGGGCAACCGGCCGCTGGTGGTGCTCGCGAACCTGTCCGGGTTCGACGGCTCCCCGGAGTCGATGCGCAAGCTGCAGCTGGAGTACGGCGCGGAGATCGGCCGTGCGATCGTGAACTTCCGCGGGCCCATCGTGTTCTGCGTGATCTCGCGGTACCACGGCGGCGCGTTCGTGGTGTTCTCGAAGCGGTTGAACCCGGAGATGACCGTGCTGGCACTGGAGGGCTCGTTCGCCTCCGTGCTCGGCGGCGCGCCGGCCGCGGCGGTCGTGTTCACCGGCGACGTCAACGCCCGCACGGCGGCCGACCAGCGGGTGCACGACCTGGAGGCCCGGGTCGCGGCCGCGACCGGCACCGACCGCGCGTCGCTGGCGGCGGAGCTGGACGAGCTGCGGTCGTCGGTCCGGACCGAGAAGCTGGGTGAGGTGGCCGCGGAGTTCGACCGGGTGCACAACATCCAGCGCGCGGTCGAGGTCGGCTCCGTCGACGCCGTGATCCGCGCCGCGGAGCTTCGGCCACGAATCATCGAGGCCATCGAGTCCCGTCTACGCTAGCCGTTGGGCAGACTGAAGGATCCTTTCGAGGCGTTGGAACGCCCCCGGAAGGATCCTTCAGTGCGTTTCGGCGGGAGGCGCGGAGTTGCGGGCGATCGTCATCGGGGCCGGCGTCATCGGGGTGGCCGTGGCCGCCGGTCTGGCCAGGCGGGGCGCGCGGGTCACGGTTCTCGACGCGGGACGGCCCGGGGCAGGCACCAGCGGCACCACGTTCGCCTGGGTCAACGCCGCCAACAAGGAGCCGGAGTCCTACTTCGCGCTCAACGTCGCCGGCATGCGGGCCCACCGGGACCTCGCCGGCGACCACGCGCCCTGGTACTTCCCCACCGGCAACCTCGAACGGGCGACCACCGACGAACACCGCGCGGCTCTCGCGGCGAAGCTGGACCGGCTGGGTGCCAGCGGCTACCCGGCCCGCCGGCTGACCGCCGCGCAGGCTCGCGAGCTGGAGCCCGACCTCGCCCACACGGACGGCGCCGACCACGCCTTCTTCCCCGGCGAGGCGTACGTCCTGCCGGTCCCACTGCTCGCGCGCCTCCTCGCGGAGGCACGGGACCGCGGCGCGACCGTCCGCACCCGCACCGAGGTGACCGAGGTGGACGGTGGCAAGGTCAGAACCGCGGCCGGCACCCGGTACGACGCCGACGTGGTGGTGAGCTGCGCCGGCCGCTGGACCACCCGGGTCGCCGCCATGGCCGGTGCGGACGTGCCCATGATCGACCCGGATCTCGCCGGCTCCCCCGCCGTCGCCTTCCTCGCCACGACCGCGCCGGTGCCGGTCCGGCTGTCCCGCGTGCTCCACACGTCACGGCTGCACGTCCGCCCGGACGGCGGCGGCCGGCTGATGCTGCACGCACTCGACCTCGACGGGCTCGCCGACCCCGCCGCGCCGGCCCCCGGTGTCGCGGCCGAGTTCGTCCGCAGGCTGCCCGAGGTGCTCGCGGGCGCCGACGACGTGCCGGTCGAGGCGGTCCGGATCGGGCAGCGTGCGATACCGGGTGACGGACGCACGGTCGCCGGGTTCACCGACCCGGGGTTCTACGTCGTGGCGACCCACAGCGGCATCACCCTCGCCCCACTGCTCGGCGAGCTCGTGGCTGGCGAGGTGTTCGGCACGCCGTCCGCCATGCTGACCGACTTCAGGCCCGACCGGTTCACGCCGTGAGGTTCGGCGGCGGCGCGCAGGCCGTGCCGGCGCCGGTCAGGGGTGGATCGGCCCGGCACTCCGAGGTCGCGGGCCGACGTCAGGCCCTAGACGGGCCGTTCGACCGGCGCCCACAGGCGGTCGGCGTCGCCGGCGGCCAGGCTGCCCCGGTAGACGTCGATCTTGTGGTCGATCGCCTTGAGGTTCTCCTGGATCTCGGCGAGCCTCGCCACGACCTCGGCGCGGTGTGCCTCCAGGAGGTCGAGGCGCTCCTGTTCGTTGCCCGGCCCGGCGGCGACCAGCTCGGCGTACCTGCGGATGCCTCTGATGGGCATGCCGGTCGCACGCAGCTTCGTGCAGACGACGATCCATTTGAGGTCGAGCTCCCGGTACCGGCGGCGGCCGGCGCTCGTGCGGTCGACGGGCGTGACGACGAGACCGGTGCGTTCGTAGTAGCGGAGCGTGTGCGCGCTCACCCCGGTACGGCGGGCCGCCTCGGCGATGGTCACGCCGGCCGCGGGAACGGGACCCGCCTCGGCCGGCTTCGGTTTGACTTCGAGCACGCTCTAAATCCTACGGTCGGTTGACGTGGAACCCTCAACGCTCCTGACCCCCGGCCCCGACGCGACCCGGCGCGCCCGGCTGCTGGTCCTTACGATCTGCTGCGCCAGCATCATCGTCGTGGTGATGGACATCTCCATCGTCAACGTCGCGCTGCCCGACGTCCGGCGCGACCTGGGCGCCTCCCCGTCCGGCCTGCAGTGGACGATTGACGGCTACACGCTGGTCCTGGCCGCCTTCCTGGTGCTCGCGGGCTCCATGGCCGACCGGTTCGGCAGGCGGCGCGTCTTCCTGATCGGGCTCACGATCTTCGGCCTCGGGTCGCTCTGCTGCGGGCTCGCCCCGGGCATCGGCTGGTTGGTCGCGGCACGTGTCGCCCAGGCGGTCGGCGGCACGATGCTCAACCCCGTCGCCATGGCGATCGTGGTCAACACGTTCACCGATCCCGCCGAGCGGGCCCGGGCGATCGGTGTGTTCGGCTCGATGAGCGGCCTGGCGCTCGCGCTCGGGCCGGTCCTCGGCGGCGTGCTGGTTGACACGCTCGGCTGGCGATCGGTGTTCTTCGTCAACGTGCCGATCGTCATCGCCGCGATCGTGGCCGCGCTGCGCTTCGTGCCCGAGTCCCGCGCCGCACGCGCCCGCCGCTTCGACCCGGTCGGCCAGCTCCTGGTGGCGCTCCTGCTCAGCTGTGTCGTCTACGTGGTCATCGAGGCCCGGGTGTTGAGCTGGAGCCTGATCCTCACCCTGGTCGCCGCGGCCGTCCTGAGCCTCGTCGGCATCGTGCGCTACGAGTCCCGGCGCCGTGAGCCGCTGCTGGAGCTGCGCCTGTTCCGCAGCGTCCCGCTGGCCTCGGCGATCGTGATGGCCCTCTTCGCGCTGTGCGGGTTCCAGGCGTTCCTGTTCGTCACGACCCTGTATCTGCAGGACGTGCGCGGCCTGTCGCCCATGGCCGCGGGCCTGTGCCTCCTCCCGATCGGGGGCCTGGTGCTCCTGCTCTCGATCGTCTCCGGCCGCCTGGTCGCGGCACACGGTCCGCGGCGCCCGCTCCTGGTCGCCGGCGGCGCGCTCGCCGTTGGCGGCGCGGTGTTGCTGTGGCTCACGCCCGACACCGCACTGCCGCTGGTCATGGGGATGTACCTGCTCGTCGGCGTCTTCCTCGGCATGGTCAACCCGCCGATCACCAACACCGCCGTGTCCGGCATGCCACGGTCGATGGCGGGCCTGGCCGGGGCGCTCGCGTCGTCCGGCCGACAGACCGGCACCACGCTCGGCGTCGCGATCGCCGGCGCCATCGTCGGACCGGCGCTGGGGCGGGGTGGGGTCGCGTTCACCACCACCGCGCACAGCGTGTGGTGGATGCTCCTCGGCCTCGGTCTTGGTCTCGTGCTCCTGACGCTCGTCAGCACCGGGGCGTGGGCCGAACGGACCGCCCAGCGCGCCGCGGCCCTCTTCCCCGGGGTCTAGTCGTCCACCGCGCGTGCCCTGACGGCGTCGACAAGGGCGTCCAGCCTGCCGCGGACCCTGGCGGCGGTGACGTGGTCGAAGTAGTCCCGGGAGCTGACGATCTCGCCGTCACGCACGCGGAGCACGAAGATGCCGGGCAGCGCGAAGGACTTGCCGGTGTCGACGACCGTGCCCCGGTACTCGAACTCGGCGACGATGACCTCGGGGCCGGCCGTCTCGTGGATGACGATGCCGGCCGCCCTGCGGTCCAGCTCGGGGCCGGCGCCGGTCGGCCCGAAGTGCGCGCGAAGCTCGTCGCGGGTGCGCAACAGGCGGGCGCCGTACGCGACGACGCTGAACTGCCCGAGGTCTACGCACTGCTGGTCGCCACCTCGCGCGCCGCCACCCAGACACACCTCGACGAGGAGGTGCGCACCCGGATGCTCGCCATCGTCTTCGACGGCCTGCGCCCCCTGTCGACGCCCGGCTGACAGCTCCCGATGCCGGGACGACGTCAGGCGAGCGGGAGGGTGGCCAAGGTGCTCCGGGCCTGACGGCCGGTGGCCGGGAGAAGGCGGACGCCCAGCTTCGCGGCGACACGTTCGGGGGTGAGCCAGAACTGCTGGCTCGACACCCCGAGGCGGACCGTGGCCGTGACGTGGGCCGGGCCGTTCGGGAACGGGCGGGTGATCGAGTAGGCGGTGCAGGTGAACGTCGCCGCGGCGACGGACCGGCCCAGCAGCGAGACGGCGTCGGCCGGGTCGCGTGGGGTGAAGCAGGCCTGGCGGACGGGGCCTGCGGACCAGTGGCGCCACGTCTCCACGGCACGGGGCGCGCCGGCGTCCGGGCTCACGCCCAGCGCGCCGTGGAGGTCCTGCCACAGCTCGGACGCGTCCAGCACCGTGCCGGCGAGGTCGCCGGCGAGGCGTTGCGCCGCGCTCGCGACCGCCTTGCGGCAGCCGGGTTCGCCGCCGCCCCTGGCGAGTGCCGCCCATGGCGCCGCGGCGGCGCGGTACCGCAGGGCCAGCCAGTGCATGCGGACCGGGTACGGGCTGGCCGGGATCGCGAG
>NZ_DASQCC010000203.1:0-36648 GCF_035634895.1 Actinophytocola sp. | reverse complement strand
CGGATACCTGGCGCACAAGGGCGTCGTGGACCCGGTCAACCACGTGCTGTACATCGCGACGAGCGACGTCGCCGGCCCCTACGCCGGCGCGAAGGGCGACGTGTGGAAGTACGGCACCAACTCCGGCACCTGGACGCAGATCAGCCCGATCCCGTCGTCGAGCGGCGACGACTACTTCGGCTACAGCGGGCTGACGATCGACCGGCAGAACCCGAACACGATCATGGTGGCGACGCAGATCTCGTGGTGGCCGGACGTCATCTTCTTCCGCAGCACCAACGGCGGCGCGAGCTGGACGCGGGTCTGGGACTGGACCTCCTACCCCAACCGCAGCTTCCGGTACACACAGGACATCTCCGCCGCGCCGTGGCTGTCCTTCGGCACCAACCCGCAACCACCCGAGGTGACGCCGAAGCTCGGCTGGATGACCGAGTCGCTGGAGATCGACCCGCTCAACTCCAACCGCATGATGTACGGCACCGGCGCGACGGTCTACGGCACGACCAACCTGTCCAACTGGGACTCGAACACCCGGTTCACGATCAGGCCGATGGCCGCGGGCCTCGAGGAGACCGCGGTCCTGGACCTCGTCAGCCCGCCGACCGGCGCACCGCTGGTCTCGGGGCTGGGTGACCTCGGCGGCTTCCGGCACGCGAGCCTGACGACCGTGCCGCCCTCGATGTTCACCCAACCCCTCTTCACGACCACCACCAGCCTCGACTACGCCGAGACCAACCCGAGCGTGCTGGTGCGGGCCGGGAACTTCACCGACGCCGACCGCCCGAACGACAGCCACGTCGCGTTCTCGACCGACGGCGGCGCGAACTGGTTCCAGGGCACCGAACCCAGTGGTGTCAACGAGGGGGGCACGGTCGCGGCGGCCGCGGACGGCAGCCGGTTCGTGTGGTCCCCGCACGCCGTCCCGCCGTACTACTCGGTCGGCTTCGGCAACTCGTGGACGCAGGTCCAGGGCCTGCCGACGGCGTCGCTCGTCGAGTCGGACCGGGTCAACGCGAACAAGTTCTACGGGTTCGACGGCGGCCGGTTCTACGTCAGCGTGAACGGCGGCGCGACGTTCACGCAGACGGTGTCGACCGGGCTGCCGGCGACGGCGAAGTTCAAAGCCATGCCGGGCCGGGAGGGTGACCTCTGGCTGGCCGGCGACACCGGCCTGTTCCACTCGACGAACTCGGGCACGTCGTTCACGAAGGTGTCCAGCGTGACGTCGGCCCGCAACGTCGGCTTCGGCAAGGCGGCACCGGGCCGGACGAACATGGCGCTGTTCATCGTCGGCGTGGTCGACGGTGTCAGCGGGGTGTACCGCTCCGACGACACCGGCGCCACCTGGGTGCGGATCAACGACGACCGGCACCAGTACGGCAACATGGGCGAGGCGCTGACGGGCGACCCGCGGATCTACGGCCGGGTCTACCTCGGCACCAACGGTCGCGGCATCCTCTACGCCGACCGGACCGGTGCCGAGCCGCCGCCGACAACCGACCCGACGGATCCGACCGACCCGACGGACCCGACCGATCCCCCGCCGGCCGGCGGTACCTGCAAGGTGACCTACGGCGTCGACCAGTGGCCGGGCGGCTTCACCGGCTCGGTGACGATCGCCAACACCGGCACGAGCGCGGTCAGCGCCTGGAAGCTGGGGTTCACGTTCCCGGCCGGGCAGCGGGTGACCAGCGGCTGGGGCGCCACGTGGGTACAGGCGAGTGGCAGTGCCGAGGTGACCGCCACCAACCTGGACTACAACGGCTCGATCGCACCGGGCGGATCGGTGCGGGTCGGGTTCAACGGCTCGTGGACGGGGTCCAACCCGGCCCCGGCCGGGTTCATGGTCAACAACAACCCCTGCACGACCGGGAGCTAGCCATGTTCGCACGAAAGACACTCGCCGCGACGACGACCGTCCTGTTAGGACTGGCCGGGATGGCCGTCCTGGCCGCCCCGGCCGCCGCGGACCCGCTGAAGGTCCACGCCGCGGCGGCGGGCAGGTACATGGGCGACGCCGTCGACAACAGCGAGATCTCCGACGCCACCTACCGCACCCACATCGCGAACGAGTTCAACATGCTGACCCCGGGCAACGCGATGAAGTGGGACTCGACCGAGCCGTCACAGGGCCAGTTCAGCTACTCCCGCGCCGAGGAGATCATGAGCCTGGCGCGGACCAACGGCCAGCAGCTCCGCGGCCACACGCTGGTGTGGCACAACCAGACGCCGAGCTGGGTGCAGAACCTGGACGCGACGTCGCTGCGCACGGCCCTCGCCAACCACATCACCAACGTGGTCACCCACTTCAAGGGCCAGCTGTACGCCTGGGACGTGGTGAACGAGCCGCTGAACGAGGACGGCACGATGCGGAACTCGTTCTGGTACACCAAGCTCGGCACGAGCTACATCGCGGACGCGTTCCGCGCGGCCCGCGCGGCGGACCCGAACGTCAAGCTGTACATCAACGACTACAACACCGACGGCCTCGGCGCGAAGAGCGACGGCATGTACAGCCTGGTGCAGTCGCTGCTGGCGCAGGGTGTCCCGATCGACGGCGTCGGCTTCCAGGCGCACCTGGCGATCCAGTACGGCTTCCCGAACCAGATGCGGCAGAACCTGGCGCGGTTCGCGAACCTGGGCCTGGACGTGGCGATCACCGAGCTGGACGTCCGCATGCAGCTGCCATCGGACGCCACGAAGCTCGCTACGCAGGCGACCTACTACCGCGACGTCACGAACGCGTGCCTGGCGGTGGCCCGCTGCGTGGGCATCACGACGTGGGGCTACACCGACAAGTACTCGTGGGTGCCGAGCACGTTCCCCGGCGAGGGCGCGGCGCTGCTGGTGGACGAGAACTTCGGGGTCAAGCCGGCGTACACGGCGGTGCACGACGCGCTGGCGGGCGGCAGCAGCACCGACACCACCCCGCCGACGACCCCGGGCACCCCGACCGCGTCGAGCGTGACGGCCGGCGGCGCGGCGCTGTCGTGGACGGCCTCCACCGACAGCGGCGGCAGCGGCCTGTCCGGCTACAACGTCTACCGGGAACACGGCACCACGGACCCGCTGCTGGCCCAGACCACGACCAACTCGGCGACGTTGACGAGCCTGTCCCCGGCCACGTCGTACGAGGTCTACGTGCGGGCCCGGGACGGCGCCGGCAACCTGTCGCCCCCGTCGGCGACGGTGACGTTCACGACCCAGGACGGTCCGGCGACGGGCCCGTGCCGAGTGGTCTACAGCGCCTCGAACTGGGGCGGCGGCACGGGCTTCACCGCGGCCGTGACGATCACCAACACCGGCACGACCGCGACGAACGGCTGGACGCTGGCGTTCGCGTTCCCGGCCGGCCAGCGGGTGAGCCAGGGCTGGAACGCCACGTGGGCGCAGGCGTCGGGGAGCGCGAACGTGACCGCGACGAGCATGTCCTACAACGGGAACCTCGCCCCCAACGGGTCGACGCAGATCGGCTTCAACGGCACCTACACCGGGACCAACACGGCCCCGGCCACGTTCACACTGAACGGCGCGACCTGCGCGACGGCGTGAGCCGGACCGCGCTCGCCGGCGAGGCGGAGGTGACCCACGACGCGGTGGGGCCTCCGCTTCGCCATGTCCGGACGAGACCGCGTGGTCAGCTCGCCTGGTGCACGGCACTCACGATGAGCGCCACGCCGGCGGCGAGCACCACCATGGCGGCGAGCACGAAGACCAGTCCCCGTCGTTCGCCGTGCCTGAGTTGCGGCAGGGCGAAGACTCCGAAGACCAGGGCCGAGGCGCCCACGACGAGTGAGAACATCCCGAAGAAGTAGGCAAGCAGGACGAAGGCGAGCGCGAACCCGAGGGCGGCGACCCCCAGACCACTGACGGGCGCCTGGTTCCGACTTCGCTCGAGCCGCATCAGCTCGTCGAAGTCGGCGGCCCGCTCCTCATCGGACCGAGCGGGCCGGTCGACGGGAACCTGGTACTCATCAGCCGCGGACATGGGAACCCTCCAGTGACCCCAACCTGGCGCGAGGAGTGTACGGTCCCTCCACCCCGCGACGTGGCCGAACGACGAACTCTCCCCGCCGCCGTCGTGCACCATGTCCGACGGGTATCGCGTCATGCGAAACAAACCTTGGACAGGCATCG
This sequence comes from Actinophytocola sp., assembly GCF_035634895.1. Classification (GTDB taxonomy): domain Bacteria; phylum Actinomycetota; class Actinomycetes; order Mycobacteriales; family Pseudonocardiaceae; genus Actinophytocola. The sequence continues at coordinate 32,511 of NZ_DASQCC010000203.1, read as the reverse complement.
CGGCCGTTCCTACCTTGGGGTCATGACCGCCGCCGTGCTGGACCGCATCGACTCCGTGACGCTCTCGTCGGTGACCCTGCCGCTGCCGACGGGCATCAGCGACGCCAAGGTGCTGACCGGGCGGCAGCGGCCGATGACCGAGGTCGCGTTCCTGTTCGCCGAGATCACCACCGAGGGCGGGCACGAGGGTGTCGGCTTCAGCTACGCCAAGCGTGCCGGCGGCCCCGCCCAGTTCGCGCACGCTCGCGAGGTCGCGCCGGACCTCATCGGCGAGGACCCGAGCGACATCGGCCGGCTGTGGACCAAGCTCGTCTGGGCGGGCGCGTCGGTCGGGCGCAGCGGCGCGGCGACACAGGCGCTGGCGGCCGTCGACGTCGCGCTCTGGGACCTGAAGGCCAGGCGGGCGGGCCTGCCGCTGGCCAAGCTCCTCGGCGCGCACCGGGACTCGGTGCGTTGCTACGACACCTCCGGCGGGTTCCTGCACGAGCCGGTCGAGCAGGTCAAGGACAACGCCACCCGCACGCTCTCCGCCGGCATCGGCGGCATCAAGATCAAGGTCGGTCAGCCGGACTGGCGCGCGGACCTGCGCAGGGTCGCGGCGGTACGCGAGCACCTCGGCGACGACGTGCCGCTCATGGTCGACGCGAACCAGCAGTGGGACCGGCCGACGGCGGCGCGCATGGGCCAGGCCCTGGACGAGTTCGGCCTGGTCTGGATCGAGGAGCCACTGGACGCCTACGACGCCGAGGGACACGCGGACCTCGCGCGCACGCTGACCACCGCGGTGGCGAGCGGCGAGATGCTGACGAGCGTCGCCGAGCACCGTGAGCTGATCCGCCACCGGGCCGTCGACATCCTGCAGCCGGACGCGCCGCGGATCGGCGGCATCACCCAGTTCCTGAAGCTCGCGACGCTCGCCGAGCACGCGAACCTCGGCCTCGCGCCGCACTACGCGATGGAGATCCACGTGCACCTGGCGGCGGCGTACCCCGACGAGCCGTGGGTCGAGCACTTCGACTGGCTGTACCCGCTGTTCAACGAGCGGCTGGAGTGCCGCGACGGCCGCATGCACCTGTCCGGCCGGCCGGGGCTCGGCATCACGCTGAGCGAGCAGGCACGCGCGTGGACGGTGGACAGGACCACCATCGGTTCCTGACCACCGTCCACCCGGTGTCCACCTATGTCAGCGGTTCGATCCAGATGTTGCGGAAGCGCGGGTTCGCGCCCGCGTCGCCGTGGTCCTGAAGACGGATGGACTGCAGGGTCGCGTCCTCGCCGAGGCTGTCACCCGTGCCGCCGTCGACCTCGACGTCGTTCTGGACGACCACGCCGTTCCACACCAGCGTGAACCGCGCGTTCGCGAGCTTGTTGCCGGCGCTGTCGAACCGGGCCGCGCGGAACGTGATGTCGTAGGTCTGCCACGTGCCGGACGGCGTTCCCGCGTTGGTGGAGGGGGCACGCTTCAGGTAGATGCTGCCGCCCTCGTTGTTCGCCGGCGCGTGGCCGTAGGACTCCAGCACCTGCACCTCGTACCGCTCCTGCAGGTACACGCCGCTGTTGCCGCGGGCCTGCCCGGTCACCTCCGGTGGGAACTCCGGCTCGAACCACTCGACGTGCACCCGGGCGTCGCCGAACTTCTGCTTCGTCCGGATGTCACCACCGAGCGACTCCACCGAGCCGCCGGAGATCGGCCACGTCGCGGCGCCGCCCGCCCTCGCCTCCCACGCGTCCAGGTTGGACCCGTCGAACAGCGTGATCCGGGAACCGGCCGTGAGCGTCATCCTGTCGAGGTTCACGTTGCCGTCGTCGCCGCTGTCGTACCGGTAGGACACCGTGTTGGCACCCGCGTTCAGTGCCACCAGCTCGGTCGAGGTGGCCCACGTGTCCCAGTTCCCGGTGCTCGCCAGGTTGATCTGCCGCACCTTCGCGCCGTTGACGTACAGGCTCAGCCTCTTGTTGCCCGCGAACGGGTTCGGACCGTTCGAGTAGCGCAGCCGCGCCTGGTAGGTGCCCGCGGTGGGCACGTTCGCGTTGAACGTGGTGGCCGCGCCCTGGTTCCAGTAGCCGGCGACGAAGCCGCTTCCCGAGTAGCCGGCGTGGTCGGTGTTGACCACCGCGCCACCGGCCAGCCCCGCCGACTCGGCCTCGAGGTCGGCGTCGGCCACCAGCGAGTTCGCGCCGACGGTGAGCCTGTCGACGTTCACGTTGCCACCGTCGCCGCTGTCGTAGCGGTAGGAGATGGCGTTCGTGCCCGCGGCGAGGCTCACCGACTCGGTGGCGGTCGCCCATGTGTCCCAGTTCCCGGTGCTCGCCAAGGAGATCTGGCGGACCTTCGTCCCGTTCACGTACAGGCTCACCGTCTTCGCAGCGGCCTGACCGTTCGCGAAGCGCAGTCGTGCCTGGTAGGTACCGGCAGAGGGCACGCTCACGGTGAACGCCGTCGACGCGTTCTGGTTCCAGTAGCCGGCCACGAACCCCGTGCCCGAGTAGCCCGGGTGGTCGGTGTTCACCACCGCGCCACCGGTCAGCGCCGCCGCCTCGGCCTCGTAGTCGGTGTCCACATAGGGCCCGACCACGGCGTTGAGCGTGTACCAGGCCTCGGTGCTCCACAGCTGCTCGCCACTCTGCGAGGCGAACGGACGCGGCGACCGGACGTGCACGACCCGGCCCGCCTTCAGGCCGGACAGCTTGATCGTGACCTTCTTGCGGTCCGAGGACACCGTCGCCGACGTGACCGGGAGGGTCTCCTCGTCGACCTTCGGGCCGCCGTAGGCCACCGTCGGCACGTAACGCCACTGCTGTGCCTGGTACTTCGACACCAGACCACTGACCGTGGCGTCGGACAGCGGCTGGGTGTACTCCAGCTCGAAGCCGCCCGCGACCGCGCGCATGGCCAGGATGTCGAACGCGTTGGTGCCGTTGAACGCCACCTTCTGCAGGCCGTAGGTCAGCTTGCCCGCCTGGCCCCAGTTGCCGCCCGCGCCGATGCCGCCGGTGTACAGGGCGCCGTCCGGGCCCAGCGTCATGCGGCTCACGCCGGACTCGAGCCCTTGGGTCATGCGGAAGACGGCGCCCTGGTACTCGCCGTTGACCTTCTCCAGGAAGCCGCGCTGGATGCCGCCGTAGGTCACGTCACCGAAGACGAGCTGGCCGGCGAACGGGCCCTGCGAGAGCAGGATCGGGTTGCTCGGGGAGTTCGCGATCTCGTTCTGCGGCAACCACAGCACGGGCTGCGTGATCGGCTGCGACTCGAACGGCCCCGGCGGGTTCATGTAGTGGTTGAAGAAGCGGTTCTGCTTGATCTGCACCAGTTTCGACGCCGGCAGCCAGCCACCCTGGTTGTCGGTGACGAAGAGGTCGCCGGCGGGTCCCCAGCCGATGCCGTGTGGCGTGCGCAGCCCGCCTGCGATGTAGGAGACCGCGCCGGTGGCCTTGTTCACCTTGATCGTGGAGCCGCGGTTGGCCGACGGCTGGGGGTTGGTGGTGTTGCCGCCCTCGTCGATGGCGACGGACAGGTTGATGTAGAAGGAGCCGTCCTGGTAGAGCAGGCCGAACGCGAACTCGTGGAAGTTGCCGCCGAAGGGCCAGGTCGCGACGGTGCGGTAGTTGTCGGTGACCCAGTCGCCGTTGGTGTCGTTCAGCTCCGTGAGCCCGGTCTTCTGGGACACGTAGAGCTTGCCGTCGACGTACTTGATGCCCATCGGCTCCTTGAGCCCGCTGGCGATCCGCTGCGTGGTCACCCGCGAGGAGTTGGTGGTGCCGGTGACGTTGCTCAGCAGGTAGACCTCGCCGACGGTGTTGTTGGAGCCGCCCCAGGTGGTGATGGCGAGGCGACCGTCGGGCAACCAGTCCATGCCGGTCACCTGCGGCTGGAAACCGTTGGGGCGCAGGTTGGTCAGCGTGAGGTCCGGGTGCACGGCGTTCAGCTGTAGGCCGTCGCCGGGCGAGTCGTTGCCGCCGATGCACTCCTTGCGGCCCGGCGCGGTCACGCGGACGACGCCCGAGTCGGTGCTCAGGACGCTGTTCGGCACGACCGCGAACGCGCTCGCCCCGGGTGGCCGCCATTCGAGCGTGACCTGCTGGCCGCCGGCCCGGTCGAAGTGCTCGATCTTGAACCCGTGGTAGCCGGTGGTCAGCGACACGGTGCCTTCGACCGCCGTCGCGCCGTGCAGGCCGTCGTTGTTGATGAGGACCGTGTTGTCGAGGCTCATGCGTGAGCCGTCGTCACTGGTGAGCCGGAACGTGTAGCTGCCGGCCGTCGTGATGTTGACGTTGCCGGTGGCCTCGGAGACGAAGAAGTCCTGGATGCCGAACGCGTCACCGGTCCAGTCGATGTTCGGCATCAGCTTGTCGATGTTCGGCGTCTGACCGGACTTGAGCGTGCACAACCGGTCGAGCTCCACCTGGACGTCGAAGACCCGTAACGTCACGCCGGGTTCCTGAGGTGGCACGGCCGCCTGCGCGGGCATCGCCACGACAACGTTGACAATGAGGGCAGCGCACAGCGCGGCAAGGGACGACAGACGCATGTCTTGCTCCCGAGAGCGGAGGATTGAAGCAGGGGGTCACACCGCGTGCGCTGAACGTTAAGGCCACTTTTGTCGACGGTCAACGAAAGTCTGCTTGTTTTCAACAAAGTTACGTCAAACGGACGCAATAGTTCGACCCCCACCCAAACCACCCACCACCCCAACCCACACCCCCACCACCGCGAGTCCCGCCCCCAAAGCACCCCGAACCCCGCGTTCAAACACACCGAGTCCCGCGTTCACACACGCGCGAGTCCCGCATTCAAACAGGCCGAGTCCCGCGTTCGCGCACACCGAGTCCTGCGTTCGCACACACCGAGTCGCGCGTTCACACACGCGCGAGTCCCGCGTTCGCACAGCGCGAGTCGCGCGTTCACACACCCCGAGCCCCGCGTTCACACACCCCGAGTCCCGCGTTCGCGCACACCGAGTCGCGGTTTCGATGCCGGACGGGCGAGGACCAGGCTCAGCCGGGCCGCTCGGCTCCGCCGTCGAGTGGAACGCGTTCTATGCCGGTTGCGGCGCCCAGCGGTTCGCGGTGAGGCGGAAGCTGGGCAGGTCGGCGAGCTTGAGCGTCGCCTCGTAGGTGCGCTGGTAGCCGGTGTGCGCGATGCGCCAGCGGCCGTCCTCGCGGCGGTAGCGGTCCTCGTAGAACGCCGCGCCGATGATCACCACGCCGTGCTCGACGGCGATGACCGTGTCCTGGAAGGCCCAGGTCCCGCTCGCCTCGTCGCCGTCGACGTCGATCTCCGGCTGTGTGGCGAAGTGCGTGGTGATCAAGCCGGGACCGAGCTGCTTGCGCATGAAGCCGACGATCGCGTCACGGCCCTCCAGCCGCAGCGGGCGGCCGTACGTCGGGGTCCCGTAGTCCGCGACGGCGTCGGCGGTGAGGACGTCCGCGAGCCCGTCCCAGTCCTTCGTGTCGACGCAGCGGAGGTAGCGGTGCTTGAGACGCTTGATCTCTTCGAGTACGACGAGGTCCATGCGTCAAGCTTCCGCCCCGGCGGACGCCGACACAAGAACGTGTTCTCGTTTGATCTTGAACTACCAGCACTCCCCCACATGAACCAACTTTTGTCATAGGTCGACAAAAGTATGTCGTTCTTGACTAAAAGCGTGTGATACTTCGCGCCGAAGTCTTCACACAGTTGTCACAAAGTGACGCGGTGTTGGGAAAGGTGCGCATCACTCATGGACGAGACCCCCGACCGATCCAGCTTCACCCGGCGCGACGTGTTCAAGGCGACCGCGGGCGCCGCCGCCGTGCTCGCCGCGGCCGGCGCGCCGATCATCGCGACCGCGGGCCCGGCGCTGGCCGAGAAAGGCAAGGGCGGCGACCACGGGCATGGCGGTGGCCTGCACGCCGAACCGCTGATCCCCCAGCGCAACCGCGGGATGATCCTCTACAGCGTCCGCGACCGGATCACCGCGGCGCCGGACAACACCGGCGTGCCGTACGGCTTCGCACAGGTCCTCGAGGCGGTCGCCAGGTGCGGCTACTCCGAGGTCGAGTTCGCCGGCTACACCCAGCACACCTCGATCCTGGGCCGGCAGATCACCCCGGCCGAGATCCGCAAGCTCCTCGACGACAACGGCCTGGTCGCGAACGGCACCCACACCACGATCAACCCGGCCACGTTCGAGCAGGAGATGGACATCGCCCAGACGCTGGGCATGCGCAACATCGGCACCGGCGGCGACCCGTCCGGCAGCCGCTACCGCTCCGACTGGGACGCCGCCGCCGACGTGTGGAACGACCTCGGCCGCAAGGCGAGGGCCCGCGGCCTGCGCCTGTACACGCACAACCACCACGACGCCTACGACTTCCTGCTCGACGCGGGCCCGCTCGACGCGAACGGCAAGCCGACCCGCAGCACCGGCCTGCGCAAGCTCGAGTACTTCTTCGGCCTCACCGACCCGCGGTACGTGTTCTTCGAGATGGACATCTTCTGGGCCTACGTCGCGCGGTTCCGGCACCAGACCTACACCGACCGGCGCGGCAACACCCAGACCGACCTGTTCGACCCGATCCTCACCGTCGCGCCACGCACGACCCGGTTCCCGCTGTTCCACGCCAAGGACGGCGTCAAGAACCCGAACGCGGGCGACGGCTACGACATGACGGCGCTCGGCGTCGGCGACATCAACTTCCAGCAGTTCTTCGAGGTCATCGGCCAGCAGAACTTCCACCACGCCAACTGGGAGAACGACAACGCTCCCGGCGGCGCCGCCAACCCGGGCCGGTCCCTGCAGCAGGCCCAGCTCAGCTACGACAACATGTCCGCGCTGACGATCTACCGCCACTAGACCTCTCCGCGTTCACCGTCGCACCTGGAGAATCCATGGCTTCTTCGGCAAGACGCACCTGGCTCGCGGCGGCCACCGGTCTGGTGGCCGCCGCGGCCCTCACCCTCACGGGCGGCGTGTCCGCCGCGGCGGCATCGGACGGGCAGGGCGACCGCGACCTCTCCGCACCGGAGAACGGTCCGGCCGCCCTGCGGTCCGACAACCGCCGGCCGGACACCTTTCGCGTGCTCGTCTTCACCAGGACCGTCGGCGAGCGACGCCCGTCGATCGCCGACGGCGTGCGGACCATCCGAGACCTGGCCAGGCACAACGGGTTCCAGGTCACCGCCACGCAGGACGCCGCCGCGTTCACCCCGGGCACCCTCACGCGGTTCCGGGCGGTCGTGTTCCTCAACACCGTCGGCGACGTCCTCGACGACACCCAGCAGGCCGCGTTCGAGGGCTACATCCGCGCCGGCGGTGGCTACGTCGGCGTGCACGCGGCCGCCGAGACCGAGCCCGACTGGGCCTTCTACCAGGAACTGGTCGGCACGAAGGTCGCCGGTGTCGCCGGGGTCGGCCGCGGGAACGTGCGGGTCGCCGACCGCGTCCACCCGTCGACCGAGACCGTGCCGCGCACGCTCACGCTGACCGAGGAGTGGTACAACTTCGCGGCCAACGTGCGTGGCAGGCAGCACGTGCTGGCCACCGCGGACGAGAGTTCGTTCAGCGGCGGAACAATGGGCTTCGACCACCCGGTCGCCTGGTGCCAGGACAAGGCCGGCGGCCGCTCCTGGTACACCGGGCTCGGTCACTCCGTCGAGTCGTACCGGGACAACGCCGTCCGCAGGCACCTGCTCGGCGGCATCGAGTGGGCCGCGGGCGTGGTCGAGGGCGACTGCGGCGCGACCGTACTCGCCAACTACGAGAAGGTCACGCTCAACGACGAGCCGGGTGAGCCCATGTCGCTCGCCGTGCTGCCCGACGGCCGGGTGCTGCACAACACCCGCGGCGGCGAGGTCCGGCTCTACGACCCCGCGACCGGCGCGAGCCCGGTGATCACCACGATCCCGGTCTACAGCCACGACGAGGACGGCCTGCAGACCCTCGCGATCGACCCGGGCTTCGCGACCAACAGGTGGGTCTACATCTACTACGCACCCGTGCTCGACACCCCGGTCGACGACCCGTCGACACCGGGGGTCAACGAGGGCGACGCGCCCCTGTCCAGCACGGACCCGACGGCGTGGGACAGGTTCGCCGGCTACAACCAGCTCTCCCGCGTGAAGCTGGTCGAGACGCCGGCGCCGCACCTCGACCTGTCGACCGAGCAGCGGATCCTGCGGGTCGGCACCGACCGCGGCATCTGCTGCCACGTGGCCGGCAAGGTCAAGTTCGACGGCCTGGGCAACCTGTTCCTGATCACCGGCGACGACACCAACGCCGGCGGGTCGGACGGCTTCACGCCGATCAACGACGGCGCGAACGCCGCACCCGGCCTGGACGCCCGGCGTTCCGCGGCCAACACCAACGACCTGCGCGGCAAGCTGCTGCGGATCAGGGTGCGGGCCAACGGGACCTACACGGTGCCGAGGGGGAACCTGTTCCCCGAGTCGGCGGACCACGACGGCAAGACCCGTCCGGAGATCTTCCTGATGGGCCTGCGCAACCCGTTCCGGTTCGACGTTGACCCGTCGGGCCGGGTGTACGTCGGCGACTACTCCCCCGACTCACGCACCGCCAGCCCCACCCGTGGCCCGGAGGGGACGGGCCGGTGGTTCAGCACCGACAGGGCCGGCAACTACGGCTGGCCGCTGTGTGTCTCGCCGAGCCTGCCCTACATCGACTTCGACTTCGACACGCGCACGCCGGGCTCGGCGTTCGACTGCGCCGCGGCGGTGAACGACTCGCGGCACAACACGGGGTTGCGGGTGCTGCCGCCGGTGCGGCAGGCACAGTTCTGGTACACCTACGAGGCGCGGACCCCGTGCCCGGGCGAGTACCTGGCGAACCCGCCGACCGCGTGCGACTTCAAGTGGCCCGTGATCGGCACCGGCGGCGTCGGGCCGCACGGCGGGCCGCTCTACTCCTACGACCGCGAGTCCACCTCGGACACGAAGTTCCCCGAGTACTACGACGACTCGGTCGTGTTCGGCGAGTTCACCCGGGACAAGCTGTTCATGATGCGGACCGACGGCAGGGGCAACCTCGTCGGCGTGGAACAGTTCCTGCCGGGCACCGTCTTCGACAACCCGATGGAGATGGAGTTCGGGCCGGACGGCAACCTGTACGTGCTGGAGTACGGCGACGGGTTCTTCCGCCCGAACCCGGACGCGCAGCTGTCGGTGATCCGGTACGTCAAGGGCACCCGCTCGCCGGTGGCGGTGCTCACCGCGACACCGACGTCCGGCACGGCACCGCTGGCCGTGGCGTTCTCCAGCGCGGGCACGCACGACCCGGACCCGGGCGAGTCGATCTCGTACGCGTGGGACTTCACCGGCGACGGCACGGTCGACTCGGCGGACCCCAACCCGTCGCACACCTACCCGTCCAACGGCCAGTACACGGCGAAGCTCACGGTGACCGACTCCAGCGGCAGGACCGCGGTGCTGACGCGCACGATCACCGTCGGCAACACCGCGCCGGCGGTGACGGTGACCTCGCCGGTGGGTGGCTCGTTCTTCGGCTGGGGCGAGGGCATCCCGTTCGAGGTGACGGTCACCGACCCGGAGGACGGCACGGTCGACTGCGCACGGGTGACCGTGACGTTCGTGCTGGGCCATGACGGCCATGGCCACGGCCAGGGCTCGACCACCGGGTGCACCGGTGTGCTGCCGACGCCGGCGGACGGCGCCGACCATGCCGGCGGGTACCTGTACGGCGGCATCAGCGCGTCGTACACGGACCTCGGCGGCGGTGGCCAGCCCCCGCTGACCACGATCGGGCAGACGGTGGTCCAGACCCCGCGCCAGCAGGCGGAGTTCGCCCAGGTGCAGAAGGGCACGGAGGTCACCGTCAGCTCCGACACGGGCGGCGGCAACGCGCTGACGAGCATCGACGCCGGCGACCACATCGCGTTCGACCCGGTCAACCTGGGCGACGCGTCGGCCGTGACCTTCCGGTACGCGGGCGGCTCGGCCGGGACGGCGGGTCAGCCACGGGCCGGGGTGGAGCTGCGGCTGGACTCACCGACCGGACCGCTGGTCACCACCGCCACCCTGGCGGCGACGAGCGGCTCGAACGCGTGGACCGCCCAGACCGTGCCGGTCAGCCAACCGGCCGGCGCGCACCGGCTGTACCTGGTCTTCACCCAGGCGACCGGCGGCCCGGCGACGGGCCTGTTCAACCTGAACTGGGTGGAGTTCACCCGGACCTGACCCCAGACACCTTGTGGGGCAACGCTTCTCGCGCGGCGGTGCCTCACAAGGCGGTCACCGGCGTGCGCGAAGCGTCTCCTCCGCGAGGGTGGGTTTTCGGAAAACTCGGCGTGACGTCCCGCACGGAAATGATCGGCAGACTTCTGGAGGAGGATATCTTCGCGCCCCGCGACCACCAGGTGTCCTGCGTCGCGGGCCGTCAGCTCCTGCCCAGCAGCGTGTTCAGCGTGTGGAAGTACGGCGGCGCGGCGACCGTGCCGCCGAAGGCGCCGTGGCCGCAACGACCGATGTGCACCGGCGGGCCGGGGCACAGCTCCCCCGGTGCCGAGCTGTCCGCGAAGACCAGGGAGGACACCGCGTAGCCGCCGGACCCGCCCACGAACGCGACCGACTCGCTCGTCTGTGTCGTGCCGGTCTTGCCGATGCCCGGCCGGTTCCAGCCCGCCGAGCGCGCGGCCGCCGCGGACGTGCCTTCCGTCGTGTCCTTGGAGAGGCCCGCCATGACCGTGTTCGCGACGTCCGGCGACACCACCTGGTCGCACGCCTGCGTCTTCAGCGTCACGGCCTTGCCGAACCGGTCGGTGACCGACCGGACCGGGTCGGGCGCGCACCACGTGCCGCCGGACATCAGCGTCGCCGACACGTTCGCCAGCTCCAGCGGGCTCACCGGGCTGTTGCCCAGCGTGAACGACGGCTTGTCCAGGAAGTACCTCGACTGCGGCTCGCCGCGCTGCGGGTCGTCCGACGACGGGTTCGGCGTCTTGCCCGCGTCGTTGGCGGCCAGGGTCTGCCGCAGGCCCAGCCGGTTGGCCATGTCCAGCACCGCCGGCATGCCGACCTTCGTCTCCAGGCCGACGAACGCCGTGTTCGGCGACGTCGCGAGGCCGTCCGCCAGGCTGATCGGGTCGGGGTAGCCGCCGTCGTTGTGCACGGTGTAGCACCGGCCGCCCGACAGTGCGTAGCAGCCGCTCGACGGGTTCGGCAGCGGCGTGTCCAGCCCCGCCGCCCCCGACTCGACGGCCGCCGTCGCGGTGAAGATCTTGAACACCGAACCGGCGCCGAACGGGTCGGACACCTCGGACACGATGTTGCTCGACGTCTCCCCCCGCGACGCGTCGGTGCCCAGGTTCCGGTTCGCGACCATCGCCAGGACCTCGTGCTCGTCGTTGCCCGGCGCGATGATCGCCATCGTGTTGGCCACGCCGTCCTGCGTGGTGGGCACGTTGGCGTCGACCGCGTCCTTCGCCGCCCGGCTCACCGCCGGGTCCAGCGTGGTGCGGATGGTGTAGCCGCCGGTCGCGAGCTGGTCGCCCGACAGCCCGGTGACCGAGTGCAGGTAGGTCAGGGCGTACTGGCACAGGAACCCCGCGTCCGGCGCGGCGCCCGCGCACGTGCTCGGCGGCACGTCCGGGCCGCCCGCGACCACGCCGAGCGGGGTCTTCTTGGCCTCCGCCGCCGCCTTCTCGTCGATCGAGCCGGTGGCGGCCATCGCGTCGAGGACCTCGTTGCGGCGGTCGAGCGTGGCCTGCGCGTGCGCGTACGGGTCGTAGGTGGTCGGGTTGTTGACCATCCCGGCGAGCAGGGCGGCCTGCTGGATGTTCAGCTTGTCCACGGGCACGCCGAAGTAGGCCTGGGCGGCGGCCGCGGCGCCGTAGACGCGCCCGGTGAGCTCGACGACGTTGAGGTAGTCGGTGAGGATGTCGTTCTTGCTGGTCGACCGGTCCAGCTCGATGGCCGACCGGGCCTCGCGGATCTTGCGGGTGAGCGTGTCGGCCCGGTCCTCGGCCTGCGCCTTCGGGTCGTTCCGGTCGACGACGTTGATCAGGTAGTTCTTCACCAGCTGCTGGGTGATCGTCGAGCCGCCCTGCGTGGGACCGCCGTCGATGTTGTTCAACAGCGCACGCAGCACCGCGGCCGGGTCGATGCCGTGTTCGGTGTAGAAGTGCCGGTCCTCGATGGAGATGATCGCGGCCTTGAGCGTGTCCGGGACCTGCTTCGCCGCCAGCGGCAGCCGGTACTGGTCGAAGAGCGTCGCGATCGGCGTGCCGTCGCGGTCGGTGACCGTCGTGACCAGGGGCGTCTGACCGTCGAGCGACGTCGGGGAGATGCTGGCGGCGGTGGCGGCCACCTTGCCGGCCGCCAGCCCGCTGCTCACCACGACGGGCGCGAGCAACGCGGCGACCAGGATCCCCGCCAGCAGCACTCCCCCGGTCAACCGCAACAACCCACGCATCAGCCACCCCTCGTCCCGTTGCTCACCACCCTGTGCCCAGAACCTGAAGGGAAGATGAGAGGGCGCTGAGAGATGCCTGTCAGAGTCTCCGAGTCAGAGGTTTCGCCGGGAACGTCGCGGCTCGTCAGCGCACGCGGCCGATGGCGCCGTAGCCGAGCAGCCTGGCCGGCGAGGTCGCGTGCCGCGTCCACACCGGGTCGCTCTGGTCGGCTGTCTCCCCGCGCCAGTCGTGCAGCAGCGTCAGCCCAGGCGGAACCAGCTCGGTGCCGGCGAACCACGAGCCGATGGTCTCCCTGGTGCGCGGGTACACGCGCTCGCCGGCCAGCTCGTACAGGGCGAGCAGGCCGGCCAGCTCCTCGGCGGTCTTCGGGTCGGCCTCGTCCTGGCTCATGGTCGAGATCGCGAGGTAGCTGCCGGACGCGCACGCGTCGCGGTAGCCGGCGACGAGCCCGGCCGGGTCGTACTCGTCGCCGACGAACAGCAGGAGGCCCGCGCACAGCAGCGCGACGGGCCGGCCGAAGTCGAGGAGCCGCCGGGTCTCCTCGTGTTCCAGCACCGACCTCGGGTCACGCACGTCGGCCCACACGACGGTCGCGTTCTCGTTGTCCCGCAGCAGCTCGGCGGCGTGGTGCACGGCGACGGCCTCGTAGTCGACGTAGACGACGCGGGTCGCGGGGTCCTGCCGCTGCGCGATCTCGTGCACGTTGCCGACGGTCGGGATGCCGGAGCCGAGGTCGAGGTACTGGCGGACGCCCTGGGACATCAGGTACTCGACCACCCGGCGCAGCCACGCGCGGTTGATGCCCGCGATGTGCCGGACGAACGGCGCGACCTGCTCGACCTGCGCGGCGAGCGCCCGGTCCGACGCGAAGCTGTGCGACCCGCCGAGATAGTAGTCGTACATGCGAGCGGCGTTCGGCTTCTCGATGTCGAGATCGCGGACGTAGGTCGGCGGCTGGGGCGTCATGACGGAAGACTCCGTTTCCAGGCGACGGGTGGCGGACCACCCCAGAGCCTACGACCGCGACCCACCCCCGAAAACGCGTTCGGCGAAACGAAGTCGCGGTCTCGGGCGGATCCCGCGCGGTAGGACGGTTCCGCCGAGGCTGGACATCCAGGCCCTTTCCCACCAAGGTGAACCAGGTCACGGAAGTAACGGGGACGACTTCGTCGTGTGCTGGGGAGGGGTTCGATGTCGGAGTTCAGCCGTCGCGATGTCCTGCTGGGGGCCGGGGTGCTGGCGGGCGCGTCGGTGCTGACCGGCCAACCGGCCGTCGCCGGGGCGGACGACACGGTCTCGATCGGCGAGGGCACGAACATGTCCGCCCACCTGTCGCCGGACGGCGAACACGTGGCGATCGACCTGGTCACCGCGATCTGGACGGTACCGGCCACCGGCGGCGAGGCCCGGCGGCTGACCGGTGACGACATGGACGCGACGCTGCCGACGTGGTCGCCGGACGGGCGGACGCTCGTGTTCCAGGCGTACCGGGACGGAAACTACAACCTGTACACCATCCACGCGAACGGTGCCGGGTCGCGGCAGCTCACACACGGCCCGTTCGACCACCGCGAGCCACGTTTCGCACCGGACGGCAGGACGATCGCGTTCTCGTCCGACCTGGGCGGCAGCTACGGCGTGCACACCCTGGACGTCGCGACGGGCGCGGTGACGACGCGCGTCGACTCGGCGGCCGAGGAGGCGATGCCGTCGTGGTCCGCGGACGGCAGGCGCCTGGTGTACACAGTGGACAGTACGGCGATCGACGTGCTCGACCTGTCGACGGGTGCCACGACCCGGTTGGTGACGGCGCCGGCCGGCGCGACGCTGTACGGCCCGTCGTTCTCGCCGGACGGGGTGCTCGCGTACGTGCGGATCGCGGGCGCGACGGCGGAGCTGGTCGTGGGCGACCGGGTGGTCAGCGGACCGGGCGAGGACGTCTTCGGCTTCGCGCCGTCGTGGCCGTCGCGGTCCGAGCTGCTGTACACCGCGGACGGGAAGCTCAAGCGCCGCCGGCTGGACGGCTCGGTGCGGGCGGTGACGTTCGCGGCGGCGGTGCCGGTGGTCCCGCGGTCCCGGTACCACCACACCGTGCGCGACCTCGACTCCACCCGAGAGCAGCCGGCCCGGGGGATCGCGTCGCCCGTGGCGTCCCCGTCGGGCACCCACGTGGCGTTCCGCGCGCTGAACGCGTTGTGGCTGCTGAAGATCGGCGACCCAACGCCGACCCGCCTGGTGGCGGACGGCTACTTCAACTCCGACCCGGACTTCACACCGGACGGCCGGGCACTGGTGTACGCGTCGGACCGCGCCGGCGACGCGGACCTGTGGCGGCGCGACCTGTCGACGGGCGCGGAGCGGCGGCTGTCGAGCCTGCCGGGCGCGCAGGTGGCGCCGAGGGTGTCGCCGGACGGCGGGCGGGTGGCGTACGCGGATCAGGACGGCGTGACGTGGATCCTGGACCTGGCTTCCGGAGCGGCACGACAGGTGACCCCGCCGCTGTTCATGCCGGGGCGGCCGACGTGGTCGCCGGACGGCCGGACGGTGGCGCTGGCGGCGGTGAAGCCGTACTCCCGGCGTTTCCGCGAGGGCACGAGCCAGATCCTGACGGTGAACCTGGACTCCGGCGCACTGACCTACACCGAGCCACTGCCACACGCGTCGATAGCCACACGCGGCGACGACGGGCCGGTGTGGTCGCCGGACGGCCGGTACCTGGCGTTCGTGGTGGAGTCGTGCGCGTGGGTGGTGCCGGTGTCCCCGGACGGCACGTTCACCGGCGAGGCCCGCCAGGTGACCCACGAGGTGACGGACTCGCTGTCGTGGCTGGGCGCCGACCGGTTGCTGTACCTGCACAACGGGACGCTGCGCTGGATCCGCGTGACGGGCGGCGCACCCCACGACGTGCCCCTGTCCCTGCGCTGGCGCCCGGCCAGGGTCCGCCAGCACGACGTGATCCGCGCGGGTGCCGTGTGGGACGGGCAGTCCACCCGCCTACGGGAGTCGGTGGACATCGTGGTGGACAACGGAAAGGTCGCCGACGTACTGCCGGCGGGCGGTCGGCCGTACACGGTGGACGCCCGGACGCTGACGGTCATGCCCGGCCTGATCGACGCCCATGTCCACTGGCACCTGCGCGGGAGGCAGTGGGGCGACCGGCAGGGCAGGCTGTGGCTGGCGTACGGGATAACGACGACGAGGTCACCGGGCGACCCGGCGTACCAGTACGTGGAGACACGGGAGTCGTTGGACTCGGGAACCCGGGTGGGGCCACGGTATCTGGGCACCGGCGAGGCGATCGACGGTTCGCGGGTGTACTACAACTTCATGCGCACGACCCGGTCAGTGGGGCAGTTGGAACTGGAGTTGGACCGTGCGAGAGCGCTGGGCTACGACCTGATCAAGACGTATGTTCGGCTTCCGGTGGCCTACCAGCGCCGGGTAGTGGCGGCGGCACACCGAGCGGGACTGCCGCTGTCGTCGCATTATCTGTACCCGGCCGAGCGGATCGGCATGGACGGAATGGAACACACGGGCGCGACGAACCGGCTCGGCTATTCCCACACGGTGTCGAGGCTGGGCAGGTCGTACGCGGACGCGGTGACGCTGTTCGCGAAGTCCGGCATCTCCCTCACACCCACGCTGTTCAACTCGTCGGCCCTGTACGCCGAGGACCGCTCCCTGGTCGAGGACCATCGGACGAGGACCCTGTTCCCCGCCTGGGAGTACGCGGCCCTGGTGACGAAAGCGGACGCGGCGAGAAACCCGGCCAACGCGTACGTAATGGCATTACTGGCGGCGAACGTCGACATGGTGCTGCGAATCCACAGAGCGGGCGGCCTGGTGATATCGGGAACCGACGCCCCGTTGGACAACCCGGCCGTGTCGCTGCACACAAACCTGAGGGCAAAGGTCAAATTCGGCTTCACCCCGTACGAGGCCCTGACCACGGCAACGAGAAACCCCGCGAAGTGGCTGGGCCACACAGGTCAACTGGGCGAAATCCACCGAGGCACCCAAGCGGACCTGTCATTCGTCCACGGCAACCCCCTGACCGACATCAACGCCGCAGCGGCGGTACACATGGTCATGACAGCAGGAAAACTACGGACGGTCGACGAGTTGCTGACCCCGTTCCAGTCCCCCGCGGCAGCCAGCATCCCGGCCCTGGCCACCAAGTCCCCCACCCCTGTCGACGACGACATCTGGTGGCACGAACCGGAGCGAACCCACCACTACTGCTGCTAACCGCGACCTGTCACGGAAACCCACTCGGCCCTTCACCCGTTCCGGGCAGACCCCCACACCCCGAACACGCATGTCGTATGCTCAGCTACCGAGGCCCGGAATCAGGGGAGGATGATAGAGAGCCTATCTCCGGCGCCGAGAACACCAACGTCACCGAAATGACAAGAAGGCCCTCGAGGGCCTTCTGCCCAGGGTCTGATACATGTTGATAAGGCGTTCCCTGCTTCTGGTTAGCCTGCTTGGGCTCGCGCTTGCCACTGCTTGCACGACCATGAGCCCGGGTGAGCCCCGCGCGACTGGCTCCGCCGGCGGCGAGACTTCCAAATCAAGACATCAAACCTCCGAGGGCGGAGAGGACCTGCCGTTCGCCGGGGCACCAAAGGTGGAGAACCCGTTGGGTACGTCCTCCTACGAGGAGGACCCGTGTAAATCACTCAGCGAAGATCAGGCCAAATACCTAGGTCTTCCGTCTACCGGCACCATTGACCACAATGTTGTTCTCGGCGTCGGCTGCGATTGGGTCAACAAAGAAACGGGCGGCGAGGTTGAAATCGTCTTCGTCGTCGACGATCCCACCGGCCTCAGCTCAGAATATGATGCCAACAAACGAGGCGAGTGGAAGTTCTTCGAAGAACTACCCGATATCGAAGGGTACCCGGCGGTAGCAAGGGGTGACCCCGACGATCGGGACATCGGCCATTGCACGGTGGTCGTGGGAGTCGCGGACGATATGGCCTTCGAAACAATCTTGCGATTGTCGGACGTCAATGTCGGAAGATTAAAGCCGTGCGACGTCGCTTCCGAGGTAGCGGGGTTGGCATTGAAGACGATGAAGCAGGGGGCATAGTCGTGGGCCAGATCTTCAATATGACGCCTCACCAGATCTACGAGTACTTCGCCACCGCGCCCGGAACCGAACGGCTGGACAATGCGCAGAACGCCACCCGCCAGGAATGGGTCTTGGACGAGGACCGCGCCGCTCTCATTCGCAAGCAGAGGGAGCTGATTCGGGGATCTTTCCCCACCGAACATCAAGATTATTCTACGTCCGCCTGAACCGACCCGGTCGATCGGGATCAACGTGCCGTCAAGGATCACGTAGGCCATCTTTCTGCCGCTTCGCCCTCCGCAATGCGGCGCGGAGCTTGGGGAACACTGCGCGAGCAACTCCACCATTTCGTTGACATATCGCCAGCCCCCGCGGCAGCCAGCATCCCAGCCCTGGCCACCAACCCCCCATCCCTATCCACGACGACATCTGGTGGCACAAACCAGAGCGAACCCACCACTATCTACTGCCGACCACAGGCCTGTCACGGAAAGTCACGACAACCGGCCCCTCACCCGTTCCGGGAAGACCCCCACACCCCGAACACGCATGTCGTAAGCTCAGCTACCGAGCGTTCCGGCACACCCGGAGTCAGGGGGAGGACGATGAGCAACGGGCAGGCACACCACGCCAATATCCAGACCCAATTGGGCGGCATGTTCACCACCCACACCACCGACGGCACGATCACCGGCGGCACCTTCACCTACAACGAGTCCGACATGCGCACCATCATCAACAACTGGCGCGAGCTCGCGGACAGCTACGACAACTCACTCGACCGCGCTCACCGTCTCGCGAGGATCGAGCCACCGGCCGAAGACTTCGCCAGCCGAGCGCACGCTGCCGCCGCCAATCGCTCAGGGGATTCCTACAAACATTATGTTGAGCACAATCGAGACTACTGCTCACAGCAGGCCGACCTGTGCCAAAAGGCGCTCGACCATTATCTCGGTATTGAGCAAAACAATACAATCGAAATAAGCAAGACCGCCCCAGACGGCTCTCGACCCAGGATATGAGGCATGCACCCTCGACGTCCGTTGTTTCTCGCGAGCCTACTGAGCCTCGCACTCACCTCTGGCTGCACGATCCCAAGCAAGGGAGACCCCCTGCCAGCCGGCTCATCAGACGCCACGGCGCCTCACACTTCCAGCACTGCGGCAGAACTGCCGTATGCCGGAGCGCCGAAGGTGAGCGATCCGCTGGACACATCCACCTACGAAAAAGACCCCTGCAAGTCCCTGACTGCCGACCAGGCCGAATATCTAACCCTTCCTCGAACAGGCAGGCCGACAGAGAACGAGGTTCTCGGTGTCGGCTGCGACTGGCGCAACGAACAAACCCGCGGCGATGTTCAGATCGTATTCCTTGTTGACGATCCACGCGGCCTGAGCCCGGAGTATGACGCCGACAAAAGAGGCGAATGGGAGTACTTCGAAGAACTCCCAAACATTGAAGGATATCCGGCAGTAATCCGACTAGGAACCGACGACCGCGACATCGGGCATTGCACTGTGGTGGTGGGGGTGAGCGACGACATGGCTTTCGAGACGATTTTGCGGTTGTCAAAGGCCAACGTTGGACAGAAGGATCCTTGCGATAAGGCCTCCGAGGTCGCCGGCATGGCGTTGAAGACGATGAAGGAGGGGGCGTAGTCGTGGGCCAGATCTTCAAGATGGCGCCCCGAACATCAAGATCACATGCCACGTCCGCCTGAACCGACCCGGTCGATCGGGATAGACGTGCCGTCGAGGATCACGTAGGCCATCTTCTGCCGCTTCGCCCACCGCAATGCGGCCCGGAGCTTGGGGACACGCTGCGCGAGCAACTCCACCATTCCGTTGACATATCGCCAGCACGTGGCGGTGGAGACCCCGCCAACACATCCGGACCAGGGTGAAAGGGTTCACGGCAACCCCCTAACCGACACCAACGCGGCCGCAGCGGTTCCACATGGTAATGACAGCGGGAAACTACGGACGCTGAACGACCTGCTGACCCCGTTCCCAATCCCCCGCCGCAGCCAGCATCCCAGCCCTGGCCACCAAGCCCCCACCTATCCACGACGACATCTGGTGGCACGGACCAGAGCGAACCCACTGCTGCTGACCACAGCCTGTCACGGAAAGTCACGACAACCGGCCCCTCACCCGTTCCGGGAGACCCCCACACCCCGAAAACGCATGTCGTAAGCTCAGCTACCGCGCGTTCCGGCACACCTGGAGTCAGGGGGAGGATGATGAGCAACGGGCAGGCACACCGCGCAAATATCCAGACCCAGCTCGGCGGTATGTTCACCACCCACACCACCAACGGCACGATCACCGGCGGCACCTTCACCTACAACGAGTCCGACATGCGCACCATCATCAACAACTGGCGCGACCTCGCAGACAGCTACCAGAAGTCGATGAGCAGCGCCGACATCATGTCCAGGATCGATCCACCGGCCGAAGACTTCGCCAGCCGGACGCACGCTGCCGCCGCCAATCGCTCCGGGGATTCCTACAAACAATATCTCGAGCACAACCGACGCTACCGTAAAGAGCAGGCGGAGCTGTTTCAGCGAACGCTTGACGAATACCTTGACATCGAACACGCGACCATCACCGAAATGAACCAGACGGCCCCAGAGGGCCCTCAGTCCGGGATTTGAGGCATGCTTCTCCGACATTTACTGCTGCTGGCGAGCCTGCTCGGACTCACGCTTGTCTCCGCGTGTACGAGCACAAGCAAAGGCGACCCACTGCCGGCCGACACCACCGGCGCCACGCCTTCCAGTTCGACGCCTCGGACGCCAGGCAAGGGGGACGGGAAGTTGCCATTCGCGGGTGCCCCCAAGGTAGACAATCCACTCGACACGTCCAAGTATGAGCAGGACCCCTGCAAGTCCCTCAGTGCGGAGCAAGCTCAATATCTAAACATTCCGCTAACGGGCAAATTTGACGACGGAGTGGCACTCAGCACGGCTTGCGAATGGAAGAACCAAACCACGCGTGGCTTGGTTCGCATTTTTTTTCTCGTCGACGACCCGCGCGGCCTAAGTCCCGAGTACAAAAAAAACCAAAAAGGAGAATGGGCATACTTCGAAGTCCTACCAGATATCGAAGGATACCCGGCGATAGCGCGTGGCGGCAGTGACCAGCGTGACAGTGGCTATTGCGACGTCATGGTTGGAGTCGCGGACGATATGGCCTTCGGAGTATCTCTGCAGTTGTCACTGGCCAACGTCGGCCGCAAGGACCCGTGTCCCAAGGCCGCCGAGGTTGCGGGGTTGGCGTTGAAGACGATGAAGCAGGGGGCATAGTCGTGGATCAGATCTTCAAGATGACCCCTCATTAGATCTACGAGTACTTCGCGACCGGGCTCGGGACCAAACGGCTGGACGATGCGCAGCACGCCACCCGCCAGGAGTGGTACCTGGAGGAGGACCGCGCCAATCTCATTCGCAAGCAAGGGGAGCTGATTCGGGGTGGGTGGCAGGGTGCGGGTGCGTTCGGGGTGACCTAACCCTCGCCGACTCCGCGCTGCAACGGGGCCGGGCCTCGGCGCGACGTTCAACGAGGTAGCGGGGCTCGCGGATACGCGGCACAGGAGCGCACGAACCAGAGCGAACCCACCACTACTACTACCGACCACAGCCCATCACGGAAAGTCACCACACCCGCCGACTCACCCGTTCCGGGAAGACCCCACACACCGAACACGCATGTCGTATGCTCAGCTACCGAGAGTCCCGGCACGCCCGGAATCAGGGGGAGGACGATGAGCAACGGGCAAGCACACCGCGCCAATATCCAGACCCAACTGGGCGGCATGTTCACCACCGACGGCACGATCACCGACGGCACCTTCACCTACGACGAGTCCGACATGTACGCCATCATCACGAACTGGCGAGCCCTCGCCAGAAGCTACGATCGTTCGTTGGCGCACTCCGCTCGAATGACGAGGATCGAGCCTCCTGCCGAAGACTTCGCCAGCCGTGCACATGCCGCGACGGCCAACCGATCAGGCCTATCGTACATGCGCTATCTCGAGCACAATCGAAACTATTGCTCACAACAGGCGGACCTGTGCCAACAGACCTCGACGACTACCTCAACGTCGAGCACGCAAATGCCACCGAAATACACAAGACGGCCCCAGACGGCCCTCAAGCTGGAATTTGACGAATGCTCATCCGACGTTCACTACTGCTGGCAAGCCTGTTCGGCCTCGCGATTGCCTCCGCCTGCACGACAACGAGTAAGGGCGACCCACTACCAGCGAATTCCATCGGAGTCGCCACGTCCAAATCAACACCAAGGACGTCCGGCGGCGGAGAAGAAGAGCTACCGTTCGCCGGCGCGCCCAAAGTGACTAATCCGCTGAACACCTCTCGTTACGAGCAGGACCCCTGCTTATCGCTCAGTTCAGAACAGGCGCGGGAACTCAATCTTCCAGCGGTTGGCAAAGCCACCGAAAACGAGGTGCTCGGCGTCGGCTGCGAGTGGTACAACGAGGAAACACGCGGCAACGTAACGATCGTATTCATCGTCGACGACCCACGTGGACTAAGTCCCGAGTACGACACCAACAACAGAAAGGAATGGGCATACTTCGAGGTACTGCCCGCCATCGAAGGATACCCTGCCGTGACGCGATCTCTTGTCGACGACCGCGACATCGGCCATTGCACCGTGGTCGTGGGAGCGGCGGACGACATGGCTTTCGAGACGATTTTGCAGCTGTCACAGGCCAACGTTGGACAGAAGGATCCATGTGCCACGGCCGCCGAGGTAGCGGGGTTGGCGTTGAAGACGATGAAGCAGGGGGCGTAGTCGTGAACCAGATCTTCAAGATGACGCCCCATCAGATCTACGAGTACTTCGCGACCGCCCGGGGAACCGAACGGCTGGACGATGCGCAGAACGCCACCCGCCAGGAATGGGACGCGGAGGAGGACCGCGCCACTCTCATTCGCAAGCAAGGGGAGCTGATTCGGGGTGGGTGGCAGGGTGCGGCGAGTGAGGGTGCGTTCGGGGCGGCTCAACCCCTCGCCGACTCGGCGCTGCACGGGGCCGGGCTCCTGAGCCGGGCCGAGGATCTCCTGGATCGGCAGAGTGGGTCCTTCCATCGCACCGCCAACAGTGTCAAGCCGGTGCCGGAGAGGCCGCCCGCGATGGATATCGGGCACCCCCTGTTCCCGTTCACGGACTACGAGAAGGACGTCACCTCCTACCAGTCCGCCGCGCAGCACAACATCGACGCCTACCGCGTCTACGACGGTGCCAGCGAGTACAACGAGACGAACATGCCGGCGGAGTACAAGACCGCCAACCACTCCGGTGGCACCGTCAGCGTCGCCTCCACCGACACCCCGCCCGGTGACTACATCGAGGTCCCGGACAAGGGGCAGCCTCAGGATGGAGGCGACTCCGGACCGTACGGTGGACGTCGCGATCCCGGCAGTGGGCCGGGTGGCGGGCCGCCCGTTGGGAACCCCCCGTTCGGTGGGCCGCCCAACACAGGCCCGGATGGTCGGCAACCCCAGCAGCAGACCAGCCCCAGCGACTTCGTCCCGCGGCCGCCCGGCGGCCCGCAGGGACCACTGCCGCCCAGCCAACCCGTGCCCACCGGCCAGCCGCCGAACACACCGGTCCCGGGCGGGTTCGCACCCGTCGGCGGGTTCACCGGCGGCCCCGGCAGCACCGGCGGTCCGCGCGGCGGCACGTACGGCGGCGGCAACGGTCCGGGTCCCGCCGGCCGAGGACCAGCGGGAATGCGCGGCCCCTTCGGCCCAGGTGCCGGTGTGGGCGCCCTCGCCGCCGAAGAGGCGGCCGCACAGCGGGCTGCCGCCGCGGCGGCGGCCCGCGGCACCGGCTCGGGCGCCATGGGGGCCGCTCCCGTCGGCGCGGGGCGCGGCAAGGGCAACGAAGACGAGAAACACCAGCGCAAGTACCTCATCGAGGCCGACGCCGAGGGGGTCTTCGGCAGCGACGTGCTCACCGCGCCGCAGGTGATCGGCGACGACGAGTACGAGGACGACTAGCCCGTGCAGACCCTCGAGCTGTCCGTGCACCCGCTGGTCAGCCTCATACACAAGGAGAACCTGGGCGACCCGCATCCCGTCTTCGCCGGCGGCGAGTCGTACGTCTCGCACCGGTTCGTCGCCGAGGCCGAGCGGGAGCTGCGTGCGGAGCTCGCCGGCGCCGGGCTCGCCGACCGGGACCGCCTCGCCGACTTCACGGGCATGCTCTCGGTCATCCAGCGCGCCCACACCGAGTTCTACGGCTGGGTCGACAACAACCAGGGCGCCTACGCCATCCTCGCCGCCGCGCACGGTCGCAGTGCCTTCGCCCTCACCCGGCGCGGCGACCATCTCACGTTCCGCCGGGTCGGCGCCGACCGGCTGGTCGAGGCGCTCCTCGAACAGCTCCCGGACATCCCACCGGCCCGCGGCGAGTCGTTCTCGGTCCGGGAGGCCGAGCTGAACGACTCGGGACCGCGGCCGGTGCTGCGCAGGTCCAGTGGCCCCGTCCGGTCCGAACAGGCCAAACGCCTCGACGCTCTGCTCCGCGCCCCCCGTTCCGGCGGCGCCAAGCTGTACGCCGCCCGCCGCGACGAGGCCGGCAACCGCATCCGCTCACGTGCGTGGCTCGACCTCATCGACCTGCCGGACGGCCGCTGGGCGGTCCACCTCACGACCCGCGGCGAACGAACCGTCAACGCCGCGCCCGCCACCGCGCCGTTCGTGGCCGCGAAGCTCGCCGACCTCCTGCGCACGGCGAACTGAACGTGGCGACGCCGGGCTGAGGCGAGCGCCCCGCCGCCCGTTGGACCGGCGCACCTCGTGGGCTTCCCGGCTCTCCGCCACCGAGCGGAGGCCCTGTCCGATGTCGATCCGGACTCGGAGAGCGCGACTTCCGCAAACTCGAGCAGGAGCTGGTGGGCCGCCTCCCGTCGCCGGGAGGCGGCCCGACGCACTAGATGGAGAGGGTCCAGCTGTCGATGTAGCCGGTGTCCTGCGACGCGGCGTCTCGGACGCGGAGGTTCCACGTGCCGTTGGCCGTCTCGCTGGACAGGTTCACGGTGAACGTCTGGTTCACGTTGTCCGCCGAGCCGCCGGAGCGGTTGAGGAGGTTGTAGACCGAGCCGTCCGGGGCGACCAGGTCGACGACGAGGTCACCGCGGTAGGTGTGCACGATGTGCACCTCGACGGTCGAGCTCGACGAGGCGGCGCCGGTCACGCCCGACGCGGTGATCGGGCTCGACACGGTGCTGTTGTCGTTGATCGTGTAGTTGTCGGTGTTCGAGAAGGTGTGGCCGGGTGGTGGCGTGGTGCCGCCGCCCAGGGTCGCCGCCGCGGCCGCGATGTCCGCAGCGAAGGTGCTCACCTGCGAGTAGACGCCCGGGTTCTGGGGCCGTGCACAGCCGATGCCCCAGCTCACGATGCCGACCTGGATCCAGGCGTTGTCGTTGTCCCGCCGGAACATCGGGCCACCGGAGTCGCCCTGGCAGGTGTCCACGCCGCCGCTGCTCCAGTTGCCGGCGCAGATCTCCTCGCTCGGCACCAGGTCGCTGTAGGCCTGCTGGCACTGGGCGTCGGTGACGAACGGGACGGTGGCCTTCAGCAGGTAGCGCTGCTGCCCGCCGCCCTCGGTCGCGGCACCCCAGCCGGCGACGGTGAACGTACCGCTGTCGAAGGCCGTGGTGGTGGCGATCGGCAGGAGGGCCTGGTTGGTGATCGGGGAGTTGAGCTTGATCAGCGCCCAGTCGTCACCGCTCGGGTTGTTGTAGCCCGGGGCCTGGTAGACGTAGGTGGACGTGCGGGTGATGCGGTTCGCGTCCTGGAGGTCCACGGCCCCGGCGGTGACGCCGATGCTCGTGTTGTTGCCGGTCCCGCTGACGCAGTGCGCCGCGGTGAGCACGATGCTCTGGGTGTAGAGCGCGCCGCCGCAGCCCATCGACAGGCGGACCATGAACGGGAACTCGCCCTGGTCGGCACGGGTGCCGCCGACGACCTGGGGTTGCACGTCGTCGTCCGGCGCGGATGGTGCGGCCACCGCCTGACCGGCGACCGCACCGAGCGCGGCGGCCGCACTGATGGTGACCAGGGCGGCTCTGCGCAGGGCGGATCTGAGTGTTGTCACGGGTAGGTCCTTTCGACAGTCCGGATCACGGACAGCAGGGGTGTCGAAAGAAGGCAGATTGACCACTGGCTGTGGCCGGTCAGCGATCTTCCGTGTCTGATTCCACCCGGTCGTGATGCCGGCCACAAGACTGCAATCTGGTCAACTAACGTTCACCCGAGCGGGGACAAACGGGGAAAGGAACGCCGATGGCACGCGTGGTGGTGACGGGCGGGAGCGGCAAGCTGGGCCGGGCAGTGGTGTCTGACCTGCTGGAACACGGCTGGGAAGTACACAACCTCGACCGAGTTCCCGCCGACGCCTGCCCCTACACACGGGTCGACCTGACCGACTACGGACAGGTCGTGGAGGCATTGACCGGAATCGACGATCGTTACCAAGATGTCGACGCGGTGGTACATCTGGCCGCGATCCCGGCCCCGGGCATGACGGCGAACGCGACGACTTTCGCGAACAACGTGCCGTCGACATACAACGTCTTCGCCGCGGCGAGGCTGGCCGGCATCAGGAACGTGGTGTGGGCGTCAAGCGAAACGGTGCTGGGCCTACCGTTCGAGACCCCACCCCCGTACGTGCCGGTGGACGAGGAGTACGCGGGCAGGCCGGAGTCGACGTACTCGCTGGGCAAGCTACTGGACGAGACGATGGCCGCCCAGTTCTGCCGCTGGGACCCGGAACTGAAGATCATCGGCCTACGGTTCTCCAACGTGATGGAACCAGCCGAGTACGCCAACTTCCCGGCCTTCGACTCCGACGCGAGGACACGTCACTGGAACCTGTGGTCCTACATCGACGCCCGAGACGGCGCCCAGGCAGTGCGACGAGCACTGGAGTACGACCACCCGGGCTTCGAGGTGTTCATCATCGCGAACGCGGACACGGTCATGACAAGGCCGAACCAGGAACTACTGGCCGAGATATACCCGAACGTGCCACACAAACGCGAATTCGGCCCGAACGAGACCCTGCTGTCCATAGAAAAGGCGCGGAGAATCCTGGGCTACGACCCGCAACACTCCTGGCGACACCAGACCAACAAGGAATCCTGACCACAAACCACGGGTTCGCGCGACGCGGCTCGCCCAGGCCAACCCGCTCGGCACGATCGAGGCCGCGCTGACGCGGGCCAGGCCCACACGGCCTGGCCAAGACAGCGAGCGGCAAGCCAAGCCCACCACCATCCAACCCGCGCCCCTCCTTCAGGAAGCCCACCGCCAGAAGGCCCACCACCGTCCAACCCGCCCCACCCAAACACACCACACAACCAACCCGCGCCCCTCCCCAAGAAGCCAACCCCCGAGAGACCCACCACCGTCCAACCCGCGCCCTCCCCAGGAAAGCCCACCCCGAGAGACCCACCAGCGTTCAACCCGCCCCACCCAACGCACACCACATGACCAACCCGCGCCCCTCCCCCGGGAGGCCCCCGGAGGCCCACCCCGGCCCCGCAACCAGCCCAGCGACTACCCAACCGCAGAACGCAACGGCAACCGAACCTGAAAATGCGTGTCGCCCGGCTGCGAAACCACCTTCAGATCCCCACCATGCCGGTTGACGACGACCCGCCACGACACGTCCAGGCCGAGCCCCGTCCCCTGCCCAACCCCCTTCGTGGTGAAGAACGGCTCGAACACCCGCCGCCGAAGCTCCTCCGGTACCCCGGGACCGGTGTCGATCACCTCGACGAGCACGAAGTCACCGTCCAAAGCGGTGCGGATCGTGATCGTCCCGTCCCCGGCCACCGCGTCGATCGCGTTCTCGATCAGGTTCGTCCACACCTGGTTGAGCTCGGCCGCGTACGCCGGCACGTGCGGCAGCGACCGGTCGAACTCCTTCACGATCCGGACGCCCTCCGGCTTCTTGCCGGCCAGCATGACCAGGGTCGCGATCAGGCCCTCGTGCAGGTCCACCTCCTGGTGCGGTGTCCGGTCCAGCTGCGAGTACTGCTTGGCCGCGCCCACCAGCGCGGAGATCCGCTTGGTGCTCTCCTTGACCTCGATCAGCAGGTTCTCCGTCTCGACGGTGTAGGAGAGCCACCGCAGCGCCGGCTCCAGGAAGCCCGGGTCGACCACATTGGACACCTCGTCCAGGTCGGACGCCGTGATCCCCGCCGCCACGAAGACCGGGGCCAGGTCCCAGCCGCCCGGCACCTTGCGCTCGTCGAGCCACTCCCCCAGCTCGTCCTCGCGGTCCGCCACCTGCATCGGTGTCAGGTCCTCGGCCGCGGCCATCCGCTGGATGAACTTGTCCTGGATCTTCGTGAGCTGGTGCAGCTGGAGTCCGTCGAAATGGCCGTCGGCCAGCATCGCCAGCTTGTGCCGCATGCCGGCGAACCGCTCCCGCAGCGTCTCGGTCGCGCGCACGGCGGCCGCCGCCGGGTTGTTCAGCTCGTGCGTGAGCCCGGCGGTCAGCTTGCCGAGCGCCAGCAGCCGCTCCCGCTGCGCCACCAGCACGTTGGCGTTCTGCAGGCCGACGAACATGCCCTGCAGCAGGTGCACGGCCATCGGGAACCACTGGCCGAACTTGGCCGCGAAGTCCGTCGCGGGGAGCGCGAGGAACGTGGCGTCGGTGACCGCGCGGATGGTCGCCCCGTAGACCTGGTCGACCTGCTCACCGAGGTAGAACTGGGTCGCGCCCGAGTACGCCCCCGGCTGGTCGCTCCGCGTGATCTCGACCTCGTCGCCGCGGACCTTGCGGACCATGCTCAGCGTGCCGGAGAGCAGCACGTAGAAGCACTCGGCCGGCTCGCCCTCGACGGACACGGTCTGGCCGGCCTTGTACGAGACGACGTCGCCGTGCGCCGTCACCCACTCGAGCTGGTCGTCGGTCAGGTCCGCGAACAGGAACAGCTCGCGTAGCTGCGCTGGGGTGGTCACTGCTCCTCCAGGTACCGGTGCACGAGCGTCACCGCCATGGCACCCTCACCGACCGCCGACGCGACCCGCTTGACCGACTGGGCACGCACGTCACCGGCGACGAAGACGCCAGGAACACTCGATTCAAGGTAGAACGGATCGCGGTCCATTGGCCACCCGCTGGGCCGCTCGCCGTCCACCAGCAGGTCCGGCCCGGTCCAGATGAACCCTCGCTCGTCCCGCTCCACCACGCCGTCGAGCCAGTCGGTCTGGGGCTGCGCGCCGATGAAGATGAACAGGTGGCTCGTCTCCACGACCTCCGACGAGCCGTCGATGTGGTCCAGCCGGAGCTTCTCGAGGTGCTCGTCGCCGGTCGCCTCGCCGACGGTCGTGCAGGTGCGCACCCGCACGTTCTCGATGGCCTCCAGCTGCTGGATCAGGTAGTGCGACATCGACGAGTGCAGCGACTCACCCCGTACCACCAACGTGACCGACCGCGCGTGCCGTGAGAAGAACACCGCCGCCTGACCAGCGGAGTTGGCGCCGCCCACGATGTAGACGTCGTTGCCGGCGCACTCGGGGGCCTCGGTGTTGGCCGAGCCGTAGAACACGCCGCGTCCGGTCAGGTCGTCGCAGCCGGGCGCGGTCAGGTTGCGGTAGTCCACGCCCGTGGCGAGGATCACCGCGTGCGCGGAGATGGTGCTGCCGTCGCCGAACCGGACCACCCGCGCGGAGCCCTGGACCTCCAGCGCGACGACGTCCCGCGCGGTCAGCATCTCCGCGCCGAACTTCACCGCCTGGCGCCGCGCCCGGTCGGTCAGCTGCGCACCGGACACGCCGTCGGGGAAGCCGAGGTAGTTCTCGATGCGGGAGCTCTGCCCGGCCTGCCCGCCCGCGGCCTGCCGCTCGACGAGGACCGTGCGCAACCCCTCCGACGCGCCGTAGACGGCCGAGCCGAGACCGGCCGGTCCGCCGCCGACCACGATGAGGTCGTAGAAGTCGGTCGCCGGGTCCACGGTCAGGCCGACGGCCGCCGCGATCTCGGCATCGGTCGGGGCCAGCAACGCCTGCCCGTCGGTGGTGATCACCACCGGGATCTCGGTCGGGTCGGCTCCCGCCGCCTCGAGCAGCCGGCGACCCTCCGGCTCGTCGATCGTGTAGTACCGGTACGGCACCGCGTTGCGGGCGAGGAAGTCACGCGCCCCGTAGGTCGGCGCCGACCACCGGTGCCCGACGATCTTGATGTCCTCGACCGCGGTGGCCCCGGAGCTGCGCCACGTCTCGATCAGCGCGTCCACCACCGGGTAGAGCTTCTCCTCCGGCGGGTCCCACGGCTTGAGCAGGTAGTGGTCGACGTCGACGAGGTTGATGGCCTGGATGGCGGCGTCGGTGTCGGCGTACGCGGTGAGCAGCGCGCGGCGGGCCCGCGGGAACAGGTCCATGGCCTGCTCGAGGAACTCGATGCCGTTCATCTCGGGCATGCGGTAGTCGGCGAGCATGGCGGCCACCTGCTCACCCCGCAGCTTGAGCTCCTTGAGCGCGTCGAGCGCCTCCTGCCCGGACGACGCCCGCACCACGCGGTGCCCCTCGCCGTAGCGGCGGCGCAGGTCGCGCGCCACCGCCCGGGACACCCCGGGGTCGTCGTCGACGGTCAGCAGTACGGGTTTGTTCACGGCGCTATTCACTCACACGGCCACTTGGTCGACGTAGCACCAGCGCCAGTCCTCACCGGGCTCGAAGGACTGGATCACCGGGTGGTTTGTGCTGTTGTAGTGGGCGGTCGCGTGCTTGGCCGGGGACGAGTCGCAGCAGCCGATGTGGCCACAGGTCAGGCACTCGCGCAGGTGGACCCAGCGACCGCCGACCGCGAGACAGTCCTCGCAGCCCTCGGTGGTGCTGGGTGTGACGTCGCGTATCTCGGCGACGTGCGTGCATTCGGGCATGGCCCCATCCTGGCACCACCGGCCCGAGGAGCGCCGCGTCGCAAGGCTCCATTCACTCTGCGCGAACATGCGCGCCGCGAAAGTGCCCATTCGCGACGACGGTCCGTGTCAACTGGACACTCGCTCTCCCGGAGCGCTGGGCCTCGCGGCCGGCGCTCGCCGACTGTGTGTGTTAACGCTCACATTCGGATGGTCACCGAGCGTGGCAAGGCGTGGGACTGGGCGGCGATCCGTCCGTCGGTGGTCGCAGAGGGTGGGAGAGGGGAAGAAAGCCCTGGTGGCGGGCATGAACGCGGTGTCGACGGCGTCCGTTCGGCGAGCTGGCCGTTCCGGCGAGGAAGGGTCCCGCGAGGTCGATTCCGGCCCGCGCGGCGGGGTAGTCGCACACCGCACGTGATTGTCGGCGCCGCACATGACAAAGTTTCCATATGCGCGGTGACGTACGCGAGGTGTTGACACACTGGCTGGGGGCCGACGTGCGAGTCGTGGAGGGTCTGTCGGACGAGGCCCTGGAGGAGCTGCGCGACGTGCTGGTGGCCGCGCGGGAGCGGCAGGCGACGGCGATCAGGGCGGCGTCGGCCGAGGCGCTGCGGCAGATGCCACCGGTGCTACGGGGCACGGTCAGCAAGATCCTGGGGCGCTGATGGGCCACGACCTCGCGACGAAAGCCGAGCTGGTGAAGCTGGCCAGGGCGTTGGGCACCACGGCGGAGGAGATCGCGTTCGCCGCCGAGCTGCCGCACAGCGCGATCCGGCGCCTGCGGGAGAACGCCGTCGCCACCCTGTACGACGAGCACAAGGCCGCGTTCCAGCGGGTGGCCATGATCACCCGCGTCCTGCCGACGGCGGTGAACGTGCGGATCACGTTGCGAGCGTTCACACCGCTGCTGGCCGCGCGGGTGGCCGGCGAGTTGCCCCCCGACCGTGCTGCGGAGCTGGCGAACCGGATGCCGGTGGAGTTCCTGGCCGAGGCGTGCGTGCATCTGGACCCGAGGCGTGCGGGGGCGCTGGTTCATCGCGTGCGCCCGGACCGCGTGGTGGCCGTGGTCGTGGAACTGGTCGAGAGAGGCGACTTCATCACGCTGGGGAGGTTGTTGGACACCGCGACGGAGCAGATAGTCCGCGACGTGACCGCGACGGTGGCGACCGAAGCGTTGCTGCAGATAGGTTTCTACGCGGAGTCGGACGAGCAGCTGACGAGGGCCGTGGCACTCCTGCCGCCGGAACGCCTGCACGCCACGGTGCGCGACGCGCTGACCGGCCCACCCGAGCTGCGGTCGGCGGGTCTGGCCCTGGTCGGCCGCGTGAACGACGAGGCCCTCCGCGGTCGCCTGGCCGAGTACGCGGCCGAGGAGGACGACGAGACCCTGACGAAGCTGCTCCACACGGCCATCGACGACGGCGCGCTGGAGGAGCTGCTGTTGGCGGTGTCCGTGATGAGCGAGCAGGCCCAGCGACGCGTCCTGACGCTCCCCGCCCTGACCGAGCCACACATCCTGGGCCACCTGGTGCGCGCGGTGGAGAAGCACGACCTGTTCTCCCGCCTGGCCCCGGTGGTGGCCCTGATGGACCCCGACCTCCGCCGCCGCGTCGCGGTAGCCGCCGAACGCGGCCCCAACCTCAGGTAGATCCCCCGCTCGTCACGCGTAGTCCCTCCGCACGGACACGCCATCCACCCGAAACATGCCTGACCAGGCAAAACGATTTTTGATTTTCCAGCCCCAGAATGGAGAGTAGGCAGCCCCCACCCGTCAGCCACTTGATCAAGACCGATCACCGACTCACTGCTCGCGCTACCCACCGGGGCCAGTCGATCAAACGCAGCAGGGATCAGGCAGGATTCCACCACGGGCACGGCTCTCCAACGATCATGGGACATCAGCAATCACATGATCAACAAGACCGTGCCCGCCCCACAAACCAGGTGATCGACTTTGCCGACCCCCTGACCCGATCCCGGGGGCACCCCGCCACGCCAGTCTACCGGCTGGCACTGACAAAACCCCTGGTCGGCGCGGGCTGTGGACAACTTTCACCCGGTCAGTGCGAGCGAATGGGACATTCACGCAGGCA
>NZ_DASQCC010000202.1:0-72242 GCF_035634895.1 Actinophytocola sp. | reverse complement strand
GTCGGGCAGCTCCTGTAGTCGCACGAAGCCCGGCCCGAGTTCCCGCGACTTCACCACGCCCGAGTTTTTGAGGCTATCCTCAAAAACCGTGCCGTCACCGACCGACCCGTACCGCACGTTCGGCCGTGGCTACGCCGAGGTGCGCCGTCCCGACCCGCGTATCGCTCGCCAGCTGCATGCCGCGCTCGCCGACGCCGCGACGGTGGTCAACGTGGGAGCGGGCACCGGCTCGTACGAGCCCGCCGGGCGCCGGGTGCTGGCCGTCGAGCCGTCCGTCACGATGGTGCGGCAGCGTGGTCCCGGCGCGGCGCCGGCCGTGCGGGCGGTGGCCGAGGACCTGCCCTGCGCCGACGGCCGGTTCGACGTCGCGCTGGCGCTGCTCACCGTGCACCACTGGCGCGACCCGGTCGCCGGCCTGACCGAACTGCGCCGGGTCGCCCGGCGGCAGGTCGTGCTCACCTGGGACGTCGAGGTCATGGCCCGCTACTGGCTGGTCGCCGACTACCTGCCCGAGATCACCGTCCGGGAACGGCGGCTGGCCACGGTGGACACCGTGCTGCGCGTGCTCGACGGCGCGGAGGTACGGGTCGTCGACGTGCCGTGGGACTGCACGGACGGCTTTCTCGCCGCGTACTGGCGACGGCCGGCCGCCTACCTCGACGATGGCGTGCGGGCCGGGATGTCCGGCGTCGCGGCGTTGCCGGCGTCCGTGGTGGGGCCGGCGATGGCTCGGCTGGCCGCGGACCTGCGTACCGGCGCGTGGCGGCGCCGGCACGGTGACCTGCTGGCCCGGGAGTCACTGGACGTCGGCTACCGGCTGGTGGTCGCGTCATGACGGACTTCCGGCCCACGGTCGAGCTCGGCAACGCCGTGCTGGCGGCGCAGCCGTTCAACGGGCAGGTGGGCGCGCGGTGCACGGTGTTGGAGCGGGGCGCGGCCACGCTGGAGATCGACATCAGGGATCTGCACCGGCAGCAGTACGGCGTGGTGCACGGCGGTGTCCTGGCATACGCGGCGGACAACGTGCTGACGTTCGCCGGTGGCAGCGTCCTCGGCCCGGACGTCATCACGGCCGGCTTCACGATCAGCTACCTGCGCGCGGCCCGGGACGGCGTGCTGCGGGCGGAAGCCGTGGTGGTGCATGCCGGTTCGCGGCAGGCCGTGTGCACGGCCGAGCTGCGTGTCCTCGGCCCGGACGGCGGTTCGGTGCTGTGCGCGGTGGCCCAGGGAACGATCGTCGCGACCAGGGTCAGGACATGATCAGCTTCGCGATCCGCCTGGTCAGCCGGGTGGCCGACGCCGGTGGGACGGTGCCGCGGGCCAGGTAGCGGCTGACGACGGCGATCGGCAGGTCGATCAGTGCCAGGAGAACCTCGTCGGCGTCGCGTCCGGTCCGGGTCCGCAGCGTTCGCGTCACTCGGGCGACCTCCCGGTCCCGCACGGCGGTGTTCTCGTCGAGCTCGGCGCGGGCCGCGGCCGGCCAGGTGTCGGGCGAGAACGCGCGGACGCCCGCGTGCAGGACGGCCGCCTCGCCCGCGTTGTCCCGGCACCAGTCCACGATCCACCCGCTCGCGCGTACCACGCCGTCGGCGCCGGGGTGCTCGTCGACGACCCGCAGCAGTCGCTGGTGGAACCGCCGCTCGGTGCGCAGCCACATCGCGGCGAGCAGCGCCGGGCGGCCCGGGAAGCGGTGGTAGACGGATCCACTGTGGACCCCGACCTCCCGTGCGACGGACGTCATCGTGACGGCACGGGCGCCGCCGGCCGCGAACAGCCGCACGGCGGCGTCGACGAAGTCGTCGGGGGAGTGCGCGGGAGGGCGCCCCATCACACTCCACGCGGGTAGCCGGTCATGACCGGCAGCGTATCGCCGCGCTCAGGCGAGTGCGCGGACCAGGGCGTGCAGCCAGTCGTCGTAGGCGCTGGTGGCGTGCACGCGCTCGGGAACGAGGAACGTGGCCTGGCCCGCCGAACGGATCTGCTCGTCGTGGACCGGCAGCACGACGATCCGCACCGAGAACGGCTCGGCGTCGTGGCCGAGTTCGGCCTCCACCGCCCGGACGACCATGCCTTCGCGCGCGCGGCTGTGTGCCGCCAGGAACGCCTTGACCCCGGCCCGCTTGCGGGCCGAGTACCACGACTGCGCCTCGCCCCACCGGGCACTCACGACGTCCCGCAGCGCCGGATGACCGGCGAGGCCCTCGAAGTCGGGCGGGCCGCACCGGGACAGCTCGGCCAGGTCCGGCGTCGCGGTTCGGGTCAGCAGGGTCCGCCACCACCAGAGCCACCCCTCGGCCAACCCGTCACCGGCGGGCAGGGACGGCTCGGGCGCCGGGTCGACGTCCGGCGGTCCGGTCACCGGCCCGCCGGCCGGCACCTCGATCCGTTCCGCGGCCCGGATCCACAGTGCGCACTCCAGCAACTGGTCCCACTGGTCGACGCTGATCGACCACGATGCCGTTCCCGCAGAGCGCATTCCGGAGATCCTCATGGTCACTGTGACAGCTGTCGTTCTGTTGTACGGTCTGGCCGTGCGCAAGCCCCTGACGATCATCGTCGCCACCGGACTGGTGCTGGCCGGCTGCTCGGACGACTCCACCGGCCAGAGCGGCCTGCTCGGCAGTGGTCTGCTCCTCGCCCTCGGCCGGGTCCACGCCACCGAACAGACTCGGGCGTCCGTCGAGTACGGCGAGCCCGCCGCCGTGAAAGCGCTGGTGGACAAGGTCAAGGGCAAGGACAACGCCAAGGATAAGCTCCGCTACCAGATGCTGCAGGGGGTCGGCTACAGCTCGATCGCCTCGTTCAGCGTGTCCCTCGAGGAGTCCCTGGGGCTGCGCCTCGACGGGTTCGACGGCGCGATCTTCGCCGGCAAGGCGCCGAAGCAGGCCACGGTCCTCTGGGGCGACTACGACGTCGACGCCGTGGAGGGGAAGCTGCGCGACCTGGACATCGACGGCGAGCCGGCCTACGGCGGCACCCGGTGGCGGTCCGCGGGCGACTACGAGATCGACCTCGGCGGGCCGTTCGCCGACACGGTGCCGCTGCAGCAGCTGAACGACATCGTGACCAGCGACGGGAGGTTCGCCTTCGCGCCGGCGAAGGAGGCCGTCGAGTGGGTGACCGAACCGGGCGACGAGACACTGGCCGGCGACGACGTGCTGGTCGGTCTCGCCAAATGCCTGGGGGATGTGGTCGCGGCCCAGCTCCAGGGCACCGGCGAGGCGGTCGGGGTGCGCGGGGACGGCACCCAGATCATCTGCCTGAAGGGTGACGTGGACCGGGTCTCCGACGTGCTGACGGGGAACATGCCCTCCGGGCGGCCGTGGCAGGACGTGCTGCCCGGCGCGGCGGCCGCCGAGGCCGAGGGGCTGGTGCGGGTCACCGTGCCACCCCCGGAAAGCGGCCCGGTCGGGCAGGTGCTCGCGGTGATGCGGAACGGCGACCTGGCCGGTCTCGGGTAGGCGCCGGTCACTCCGCCGGCCGCAGGTGCGCCCGTTCCCCGTCCTGGTCGAACATGGTCAGGATCTCGACCGGGCCCTCCGGTGCGCCGATGGAATGCGGGATCATGGTGGAGAACTCCGCCGCCTCACCCGGGCCGACGGTGAGCACTCGCTCGCCGAGGTGGAGCGTCACGGTGCCGCTGAGCACGGTGAACCACTCCCGCCCGGGGTGCACGGCCAGCTGCCCCGGGCCGGCGCGCCGTTCTGGCGTGATCCGCATCTTCGCCACCAGGCGGCCGCCGTGCTGGGCCGCGTCACGCGACAGGACCCACGTGGTCAGGCCGGCCTCCTGATGCCGTACCGGCCGGATGATCACGTCGGCGTCGTCGATCGGCTCCACGAGATGGTCGATGGTGGTGTCCAGCGCATGGGCGAGCGCGACGAGCTGGTCGAGGTCGATGCGCCGGTGACCCGTCTCGATCCGGCTCAGCGTCGACGGGCCGAGGTGGCACCGGGCGGCGAGCGAGTCCAGGCTCCACCCCCGCGCCTGGCGTAGCCCACGGATGCGCTGGCGCACGACATCGGACAGATCGACCTGGGACATGGCCGCGATGCTACGCGGGTTCTTGCCAATATCGCAAACCTGGTTGCCAAAATCGAAGATCGTCATACCGTGGAGCCATGAACACGGCTTTCGGCCCGCAATGGTGGGAGGACCACTACCAGGGCCACAGGACCGCACACGATGCCCCGAGCCCCCAGCTGGTGGCCGAGGTGACGGGTCTTCCCGCCGGAACGGCGCTCGACGCCGGCTGCGGGCGTGGCACGGACGCCATCTGGCTTGCCCGGCAAGGCTGGCGGGTGACGGCCGTCGACGTCTCACCGACCGCCATCGGCGATGCCAGGGACCTCGCGGCGGCACTCGACATCTCGTGGGTCGTCGCCGACCTGACGACGTGGGAGCCGCCGGAGCGGTACGACCTGGTGGTCAGCCAGTACGTGCATCCCACCGTGCCCTTCGGCGAGTTCGTCGCCCGGCTGGCCGAGGCCGTCGCCCCGGGCGGAACGCTGCTCGTCGTCGGCCACGACCATGCCGACGAGCACTCGGCGGCCCATGCACCCGAGCGGGCGTCGATCGGTGCCGACGCGGTCACCGGCGCCCTGCCCGCCGAGCGGTGGGACGTCGAGGTGGCGGAGTCGAGGACCCGCGCGCACGCACACGGCAGCATGGCGGACCTGGTCGTCCGCGCTCGTCGCGGACGTCCCTAGCTAGTGTCCCGCGCCGGGAATGCGGTGATTAGGTCGGTGGATCCGGGTTTCTGCTGGCAAGGCGCCGGTTCGTCCTCGTACTGGGTCGTACCTGGGCGAACCGGCAACGCCGCCAGCGGGAAGCTGGGCCGCCGAATTAGTTGCCTGATTTCCGGCGCGGGACACTAGCGGCCCCGCATGGCCTCGCCGGCCGCGGCGGCGGCCTGCGCCAGCGTGGCCACGGTCTGCTCCAGATCCTCCTGGACCTCGCCGCCTTCCACCGCACGGACGCTGTGCAGCGCCACGCTGATGCGGGACCGGCCGGGCTCGATCTCGTCGACCTGGAGCTCGCCGTAGTAGTCGCCCGCGCCCTCGGCGCCCCACGCGAGGCGGCGTGCGCACCTGTCGGGCCGCACCCAGGCCGAGCCCTCGATGTGGTGGCCGTGCACCTCGGCCTCGACGTGCACGGTTTCCCCGTCCCCGGGCTCGGCGCTGGTCATCCGCGGGACGAACCGCGGCATGTTCCGCGGGTCGGCCAGGTACGCGAACAGCACGTCCGCCGGAACGTCGGCGTCGGCGGCGTACGTGTAGGTCGTCATGACCCAGGGGTAGCCCGCGGCGAATGGTCGAACCGTTCGTCACGCCTCGCCGACGCGGTGGTACGGATCGCCGCTGATGAGTCGGAGGGTGAAGCCGTCCTCGTCGCGGGTCATGGCCACGTGGTCGCAGAGCTGGTGGGCCAGCCACAGGCCGAAGCCGCCGTTCGGGGCGTGGGCCGCGGCCTGCAGGCCGGCGAACGGGTCCTTCGGGCCCCGGCCGCGGTCGGTCACCGTGGTCACGATCCGGTCCGCACCCGCCCAGCACCGGACGGTGACGGGCGGGGTCCCGTGGGTCAGCCCGTTGGTCACCACCTCGGTGATCGCGAGCTGCAGGTCGCCGAGCTGCCGCCGGGAGAGGATGCCGCGCTCGTTGAGCCGCGCGATCGCCGCGCGCGTCTCGGCCGCGGCCGGGTCCTGCAGGTCGACGGCCGGCGGCGTCAGCTGCAGCGGGTCGAGCGCCACCGGGGTGTGCCGGCCGAGGAACTCGCCGGGCACGACGTAGTCGGCGTTCGGCGCGTGCTCGTCGCCGGGCCGGGCGGTGCGCGGGTGCGTGCGTGCGACGTCGGCCAGCACGTGCGCCGGCGTGACCCTCGTGTCGTACGCGCACATGCTCCACAGCGGGAACTCGTCGTAGGAGTGGTTGATGGCCGACTCGTACCGGGCCCACCAGTCCCACGTCGCGCCGAGCTCGGCCGGCGGCAGCTCGCCGATGATCCGGATCTGGCCGGCGCCGCCGGCCGTGTGGCCGGCGAGCATCTCGCGGTAGGAGCGGATGGCGGACGCGGGCCGGGCGTACATGTCCCCACCCGGGTGGAACTCCACCCTGCCCGCGACCTCCGGCGGCAGCTCCGCGCGGACCAGCTCCGCGTGCTGCTCGCCCAGCGCCACGATCGTCGGTTCACCTTCGGCCACCCCGCCGCTCAGGAACGGGACGACGACCGCCAGCAGCTCCGCGTCCGAGGCGTAGGTGAGTGCCTCGTGGTAGTACCCGACATGCCCGGCGGCGGCTCCCGTCCTCATGACGCCGCGTCGATCCGGACGTTGTCCCAGGCCAGCACCTGTGTCAGGCGGTGGGGGACATGCTGGTCGGTGCACAGCACCAGTGTCGCGCCGAGGGCCCTCGCGTGCTCGGCGAGCATCGCGAGGCTCCGCCGGTCGATGAAGGTCAGCTCGGTCGCGTCGAGCACGAGCTCGCCGCCGGTCGGCCGCAGCTCCGCCCGGTCGAGTGCGAGGGCGAGCAGCTCGGCGCTCGCCAGGTCCAGCTCGCCGCTGATGGCCGCCGCGCAGTCCAGCCTGCCGCTCGCGTGCAGCTGGAACGACGCCGCCTCCGTCGTCAGCGGGTGCATGGTCGCGAGCTGGGTCAGCAGGTCCGGCCCGAGGACCCGCCGGTCGTAGGCGCACATGGCCGAGAACGGGCTCCTGGCCATGAGCTGGTCGGCCTGGTGCTCGTACCGCGCGAAGGCGTCGAGCCGGGCCGGCGTGCGGACCATGGCGGTGACGTCCGTGGCGACACGCAACCCGGTGAACCCGGCCGCGAGCGCGTTCCGCGTGGCCGTCGCGTAGGTCTCGACCCGCTCGTTCGGTGCCACAGTGGCGTCGGCGGCGTACTGCGTGGCGACGGACACCAGCTGGACGGCACCTGGCCGGGCGCCCGTCAGCGCGTCGTGCACGCCGTCACCGGACTCACCCACGTACCAGACCCGATGCCCGAGCCCCAGTCCCGCGTCGAGGAACGCCAGGGCGGCGGTCCGGAACTCGGTGCGGTCGTCGAACCCGCAGCAGA
Organism: Actinophytocola sp.; assembly: GCF_035634895.1. Lineage (GTDB taxonomy): Bacteria > Actinomycetota > Actinomycetes > Mycobacteriales > Pseudonocardiaceae > Actinophytocola. The sequence goes on along the minus strand of NZ_DASQCC010000202.1, from coordinate 65,172 downwards.
CATGATCGTGCGGGCCGAGGCGGCGCACGTCGGTCACCACACCGGACTGTCGCATCCCGTTCACTTTATCAGCCGGGCACCGCTCAGCCGGACGTCTCCTCGTCCGGGACGGCCGCGCAGTGGGCGGGGACCAGGTACTCCGCGGTGCCGGTGCGCTCCAGCAGGTGCGCCAGCGCCTGCCCGCGGTTGGCGACGTGGAGCGCGATCCCGAGCGAGTCGGTGCGGCGGCGGAGCATCAGCAGGACCGACAGCCCACGCGAGTCGCACAGCCCGACGTCCGCGCAGTCGACGTGCAGCTCACGCGCCGCCGGGTGGCCGGACAGGTCCTCGAGGATCGCCGCCAGCAGCAGGTCGGCGTTCTCGTTGACCAGGTTCCCGACGAGCCGGACACGGCTGACCGCGGCGGCCGGACTGTCCCAGGAGTAGGTCAACTGCGGAAGTGTGGGCATCAGTGGATCCGTTCGAGCTGGTCGATCCCGGCCGCGACGAGGCGGCCGGCTCTGGGGAAGTCACGCAGCCGCGCCGCGAGGAGGTCGAGCCCCGCGTGCAGCGCGTGGGGCGGGACGCCGCGTGCGGCGAGGATGCCCGCGGTCCAGGCCACGAACCCGGTGAACAGCTCCTCGTCGCCCACGTACAGGGCCGTGGCCAGGAAGTCGACGATGTGCGCGAGGTCCTGCGCCGTGTGCTGGCGTTCCTGCTCGCCGTAGTCGCGCATCGCGGGCACCCGCTCGGCGAGACCCGCGTACACCGCCGCGACGAGCGAGGTCGCCGAGCGCGCGACCATCGAGTACTCCTGGTCGGCGAGGTGGGGCAGGTCGTCGATCGGCTGGTGCGCGCCGACGGGCCGGGGGAGCGGCGCCGCGGCGAGCCGGTCGGCCGCGGCGCGGGCGTCCGGCGCCCACGCCTGCGCGCCGAGCAGTCGCGCGTAGCGGCCGTCCGCCCCGAACGCCGCGCCGCCGACGATCACCGGCACCCCCGCCGCCTGGCAGGCGGTGACGGTGGCGTGCGCGACGGGCAGGCGGGTCGGGATCGAGCTGGACAGCGCGACCGCCTCGGGCGCGGTGCGGTGCAGGTGCGCGACGAGGTGCGGCGCCGGGACCTGCGCGCCGAGGTAGTCGACCGTGAAACCACGCAGTGTCAACGTCTCCGCCAGCAGCCGGGCCGGCAGGGCGTGCCACTCACCGTCCACACAGGACACCGTGATCCGGCCGTGCCGGGCCGCCGGCCGGGGCGTGCGGGTGGCGAGTGCCGCGATGACGCGTTCGTTGATCGCGGTGGCGGCGTGCTCCTGTGCGACGGTGATGCGCGCGGCCGCCCACTCGACGCCGACCCGGCGCTGCACCGCCCCGACGACGTCGAGGAGCACGGACTCCGCGCTCACCCCCGCGTCGAGCGCGGCGAACGCGACGTCGCGGGCCGCGTACTCGTCGCACGCCAGCACGGCGTCCCACAGCAGCTCGGGGTACCGGGTCCCGGCGACCGCGCGGGTGGCGGTCACGACGTGTACCGCCCGCGTCCATGCCCCCCGACGGCGGTGAGGTGCTGCCCGCGGGAGGCCGTGATGGTGACCACCGCCATGTCGTCGTGCGGGCGGTCGCCCGCCCACTGCATCGCCAGCATGTGGATCCGCTCGGCGGTCGCCTCCGCGGGCAGGCCGGCGCACTCCGCCAGCGCCCCGCGCAGCCGCCGCTCCCCGAACATCTCGTTGCCGAGCGGGCCGCCGCGCACCTCGACGATCCCGTCGGTGTAGAGCAGGCACGTGTCCGCGGGGGCCAGCGTCACGGTCGCCGTCCGCGAGCGGATCGTGGGCAGGACGCCGACCAGCATGCCGCGCGTGTCGACCTCCTCGACCTCGCCGTTCGCGCGCACGACCAGCGGCGGCGGGTGCCCCGCCGCGGTCAGCCGCAGGAGTACGGCGGCGCCGTCGCGGACGGCCGAGGCCAGCACGAGCGTCGCGAACCTCGTGCTTGCCGGGGTCAGCAGCGCGTCGTTGAGCAGCCGCAGCAGCCGCTGGTGGTCGTCGGCCATCGGCAGCAGCGCACGCAGCGTGGTGCGGATCTTGCCGGTGAGCACGGCGGCCTCCAGGCCCTTGCCGCACACGTCGCCGAGGACGGCGAGGGTCTCGGCGCGCCCGTCGCCGGCGGGATGCACGTCGTAGAAGTCGCCGCCCACCCGGTCGGTGTCCAACGCGGCCCGGTACCGGCCGGCGAAGTCGACCCCACCGACCTCCCGCAGCGCGGGTGGCAGCAGGTCGCGCATCAGCACGTCGGTGATCAGGGCCTGCTGGGCGTAGGCGTGCGCGGCGGACAGGGCGCTCCCGGCCCGCGCGGCGAACAAGCGGGCGAACAGCTCCTCGTCGTCGCTGAACACCGCCTGCTGGGAGCGGCGCAGCAGCACCAGTGCGCCGGCGGGCACGCCGTGTCCCGGCAGCGGCGTCACCACCAGCGAGCCGACCTCGCCGAAGTCCGGCGGGCGCAGCCACTCCGGCGCGCCGGCCGGGTCGATCCACCGCGACGGCACCGGCGGGAACCCCCGCAGCGCCTCGCCGAGGCCCGGCACCTCGTCGGGGTTCGCGACCCGCTTGTCCCGCACGGGATGTCCGTCCCGCACGCACGACACCATCGGGAGCCAGCCCTGCCGCCCCGGCGCGATGACCAGCGCCGCGTCGGCGAGGTAGGTGGCCGCGAGCTGGGCGGTCATCTCCATGCAGCGGTCCGGGTTCAGCGACGCGAGCAGGGCGGACGACGCGGTCGCGAGGAAGTCGGTGCGCCGTCGTTCGAGGCGGAGCTCCTCCTCGGCGGTCGTGTCGACGAGCCACCACGCGACGTCGGCGCCGTGCCGCACCGGGTGTGCCACGATGCTCCGCTCGCCCAGCCGTCCGATCGCCGTCTCCGCGCCGCCGGCGAGGACCCGGTCGTGGGCGTCCCGCAGCCACGGGTCGGCGAGCACGGTGCCCACCGCCACGTCCGGCAGGAGGGCGCGGCCTGCGTCGTTGACGTCGGCGACGACCCCGTCGGTGTCCACGACCACGATCGCGACGGGCGCGGCCGGCCACCCCGGCCCGGCCTCGGCCTGGTTCGGCATCGTGCGTGTTTCACCGTGTGACACGTCCGCGGCCCGTCGGGGGCCGCCTCACCTCCACCCTGGTCATGGCGTGCTGCTCCGGACATCAAACAGCACCGCGCGGCGGCTCGTGTGACGAACCGGTCCCCAACGCGGTCGGGTCGGGGCCGAGGGCGGCGTCCAGCAGCTCGCCGAGCTGGCCGAGCTGGGCGTCCGACAGGGCGTGGAAGCTCGACTCGAGAACGACGTCCACGGCCGCCTGGCCGGCCGCACGCAGCCGGGCGCCCTCCTCGGTGAGCCGGTGCCGCACGGCCCTGCCGGGCCCGGGGACCCGCTCGATCAGGCCGCGGTCGGCCATCCGGGTGGCCAGTGAGCCGAAGGACTGGTCGGTCTGGAAGGTCAGCACGGCGAGGTCGTGCAGCGAGGCGTCCGGCCGCCGGTGCAGATGGCGCAGGGTGTCCCACTGCACGAGGGACAGGCCCAGGGGCGCCAGTGCGCGGCTCAGCGCGCGGTGATGGCGGTACTGCAGGCGCTTGACGGCCAGGGCGACGTCGGCCGGTCGGTGCTTCATGCGGCGATCGTAGCGGCTGAAGTCAGGTTGCTTATATCAGTATCCTTAGATAAGGTTCCTTATGTGAATGAGCTGATGACCCCTCCCGTCGCCGCCGGTTCCCTCCGGCCCACCCGTACCTACACGCTCGACAGCCCGGTGGAGCTGACTCTCCAGGACCGCGACCGCACCCGCCCGTTCCTGCTGCTGCACGGCGGTGGCGGCGTGGCGACGATGGCCGGTTTCGCCGACCTGCTCGCCGAGCGCACCCACACCCGGGTGCTGCTGCCCACCCACCCCGGCTTCGGCGGCACCCCGAAGGGCGAGGGGCTGACCGGCGTGGCGGCGCTGGCGCGGACGTACGTCACGCTGCTGGAGCGGCTCGACCTCACGGACGTGACCGTGGTCGGCAACTCCTTCGGGGGCTGGCTGGCCGCCGAGATCGCCCTGTGCCACAGCCCACGGGTCAGCGGCGCGGTGCTCGTCGACGCGGTCGGCATCGAGGTCGACGGCCACCCGATCACCGACGTCAGCGGCCTCTCGCCGGCGGAGCTGCGTGCCCACTCCTTCCACGACCCGAGCAAGGCGCCGGTGCCGCCGGGCGGCGCCCCCGGGCCGAGTCCGGACGTGCGGGCGCTGATCGGCTACACCGGACCGACCATGTCCGACCCGACGCTCGCCGAGCGGCTGCGCGGCGTCGACATCCCGGTCCACGTGGTGTGGGGCGAGAGCGACGGGATCGTCGATCCCGACTACGGCCGGGCGTACGCCGCCGCGATCCCGCTGTCGACTTTCACCCTGCTGCCCCGCACCGGCCACCTGCCGCAGGTCGAGACGCCCGAGGAGCTGCTGGGCGCGTTGCTCGACCTCGGGGGCCGGCATGCGTAGTCCGCTGACGGTGACCCGCATCGGTCACGCCTGCCAGCTGATCGAGATCGGCGGCCTCCGGGTGCTCACCGACCCGTGGTTCACCCAGACAGCGACCTACTACCCCGGCGAACCCGTCGCGTCGACCGCCGGGTCCCTGGGGCCGGTCGACGCGGTCGTGGTGAGCCACGAGCACTACGACCACTGTGACCTGGCGGCTCTCGTCACCGCGGGCTTCGACCTCGACACCCCGCTGATCGGGCCCGGCACCGTCGCGAACATCGCACGGGACAAGGGTTTCCGCGACATCCGCGTGATCGAGTCGTGGGCGGCGACGAGCGTCGGGGACCTCACGGTGACCGCGACCCCCGGCCGGCACGGCGTCCACGAGGTCACGTTCGTGATCCAGGCCTTCGGCCGCACGGTCTTCTTCGGCGGCGACTCGCTGCGGGTGCCGGAGCTGGACACCGTCCCGGCGCGGTTCGGCCCGGTCGACCTGGCGATCCTGCCGACCAACGGGTTGTGCGTCCGGACGATGAACCTGCGGCAGGTGGTCATGGACGCCGAGGAGGCGGCCGGGTTGACGGCCGTCCTGAACCCGACGCTGGCCGTGCCCCACCACTACGCCTTCCACAGCGGCCGGCTGGGCGACCGGATGATCACCAGGTCCGACCGGGACCCTCGTCGTTACCAGGACGCGGTCGCCCGGCTCGCCCCCGACATCGACGTGCGGCTGGTCCTGACCGGCACCCCGGTGACGGTCCCGTGAAGCGGGTTCGCCACCTCGTGGGTCTACGTGGGACTACGCGTCCCGGGCGCCGAACGTGCTCTGGTCCCGGTCGAGGTCCACCTTCGAGGTGAGCGACTCGTCGGCCAGCCGGGCTCGCAACGCGGCCGTCCGGCGGCGAGCCGCGCGAACGCGGCGACGCCGCGCGCCCGAGGTAGTACTGAAGCTTCCGCCCTCATGTAGACGATGCGTGTACATGGCTCCACCACCGATCCAACGAAGAGGCACTTTTCCGCTGGTCGACGGATACCCCGTGACCTGCAAGATCACTCACGTTCTCGGCGAATGTCCCAAGCGGGCGAGCGGTCTCGACCGGGTGAATTCCGCGAGCCGTGCTGACCGCTCCCCGGCCGGCCCGTACGGTTCGAGCCGGGAGGACCGTCATGACGAAGATCCTCGCCGTCGAGGACGAGCCCGACATCGCGGCGTTGCTCCAGCGGGTGTTCGAGCGTGCCGGCTACGAGTTCGTGCGTCGCGCCGACGGGCCGGCCGGGCTGCGCGCGCTCCACGAGGAGCGCCCCGACCTCGTGCTCCTGGACGTCGGGCTGCCGGGCATGGACGGCTGGGCCGTCCTGGAACGCATCCGCGACCTCGCCGACCTGCCGGTGCTGATGCTCACCGGGCACGGCATGGAGAGCGACAAGGTGCGTGGCCTGCGCGGCGGCGCCGACGACTACGTGACCAAGCCCTTCGCCCCGAACGAGCTGCTGGCCCGCGCCGAGGCGTTGCTGCGCCGCGCCGCCCACATTCCCACCGCCCGCGACGACCGGTATGTCGACGGGCTGGTGACCATCGACCGTCGCAGCCGGCTGGTGACCCTGCCGGAGCCCGGCGGCGAGCGGGAGGTCGACCTGACGAACACCGAGTTCCGCCTGCTGAACACGTTCGTACAGCATGTGGGTGCGGTGCTCACGCCGGCGCAGCTGCTGGCCCATGCCTGGGACGACCCGACCGGGCTGGGGCCGGAGCGGGTCAAGTTCGCGGTGCTGCGCCTGCGCCGCAAGCTCGGCTGGGACCACGACGAGTCGCCCATAGAGGCGGTCCGCGGTGCCGGATACCGGTACCGCGGACCATGATCTCACTGGATCGATCGCACTGGGCCTTCGTGTGAGATCCGTGCCCTGACCTCAGAGCTGGTAGAGCTTCTGCAGCCCGGCCAGGTCACCCATGGAGAGGGTCACCTCGGAGGAGTCGCAGGCCAGCGTGCGGGGGCTCATCGTGGCGACGGCGTGCGCGGCCTGGTCGACGTGCGCGAGGCCGGCGGTGTGGCCGCGCTCATGGACGACGACGGCGAGAAGGTCCCACATGTTCGCGCAGCCGGCGGGCTTCGTCGTGTAGAAGGGGTGCAGCTTGTTGTCGAGCAGCGTGTCCGAGGCCGCGACCGAGCCGTTGCTCCGGTAGTACGTGCAGGTGTAGGCCAGCGTCGTCGGGGGGAGGTTGCCCCAGCTGGTGACGCTCACGCCGTCGTTACCCGTGCAGGCGCCGGCGCTGGAGACCTGGGCGAGCTTGACCGAGGTGCCCTGGTAGGCCTGGGTCATCGCGAGCTTCGGTGCGATGCCGCAGCGGTTCTGGCCGGTGAACACGGTGTTCGTGCCCTTCTGCAGGGTTGCCAGCGCGGTCGGCGCGACCTTCGCCGGGGCACCCGCCGGGTTGTAGAACCACTTGAACGTCGCGGTGTGCCGCCATCCTTCCAAGGCGTACACGTTGTCGGTGCAGGCAGCCGCTGGTGCGGTGCTCGCGGCGCTCGTTCCCGCCACGATCGCCTCTGCCACGACCCGGAGGCCGTTGTCCCTCGGTGCCGGAGTGTCGGTCACCGAGGCGCTGGGCACCAGCGCAGCCGAGGCGATGAGAAGTGAGCCAACCGCGAAACCAAACATGTGCTGAGCCCTTCCGTCTTGTGTGTGTAGCTCCACGGTCACAAGCGGAGGTTGTCCGGCAGGTCGCCTTCGGGTGCGGAACGGGTGCGGCGTCCGGTCCAGCGGGCGGAAAGCCGAAAACGCGTATCTGCGCCGTTTGCCTGTTTCCCAATTTCCGGCCCGGTTATTGGGAATGCCGCGTGGTCGAGCCGGGCTGGTCGGGTCGCCTAATCTCATCCCGTGAGAGCGCGTGCGCGAACAGTTGCCGGCCGACGAGAATCCGCGTGGCACTGACGAAGGGGGACATCGGCGCGTGGTCGGATACCTGGCTCGGCGGCTGGCCGGCTACGTGGTGTTGTGCCTGGTCGCCACGTTCCTGGCGTTCACCCTCGCCGCGGCCACCTTCAACCCGATCGGCCTGCTGCGCCAGCGCCAGCCACCGCCGCCGGAGGCCACCATCCAGGCCAAGTTCCACGAGCTGCGGCTGGACCAGCCGATCCCGCGGCGGTTCCTGACCTGGCTGACCGGCGTGCTGCACGGCGACTTCGGCAACACCTGGCAGGGCCAGCCGATCACCGACGAGCTGTGGCGCCGGGCCGGGGTGAGCCTGCGGCTGTTCCTGCTCGGCACCGCCGTCGGCATCCTGATCGGGGTGCTGCTGGGCGTGTGGTCGGCGGTCCGCCAGTACAGGCCGAGCGACCACGTGATCACGATCGCGTCGTTCGTGATCCTGTCCACACCGGTGTTCGTGCTCGGCACGCTGCTCAAGTACGGCGCGCTGGAGGTCAACGATCTGGTCGGCAGCGACTATCTCAAGTACACCAACGAGTCGACGCCCGGCTTCGAGGGGAGCTGGCTCGCGTCACTGGGCGACCGGCTGCGGTACCTGATCGTGCCGACCATCACGATCGCGCTCTTCCAGATCGGGTTCTACAGCCGCTACCAGCGCAGCGCGATGCTCGACGTGCTGGGCAGCGACTTCCTCCGCACGGCGAGGGCGAAAGGGCTGACCCGGCGGCGCGCGCTGTTCAAGCACGGGCTGCGCACCGCGTTGATCCCCATGGCCACCCTGTTCGGCTTCGGCTTCGGGCTGCTGATCACCGGCGGCGTGTTCACCGAGCGGATCTTCTCCTGGCACGGCATGGGGGAGTGGCTGGTGCAGGGCATCTCCAGCCAGGACACCAACATCGTCGCGACGGTGACCCTGTTCATCGCGGTCATGGTGCTGGTGTCCGGATGGCTCTCGGACGTCCTCTACGCACTGCTCGACCCCCGGATCAGGGTGCGGTCATGACGAGGTTCGGGGAGGCTCCGGCATGACGCTCATGCGGGATGACGAGGTCTCGGCGAGCGCCACGCCGGTCGAGGCACCGGTAGAGGTCATCAGCCGAGGGCGGTTGGTACTGCGCCGGTTCCGGCGCCGGCGGCTGGCGTTGGCCGGGCTGGTCGTGATCGTTCTGCTGTACCTGCTGGCGTTCGTCGCGCCGGTGTTCACGCCGTGGCGCTACGACGACCTGGACTACGCGGCGTTCCTGTCCGCCCCGTCGCCGTCGCACTGGTTCGGCACCACCAAGATCGGCGAGGACGTGTTCGCGCAGGTCATGCGTGGTCTGCAGAAGTCGCTGACGATCGGGTTGCTCGTCGGGGTGATCTCGACGTCGGTGTCCGCGGTGGTCGGCGCGACCGCCGGGTACCTCGGCGGGTTCGCCAACCGGGTGCTGATGTGGGTGACCGACCTGCTGCTGGTGCTGCCGGCGTTCCTGATCATCGCGATCGCGTCGCCGTGGTTCAAGGGCGCGAACTGGCTGGTGTTCGTGGCGCTGCTGGCGGCGTTCAACTGGATGATCACCGCACGGATCGTGCGCGGCATGACGTTGTCGTTGCGGGAGCGGGAGTTCGTGCTCGCCGCGAAGTTCATGGGACAGCCGGCCTGGCGGATCATCGCCACGCACATCCTGCCGAACATGGCGTCGCTGCTGATCGTGGACGCCACCATCAACGTCGGCGTCGCCGTGCTGACCGAGACGAGCCTGAGCTTCTTCGGGTTCGGCGTGCAGCCGCCGGACGTCTCGCTCGGCACCCTGATCGCCGCCGGCACCGGCTCCGCCACGACCTACCCGTGGCTCTTCCTCGCCCCGGCGGGGTTTCTCGTGGCGTTCGTGCTGGCGGTCAACCTGGTCGGCGACGGCCTGCGGGACGCCATCGACCCGTCGTCGGGAGGCGGGCGATGACCGGGCCGGTGCTCGAGGTCGACGGCCTGGCGGTGTCCTTTCCCGGCGAGACCGGCCGGGTGCAGGCGGTGCGTGGACTGTCCTACGCGGTCGGCCCTGGCGAGGTCCTCGGCATCGTGGGGGAGTCGGGGTCGGGCAAGTCGGTGTCCTCGCTGGCGGTGATGGGCCTGTTGCCGCCGAACGCGGCCGTGTCCGGCTCGATCCGGTTCCGGGGCAGGGAGCTGCTCGGCCTGTCGGACAAGCAGCTGTCGGCCATCCGCGGTCGCCGGGTGGCGATGGTGTTCCAGGACCCGCTCTCCGCGCTGACGCCCGTGTTCACGGTCGGCGACCAGGTGGCCGAGGCGCTGCTGACCCACGACCGCGACCTGTCCGGCCGGGACGCGCGGCGGCGGGCGGTGGAGCTGCTGGACCTGGTGGGGATTCCGGACGCGGCGAACCGGTCGCGGGCCTACCCGCACGAGTTCTCCGGCGGGATGCGCCAGCGGGTGGTGATCGCCATGGCCATCGCCTGCGACCCGGACCTGATCATCGCCGACGAACCGACCACCGCGCTGGACGTCACCGTGCAGGCCCAGGTGCTCGACGTGCTGAGGACCGCCCGCGACGTCACCGGCGCCGCCGTCGTGCTGATCACCCACGACCTCGGCGTGGTCGCCGGGTTCGCCGACCGGGTCATGGTCATGTACGCGGGCCGGGCCGTGGAGACCGGGCCGACCGACGCCGTCTATGCCCACCCGCGCATGCCGTACACGCTCGGCCTGCTGCGGGCCGTGCCCCGGCTGGACGCGGCCACCCAGCTCGTCCCGATCGAGGGGCACCCACCGTCGCTCGTGGGCCTGCCGCCCGGCTGCCCGTTCGCGCCACGCTGCCCGATGGTCATCGACGCCTGCCGGACGACCGAGCCCGAGCTGTCCGTCGTGGACGGCGAGCAGTACGCGGCCTGCCTGCGCGGCAAGGAGATCATCGCCGACGACTCGGCGACCGAGCTTCGTGTCACCACGGCGGGCGGACGCGACCGGATCGTGCTGTCCGTCCACGGCCTGACGAAGACGTTCCCCATCACCAAGGGCAGCGTGTTCAGGCGCCGGGTCGGCGCGGTGCACGCGGTCGACGGGATCAGCTTCGACATCGCCGAGGGGGAGACGCTCGGCCTGGTCGGCGAGTCCGGCTGCGGGAAGACCACCACGCTCATGGAGATCCTCGGCATGGCCAAGCCGCGGGCCGGTCATGTCGAGATCCTCGGCCGGGTCACCCACGAGCTGGACAAGGCCGCCCGCAAGGCGTTGCGGGCGGACGTCCAGGTCGTGTTCCAGGACCCCGTCGCGTCGCTCGACCCGCGCCTGCCGGTCGCGGACATCATCGCCGAGCCGTTGCGGGTCCACGGCCACGACCGGACCGCCGCGCGCGCCCGCGTCGCCGAGCTGCTCGACCTGGTGGGGCTGGGACAGGAGCACGCGCACCGTTTCCCCGGCGAGTTCTCCGGCGGCCAGCGGCAACGCATCGGCATCGCCAGGGCCCTTGCCCTGCGACCGAAGCTCCTCGTCCTCGACGAGCCGGTGTCCGCGCTGGACGTCTCCATCCAGGCCGGGGTGATCAACCTCCTCGACGAGCTGAAGGCCAAGCTCGGCGTGGCGTACCTGGTCGTCTCGCACGACCTGTCGGTCATCCGGCACCTCGCCGACCGGGTTGCGGTCATGTACCTCGGCCGCATCGTCGAGATCGGCGCCGCGGACGAGGTCTTCGCCGGGCCGTCGCACCCGTACACCCAGGCGCTGCTGTCCGCGGTCCCGATCCCCGACCCGCCGGTCGAACGCCGCCGGGAACGCATCGTGCTCACCGGTGACCTGCCGGACCCGGCACACCCGCCGGCCGGCTGTCCGTTCCACACCCGGTGTTTCCGCCGTCTGACCCTGTCCGAGGAGGACCGGAGCCGCTGTGTCGGTACGGCTCCCACCCTGGCCAGCCATGGCGTGGACCACGACGTTGCCTGCCATTTCGCCTGACTCCCACGAAAGGACCGAGCACGATGCGACGTTCCGCCCTGGCGTTGGCCCTGCTCACCGCGTTGGCCGTGGCCGGCTGCGGCAGCGGCGGCGACGCGGAGAAACCACCGCCCAAGGCCGCGCTGAACCAGATCGACATCAACGCCGTCGACCCGGACACGCTGCGGGACGGCGGCGACCTGAACTGGCCGGTCCAGGACTTCCCCAACCAGTTCAACGAGTTACAGGGCGACGCGACCAGTGGCGACATCCCGCCGGTCACCCGGTCCTTCATGCCGACGCCGTCGTGGGAGAAGCCGGACGCCACGTTCGAGCCCAACCCGGACTACGTCGAGTCGTTCGAGCTCGTCTCGGACAACCCGGAGAAGGTCGAGTACAAGCTCAACAAGAAGGCGCACTGGAGCGACGGAAAGCCGATCACCTGGGAGGACTACAAGTCCCAGTGGCAGGCGGTGAACGGCAGGAACCCGGCGTTCGTCCCGCTCTCGACCGCCGGCTACGCCAACATCTCCGACATCTCGAAGGGCGCGGACGAGTACGAGTTCACCGTCACGTTCGACCCGACCTACGCGGACTGGGGCGCCGTCTTCCAGGTCCTCTACCCGAAGTCGGCGACCTCGAATCCCGACGAGTTCAACAAGGGCTGGATCGCCGCGCCGAAGGTCACCGGTGGACCCTTCATGATCGACAAGATCGACGCCACCGCGAAGACCGTGATCGTCAAGCGTGACCCCGACTGGTGGGGCTACCAGCCGCGGCTGGACCGGATCATCTTCCGCAACCTGTCGACCACCGGCGGCACCGCGTCGATCGACGCGCTCGCCAACGGCGGCCTCGACTTCTCCGGCATCGCCGGCAACCTCGACGCGTACAAGCGTGCCAAGCAGATCCCGCACGTCGTGTTCCGCCGTGCCACGCTGCCCAACCTGCGCTGGATAGTGCTCAACGGCGCGGGCTCGGGTCCGTTGGCGGACAAGGAGGTCCGCAAGGCGGTGATCCGCGGCATCGACGTCGCGTCGATCACGAAGGCCGAGGTGGGCCAGCTCATCCCGGACGCCAAGCCGCTCGGCAACCACATCTTCGTCGAGGGTTTCCCCGGCTACCAGGACAACTCGAAGGGCTACGGCTTCGACCCGGAGGCGGCCAAGAAGCGACTGGACGAGCTCGGCTGGAAGCAGGAGGGCCAGTACCGCAAGAAGGAGGGCCGCACGCTGACCATCCGGGACGTCGTTCCCGCCGAGAACCCGGCCAGCGACGACGAGGCGGTGCTCGTCCAGCACCAGCTCGCGGCGATCGGTGTGGAGGTCAAGGTCGAACAAGTCGACCCGGACGGCTACTTCGACGAGCAGATCACCCCGGGCGACTTCGAGCTGGCGCACTGGGCGCAGATGGACGCCGCGTCGCTGATCACGGTCCTGCCGTCGTTCGACCTGACGCCGGACAACGTCGAGCAGAACTTCGGCCACATCGGCAACGCCAAGATCAACAAGCTGCTGAAGGACGCCGCGAAGGAGCTCGACCGCGACCGGCGGAACGCGATCCTGAACGACATCGACGAGGAGCTGTGGGACCTCGGCTACGCCCGCCCGCTCTACCGCCGCCCGTCCATCGTCGCGGTGAAGGACGACCTCGCCAACTTCGGCAACTCCGGCCTGGCCGCCGTCGACTACGCGAAGATCGGCTGGACCAAGAAGTAGCTCGTGGGCGGTGGCCGCGGTGGCGGCCACCGCCTGCCCATAGGATCCGGCGAATGACCCGCCGCGGTGTACGAGTTCTGTTGCTGTTGGGCCTGATCGCGTCCTGTGCCGCGCCGAAGCCGTCCCCCGCGCCCGCCGGGCACGACGCGGCGTTCGACTGCGCGGCGATCCAGGGTCCGCTGTCGAGGGACAGGTTCTACGAGGACAACCCGACCTACACCGACCCGGTCGACGACAGCGCGTCGTGGACGCTCTCGACCCCGCAGGCGCGGGGAATGGACCCGGGCCGGCTCGAACGAGCGTCCGCGGCCCTCGCCGACCTGCCCTACTCGTGGAGCTTCCTCGTGATCCGCCACGACGCGCTGGTGTTCGAGCGGTACTACCACGGCAGCGCGAGGAACCAGAGCAACAACGTGCATTCGGCGTCCAAGAGCATCTGGGGAGCCGCGATCGGCATCGCGGTCGACGAGGGTCTGATCCCCGGCGTCGACGCGACGGTCGCCTCGACCCTGCCGCCGCGCTACGGCGCGGTGATGGGCCCCGAGACCAAGACGGTCCGGGTCCGCGACCTGCTCACGATGACCTCGGGCAGCCAGTGGGACGAGGACGCGACCGAGACCGAGATCGAGCGGACGCCCGACTGGGTCGCGGCGACCCTGCGGCTCCCGAGAGCCGCGGCACCCGGCACGCGGTTCAACTACAGCACCGGCGACTCCCACCTTGGCTCCGCCGTGCTCACCGCGGCCACGGAGACGACGGCCTGCGAGTTCGTCCACGAGCATCTGCTCGCGCCGCTGGGAGTCGTCGCCGAGCACTGGGGGCGCGACCCGCAGGGCTACTTCTCGGGCGGCTACAACTTCTACGTGACACCACGCGAACTCGCGAAGTTCGGGTTGCTCTATCTTCACGGCGGCCGCTGGCACGGCAAGCAGCTCGTGCCGGCGGACTGGGTGGAAACCTCGATGACAGAACAGGTCGACGCCGGCGCACCCTACGGCTACGGATACGACTTCTGGCTGCGCGACCTCGCGGGCCACCAGGTCGCGATGGCCTGGGGGTACGGCGGTCAGATGGTCTACATCGTCCGGGATCTGGACCTCGTCGTCGTGATGACGACCAACACCCGCGACTTCGCCCCGGATTCGTTCGACGGCTCGACGATCGTCGAGAACGACGTGCTTGCCGCGGCCCGCTGAGCGAATGTCGTAACCGGCAACTGTCAGCAACCGGATGGATGGCGTAAATCACTTATGCTGCAAGGGAAACACGCCACTCAACGGGAAGGACGGTCGGGGATGAGGCGGGCGTTGTGGCATACCCTGTTGGCGGTCGTACTGGCCGCCGCGGGTGTTTTCTCCAGTCAGTCGGTGGCGGCCGCGGCCGCCGGACGGTCCGCCATCTTCGGTGGCGGACCCTTCTACCAGGACGGCCAGGCCGTGATCGACACCCTGCGCGCGTCGGGGTTCACGACGGTGATCCTGTGGAGTATTCACGTTCACACCAACGGAGATCTCTACTACAACGACACGCTGATCGTGTCGGGTGGCCAGTACGTCGGCGACTCCGGTTGGCCGGCCCGGCTGCGGCGGCTCAAGCAGGCACCGACCTCGGTCAACCGCATCGAGGTGTCGGTCGGTGCGTGGGGAACCGGCGACTGGGAGGCGATCGACAGCCTCATCACCCGTGACGGGACCGGGTCGGGCACCATCCTGTACCGCAACTTCCTGGCGCTCCGGAACGCCACCGGCGCCGACGCGGTCAACAACGACGACGAGTCGCACTACGAGGTCGACTCGACCGTCAAGTTCGCCCGGATGGCCAATGCCATGGGGTACCGGCAGTTCACGCTCGCCCCGTACACGGCCGTCTCGTACTGGCAGGGTGTCACGAACAGCCTCGGCACGCTCGTCGACCGGGTGTACCTCCAGGGATATGACGGCGGCGCGGGCAACAACCCGGCGTCGTGGGCACAGTCGCTTGGCCGGCCGATCGACCCGGGGCTGTGGAGTAAGCACGGTTCCGGCTGCGGTGCGGGCGACTCGCCCGCGCAGGTGGAGTCGAAGATGCGGTCGTGGCACGGCTCGGCGGGCATTCCCGGCGGCTTCATGTGGCTCTACGACGACATCAAGGCCTGCTCGTCCGCCGGCACCGCCGCGGACTACGCACGAGCGATCAACAACGCCACCAGCAGCTGAGTCCACTGTGGCCCGCCTGGACCGCTCCTTCGGAAACGGTCCAGGCGGGCCGGGTTTTCAGCTCACCGTGTCGACATGGTCGACGCCGCCGGTGCGGTAGTTGTTGACCCGGGTGCTGACCTGTGCCGGGCTCACCACCTCGTTCTCCGCGAAGTACACCCAGTCGACCTGTTCCTGGTAGGCGCGGTCTCCCGGCGAGCCGACCAGCCCGCCGGAGATGAACCACAGGTTGAAGTTGATCGACATCGGGGTCTCGGGGTAGTACCGGTCACCGTGGTCGGCGAACAGGTTGCCGTCCACGTAGTACTTCACGCGGCCGGACGCCACCTGGATCACCAGGTCGTGCCAGCCGTTGTAGCTCGTGCGCCGCTCGGTGTGGATGTTGTCGGCGACCCACGGCTCGTCCTGGTAGGTCTCCCAGGTGGTGGTGTACAGGATGTTCGACGTCTCGCCCCACCCGCCGTTGGGCAGGTACTCGAAGTCCATCTCCCCGTAGTTCGGGTCCATCGGCGCGTTGAGCGGCGTGATCGTGAAGAACGTCTGCACCACGTTGTCGCCGTCGACACCCCGCACCGGCGAGTCGGAGAAGTACACCCGTGCGCCGTAGGTGCCCTCGAAGAACTTGCGCTGGTGGAACAGTTCCGTCTGCCGGGCACTCGACCCGTTGTTGGACGACTCGAGCCGCATGACCTTCTGCCCGTTGACCGTGGGGAACGTGACGAGCGACGGGTCCCACACCGCGCCGGGCACGCCGGGGCCGCCGCCGCCCGAGCGGACGGTCCAACCGCGCTGGGCGATCCGCGCGTCGCTCGACGACGTGTACGCGAAGTCGTCGAACAGCACCTCGCCGGTCGGGACCGGCGGCTCGCCCGGTTCGCCGGGCGGGTCCTGGTCGTCACCACCGGGGCCGGTGCCCCAGATCGTCGTGCCGTTTCGCTGGACGGTCACCTTGTTCCACGCCGCGTAGGTCGTGCGGTTGGTGAACGAGTAGTCGTCGGACTGGGTGATCGGGCCCCAGTTGGTGCGGTAGAAGCGCAGCTGCAGGTCGCCGGTGTTCGCGCCCGGCGCGAGCGAGCCGGCGCCCGAGGTGAAGCCGACCTCCAGGTAGCGGTCGGCGGTCGACGTCGGGGTGGACAGCGTCCGGAACGTGCCGGTGACGTTGGCGCAGCCCAGCACCGCCCACGAGCAGGCGAACCGGTAGCCGACGTCCGGGGTGTCGCCGCGGAAGTAGTACCGCAACGTGACCTCGGCGAGCGGGACGGTGGTCGTGCCGGTGTTGGCGACGGTGAACCACGGCTCCACCTGGTCGGTGGTGGCGCCCGTGGCGCTGGTGCGGTAGTTGGCGGTGAGCGCGTCGGTGGCGGCGGACGCCGGCGCCGCCACGATCGCGGCTGTCGCGACCGCCACGACGACGGTGGCGAGGAACCTACGGGACATTTCTTCTCCTGTACGTGCAGGGTGCGTACCGGGTGGGGGTGCGATCTCCTTCCTTTGTCAGGCCTTGACCGCGCCGCCGGTGATCCCGGCGGTCACCTTTCGTTGGAGCACCAGGAAGATCGCCAGCACGGGCAGCATGAACAGGGTCGACGCGGCCATCGTCGCGCCCCAGTCGGTGCCGAACGTGTTGCTGAACGAGGACAGCCAGACGGGCAGGGTGCGGTCGTCCTGGTCCTTGATGATCAGCAGGTTGGCGAAGGCGAACTCGTTCCACGCGGTGATGAACCCGAACAGCGACGTGGTCAGCAGGCCGGGCGCGAGCAGCGGGAGCACCACCCGCCGGAACGCCGCCGGCCGGTCGCACCCGTCCACCTGGGCCGCCTCCTCCAGTTCGACGGGCACCGCCGCCAGGAAGTTCCGCAGCGTGACGATCGTGAAGGGCAGGGTGATCATGAAGTAGACGAGCGTCAGCATGGACAGCGTGTCGAGCATCCCGGTGTCCCGTGCGATGACGTACATCGGGATCAGCAACGCCTCCCACGGCGTCATCTGCGCGATGAACACCATGAGGATGAAGCCGCGGCGCCCCTTCCACCGCAGCCGTGCCACCGCGTACGCCGCGAGCAGCGCGACCACCAGTGACAGTAGGACCGCGACGCAGGCCACCAGCAGGCTGTTGCGCCAGAAGTACCAGAAGCCCTGCGCGTGCACGGCGGCATTGAAATGGTCGAGGGTCAGCGCGGACGGCCAGAACGTCGGTGTCTCCGCCTGGATCTCCCGCGCCGGCTTGACCGCGGTCAGCACCATCCAGTACACGGGGAACACCGACACGACGAACACGAGCAGTGCCAACACGTTGCGGGCGACGCGGCCGGTCATGCGGCTGCCTCCTCGCGGAACATGTGCCGGAAGTAGAACAGCAGCGCGAACACCAGGAGCAGGACCATGAGCACGGACACCACCGCGCCGACGTCGTAGCGGTGCAGCGACTGCGCGACCTGGTACGCGTACACCGGCAGCGTGGTCGTCGCCCGGCCGGGACCGCCCCCGCTGATGACCCAGATCTGTACGAACGCCTTGCCGACCCAGATCACCTCGAGACAGGTGACGAGCCCGAACATGGGGCGCAGCACGGGAAACGTGATCGAGCGGAACGAACGGAGGCCGCCGGCGCCGTCGATGCGGGCCGCCTCGTACAGCTCGTGGGGGACCGTGGTCATCGCCGCGTACAGGGTGAGCGCGGCGAACGGCACCGACTGCCAGACGATCAGCGCCACGAGGATCGCGAAGGTCTGCGGACCGTCGGCGAACCAGGCGTGGCCGCGGAAGCTCGCGAAGCCCAGCCGCACGAGCACCCAGTTCACCACCCCGAGCTGGGAGGAGAACATCCACTGGAACACCGTGGTCGCGGCGATCATCGGCGTGGCCCACGTGAGCACCAGCCCGCCGAGCACGACCAGCCGCATCACCCGGCCCAGCCGCATGACGAGCAGTGCGACCACGGTGGACAGCACCATGATGAGCCCGACGTTGACCGCCGTGAACAGCAGCGTCCGGCGGGTGACCGACCAGAACTCCGGGTCGGACAGCACGGCGCCGTAGTTGGCGAACCCGGCGAAGCCGGCACCGCCGCGGATCAGCTGGGCCAGCCCGAAGTGCTGGAACGAGATGATCACGTTGCGCAGCAACGGGTACACGAGCAGGTAGGCGGTCGCCAGCAGGGTCGGCGCGATCAGCAGGTACGGCCAGAACGTCCGGCGTCGGCGAGCACCACCCTGTGCGGCGGCCGCGCGGCCGCTTGACCGCCGCACAGGGGGCGCCACTAGTCCGCCTCCCCGGATTTCTGAGTGTTGGTTGCGTCCCGACGAAGGTGCGGGTGGCGAGGTGGATTGTGGCTGGGTGCCGTCACGTTCCCCTGAGGTAACTGTTGGTCGAGCTGGGGACTTCACAGAACAGGCCCTAGTTCGCGGTGTTCAGTGCCGCGGTGATCACCGCGTCCGCGTCGGCGGCCGCGGTCTTCGGGTCGGTGCCGGTGAGCACCTTGGTCAGGAACTCCTTGATCGGGTTGCGTGCCTCGACCGCCGTCCAGTTGGGGGAGTTGGGGGTGGCGTGGCCGTTCGCCGCGCCGGCGGCCATCGCGGCGGCACCCGGGTCGTCGCCGACGGCGTCGGCGAGCGAGGTCCGGTTCGGCACGTAGTTCATGGCGGTGGCCAGCTCGGCCTGCCACTTCTCGCCGGCCAGCGCCTTGACCACCTCGTACGCGCCCTCCTGGCGGGGCGAGGCCACCGGCACGATCAGGTCGGACCCGCCGGTGAACACCGCGCCCGGCTTGCCCGACCGCTTGCCCGGGATGGGGAAGAAGCCGAGCTTGCCCTCCAGGGCCGGGTTGGCGGTGGTGATGAGCTTCGCCGCGCCGGGGACCGCGATGAGCTGCGCGACGTTGCCGTTGGCGAACACGTCGGTCTGCTGCGGCTTGGCCTCGTCGGAGTCCTTCGGCCCGTTGCCGAGCGCCTGGAGCTGGCGGTAGAAGTCCGCGCCGGCCAGAGCCTCCGGCGTGTCGAGCGCGCCCTTCCATTTGCCGCCGTCGCGGACGGCGAGGTCGCCGCCCTCGTCCCAGACGAAGCCCGCGAGCACGTACCAGTTCTGGCCGGGCAGGTAGATGCCCTGCGTGCCGCCCTGGTTGAGCCGCGCGGTCGCGGCGAGCCATTCGTCCCGAGTGGACGGTGGCTCGACTCCCTTGGCGCCGAAGAGGTCCGTGCGGTAGATGACGACCCGGTTGGCCGCGTAGAAGGGGATGCCGTACTGGTGGTCGTCCACCGCGCCCGGCTCGGCGAGGCCGGGCAGCCAGTCCCTGCCCTTCAGCTCCCCGACCTTGTCGGACAGGTCGGTGACGCCGCCGCTCGCCGCGTACTGCGCCACCTGCGTGTTGCCGACCTCGAGCACGTCCGGCGGGTCGGTGCTGGCGAGCGCGCCGGTGACCTTCTCGGTGATGCCGTCCCACTCCTGGATCTGGATGGTCAGGTCGTACTCCGAGTGGTCCTTCTCGAACGCCGCCTCGAAGTCCTTGACGAACTCGTCGGTCGCGGTGTCCTTCATCAACCACACGGTCAGGTGCTGCGGCCCGCCGTCGCCGGCGGCGTCGTCGGAGCCGCACGCGGCGAGGGTGGGGAGGGTCAGCGCCAGGCCGAGCAGGCCGGCGGCAAGGCGGTGCGGCACGGGTCACCTCACGGGTGCTCGAGTATCTGACCAATTGGTAAGGTCCAGTGGTCTGAACCAAAATGGCATAGACCAATACTCAAGTCAACCTGCAGGTGGAGCCCAAAATCTAACACAGCCGTCACGGCGGAGTGGTTAGTTAGGCGAGCTGTTCTCTGGTCCAGTTGTCATACTGGCGGCATGGCCGGAGCCATTCTCAAGCGTGAGCGCGTGCGGGACTACCTGCTCGAGATGATCGAGACGCATCCGCCGGGCGCACCGCTGCCCGCCGAGCGGGTGCTCTGCCAGCGCCTGGAGGTGTCGCGGCCGACGCTGCGTTCGGCGGTGGACGAGCTGGTGAACAACGGGATGCTGGTGCGCCAGCACGGGCGCGGCACGTTCGTCGCGCCGGCCAAGATCACCCAGGAGCTGGTGTCGGGGGACCGTTCGATGGTGCTGCCGCAGGCGGCCGGGACGTGGACGAGCAAGGTGCTGGAGTTCGCGACGATCGCGGCGGGGGCCAGGGTGGGCCGGCGCCTGCGCTTGTCGCCCGCGGCGGAGATCTTCTACGTGGCGCGGCAGCGGTTCGTGGACGGCGCGCCCATGGCCATCGAGTACCTGCACGTCCCGGTGGCCGTGGCGCCCCGGCTGTCCGTCGAGGACCTGGAGTCCGGCGATCTCTACGCCCGCCTGCACGAGCACGGCGTGCGGGTGCACGACGCGATCCAGTCGGTGGAGCCGACGGTCACCAACGACGCCGAGTCGTCGTTGCTCGGCGTGCCGGTCCTGTCGCCCGCGCTGCTGTTCGAGCGGCTGACCAACGACGACACCGGCCGCCCCATCGAGTACGTGCACTCGCTCTACCGCGGCGACCGCTACCGCATCGTGTCGCGGCTCGCCCTCGGCCCGACGGCGACGACCTCGGGGTCCGCCGCCGCGGACGCCCACCATCCGGGCATCCCCCCGGGCGACCTCACCGCCGGGGGCCCGGTCCGCTCGGCGACGGTGGGCGACATCCAGTGAGCCCCGTTCCGGGATTGTCGCCGGCCTGACCGCCGGGCCGCTGCGGGCCGGGCGTGACGAGGACGTCACCACCGGCAGGCCGCCGCGGCTCGCGCTCGGGCCACCCGCGAGAGACCATGGAGGCGGTGGCGGCCTGGACCGCCGCCCGCCGACGTGGTCGCCGCCGGTGCCGGCACCGGCGCCGCGGGTGCCACCGCTAGGAGGTCGTTTTCCTTGCCAGACTCCCGTTTCCGTGAGTTCGCCGACCGTCTCCGCGCCCGCGGGCGTGCCCTGGGCTACTGGGTGGCGCTGGACAGCCCGGTGTCGACGGAGCGCATCGCCCGGCTCGGCTACGACTACGTCACCCTCGACGCACAGCACGGCCTGCTCGGCTACTCGGGCCTGCTGGCCGGCCTGATGGCGATCGACGCCGCGGGCGGCGGCACGGTCGGGCTGGTGCGGGTGGCGGCGAAGGACCCGACCCACATCGGCAAGGCCCTCGATGCCGGCGCGGGCGGCGTGATCGTGCCGCTGGTGGACAGCGCGGCGGACGCGGCGGCGGCCGTGACCGCCGCGCGCTACCCGCCGGCGGGCCGCCGCAGCTACGGCCCGACGCGCTCTGGCCTGCGCGTGGGCCCGGTCCCGGCCGACACCGACGCGACGGTGGTGGTCCTGGCCATGATCGAGACCCCGGGCGGCCTGGCGAACATCGAGGAGATCTGTGCCACGCCCGGCCTGGACGGCGTGTACGTCGGCCCGTCGGACCTACGCCTGGCCGTGGGCGGCGCCCACCCGGGCGACCCGGCGGTGGCGGAGGTCTTCGAGGCGGCGGTGAAGACCATCCGCGAGACCGCCGCGACGGCGGGCATCGCGGCGGGGTTCCACACCCCGGACGGCGACCAGCCGGCGCGGAGGCTCGCGGAGGGGTACACGTTCGCCACGGTCTCGTCGGACCTGGCCCACCTGGAGCTGGCGGCGCGTGCCCACCTCGAGGCCGCCCGCCGTTAGCGCCGTGACCGAGGCGGCCCGTCCGTGCGCTGGTCGCCGGTGAACGACGGTGGTTGCCTGGCTGGGCGGCGACGAGGTGACCGACGGACGGGTCCCGCATCCGGCCGGCGTTCCCGGGGCCGTACCAGGCGATGATCGGCGCTCAGTGGTGTCCGTCGTCGTCCAGCGACAGTCCCTGGGTCACCACCGCCTCGGCGATGTCGTGCAGGGGACGGTCCTGCACGTAGGCGTGCGCCCGCAGGAGGACGAGCGCGTCGTCACGGGAGATCGCGTGCCGGACGGCGAGCAGCTCGGTCGCCGCGGCGACCATCGTGCGGCGGCCACGGACGGCGTCCGGGTCCGGTGCCTCGTCGTCGAGCTCGATGAGCTTGGCGATGAAGCCGGCCATGACGGCGGTGTGCCGGAGCTCCGTCGTGGACAGCGGACCGGTGGTCCGGCGGTACAGGGTCAGCACGCCGATCGGGTTGCTGCGGGCGTCCGGCAGCGGCACCGCGAACATCGCGCGGACGGTGTTCGCCGCCGCCCGGGTGGTGAAGACGGGCCACCGGCTCGCCTTGGGCAGCAGGTCCGGCGCGAACACGGCGAGGCCGGACTGCAGGACGTCCGGGACGGGGCCTTCGCCGAGCGTGTGCTGGTAGTCCTCCAGCCGCTCGGCCCACGTGTCGGTGGCCACCGTGTGCTCCAACCCGCGGCACGAGACCGACACGGCCACGGCGTCGGCCCGCACGTGGTGCAGCACCATCTCGCACGCGGTGCTGACGCGGTCCCAGACCGTCTCGTCCTCGGGCCCGACGGGCCGCAGCCGCCGCCAGAGGTCGTGTCGCCGTCGCTCGCCCATGATCATCTCCCGCTCGCCGTACTCCCGTGCGAGAAGGCGTTCGGAGCCGAGACGGTGGTGGATTGGTGCGGGTTCGAGTTTCACCCGAAAAATCTGCCCGGGACGTCAGCGCAGGTAGGAGGCACCGTTGAGGTCGAGAACGGCGCCGGTGGACCAGCGGGCGGCCGGTGAGGCGAGGTACACGACGGCCGCCGCGACCTCCTCCGGGGTGGCGACCCGGCCGTACGGGCTCTGCGCGCGGACCGCGGCCCCGCCGTCGCCGGCGAGTCGCGCGGCGACCCGGTCGGTCTCGATGAAGCCGGGCGCCACCGAGGTCACCGAGATGCCGTGCGGGGCGAGGGAGACGGCGAGCGACTGCCCGAGCGCGTGCAGGCCGGCCTTGCTCGCGCCGTACGCGGGCGCGTCCGGCTCGCCGCGGTAGGCGCCGCGGGAGCCGACGTTCACGATGGCGCCCCCGGCGCCCCGGTCGATGAGCCGGCGGGCGACGCAGTAGCTCAGGTTGGCCGCGCCGAGGAGGTTGACGTCGAGCGTCTCGCGCCAGGCCCGCTGCCAGGCCTCGTAGTCGGCGTCGGCCACCGCGTAGCCGGCCGTGACGACCGCGGCGTTGTTCACCAGCACGTCCACACCGCCCAGCGCCGTGTCCGCCGCCGCGGCCAGGTCGGCGACCTGCCGTGGGTCGGAGAGATCGCCCGACACCAGCGCGTGGCCGTCGCCGGCCAGCCCCGCGAGGGTCTGCTCGGCCTCGGTGCGCCGTGCCGAGTAGTGCACCGCCACCCGGTCGCCCTCCCGCGCGAACGCGGTCGCGACCGCCCGCCCGACCCCGCCGGACGCCCCGGTGACGAGGACTCCTCGGCTCACGTGCGCCTCCCGACGTCGATGGTGAGGGCTCGCGGGACCCTCAGTAGTCGTCGCGGCCGGTGAAGCGGCGTTCCAGCTGTTCGGCCGCGGAGGCGACGAGGTCCAGCGGGTCGGTGAACTCGTTGATGTCGAGGTTGATCAGCGGTAGCGAGTGGCGCAGCACGACGTAGTCACCCATCAGCACGACCCCGCCGACGACGATCGTCTCGCCGACCTCGGTGAGGACCTCGCCAAGGTCGACCTCCGCGAGCCGCGCGAACGGCGTGGCGATCTGCACCCAGTCCTCCTTCTGGTCGAGGATCTCGTGTGCCACCACCATGATCTGCCGCCGTCCGAGGGTGTCGTCCTCGTCCTGCTGGAACGACACGCGGATGCGGACCTCGTCCGGTTTGTACTGGATCACGTCATAGCTCTGCCTGATGTAGGTGACCAGATCGCCCCAGTCCGCCAATCGAGTCTCCGTTCGTCGCGCCGCCGGTCTCGCCGGAGTCTAGTCCGGAAAACCCCTGCGTGTCGCAGGTACGCTTGCGCGGGTGAAGATCCTCTTCTCGTCCCGTCCGGCGTACGGCCACCTCCTTCCCCTGCTGCCGCTGGCGAACGCGGCCCGCGCCGCCGGCCACGAGGTCGTCCTCGGCACGGGGGAGACCTTCGTCGGCCGGGCGCGTCAGCTGGGGTTCGACGCGCACCGGGTGGGCATCGCGGTCGGCGAGGCCGAGGCCGAGGCGAGGCGGCGCCACGGTGCGAACGCCGAGTTCATCGACGTCGGCGTCACCATGTTCTGCGAGCTCATTCCGAACGCGACGGTCGCCGACCTGACCCCGCTGCTGCCGCGGCTGCGGCCCGACCTCGTCGTCTACGAGCAGAGCGACGTCGGCGCCGGGATAGCGGCCCGGCACGCGGGCATCCCCGCCGTCTCGCACGTGATCGGCCGGTCGATGCCCGCGCCGATCCTCGCCGTGGCGGCGCGGCGGCTGGCGCCGCTGTGGGGCACGCCGCCGGCGGACGCGTTCTTCGGCGACGCCTGCGTCGACCTGTGGCCCGACAGCCTCCGCGACCCGGGCACCGCGGCCGTCCCGACGCTGTTCCGGGCGCGGCCGACGCCGTTCGACCTCGATGTCCCGCTGCCGCCGGTCCCGGACAGCGGCCGCCCACTGGTCTACCTCACGCTGGGCACGGTGGCTCACGGCGCGACGACGGTGCTCCGTGCCGCCGTCGACGGGCTGGCCCGGCTGCCGGTGGACGTCCTGGTCGCGCTCGGACCGGGCGATCCCGCGGCACTGGGCGAGTTGCCGGCGCACGTCCTGGCCGCCGGGTTCGTGCCGCAGGCGGCGGTGCTGCGGCGTGCGGCGCTGGTGGTGCACCACGGTGGCACGGGCACCGTGCTCGGCGCGCTCGCCGCCGGCCTGCCGCAGGTGGTGCTGCCGCTGGGCGCCGACCAGTTCGTGAACGCGGAGACCCTGGACGCGTTGGGCGCGGGGAGATCCCTCGTGGGCGACGCGATCACCGCCGACGCGGTCGAGGAGGCGGCACGCGTGCTGCTGTCCGACCCCACCGCCCGCGACACGGCCCGCGGGGTCGCGGCGGAGATCGCCGCCATGCCGGCGCCGGACCACGTGCTCACCGACATCGTCGGCTGGGTGGACCGGCCGCCGCGGCACGGCCGGCAACGCCGGGACGCGACCCACACCTGACGGTCCGGGGCCTACTCCTGGTCGTCGGGGATCGCGTGTACCGCGGCCTCCTCGGCGGACGCCGCCGAACCGTCGATGCCGACGTCGCGGGCGAACAGGTTCGCGTCGGTGTCGCTGCCGGAGCCCTCGTCCGTCGCGACGAGCCGGCCGGCCCGTGTCTCGCCGACCTCGCCGTCGTAGGGCTCGCCGTCGGTGTCGGACGCGTCGCCGACGCCGTCGCCCTCACGCTCACCCTCGGCGTCCGGCACCTCGCGGGCCAGCCTGCCGTCGAGCGACTCGTGCCCGTCGTAGAAGTCGGATGGCTTCTCCGGGGGTGAGTAGCCCTCGTCCAGGACGTCCTCGACGCCGCGGTCCACGAGGGTGTCCTCGGGTTCCAGCAGGTCGGACTCGCTGTCGATGTCGTCGCGCATGTGCTCCTCCTCGAGACCGAGACATTACGCCTCGTCACGTCGGCGGACACACCGGAAGGGCGACCGTCGGTAGTGGACCCGGGTGCCGCGGCGCACGACCGGGTGATCGGAGCAGGCAGGCGGGTGAGTCACGCGCCTGAACCGGCGGCGGGCGTCACGTCCGGCCGACGCCGGACGATCTCCCCTGTACCAGGCAACGTCGGATTCAGTCAAGCGTCTTGTGGCGTAGGGAACCAAAACTCTCGAATGTGGGGTCCAATCATGTTACGCAGAGCGATATCCGTGGTGGCCGCGCTGACCGCCGTCACCTTCTTCGCCGCGCCGGCGAGCGCGGCGCCCGCCGCGCCGTACTGCGGCATCACCTGGGGATCGGCCGAGAAGGCCGTCACGCCGACCTCCGGCACGGCGCTGGTCGGCATCCGCGCCGGGCGTCACGACTGCTACGACCGGCTGGTGTTCGACCTGCGGGTGCCGGCGCCGCCGACCGGCTTCCTGGTGTCCTATGTGGACCAGGTGATCGAGGACCCGAGCGGGGCCGTGGTCCCGGTGCGGGGCGGCGCGCGGCTCCAGGTCACGGTCGACGCGTTCGCGTACGACCTGAGCACCGGCCAGCAGACCTACTTCTACGCGAACCGTGCCGAGCTGGTGGACGTGACCGGCTACCAGACCTTCCGGCAGGTCGCGTGGGCCGGCTCGTTCGAGAACACGACGAGCGTCGGCCTCGGCGTGCGTGCCCGGCTGCCGTTCCGCGTCTTCGCGCTCGCTGACCGCGTGGTCGTGGACGTCGCGCACTTCTGGTGATCTCGCCGCCGCCACGTCGACGCGGCCTCGTGGCGGGCGTGACTACTCTCGGCGTGGTGGAAAGCGCGGCTGGGGTGGTGCTCGCGGGTGGCCGGTCCACCCGGATGGGGGCGGCCAAGGCCGAGCTGGAGTGGCACGGGTCGACGTTGCTGTACCGGGCGGCGGCGGTCGTCGGGCGGGTGGTCGACGGGCCGGTGCTCGTGGTCGCGGCGCCCGGGCAGGCACTGCCCGAGCTGCCCGCCGGTGTCGAGGTCGTCGAGGATCCCGTCGAGGGGCTGGGGCCGATGCAGGGGCTCGCGGCCGGCCTGGCCGCGCTCCGGGACCGTGCCGAGGTGGCGTTCGTGTGCTCGACGGACCTGCCGTTCCTGCACCCCGCCTACGTGCGCCGGGTGTTGCGTGGGCTCACCGCCGACGCCGAGGTCGTTTTGCCGGTGGCGCATGGGTTCCGGCAGCCGTTGGCGGCGGCCTACCGGACACGGGTCGCCGGGCTGGTCGCCGGCCTCCTGGCGCGGGGCAGGGACCGGCCGGGGATGATCTTCGAACACTGTGTGGTGACCCGGCTGGACGACGCCGCTCTGCTCGACGACACCGCGCTCGCCTCCTACGACCCGGAGCTGGCGTCCGTGGTCAACGTCAACACCCCCGAGGACTACCGGACGGCCCGTGACCGCGAACCGCCCGAGGTGACCGTGCGTCGCACCGGGACGGACATCGTGCGGGCGGCGACGGTCGGGCACGCGGCGGCGGCCGTCGGGCTGACCATGGACCGGCATGTCGTGGCCACGCTCGACGGGCGCCGGGTGACCGGGGACGAACCGCTGGTCGTGGGCGACACGATCACCTTCCGGCTAACGTGATGACCATGGCGGCCATCGAACGTACCGACCTCGACGTGTTCCCCGTCTGCCTCGGCGGCAACGTGTTCGGTTGGACCGCCGACGAGCCGGCGTCCCGTGCCGTGCTCGACGCGTACACCGAGGCGGGCGGCGACTTCGTCGACACGGCGAACTCCTACCTCGTCGAGCACGGCCGCTCGGAGACGATCATCGGGCGCTGGATGGCCGACCGGGGCAACCGCGACGACCTCGTGGTGGCCACGAAGGTCGGCGGCGGGCGGGGAGCGGTCCGCAACCTGCGCGCGGAGACGGTCGAGCGGGAGGCGCACGCCTCGCTCGAACGCCTGCGCACCGACCGTATCGACCTCTACTACGCGCACTTCGACGACGAGGCGACCCCGCTCGAGGAGACGCTGCGTGCCTTCGACGCGCTCGTCCGGTCCGGCGCGGTCCGTCATCTGGGCGCCTCCAACTACTCGCCGGACCGCCTCGCTGCCGCACTGCGCGTCCAGCGTGACAACGGGCTCGCGGAGTTCACCGTCCTGCAGCCGCACTACAACCTTCTCGAACGGGGCTTCGAGGGCGCGCAGCTGCCCGTCGCCGAGGAGTGGGATCTTGCCGTCATGCCCTACTACGCACTGGCGAAGGGCTTCCTGACCGGCAAGTACCGGCCGGGCGGCGACGCGGTCGAGTCGCCGCGTGCCGAGGGCGCCCGCGCCTACCTCGACCGGGGCGGCGCGGCCGTCCTCGACGTGCTGGACGAGGTCGCCGCCGCCCACGACACGACACCGGCCGCCATCGCGCTCGCCTGGCTGCGCACCCGCCGGCAGGTGGTCGCCCCGATCGCCAGCGCCCGCACCACCGAACAGCTCGCGCAGATCCTGCCCGCCGCCACCCTGACGCTGACCGCCGCCGAGACCGACCGGCTGAGCAGGGCGAGTGACGACCTCATCCCATGACGGCTTGGCACCCGCGCGGCGCGATCGCCAGGACCGGGCTGGACCTCAGCGGTAGAGGCCGAGGAGGGCACGCGACGCCGCGTCGACGATCTCGCTGGCGGACGCCCTGAGGGTGCCGTCCAGCCACGCGGTGACCAGCTCGGCCATGCCGCCGATGAAGAGCAGGCCCGCGGTCTCGTCCTCGGTCTCGCTCCGGCCCCGGGCGCCCAGCCACTCGCGTGCCTCGATCGCGGACTGGTGGGCGAGGTGGCGCAGGAGCTCGGTCCGGCGCTGGCGCAGCTTCGGGACGGCGACGGACTCCACGATGGCCACCCGGCCCTTCCTCGGGTCGTCGAGCAGCAGCCCGACGAACGCGCCGACCGACGCGCGTACCCGCGCCTCCGGATCGTCACCGGCCCGGTCCGCCGCGCTCCTGCTGGTCTCCTCGATCTCGGCCGCGATCTCGTTCATCAACTCCTCCTGCAGCGCGTCCAGCCCGGAGAAGCTCTCGTAGAAGTAACGCTCGGACAGGCCCGCCTCGGCGCAGACGGCGGTCATCGTGGTCCGCGTGTCCGGGTCGGCCCACACCGCGAGCGCGGCCTCGAGCAGCCTCAGCCGGCGCGCGGCGGCACGCTCCCGCGCGCTGACGCCCCGGTAGACCCCTGACTGCACAGCCATGTCCCCACCATGCCACATGCGCCAAGGTTGACAGGACGCCCTTCCTGAATAAGGCTGAGCGGGACCACAGCAGCGCGAGGTGAGCCAATGACGGCCGAAGTCCGACGACCGCGCGAGAACGAGCCCGTACGACCGATCCCGGCACTGCACCGCGAGGACCGCGGCCTGCCGTTCATCGGCCAGATCCTCGAGTACGCAAAGGATCCGGTCGGCCTCTACCGGAGTCACTGGGAGCGCTACGGTCCGGTCGCTCCCTTCCGCACGGTCGGCAGGTCGTCCGCGGCGATGCTGCTCGGCCCCGACGCCTGCGGGGAGGCACTGCAGAACAAGGACAAGGCGTTCGCCAACGAGCCCGCCTGGGCACAGCTCGTCGGCCCCTTCTTCAACCGGGGCCTCATGCTCATCGACTTCGAGGAGCACAGAGGACACCGGCGGATCATGCAGGAGGCCTTCACCAGGCCGCGCCTCGCGGCCTACACCCGCCGGCTGCACCCGGCGATCGAGCAGGGCATGGCGAACTGGACCGCGGACGAGGAGTTCCCGGCGTACTGGCGGCTCAAGCAGCTGACCCTGGACATCGCCGCCGACCTGTTCATGGGCGGCGCGCAGGACACCAGCCAGGCCGAGATGGACCGGGTCAACAAGGCCTTCGTCGCCTGCGTCCAGGCCGCCGCGGGGATCATCCGCGCGAACGTGCCGTTCACCCGCTGGGGCCGGGCCTACCGCGGCCGCAAGGTCCTCGACGGCTTCCTGCGCCACTACCTGCCGGCCAAGCGGGCGACCCAGACCGACGACATCTTCTCCGTCCTGTGCCACATCGAGACCGACGAGGGCGACCGGTTCACCGACGACGACGTCGTCAACCACATGGTCTTCCTGATGATGGCCGCACACGACACCTCGACCATCACCACCTCCACGATGCTGCAGTACCTGGGGCAGCACCCGGCCTGGCAGGACCGCTGCCGCGCCGAGGCCGAAGCCCTCGGGCCGGACCCGTCGATGGCCGAGCTGGAGGGACTGGTCGCCATCGACCTCGTGATGCGCGAGGCCCTCCGGCTGCGCGCACCCGTGCCGGTGGTGGTCCGCCACACGGTCAAGGACACCGTGGTGCAGGGCGTCCGCATCCCCGCGGACACCGGCGTCGCGCTGGGCATCCAGTTCACCCACCTGATGGAGGACTACTGGACGAACCCGACGGAGTTCGACCCCGACCGGTTCTCGCCAGAGCGCCGCGAGGACAAGTCGCACCGGTTCGCGTGGGAGCCGTTCGGCGGTGGCGTGCACAAGTGCATCGGGATGTACTTCGCCGGCCTGGAGGTCAAGGCGATCATGCACCGGCTGCTGCGTGAGTTCCACTGGCGTGTCGACCCCGGCTACGTGCCGCCGATGGACAACCACTCCCTGCCGTTCCCGAAGGACGGCCTGCCGATCACCCTGGTCAGGAACTGATATGGACTTCGACGACACCGCGGCGGAAGCCGCCTGGCGTGCCGAGGTGCGCGCCTTCCTGGAGCAGCACCGCGAGGAGCTGGGCGCCCGCCGTGACGGGAAGGCGGCCGCCCAGGCCCGACAGGCCACCCTGTACGACGCCGGATTCGTCGGCGTCACCTGGCCGGTCGAGGCGGGTGGCCGCGGCGGCACCCCCATGCAGCAAGCGATCATCGACCAGGAGACGGCCAGGCTCGGCCTCCCCGCGCTGGTCAACCTGATCGGCATCGGCATGTGCGGCCCGACCGTGATCGCGCACGGCAGCGACGACCAGAAGGGGCGCTACCTCAAGCGGTTGCTCCGGGCCGACGACGTCTGGTGCCAGCTGTTCAGCGAGCCGGCCGCCGGCAGCGACCTGGCCGGGCTGCGCACCAGGGCCGTGCGCGACGGCGACGACTGGCGGGTCGACGGACAGAAGGTCTGGACGACCAGCGCCCAGCTCGCCGACTACGGCATCCTGCTCACCAGGACCGACCCGGACGTGCCCAAGCACCGCGGGCTGACCATGTTCGTCGTCGACATGCACGCTCCCGGCGTCACCGTGCGGCCGCTGCGGCAGATGAGCGGCGGCGCGGACTTCAACGAGGTCTTCTTCGACGACGTCGTCATCCCCGACACCGAGCGGCTCGGCGCGGCCGGCGACGGCTGGCGGGTGGCGCTGACCACCCTGATGAGCGAACGGCTCTCGCTGGGTGGCGGCGGCACCGGGATCGGCCCCGGCATCGAGGCGGTGGCCCGGCACGTGGCCGAGCACCTCGACGCGTTGCCGCCCGACCGCCAGGTCCTGGCGCGCCAGGACCTGGGCCGCGCGTACGTCGCCGCGCTCGGCAGCCGGTACACCGGCTACCGCCAGCTCTCGAAGCTCAGCCGCGGCGAGTTCCCCGGTCCGGAGGCCTCGGCCGGCAAGCTCGCCGGTACCCGGACGGCCCGCGATCTGGCCGACCTCGCGGTGCGCGTGCTCGGCGACGACGCACGCGTCGCGACCACCCGCGACGGCGACGGTTTCTGGCAGGAGCTCCAGGCCGGTCTGCCCGGCA
The DNA here is from genome assembly GCF_035634895.1 of Actinophytocola sp. Classification (GTDB taxonomy): domain Bacteria; phylum Actinomycetota; class Actinomycetes; order Mycobacteriales; family Pseudonocardiaceae; genus Actinophytocola. The sequence continues at coordinate 33,703 of NZ_DASQCC010000202.1, read as the reverse complement.
TGGCGATCGCGGGTGGCACGGACCAGGTGCTGCGCAACATCATCGGCGAGCGCGTCCTCGGGCTGCCCGCCGAGCCGCGCGCCGACAAGGGCGTCACGTTCCGGGAGAGCATCGCCGCCACGGAGAGGACGGGCGCATGAACTTCGACCTGGACCAGGAACACCTGGACCTGGCCGCCGCCGCGCGGGACTTCCTGTCGGCCTCCGCCTCCCCGGCCGCCGCGCGCAAGGCCCTGGAGGGCGGGACCGGCGTTCGGCCGGGCCGGGCGGAGCTGGTCAAGAGCGGCTTCGCGACGATCACCGTCCCGGAGCGCGAAGGCGGGGGCGGGGGCACCGTCCTCGACCTCGCCGTGGTGGCCGAGCAGGCCGGGCGGCTGCTCGCCGGCCCGTCGCTGGTGAGCTTCGCGCGGGCGGCCGTGCTCCTGGACGGCGACACCCGGCTGGCCGGCCTCGCCGCCGGCGAGGTGTCCGTCGCGATCGTGGACGACAGCGGACCGGTACTGGACGCGGTCGGCGCCGACACCTTCCTGGCACCGCGCGACGGCGCCCTGGTCTGCGGGCCGGGCACCGTCACGGCCCGTGAGCCGATCGACCCGACCCGCGGCCTCGGCGACGTCGCCCTCGGCGAGACCACCGTGCTGGTGCCGGACGCGGCCGAGCTGTGGCGGCGGGGCGAGCGCGTCGGCCGGACGATCCTCGCCGCGGAGGGCCTGGGCGCCGCGTCCCGCGTCCTGGAGCTCGGGGTGGAGTACGCGAAGCAGCGGCACGCGTTCGGGCGCGCGATCGGCTCCTACCAGGCGGTCAAGCACATGCTCGTCGACGTGTACGTCGAGGTGGAGCAGCTCCGCTCGCTCGTCTGGTGGGCGGCGTGGGCCGCCGACCACGCGCCCGGCGAGCTGCCGCTGGCCGCGGCCGCCGCGAAGGCCGCCGCGGCCACCACGCTGGAGCACGCGGCCGAGACGGTGGTCCAGGTGCACGGCGGCATCGGCTTCACCTGGGAGCACGACGCGCACCTGTACTGGCGCAGGTCCAAGGTGGACCGTTTCCTGCTCGGCGACGACGTGGCGGCCTACGACGAGGTCGCGCGGCTGGCGGTGGCGCGATGAGCGACGCGAGTTCTCGACCCGGTCCCGGCGAGCACAACCTCGCCGTCCTCGCGGAGCAGGCCTTCGCCCGCCACGGCGACTACGAGCAGGTGTTCTTCGAGGGCAGGTGGGTGAGCTCGGGGGAGATCCACGAGCGGTCGACCAGGGTCGCGGGCGGCCTGCGCGCACACGGTGTGGCGCCGGGGGACCGGGTCGTCGTGATGATGATGAACATGCCCGAGGTGTTCGTCTCCTACCGGGCGATCTGGCGGCTCGGCGCCGTGGCGACGCCGGTGATCTTCCTGCAGAAGGTGCCGGAGCTGCGGCACATTCTCACCGACTCCGGCGCCAGGGCGGCCATCATCAGCGCGGAGCTGGTGGACCTGTTCCGCGGCGCCGCCGAGGGGCTGGACATCACCACGTTCGTGGTCGGCGGTGCGGGCGGCATCCCGTTCGCGGAGCTCGAGGCCGGCGAGCCGGCCGGGATCGAGCCGCGGGCCGACGACGACCTCGCGGCGCTGCTGTACACCGGCGGCACGACCGGCCGGGCGAAGGGCGTCATGCTCAGCCACGGCGGGTTGTGGGAGTCCGGTCGCGGGCTCAACCTGGTCGCCAGGAGCACGGACACGACCCGGTCGCTGCTGCCCCTGCCGCTCTCCCACGCCTACGGCCTGGTCGTCGCCATCGCCGCACTGCATGCCGACCGCAAGCCGGTCTCGGTCGTGCAGCGCTGGTTCGACCCGGTCGGCTGGCTGACGCTCGTCGCCGAGCACAGGCTGGAGACGAGCGCGGTCGTCCCCGCGATGCTGCAACTGCTGCTCGCGCAACCACTCGCCGAGTACGACCTGTCGTCACTGCGGTCGTTCGGCTCGGGCGGCGCGACGTTGCCGCCCGCGGTGCGGGAGGAGGCCGAGAAGGTCTTCGGGGTGACCGTCCTGCAGGGCTACGGCCTCACGGAGGCCAGCGCGGCGGTGTCGGCGGAGACGGTCGGCGAGCACCGGCCGGGCAGTGTCGGCAAACCGTTGCCCCACGCGGAAGTTCGCATCGTCGACCCCGACGGGAACGTGCTGCCGGCGGGCGGGGAGGGCGAGATCTGCGTGCGTGGCGCCGGGGTCATGCAGGGCTACTGGCACGCGCCGGAGCTGACCGCGCGAACGGTGCGGGACGGCTGGCTGCACACCGGCGACGTCGGCCGGTTCGACGAGGACGGCTTCCTCTACGTCGTGGACCGGCTGAAGGACCTGATCATCCGGGGCGGCTTCAACGTCTACCCGCGTGACGTCGAGGACGCGCTGCTCGAACACCCTGCGGTCCAGCTGGCCGCCTGTGTGGGGCGGCCCGACCCGGAACGCGGCGAGGAGGTGGTCGCGGTCGTCCAGCTGGCCCCTGGCCGGGCGGCGACCGGCGACGAGCTGGTGGAGTTCGCGAAGGCCCGGATGGCGAAGTACAAGTACCCGCGCGAGGTGGTCGTGCTCGACGCCGTGCCGCTGACCGGCGTCGGCAAGATCAACCGGCGGGCCGTGCGTGAGATCTTCTCTGACAAGCGAGGTCGTTCATGAGTCGCGAGATTGCCGGGATGTCCGTGATCGTCACGGGAGGCGCCCGGGGCATCGGCCGGGCCACGGTCGAGCGCCTGGCCGGGTTGGGGGCGTCGGTCGCGATCGGCGACCTGGACGTCGACCTGGCGGCGTCGGTGGCCGAGCCGTTCGGCGACCGGGTCGCGGCGGCGCGGCTGGACGTCACGAACCCCGCGTCGTGGCACGGGTTCCTGGCGGAGGTCGGTCATCTCGGGCCGTGGGACGTGCTGGTCAACAACGCCGGCATCATGCCGCTCGGCGAGCTGCTGAAGGAACCCGACCAGGTCACCCGGACGATCTTCCAGGTCAACGTGTTCGGGGTGATCAACGGGACGAAGGCCGTCGCGCCGGGGATGGCCGAACGGGGCCGCGGCCACATCGTGAACGTGGCGTCGGCGGTGGGGCGCCTGGCGGTCGCGAACGGCGCGACGTACTCGGCGTCGAAGTTCGCGGTGGTGGGCTTCAGCGAGGCGACGCGGGTGGAGCTGGCGCCGCTGGGCGTGGACGTGACGATGGTGCTGCCCACCGTCGTGAAGACGGAGCTGTCGGCGGGCGTGCCCGCCGCGCGGGGCTTCAAGATCGTGACACCGGAGGACGTGGCCGAGGCGATCGAGTCCGTGCTGCGCAAGCCACGCGCCGAGGTGTGGGTGCCACGTTCGGTCCAGGGCCTCACGAAGTTCGTCCAGGCACTGCCGCGCCGGGTCCAGGAGGTGCTCGGCAAGCTGTCGGACGCGGGCAACGTGCTGAGCGAGGCGGATCCGGTCGCCCGCAAGGACTACGAGGACCGGGCCCGCCGCAACGCCGACACCACCGCCGAGTGAGGAGGCCGCCCCGCCGCTCGGCGAAGGCTCACCGCGGGAGGGCCGCCAGGACGGCGTCGGCGAAGTCGTCGGTCGAGGCGGTGCCGCCCAGGTCCGGTGTGCGTGTCGTGCCGTCCGCGAGCACGGTCTCGATGGCGTGCAGGAGCTCGGCCGCCGACTCGGGCCGGCCGAGGTGGTCGAGCATCATCGCCGCGGACCACAGCGCGCCGAGCGGGTTCGCGATGCCCTTGCCGGCGATGTCGGGCGCGGACCCGTGCACGGGCTCGAACATCGACGGGAACTCGCGTTCGGGGTTGAGGTTGGCCGCGGGCGCGACACCGATGCTGCCCGCGAGCGCGGCGGCGAGGTCGGACAGGATGTCGCCGAAGAGGTTCGACGCCACGATCACGTCGAAGTCCCCCGGCCGCAGCACGAGTTTGGCCGCGAGCGCGTCGATGTGTTCCTGCCGCCACGTGACGTCCGGGAACCCGGCCGCCCGCTCGCGCACGATCTCGTCCCAGAACGGCATGGTGTGCACGATGCCGTTGGACTTCGTCGCCGACGTCAGCCGGCCGCCGCGGGCACGGGCGAGCTCGAAGGCGTAGTCGGCGACGCGGGTGACCCCGGCGCGGGTGAAGACGGCCTGCTGCACGGCCAGCTCGTCGGGAAAGCCGCGGTTCTGCCGGCCGCCGATCTCGCTGTACTCGCCTTCGACGTTCTCGCGGACGATCACGAGGTCCACGGTGGACGGATCGCGCAGCGGGCCGGGTAGGCCGGGCAGGACCTTGATCGGGCGCAGGTTGACGTACTGCCGGAACTGCCTGCGGATCGGGATGAGCAGCCCCCACAGCGACACGTGGTCGGGCACGTCCGGCCAGCCCACGGCGCCCAGCAGGATCGCGTCGTGCCCGGCGATCCGCGCCAGCCCGTCGGCCGGCATCATCGCCCCGGTCGCCCGGTAACGGGCACACGACCAGTCGAGCTCGTCGTGGACGAAGGCGAAACCGCCCCGGCTCGCGAGCCTGTCCAGCGCCTTCAGGGTTGGCGGGATGACCTCGGTGCCGATGCCGTCACCGGGGATGACGGCGATGCGGTAGGTCCTCACGCGGGCTTCTCCGGTCCGCACGCTGCCAACGCCGCCAAGGGTACGTGGTGCTGTCCGGCGTGGATGTCGCGATCCCGGAGGCTGCCCTGGGGGATGGGCCGGGGGAAGGAGATCTTGACGACGTTCAGCGACGGGATACGGAAGAACCGCACGTCCTCGGCGCGGACCTCGTAGAGCGTCGCGACGACGTCCTCGTTCAGGATCTCCGGGTCGGCGGCGAGGGCGTAGCCCGCCGCGTCGCGCATGAAGAGCTCCATCGTGACCCAGAAAGGGCCGGCGTTCTTCGAGCGGACCTCGAGTGCGAGGTCGGCGAACGTGTCAGGCATTGGCCCTCCGGTACGCGGTGCGGAACAGCTCGGTGGGGGAGACGGTGTCGACGACGTGGTTGAGGACGAACTCGTAGACCGGGCCGCGCTCGGTCTCCGCCGGTGAGGTCGCGAACGCGAGGCTCGGCAGGTAGTCCATGTCCGGGGTCGGCAGGTGCAGCATGAGTGGGTTGGCGACCTTGGCGACGGCGGTCGCCAGGGCCTGCGTCGCGGCGCGGACCAGGAGCATGACGCCGACCTCGCGGGCCGGCCGGCTCGCCGGGTCGAGCTTCCCGAGGATGGCGTCGTGGCCGTAGAGCCGGATGTCGAAGGCGTAGTCGGTGTCGCCGAGCCCGAGGGTCTGGCCCACGCGTTCGGTGAGGATCTTGGCGAGCAGGGCGGCCCAGTCCTCGATGTTGGCGAGGATGTGCTCGTCCCGGATCGCGGTGAACGACATCGTCTCGTGGCCCGCGATCCGCGCCCCCTCCAGCTTGACCGTGTGCTCGGCCGGGTGGAACTCGGATCCCTCGACCCGGACCCGCCTCGGGTCGAGCGCGGTGTAGGTGGCCGCGGCGACGTCCAGCTCGCCGGCCGGCTCACGCATGCGGAACGGGTCGACCGTCTCGTAGAGCATGTGCGCGGCCACCGAGATCGGGGTGCACGCCGCGTCCGGGTCGAGGGGCTCGATGGTGAAGCCGGTCCGGTCGATCGTGGCGAGCACGCCACCCGCGCGCGGGTTGGTCGTGCACTGCCCGCCGCACTCGACGATCTTCGCTGCGTGCCAGGTCGGACCGGGTGGCATGCCGGCCATCAGCGGGTACGCGGCGGCGAGGGCGGTGTCGGTGGCCCGGCCGGCGAGCACGACGTCGGCGCCGGCACGCAACGCCTCCTCGATGGGCTCGTGTCCCATCATGCCGACGATGTGACTGCAACCATCCAAAGTGGACACGTCGAGCGCACCGGACGGCGCGAGGGGATGGATCTTCCCGGCGCGCAGCCGCTCGGTGAGCACCTCGGCGCGTTGCTCGCTGTAGATCCGTGCCACGGACAGGGCGAGGCTCTCCTCGCGGAGGATGTCCTCGACGATGCCCGCGACCCAGTCCACGCCCGAGTCGGTGCCGCTCGTGCCACAGGACCCGACGATGAGCGGGATCTGTGCCCGTGCCGCGGCGCGCAGCAGGATCCGCAGGTCGCGGGCGACCGCGGCGGCGGTCGTCTTGGCGGTGCCCGAACCGAGGTAGTACGGACCCGAGTCGGTCGAGCCCGCGTCGACCGCGATGACGTCGGCGCCGAGCGTGAGGCCACGGTCCACCGTGGACTGGGTGAAGCCGGCGCCGAGCATGCCGGTCGGCGTCAGTACGCGGACGGCTTCTGGTGAGGTGTTCATCGCACCGCTTTCGTCAGGTGGTGGTTGAGTGACGTGCGTGGCCGGCCCGCGAGCGCCGCGACGAGCTCCCGGGCCGCTTCGACGGCGGTCGTCCGGCGGGCCTCGACCGTCTGGCCCGCCATGTGGGGGTAGACCGTGATGCCCTCGACGCCGCGCAGCGGGCTGTCCGCGGGCAGCGGCTCGGTGTCCACGACGTCCAGCGCGGCCCCCGCGAGCCGGCCGTGGCGCACGGCGTCGGCCAGCGCCGCCTCGTCGACGAGCGGTCCCCGCGCGGTGTTGACGAGTACCGCGGTGGGCTTCATCGCCGCCAGTGCCGCCTTGTCGATGAGATGCCGGGTGCTGGCGGTCAGTGCCGTGTGGAGGGAGACGAAGTCCGCACGCCGCAGCAGGGTCGGCAGGTCGACGAACTCGACGCCGGGCCGTGTCGTGGGGACCGAGGTCACGCACAGCACCCGCATGCCGAAGGCCAGCACGAGCGGGACGATCGCGCGGGCCGCCGCGCCGAACCCGACCAGACCGACTGTGGCGCCCCGTAGTTCGCGGCCGCCGGTGCGTGGCCAGCCGCCTTCGCCGACGCCTCTCGCCGAGGTGACCAGGTTCCGTGCCGTGGCCAGCAGCAGCCCCATCGTGTACTCGGCGACGGCGTTGCTGTTGACGCCGGGCAGGTTGCTCACCGAGATGCCCCGTCGGGTCGCGGCCTCGACGTCGACCGAGTCGTAGCCGACCCCGGACCGGACGACGGCCCGGAGGGAGTCGCACCGGTCGAGCACGGCGGCGGTCAGCGGGTCGTTCGCGATGATGGCGCCGGTGACGCCGTCGAGTGCCGCGACGATCTCGTCGGCCGTGAGCCCGCGGAGCGGCCGGCGGTGGATGGTGTGGCCGGCGCCGGTGAGGACGCCGTCCGCCTCGGGGCTGGCGTAGTCGGTGGTGATGAGGACTCGTGCCACGTCGGTCACCTCAGAGGGCGGTCGTGTGCCGTCGGTTGAGGGCGGAGACCCGCAGGACGACCACGACGGCCAACCCGGCGAGCAGCGAGATGTCGAGGAGCATGAAGCGCCAGCCCGTGACGTCGACCATCGCGCCGACCAGTGCCGGGCCGAGGAACCCGCCGGTCGCCCAGCCGACCGTGTACAGGCTGGTGTACATGCCGGTCACCTGTGTGGACGGAGCGAGGTTCCACAGGACGACCGCGGCGTTGATCATGAACCCGGCGGCGCCCACCGCGGCGGCGCAGAAGGCGATGACCGTCGTGGTGGCGGTGGGCATGAGCGTGCCGGCGGCCAGCGCCAGACCGAAGATCGTCATCCCGAGCGCCATGGTCCGCACCCGGCCGATGCGTTCGGCGAGCAGTGCCGCGGGGTAGGCGGCGAGGAGGAACGCGACGCCGCTGGGGAACGTGAGGGAGCCCGCGTCGCCGCGGGACAGGCCGAGGGTCTCCATGCCGTACGGGGTGAACAGCGACCGGGAGGCGAACCACGCGGCGCCGAACAGCAGCACCGAGACGATGACCAGGAGGCGGCTGCGGTTCCGGTCGCGCAGGATGTCCCTGACGATGTCGCGGATGCGGGTGGCCGGCGCGCTCGAGGGCGCCTCGTCCTCGGCGAGCGCGAGCTGGTACCCCCGCGACCGGTTGTCGCGCACCCGCCAGACGAGCACCGCGGCGGAGACGATCATGAGCAGCGCGGGGACCGAGAACGCGAGGGTCGGGTGGTCGTCCACGAGCAGCGCGCTCACCAGTGCGGACACGATGACCGTCAGGCTGGAGGCGATCTTGACCGCCGCGTTCGCGCGGCTGCGCCGGTCCGGCTCGACGAAGTCGGGCAGCAACGCCTGGGCGATCGGCTTGTAGCTGTTGCCGACCAGTGCGTAGACGAAGATGACGGCGATCAGCGACGGCAGTGTGGACGTCGTCGGGATCAGGGTGAAGAGCAACGCCGCGACCGGCATGCCGACCGCCAGGTAGGGGATGCGGCGGCCCCAGCGGGTGCGGGTGTTGTCGGAGCGGTTGGCGATCCAGGGCTGGATGAAGATCCCGAGCAGGTTGTCCATCCCCATGAGCAGCCCGACGACCGCGGCGCTGGTGATGTGCTCGCGGAGCAGGGGCGGCACCTGGGCGTCGTAGAAGTCCCAGGTGGACTCCTGGGCGAAGACGGCCAGCGCGACGAAGAACGTGATCCGCCTGGTGACCCGCCGGTCCGCGGGCGCGACTGCCGTCATCGGAACCTCCATTGGCTGCGTGACCGAAGGCTAGGATGCTATAGCAAAATCGTCAAGCTATTGCATGACGATGTGCCATAGGATGTGGGCGTGACGGTCGAGCAACCCGAGACACTCGCCAACCGGGCATACCGCTCGGTCCAGGAGGCGATAGCCGCCGGCGAGCTGTCCCCGAACGAGAAGATCACCGAGCGGGGCCTCGCGGAGCGGCTGTCGATGAGCCCGACGCCGGTGCGGGAGGCGATCCGCAGGCTGGAACAGGACGGCCTGATCGAGCGGGTGGGTCCGCGGACGGTCGTGGTGGCGGACATCGGCACCTCCGCGGTCGAGGACCTGGCCGAGGTCGAGGTGGCACTGCGTGGCCTGGTGGCCCGCTTCGCCGCCCGTCACGCGACGCCCGGCCAACTGGCCGCGCTGGACACGATCCTGGACGAGGCCGACGACCTGCTGATCGTGCTGAAACAACGCCACGCCGACGGCCGCCCGGTCGACAAGCACCTGAACACCCTGTTCGACACGATGCAACGCTTCAACGACACGGTGGCGGCGTGTGCCGGCAACACCGTCCTGGTGCGACTGCTCGACCAGGCGCGGGTGTTCACCCGGGCGCAGCGCAGAGCCCGCCTCCTGCGGCACACGGCGGTGAACGACCAGTTCGGGCTCGACCGCTACAGCAGCCACCGTGCGCTGGTCCGGGCGTTGCGTGCCGGCGACTCGGCGACCGCCGAGGAGCTGGTGCTGGCCGACGCCCGCGGCGGCCTGGACGACCTGCGCCGCGAACCCGGCGACCAGGTGTCCACCCGCGACCGGTGACGGCGGTACGAGCGGGACGGTGGTGCCGGGGCCTTTCGGCTGGCCCCGGCGACCCTCCGCCGGCGTCCGGCGGAGGGTCTGTCACTCGTTGTGCGGGAGCGACCTGACCGCGAGCGGTTCCGGGAACGTTCACGGTCGTGAATCTCGTCGCGGGACACGGAAAGGGCGTTACGTGAATCGCGCTCGGATTCGTCCCGGGTCTGTTCGCATCAGGACGGGTCGACCTCCACGCACACCTCGAACAGGCCCGGGTACGCCGTGACGCCGGGGACGCGTCGTCCGGCCGGGGTGAAGTCACGAAAGACCGCGCGGTAGGCCTCGACGTCCTCCCACAGCGCGATGTTGACGTACTAGAACGTCGTGTCGGTCAACCCCGTGTTGCGGTGCAGGCGGGCGTGGATGAAGCCCGGCGCGGTGGTGAAGTGGTCGATCGTGCCGCGCCACACCTCGAGGAACTCCTCCTCCTTGTCCGGTGGCACGGTGAAACTGTTGATCAGTGTGACGGGCATCGTCTTCCTCTCACGGGTTCTCACGGCACGGTGACGACGACTCGGCCGCGAACGTGGCCGGTCGCGTTCGCGACCTGGGCCGCTCCGGCTTCGACGAGCGGGAACGTCTGTGTGACGGGCAGAACGAGTCGTCCGGCCGCCACCAGGCGGGCGCCTTCGCGTAGTGCGGGGGTCCGGTCCCGGCCGAGGCCGGTGGACACCCGGGCGCCGTGCGACGGGGCGCTGAAGTCGGCGATCGAGACGACCCGGCCGGGATCGCCGGTCAGCTCCACGAGCTCGGCGATGATCCCGGAGCCGGCTGCGTCCACGGCGGCGTCGATGCCGCGCGGCGCCAGCGCGCGGACCCGGTCGGCGAGGCCGGGGCCGTACGTGGTGGGGACGGCCCCCAACGACGCGAGGTAGTCCTGGTTCGACGGACCGGCGACGCCGATGACGGTGGCGCCCCGGTCCACGGCGAACTGGACCGCGGCCGACCCGACCCCGCCGCTGGCGCCGTTGACCAGGACGGTGTGCCCGCCGCGGACGCCGGTGTCGGCGAGGACGCGCAGGGCGGTCTCGAACGGGGTCGCGAACCCGGCGGCGTCCTCGAAGGACACCTCGCGCGGCTTCGGCGCCCAGGAGGTGAGCACGGCGTGCTCGGCGTAGGTCTCCAGGCCGGACCCGAACACGGCGTCGCCGACCTGGACGTCGGTGACGCCGTCGCCGACCTCGTCCACGATCCCGGCGGCGTCACCACCGATCCCGGCCGGGGGCCGGACGTGGCGCAGCAGGCCCTGCCGGATCTTCCATTCGAGGCCGTTCACGCCGGCGGCACGCACGGCGACGCGGACCTGACCAGCTCGCGCGTGGGGCGCGGCCACGTCGACGAGCTCCAGGACCTCCGGGCCGCCGTAGCGGGTGAATCGCACAGCCTTCATAGTTCGAGGATGTACGACACCTGCGGTATCCCGGCTCGCTACAGCCCCAGTTGCGGGAATCCGACAGAATATCAAGCATGAAGCCGGATTCAGTCACGCTCGACGACCTCGACCGGCAGCTGCTGCACGCACTGCACCTCGACGCCCGAGCGCCGTTCGCACGGATCGGCGAGGTGCTCGGCGTGTCCGACCGGACGGTCGCGCGCCGCTACGCGCGGCTGCGCGCCGGCACGGTCATCAACCCGGTCGGCGACGTCGACCCCAGCCGGCTCGACGGCGCCGAATGGGTCGTGCGCATACAGTGCAGGCCCGGCGCCGCATCGCAGGTCGCCGAGGCCCTCGCCCGCCGCGACGACACCCGCTGGGTCGCCCTGCTCTCCGGCGGCACCGAGATCAGCGCCAGCCTGCGCGCCTGGTCCGCAGGCGAACGCGACGAGCTGATCCTGCAACGCCTCAACCGCACCGCCCCGGTGGTGTCGGTCACCGCGCACAGCGTGCTGAACGTCTTCAGCGATGCCCGCCACGGCTTCGAGGGACCACACCAGCTCACGGCCGACCAGATCGCCGCGCTCACCCCGGCCCACGCCGACACCGCCACCCTGGCCGACGCCGACCGGCCCCTGCTGGCGGCGCTCGCCGTCGACGGACGGGCGCCCTACCCGGTCCTCGCGACCGCGACCGGCTGGTCGGAGTCGACGGTCGCCCGCCGTCTCCACGCACTGCGCGGCGCCGGCCTGCTCCGGTTCGACCTCGACGTCAACGCGGCGGCCCTGGGCTACCACGCCGAGGCCCGCCTGTGGGCCAGCGTGCCGCCGGCCCATCTCGCCGAGACCGGTGCCGCCGTCGCCGCCCACCCCGAGGTCGCCTTCTGTGCCGCGACCACCGGGCCGACGAACCTGCTCGTCTCGGCCGTCTGCCGCGACAGCCGGGACCTCTACCGCTACCTCACCGACCGCCTGGGTGCCCTTCCGCTGATCGGCGAGGTCCAGACCGCGCCCGTGATCCGGGTCGTCAAACGTGCCGGCCGCCGGCCGTGACGCGGACTCGGTCACAGTGTGGACCGGCGGGCGAGTGGGTATGGATGGCGCATGAGTGATCAGGTGGACCCGGCGGCGCTCACGACCGTCCTCGACGGGCGGTGGAGCGAGCTGCGGCGCGGGTTGCGGAAGCGGATGGCAGGCGCCACGTTCGTCGACACCTACGACCTCGACCGGGAGGCCCACCGCGCGCTGGTCTGGGAGCAGCTGCGTGAGCTGGTGGAGTCCGGGCACCCCAGGCTCGGGTTCGACACCGCGTACGGGGGCGAGGGGGACATCGGCGGCTCGGTCGTGTCGTTCCAGACGCTCGGGTACGGCGACCTGTCGCTCATGGTCAAGGCCGGTGTCCAGTGGGGACTGTTCGGCGGCGCCGTGCAGATGCTCGGCACCGCGCGGCACCACGAGAAGTACCTGGGCGACATCATCTCCCTGGCGCTGCCCGGCTGTTTCGCCATGACGGAGTCCGGGCACGGGTCGGACGTCCAGCACCTGCGGACCACCGCGTCCTATGTGGACGGCGAGTTCGTCATCGACACGCCCGACGACGACGCGCGCAAGGACTACATCGGCAACGCCGCCCGGGACGGCCGGATGGCCGTGGTCTTCGCGCAGCTCGAGGTCGGTGGCCGGGAGTACGGGGTGCACGCGTTCCTCGTGCCGATCCGCGACGAGGCCGGGCGGCCGATGCCCGGCGTGCGGATCGAGGACTGCGGGCCCAAGGCCGGGCTGAACGGGGTCGACAACGGGCGGTTGTGGTTCTCCGGCGTGCGGGTGCCGCGGGAGGCGTTGCTCAACCGGTACGGGGACGTGTCGGTGGACGGGGAGTACACGAGTCCCATCGAAGGGGACGGCCGGCGGTTCTTCACCACGCTGGGTGCGTTGGTGCGCGGGCGGATCAGCGTGGCGGGCAGCGCGGGCAGCGCCACCCAGCGCGCGCTGACCATCGCCGTCCGGCGCGGCGAGACGCGGCGGCAGTTCCGGCGCCCCGGCGCGGACGCCGAGATCGTGTTGCTGGACTACCTCGCGCACCAACGGAAGCTGCTGCCGGCGCTGGCCACGTCCTACGCGCTGCACTTCGCGCAGGACGAGCTCGTCGCGATGCTGCACGAGGTGCACGGCACGGCGGAGCCGGACGAGCGGGCGCAGCGCGTGCTGGAGTCCCGTGCCGCCGGTATCAAGGCGGTCGCGACCTGGCACGCGACGGCGACCATCCAGGCGGCCCGGGAGGCCTGCGGGGGTGCCGGGTACCTGGCGGAGAACATGCTGGCCGGGCTCCGCGCGGACACCGACGTGTTCACCACCTTCGAGGGTGACAACACCGTGCTGCTCCAACTGGTCGCGAAGGGACTGCTGACCGACTACCGGGACAACTTCGCCGACCTCAGCCCGCTGGCGACGGCACGGCTGGTGGCGGAGCAGCTGATGGGCGCGGTGCTGGAGCGGTTGCCGGCCCGGTCGATCGTGCGCCCGGAGCCGCGGGACCGGGCCTGGCACCGGGACCTCTTCGCCGACCGGGAACAGCATGTCGTCGAGGGACTGGCCCGCCGGCTGCGTGCCGCGGCGTCGTCGGACAGCGACCCGTTCGACGTGTTCAACGACGCCCAGGACCACGTGCTCCGTGCCGGGCGCGCGCACATCGACCGCGTGGTGCTGGACGCGTTCGCGACCGCGGCCGACGGGTGCGCCGACCCGGCCGCCCGGGACCTGCTGAACCAGGTCTGCGACCTGTACGCCCTGTCGAACATCGAGGCGGACCGTGCCTGGTTCCTCGAACACGGGCGGCTCACCGCACCGCTGGCCAAGAAGGTGGTCGCGGAGGTCAACGCACTCTGCAAGGCCCTGCGGCCCCACGCCCGCACCCTGGTCGACGCGTTCGCGATCCCGGAGCAGTTCGTGACGGTGCCGCTGACCGCCGAGTAGCTCGCGGGTCGACCCGGACGTGCTCTCAGGCGGCGCTCGACGAGACGATGTCGCCGGCCAGCGGGGCGATCGTGCCGATGATCGTGTCGACCGTCTCGGCCGGCACCCCGGCCTCGGTCAGCGCGGCGGTGAGGTGCCCGGCGACGAGGTCGAAGTGGTGCTGGCCGATCCCGCGCCCGCGGTGGACGTCCTTCATGGTCCGCCCGCCGTACTCGTCGGGCCCGCCCAGCGCCGCGGCGAAGAACTCGACCTGCATGCCCTTGAGACGCGGCATGTTGGTGCCGTTGAAGAACACCGCGAGCTCGGGGTCGGCCAGCACCCGCTCGTAGAAGTCGTCGACCACCGCGATCAGTGCTTCCTGACCGCCGATCTGCTCGTAGACGCTCACGACGTCCCCTCCCGGGACTGGTACCGGTATGACCTCCCTAGGAATAGCGAGCAACTGTTTCCACCACGTAACACCATGATCAACGGCAGGCAAGCGAAACGGTCACCACTGGGACACGGCGGTTTCCGTCCGGGCGGGCGACGTTCGTCTTCGCGTGTGGTGGCCCGACGGGACCAGCGCTTCGCACACGGATCGGGCAGTGACACGGGCAGTGACACGGGCAGTGACACGGACGCCGAACAAGAAGTGATCGGCACCAGGACGGGCTCGGCGCGGTTGGCCGCGCCCCGGCCGTAGGGTCGCTGTATGGCGCGCTTTGAGGTCACCACCGCGATCGCGGCGCTTCCGCGGCGCGTCTTCGATCTCTGCCTGGAGGTCGAAGTGCACACTGCCTCGATGGCCGACTCCGGCGAGAAGGCCATCGGCGGCGTCACCTCCGGCCGGATGAAGCTGGACGACACCGTCACCTGGCAAGCCAGGCACTTCGGCCTGCACTGGCGGATGACCTCCGTCATCAGCGCCTGTGATCCACCCGGCTACTTCGTCGACGAGCAGGTCACGGGTCCGTTCAAGCGCTGGCACCACGCCCACCACTTCGAGCCGGACGGGAACGGCGGCACCGTCATGCGCGACATCATCGACTTCGCCGCCCCGCTCGGCCCGTTCGGGGCCCTTGCCGAGCGCACCGTGCTCAACTGGTACATGCCGCGGCTCATCCGCAGCCGCAACGATCACGTCAGGATCGCGGCCGAGTCGGCCAGGTGAGCGAGGACAGCAGTGTTACGACGTCGTCCGGCTCTCGGTCGGCGTGCGTAGCATGGGGCGATGTTGTCCGGTGGGTCCGACAGCGACGACGGGTTGTTGTGGGACATCACCACCCCCACGCGACCCGGCCGAGTGCCCGGGGTCGCCATGGCCGGGTTCGGCGACCGCGGCGTCACCCCGCCCGGCCTCCGGCTGATCCCGCACCCCGCCGTGACCCTGGTCCTGGTGTTCGGCGGCACGATCGCCGTTGAGGACGCGGGCGGAAGGCGGCGGCAGGGCAGCTTCGTCGCCGGGCTCGGGTACGGCGAGGCGCTCCGCACACTGCGGGCGGACGCCTTCGAGTGCCTGCAGGTGCGCCTGTCACCGACGCTCGCGCACGCGGTTCTGGGGGCCGCCGTGGCCGACCTGGACGGTGCCGCGGTCGCGCTGGACGATCTGCTGGGCCGGGAGGCGGCCCGGATGTGTGACCGGCTGGGCGGCCTTTCCTCGTGGGCGGACCGCTTCGCGTCGGTCGACGGGTGGCTTGCGCAACGCCGTGCGGAGTCGCGGGTGGCACCGGAGGTGGCGTGGGCGTGGCGGCGGATCGTCGCCGGGCGCGGTGTGGTCCGGGTCGAGCGGCTGGCGGCGGAGGTGGGCTGGAGCCGAAAGCGCCTGTGGTCCCGGTTCCGGTCGCAGCTCGGCCTGGCGCCCAAACCCGCCGCGAAGCTGGTCCGGTTCGACCATGCCGTGCACCGCCTGGTCGCGGGGCAGGACGCGGCCGGCGTCGCGGCCGATGGCGGCTACACCGACCAGTCCCACCTGCACCGGGACGTGGTGGCCTACACCGGGTTGACGCCCACGACGGTGGTCGGCGAGCCGTTTCTCGCGGTCGACGACGTCGCGTGGGGCTGGCCAGGGCGTTCCTCGGTCGTCGGGCCGGGTCGATCACCGTAGGCTCTCGGACGACTCGACCCCGCTGAGACTGGAGCCCCCATGCCGTTGCCCCAGACCGGGATCTTCGCCCTCGGCACCCTGGCGCACGCCTACCTGGAGTTCGACCTCGCGCCCGGCGCCGAGCCGGCCGCGATGGTGGCCGCGGCGGCCGGTGTGGCCGAGCCGCGGACGACGATGGGTGGGGTCAACCTGGTGACCGGGATCCGTCCGGAACTGTGGGCGGGCAACCTTCCTCCCGACGCCGCCGGGTTCGAGACGCCGGTCGTCGGGCCGGACGGCTACACCATGCCCGCCACCCAGCACGACCTGATGCTGTGGGTCGCCGGGCCCAGCTACGACGTGGTGTTCGACGTGTCACTCGGCCTCGTCGACGCGCTGGCCGGCACGGCGGTGCTCGCCGACGAGACCGTCGGCTGGTCCTACCACCGCGACCTGGACCTGACCGGGTTCATCGACGGCACCGAGAACCCGGCACTGGGCGAGGCGCCGGCCATGGTGCTGGTGCCCGACGGCACGCCCGGCGCCGGTGGAACCGTTCTGCTGCTGCAGAAGTGGGCGCACGAGGCGGCGGCGTGGACGCGGCTGCCCGAGGCCGAGCAGGAACGCGTGATCGGGCGGACCAAACGCGACAGCGTCGAGCTGGCGGACCGGCCGGCCACGTCCCACGCCGCCCGCACCGACCAGGACGAGTTCGGGCACATCTTCCGGCGCAATACCCCGTACGGCTCGGTACTCGACCACGGCACGATGTTCGTCGGCTTCAGTGCCGCGCGGCGGCCGCTGCACACGATGCTCGAGAGCATGGCCGGCGTGACCGGCGAACGCGACGCACTCACCCGGTACTCGAAGCCCCTCACGGGCGCCTACTACTTCGTGCCGTCACTCGACGACCTGGCCACGGTGCCGGACACACCGGCACGGTAGCCGCGAACGCCGCGGCCGTCAGGGGTGGTCGGGGTGGGGGTACTCGTGGACGAGGGCGCGGACGTCGTCCACGGGCTCGTCGGTCGCGGCCCACTTGGCGCGGATCCGGTCGAGGTAGGAGCGGACGGTCGGGATGGCGATGCCCAGGCGCCGGGCGGTGGCGGCCAGTGTGCTGCCGGTGCCGTACAGGTACAGCACGTGCAGCTCCTGCGTCGACAGTTCGGGCGGGTCGTCGTTGATGAGGGTCATCAGCTCGGTCGTCAGCGCCAGCTGTCCGGTGTGGACGGTCCGGATCGCCTCGGCCAGCTTGTCGATGTCGTCGTCCTTGATGAGGTAGCCGGAGGCGCCGGCCCGGATGGTGGCGCGGACGTGGCGGCGGTCGCCGTGTACGGAGATGACGAGCACCGCGGCGCCGGTGGCGTGCAGCGCGGCGACGTTCGTGGCGGGGTCGGTGCCGTCCTCCAGCTGCAGGTCCAGCAGGACCACGTCGGCGCCGGTCTCGTCGGCGGCCAGGTAGCCGGCGACCGTGGTGGCGACGTGGGTGACGGTGATGTCGGTGGTGTCGCCGAGCAGGACACGCAGCCCGGCGGGCACGAGCTTGTCGTTGTCGACGACGGCGACGCGGATCACCTCGGCCACCGCAGGTCGATGCGGGTGCCCTCGCCGGGGTGACTGTCCACTGTGGCCGTGCCGCCGATCTCGGTCATCCGCTCGATGATCGAGTGCCGGATGCCGTAGCCGAGCTCGGTGGTCTCCGGGTCGAAACCCTTGCCCTGGTCGACGATCGCGACGGTCACCGTCCCCCCGCCGGCCATGGCGGTGAGACGGGCGCGGGTGGTGCCGGCGTGCGCGGCGACGTTGCTGAGCGCCTCGGCGCTGGCCCGGTACAGGGCGTCGACCACGCCGCTGGGCAGGCTGTCTGGCAGGTTCGCGAAGTGGTACTCCACCCGCAGCCCCAGCGCGGCGCTGTCGCCGCCGGCCTCCATCAGTGCCAGGGACAGGTCGGTGAGGGTCCCACCGGGGTCGTCGGGGGCCGCGCCGCGCAGGACGTTGACGCTGACCGCGCACTGCCGGCGCACCATGGGATCCGGGTGGGCGGCCGGGCCGGGGCCGGCGATCGCGGTCAGGATGCGCAGCGGGCCGTCGTGCAGGGCCCGGTAGCGGCGGAGCTGCTCGCCGAAGTGCCGGGTGCGTTCCTCGGTGTGCGCGCGTTGGGCGGCCAGCCGTTCCCGCGCGGTGATGACCTGCTGGGTGGCGAGGGCCAGATGGTAGACGACGCGCCGCAGCCGCCGGATGAACACCAGGCAGCAGACGGCGGTGCCGGCCTGCCAGCCGATGATGTTGGCCAGCGAGCCGATGTCCGCGCCTGTCTCGAGCAGTTGCCCCTGTCCCACCGCGTAGGCCGCGGCGAGCGTGGCGCAGCCGGCCGCCGTGGCCCGCGGCGAGGCACTGACCAGTGCGACGGCGACCGCGACGCTGACGGTGACCGGCTCCAGGTACGGGTTGGCCAGCGTGTCGAAGAGCCGGTTGGACACCGCCAGCGGCAGCACCACCACGCCGGCGGCGGTGACCGCGACATCCACGGCGAGCACCCAGCCGGGCACCGCCTCCCGCCGCAGGACCAGCGTGATCAGCACCGCGCTCCACGCGAACAGCACCGCGTACACGGCGATCGCCAGCGGAATCCTTGTGTAGGCGCCGATGTCCACACCGCCGGCGATGCTCACCGCGACCATCGCCAGGGTGGCCAACCGGAACAGCACCACCACTGCCGCCACGATTCCCCGCACCTGGCGATGCAGACCCCATCACCCCCGCCGACTCGAGCCGTTCGGCCAACCCTTGCACCCGGCCGCCACCGCGTCCATGCCGCACGGGTGCGACACGGAACGTTCCGGTCCGGTCAGGAAAGGGGCGGCGCGAGCACGATGTCGAAGGTGACCTGTGACCACGCGCGGTCCATGGCGCGGCCGTCCGGGGTCGGGCCGGGGGCGTGGCGCCGGAAGTCCTTGACGAGGGACTCCTTGACCCCGAACACGGTGTCCGAGCCGAGAAGCTCGTCGCCGCGGACGAAGATGTGGGTGACGAGGGTGCGCAGGCCTTCCGCGGTGACCATGAAGTGCAGGTGCGACGCGCGCATGGGGGAGCGGCCCACCGCCGCGAGCAGCTGCCCGACCGGGCCGTCGTGGGGGATCGGGTACGGGGTCGGGGTGATGGCCCAGAACGAGTAGCGGCCGCCCTCGTCGGTGAACAGGTGGGCCCGAGCAGCGATCCGGTCATCGCCGTACTGGACGTCGTACAGGCCGTCGTCGTCGGCCTCCCAGACCTCGATCCGGGCGCCGGCGACGGGCTGCCCCTCGGTGTCGGTGACGGTGCCCTCGACCCAGCAGGGTTCCCCCGGCGCGCCGCCGGAGCTGTCGCCGCCGATGGGTATCTCGGGGCTGTTCGCCACGAAGAACGGGCCGAAGACGGTCGCCTCGGTGGCGTTTCCGTGAGCCTCGTTGTTGACGGCGATGGTCTGCATGGAAAGGCCGAGCACGTCGGACAGCAGGATGAACTCCTGGCGCCTGTCGTCGGTGATGTGACCGGCGGCGGTGAGGAACTCGATCGCCTTCGTCCATTCCTCCTCGGTGAGGCGGACCTCCCGGACGAAGCCGTGCAGGTGACGCACGAGCGCGGTCATCAGCTGCCGCAGCCGCGGGTCGGGGCAGTCGTCGAACGAGTGGACGACGCGGTCGAGGAGGTCGGCCTCGCGACGCTCCTGCTCGGCGGAGGTCATCGGGCCCCTTTCCCGAGAATCTGGTTCAGTGCCGACCGCAGCGCGGTCTCGGGGTCCGCCGGCAGCGTCATCGCCCGCCACGCGACGTGTTTGTCGGGCCGTACCAGCAAGGCGCCGCTCTCGCCCACCTCACGCAGCTTCGCCCAGTCGTAGTAGAGGTCGGTGACCTCGCGGCCCGGTCCGATGACGACGGTCCCGAGTGGCACGTCCAGCTCCTGTGCCACCTTACCGGCCGCCGCGGCCCACGCCTCGCCCGCGATGCCGGTGATGAGGGTGAACCGGTGGTACGGCGCGAGATCCATCAACGCCGTCCTGGTCATCGTGTCCCCGACCCAGGCGTGCGGCAGGTGCGCGCCCGGCACGGTGGACATCTCGTAGTAGAGGTCGGGGTCACGCGTCGGCTCGGGCGGCGCCGTGCCGTCGGCGGCCACCGCCGCCGACCGGTAGAACTGCCCGAGGTCCACGCCGTGCGCGTTGAACTCGTAGTCCTTCAACGCCATCGCCTCGACCAGGGCCGCGCGCTTGGCGGCGCCCTCCGGCGTGTTGGCCTTGCGCTCCTCCATCGCGGCGACCATCTCCGCCTCGGTCGTCGCGTCGAGCAGCCCGAGCACCTCGAAGAACTGGACGAACTCGCGGCTCGACCTGTTCG
Source organism: Actinophytocola sp. (assembly GCF_035634895.1). Taxonomy (GTDB): domain Bacteria; phylum Actinomycetota; class Actinomycetes; order Mycobacteriales; family Pseudonocardiaceae; genus Actinophytocola. The sequence continues at coordinate 13,594 of NZ_DASQCC010000202.1, read as the reverse complement.
CCCGCCGGACGATCCGCTCGGCCACCGGCGCCCGCTCGACCGAGTAGGTGTCCAGCAGGCTCGGCGCGGCCTGACCACGCAGCACCATCGCGAGCTTCCACGCGAGGTTGTAGGAGTCCTGGATCGAGGTGTTCGAGCCGAGCCCGTTGCTCGGCGGGTGCCGGTGGACGGCGTCCCCGGCGCAGAAGACCCGGCCCTTCTGCAGGTGCTTCGCGAACATCTCGTTGTTGCCCCACAGGCTGGTGCCGGTGATCTCGACGTCGATGTCCGGCATGCCCAGCAGGTCGCGCACGATCTGGGTCGCGGCCGCCTCGTCGACCACGGGCGGCGCGTCGTCGATGTCGTAGCCCCAGACGATCAGCCACTCGTGCCACGGCCGGACCATCCGCACCAGGCCCGCGCCGATGCCGCCGACGTTCGCGCCGGGTTGGATCACCCAGTACAGGACCGAGGGGCGGTGCCCGACGTAGGCCGAGATGTCGGCCCGGAAGGTGATGTTCATCGAGCCCGCGATGTCCATCGCGCCCTCGTACGGCAGGTCGAGGTCGGCGGCGACCTGCGACCGGGCACCGTCGGCGCCGATCAGGTACCTGGCGCGGATCGTGTACTCGGTCCCCGTCAGCCGGTCCCGGACCAGGACGTCCACGCCGTCGTCGTCCTGGGTGTGGGAGACGTACTCCGTGGAGAACCGGGTCTGCGTGCCGCGCTGCGTCGCGTTCCTGACCAGGATCGGCTCGAGGTAGGTCTGCGGGATGTCGACCACCAGGCACGGCGACGCCAGCTGGTAGTCGGCCTCGCGGGACGGGTGCGTGCCCCAGGTGCGGATGCGGCCGATCTCCTCGCCGGCGATCGACGTGCAGAAGACGGTGTCGCCGACCAGGTGGTGCGGCGTGGCGTCGGCCAGGACCTGGTCCTCGATGCCCATGTCGCGGAAGGTCTCCATCGCACGCTGGTTCGTGATGTGCGCGCGGGGCGTGTTCGCGGTCCACCGGTACTTCGTGACCATGATGTTGTCGATGCCCAGCGTCGACAGGAACAGCGCCGCCGACGCGCCGGCCGGTCCGGAGCCGACGATGAGGACGTCGGTCTCCACCACCGAGTGGCTGGGCAGGCGGGTCTCGGCCTGACCGTCGTCGAACCGGGGCATGGCGCACCTCCCTGTGCTGGTGGGGCGAGTGTCCGAGGCCGCGTGCGGGTCAGGCCAACGATCCGGCCGGAGATGGCGGAAATGAGGATCTCAGCAGGCCTGGCGGCGTACCTGGCCCGCGGGGACACCGAACCGCCTGCGGAACGTCTGGGAGAAGTACGCGACCGAGGTGAAGCCGCACCGAGCGGCCACCTCCGCGGTCCGGAGGTCGTTGCCGCCGGTCAGGACGCCGTACGCGGCGTCGAGCCGGCGCGACAGGATGTGCCTGGGCACGCTCGTGCCGGCGGCCGCGAACAGCCGCGACAGGTGGCGCTCGCTGACGCCCGTGCCGGCCGCGACGTCGCCGGCGGACAGCGTGGGGTCGGCGAGGTGCTCCTCGATGAACGCGCGGGCCGCCGCCCGGTGTGCCACGGGCAGGTCGGCGTGCCCGGCGAGCACCGCGACGAGCTCCAGGACCGCCTGCTCGTCGGCCGGCACCGGGCGGTCCGGGCGGACGGCCCGCGCGACGAGCCGGGCCAGTGCCCGCCCGTGCGGGTTCTCGTCCGCGTCGACCACGACGGGCGTGCGCACCGTCGTCAGGCCGGTGAGCTGGGTGAACTCCGCCCGGGGCACCTTGACGGCCAGCTCGTCGAGGCCGTGGCCGAACGCGCGCAGGAACGGGCGGTCGGCATCGCAGACGAGGAGCTGCCCCGGCCGGAGCACCCGACGCTGGCCGTCCTGTTCGAACACCGCCTCGCCCATGATCGTCACGTAGACCGCGATCGAGTCGGCCGGCCGGGCCTCGACCATCGCGTCGGAGCGCTCGACCAGGTGCCGCGTGCCACGGACCCGGGCGAGGTGGGCGCGCTCGAGCTGGAGGTTCACCTCGGTGGCCGCGAACGACCGGCCCGCGGGCGGGCGGCAGGCGAGGGCGATCAGCGACTCGGCGTTGTGCCGTTCCCACAGCTCGACCTGGCGATCCGTCTCGATCTGCGCCGTGGCGAAGGCACGCGCCCGGGGGATCGTGACGACGCCGGCCATGCTGCCTCCTCGCGGGCACGTTTTCCCACCACGGTAATCGCCCGCGGGCCGGGCCGCGCCCGGGTCGCGTCCCGAACCCGTGTCCGGCCGGCGGACGAGCGCCGGGCCGCCGTCATGCCGCGGCGGCGCGGACCAGCCGGCCCACCGTGGCGCGGAGGTGGACGAACTCGGGCAGCTCACGGGTGGCGATCTGGTCGCGGCGGCGGGGCAGGCCGACGGTGAGGTCGGCGATCACCCGTCCCGGGGAGTGACCGAGGACCACGACCCGGTCGCCCACGTAGATGCTCTCGTCGATGTCGTGGGTGACCAGCAGGATGGTCATCGTGTGGGTCGCCTGGACGGCCAGGAGCAGGTCCTCCAGCTCCTCGCGGGTCTGCGCGTCGACCGAGCCGAAGGGCTCGTCCATCAGCAGCAGCCTCGGCCGGTAGGCCAGCGCCCGTGCGATCGAGACCCGTTGCTGCATGCCGCCGGAGAGCTGCCAGGGATGACGGCGCGCGGTGTCGGCGAGACGCACCGCGTCGAGCGCCGCCATGGCCGCCGCGCGGCGGGTCGCGCGGTTCATGCCGCGTCGCCGCAGGGGGAGTGCGACGTTGTCGCGGACGGTCAGCCAGGGCAGCAGCGTGCGGGAGTAGTCCTGGAAGACCACGGCCAGGTCGTCCGGGGTGCCGTCGACCGGGGTGCCGTCGAGCCGGATCTGTCCGCCGGTGGGGCGGACGAGCCCGGCGATCGCGCGGAGCAGGGTGGACTTGCCGCACCCGGAGCGGCCGACGATGCTCACCAGCTCGCCGTCGCCCACGGTCAGTGTCACGTCCTCGATCACGGTGGGGCCGGCCCGGTGGTAGGCGTGGCGGAGCTTGTCCACCTCCAGGGTGGTCACAGGCCGAAGACCCGCTCGGCGTTGGTCTGGAAGAACGCCTTCTTCGCGGTCTCGTCGAGCGGGAGGTCGTCCTGTACGGACACCTCGTCGGGTACGTACTGGTAGGGGTAGTCCATCGCGTAGAGCACCCGGTCGCCGCCGAGCACCTCGCGGCAGAACATGATCGCCGGCGGCCAGGCCATCCCGCTCGTGGTGACCCATACGTTCTCCCGCAGGTACTCGCTCGGTGTGCGGGCGATCGGCCGCATGGCCTCGTACCGTCCCGACCGCACGGACGCCGCGTGCATGTAGTCGAGCCGGTAGAGCCAGAACGGCAGCGCCTCGCCGAGGTGGCCGACGACGACCCGCAGCCGGGGGAAGCGGTCGAAGACGCCGGCGGTGATCATGCGGAGCAGGTGCATGCCGGTCTCCACCGCGAACCCGTAGATCGCCCCGTCGAGCCCTGCCTCCACCAGAGGCTCGATCATCGTGCGCGGCGGGGCGGTGGGATGCAGGTAGATCGGGGTGTCGAGTGCCTCGGCCGCCTCCAGGATGGGCCAGAACTTCTGGTTGTCCAGGTACTCGCCGTGGGTGTGCGAGTTGATGATCACGCCTTTGAAGCCAAGGCCGGCGCCGCGCGCGATCTCCTCGGCAGCCGCCGCGGGGTCCTGCGGCGCGATGGCGGTCAGGCCGGTGAGGCGGTCGGGATGGCGCCGGCAGGCCTCCGCGAGCCGGTCGTTGGCCAGTGTGGCCATGGGCACCGCCTGGTCCGCGTCGAGCACCTGCGTGCCGGGCGCGGTCAGCGAGACGATCTGCCTGCCGATGCCCGCGGCGTCCATGTCGGCGAGCCGGCGCTCGCCGAGGTCCTGGAGGCGTTCGCTGACCGCCCTGGCCCGCTCGCTGCCGTGCCGCGCGTAGAAGCCGACGAGGCTGACGAACCCCGGGTCCAGGTCGGTGCCGGTCTCGAGCATGTTCCGCCACAGCGCCATCAGCTCCGGGGGCGCGAAGGCCTCCTCGGTGGCGATGCGCTGGTAGCCGGCGTCCGCCATGTTCTCCTCCGTTTCACGCCACCAGGCCGGCGACGTCGAAGTGGCCGGGCAGCACGTGCTGCTGGGTCATGAAGTCGGCGACCCGCTGGGCGAGGCTCTTGTCGTTGGAGGGCGAGAACTCGCCGATCGTGATGGTGTCCGCCCCCTGCGGGGTCAGCCCGCTGATGTAACTCGGGAGTATTCGCGTCACGGCGTGGCGGTCGCGCTTCGCGAGCTGCTGGGCGCGTGCCATCGCCCGCTGGAACGCCGCGACCGTGCGCGGGTTCTGTTTCGCGAACCGCTCGGTGGTGTGGTAGCAGCCGATCGGGAAGTCGTCGGTGCGCCCGCCGATCGTGTCCAGCACCACCCGTGCCCCGAGCGTCTGCCGGAACCGGGACAGGAACGGGTCGGTCGCGAACGACGCGTCGACCGAACCGTTCTGCAGCGCTGCGCCCATGGTCGGGTAGGTGACGTCGACGAAGCGCACCCCGGCCGCGTCGACGCCCGAGGACCGCAGCGCCGCGCGGGTGAGCAGCGCCGGCAGTCCCTTGCTGTTGGTCATCCCGATGGTGGTGCCGGCGAGGTCCTTCGGCGCGTGGATGGCCGACGCGTTCGGCGTCACGATGACGTACATGCCACGTTTCGCCCGCGCGCTGTCGACGATGATGCGCAGCCGGAGCCCCTTGCTCGCGGCCAGGATCGGCGTGACGTACCCGTCGTGGGCGATGTCGATCGCGCCGGAGAGGTTGCGGGACACCGCCTCCTCCGCGTTGGCCAGCACCACCGGCGTGACCGTGAGCCCCTCGGCCTTGAAGTATCCCCGGTCGACGGCCAGGTACACGGCCGCGGCGTCCCAGGTCGGCAGCACGCCGACCCGCAGGTCCGTCCTTTCCGGACCCCGTGCGTCGTTTCCTTCCGGCGCACCGGATCCGCCGCACGCGGCGACGGACAGGGTGAGGAAGGCGAGTGCGATCGTGGCGACCCTGTGGCGAAGTGTGCTCACCGGTACTCCTCTGCGTCGTACTGCCAGCCGAGGACGCGCCGTTCGACCGCCAACAACGCCGTGTTCAGCACGTAGCCCACGATGCCGAGCAGGACGATGGCCGACCACATCTCCGGCAGCTCGAAACCCTTCTTCGCGTTCGACAGGAAGAACCCGATGCCGTCGGTCGCGCCGACGAGCTCGGAGGTGACCATGAGGATGATCGACAGCGACAGGCTGATCCGCAGCCCGGCGAAGATCCTCGGCGCGGCGGCGGGCACGACGACCAGCCACAGCCGGGTCTGCCTGCCCAGCTTGAACACCCGGGCGATGTCGAGCTGGGCGGGCTCCACCTGCCGGGCGCCCTCGATGGCGTTGAGCAGGATCGGCCAGACGACCCCGAAGACGATGACCGACACCCGCATCGTCGTGCTGAACCTGAACAGCACGACGAACACCGGGATCAGCGTGGTCGCGGGGATCGACCGGGCGAAGTGGACGAGCGGCCGCACGTACTCGATCGCGTGGCGCGACCGGCCGAGCGCCACCCCGGCCGGGATGCCGACCGCGGCCGCCAGCGCCCAGCCGCCGAGCAGGCGTCCCAGGCTGGGCAGCAGGTCGTGGATCGCGGTCCCGGTCAGGAAACCGTGGCTCACCGGACCGGAGAACCAGGTCTCGTACAGGGTCCTGGCGATGGTGCTCGGCGGCGGGAAGTACGGTGCGTAGTCCGCCGGCGTGAGCGTGGTCGTGACCAGCTGCCAGAAGCCCACCACCACAAGGAAGACCGACCACCGCAACGCCGTGCCGGCGAGACCGGACCCGGCCCGGCGCCGTGCCGGCGCGGTCGTGCGGCGGCCGCTCATCCCGGTTCCCCGAGACGCTCGAAGTGCCAGCGGAACGCCGTGCGCTCGCCGTACCGGAGCCCGGCGTCGAGCAGCAGACCGAGCGTGCCGATCACCAGCACCGCGGCGAAGACCTCGGCGGCGCCGTCCGGGTCGCCGCTCGCGTCGAAGACGAACTGTCCCAACCCGTCGCCTCCGCCGCCCGAGATCAGCTCGGTGCTGATCGTGACGATGAGGGCGACCGAGGAGGCCAGCCGCACCCCCGTCGCGACGAACGGGGCGACGCTCGGCAGCCAGACCCGCAGCAGGATCGCGGCCCGGCCCAACCCGAAGCAGCGGGCCATGTCGCGCGCCAGCGGGTCCACGGCGCCTGCGCCATAGATGGTGTTGACCAGGATCGGCCAGGTCGCCGCGTACGCCGCCAGGAGACGCTCCATCTCACCCTGGTCGGCGACGACCAGCAGCGCCAGCGGGACCAGTGCCACCGCCGGGATCGGACGCAGGAACTCGACCAGCACCCGGGCCGCGGAGTCCACCACCGGCAGGCTGCCGAACAGGACCCCGGCCGGCACCGCGATCGCGGTCGCGACGAGCAGGCCGGCGGACCAGCCGCCCAGGGTGAAGGCGATGTCGCGCAGGAACCCGCCGTCGGTGAGCAGGCGGCCGGCGTGCGCGAGGACCGTGGACGTCGGCGGCAGGTACGACGGGTCGACCAGTCCCACGCGGCCGACCACCTCGCCGGCCAGCAGGAACACCGCGACCCCGGCGAATCCCCGCAACAGCGGCCCCGCCGTGCGCCGGGCCTTTCGGGACAGTCGCACGACGACCGGTTTCCTCGCAGGGGGATGTGTCACGGCGTGCTCCCCAGTCGAACTCCACGGCCGCCACGCGGTCACGGTTCGTACCCGTCACCTTACTCCCCGGGATCAACGGTCGTGAATACCGCGAACCGATTTCGCAGCGGCGGACCAGGAGTCCACGACAGCTTCGGGACACCGTTCCCGTGGATCCGCGCGGGCGGGGAGTCCACGCCTTCCCGCTGGTACGCCCCCCGCGGGAACCGGGCCGAACACCGTTGTGGTGCCGCGACTCCCGGTCGCGGGCCGGTGCCGGCGGGCCGGTCCGGGCGTAGGGTCCCGTCCCGTGCTGCGGATCATCTTCCACGACGCGGACCTGTCCCGGGTGCGGGTGGCCAGAGCACCGGACCCCTTGTGGGAGACCGTTCTCGGCCTGTACCGGCTGACCGCCGACGCCGAGGACGTACCCGTGTTCGCCGGCTGGCAACGGACCGCCCGGATCGCGGTCCACGAACAGGGCCTGCGCGGTGCGGTCGGCCTGCTCCGCGGGCTCGTGCCGAAAGCCGGCTACTTCCCCGACTTCCTCACGCCGGCCGAGGCGGACGGCGGGTTGACCGCCGGTCTCGCCGCCGTCCGGGACACCCCGCGCGAACGGCTGTCCCGGGACATCGGCCACGCCGGGCGAACCAGGCGGCTGCCGTCCTGGGTCGGCCGGCTCGGCCATGGGGACCGTGGCGTGCTCGACGATCTGGTGCGGGCCATGGACCTCGTGCACCGCGCGGTGGTCCGCCCGGTCTGGGACGAGGTGGAGGCCGCGGTTGGCGTCGAGCGGTCGGTCCGCGCCACCGCGCTGCTCGACGGAGGGGTGACCGCCATGCTCGACTCCCTGCGGCCGGTGCTGCGCTGGGACCCGCCCGTCCTGTCCGCCGACTACCCGCTGCCGCTCGACGTGCGCCTCGACGGCCGTGGCCTGCTGCTGATCCCGTCCTACTTCTGCTGGGGCAAGCCGGTCGTGCTCGCCGACCCGGGCCTGCCGCCGGTGGTGGTCTACCCGGTCGAGCACCCGCCGAGCTGGCTGGCGGGCGTGGCCGGGCGGAGTGCCCGGCCGCTCGAGGCGTTGCTCGGCCGGACCCGTGCGGCCGTCCTCGCCGCGCTGGCCACCACGTCCACCTCCACCGAGCTCGGGGCCCGGCTGGGGATCTCCACGGCGTCGGCGAGCGAGCACGTCGGTGTCCTGCGGGACGCGGGCCTGGTCGTGAGCCGGCGAACCGGCCGGATCGTGCGGCACGCGCCGACCCCGCTCGCGGCCGCCGTGCTCGAAGGCCGGCTTCGAACATTTCGGACATGACCGAATGGTGTCGCCACGACCTCCCTGTGCCGAGACCCTTCCACGGTAGGACGTTCCCCAACCGTGAAGGACTGATCGGCATGTCGAGATGGCGCATCCGGCTGGGCGTGGTGGTGGCCGCGCTGCCCGCCGTCCTGCTCACCCTGCCCATGCCGGAGGCGGCGGCCCGGCCCGACTTCCAGGCCCCGTTCCAGTGCGGCACCGCGCTGCGTGCGGAGTCGTTCGCGCACGCGCCGGCCGTCGACATCTTCCGCGACCCGACCTCGGCGACCGAGGGCGCGCAGCTCGTCGCACCCGCGCCCGGCGTGGTGAACCAGTCGTACAGCAACCCGGCCGGCGCCGGGAACATCATCCAGATCAACCACGGCGGGGGCTGGTTCACCACCTACCTCCACCTGCAGTCCCGCGCGGTCGGCGCCGGCACCCGGGTGGTGCGCGGCACGCCGATCGGTCGCGTCGGGCACACCGGCGAGACGTCGAACGGCGTGTCGCACGTGCACTTCGAGATGGCGGTCGACCGCAATGGCGACGGCCAGGCCGAGTGGGGCTACCCGAACAACGAGCGCACCACGCCGGTGTTCAACGGTGTGACGTACGGCCAGGCCAACTCCCAGAGCTACCGGATCACGAGCCGCAACTGCGGCACGGCGGTCGACGAGATCGGCGTGTTCCGCCCGTCGACCGGCGACTGGTTCTCGCCCGGCCGAACGGTCGCCACGAACTGGGGCGAGCCGGGCGACCGCCCGTTCGCGGCCGACCTGAACCGGGACGGCATCGACGAGATCGGCGTGTTCCGCGCGTCCACCAGCGACTGGTTCACACCGGGCCGCACGTTGTACTCGAACTGGGGCGAGCCGGGGGACCTCCCGGTCGCGGGTGACTTCAACGGCGACGGCCTCGACGAGGTCGGTGTGTTCCGGCCGTCGACCGGTGACTGGTTCACCCCCGGCCGGACACTGGCGTCGAACTGGGGCGAGCCCAGGGATCTCCCCGTGGTCGGCGACTGGGACGACGACGGGGCCGACGAGATCGGTGTGTTCCGGCCGTCGACCGGTGACTGGTTCACCCCCGGTCGCACGCTGGCGTCGAACTGGGGCGAACCCGGAGACCTGCCCGTGGCAGGCGACTGGAACGCCGACGGCGCGGACGAGATCGCGGTGTTCCGCTCGTCGACCAAGACCTGGCACCGACTCGGCGCGGTGATGCGGTCCAACTGGGGCGAGCCGGGCGACCTGCCCATCGCCGGCAACCTGTCCTGACCCTCGTTCGCCCCAACGGGTCCGCGTCCGTCGCACCCGGGGCCGGGCCGCGGCCCGGCCCCGGGTCAGCGCGTTCGGGGGTCGCTGCCGTCGACGGCGGTGCGGATCTGGTCGATGTTCTCGCGGAGGGTGTCGGAGATCATCTCGTCGGTGCGGGGGTCGGCGAGCATCTCCAGCACGACCCGGATCGTGGTGTCGATGACGGTGCCGGCGATCTCGTCGTGGAACGGGACTCTCCGCAGGCGGCCGGCCGTCGGGTCGGCCTTGACCTTGTCGAGGACCATCTGCCGCAGCTCGACGTGGTTCTCGGCCAGGGCTCTGGCGAGGTTCTGCGCGTACTTGCCGGTCCTGAGCACCGCGGCCACCTCGTCGAGCACGGCCACGGTGACCGGCTTCTTCAGCACGTCGATCACCGTGCCGAGGAAGCGGTTCACCAGGCGCTGGGTCACGGCGTCGCCGATGGTCCGGTCCACCGCGCGACCCAGCCGCGCGACCAGCACGACGATCCGGAGCAGCCGGAACGCGCGCAGCGCCGGGTGTGACACCGGGATCATGCCGACGACCTCGAACCAGTTGCGGCCGAGGAACCTCCAGCCCCAGCCGACCGAGTGCCAGCGCCAGAGGAACTCGACCAGGAACACGCCGCAGATGCCGACGTCGACCTTGAACAGGAGTTTCTGGGTCGCCGTGGGCGGGTCGGCCAGCCAGACCCAGGCGAGCAGGCCGACCGAGACGATCGCGAGCAGCACCATCAGCCAGTCGATGGCACGCACCCGGTGGACGTGGCGGAGAAGGTCCACCTGACCGTGTTTCTGCGCGTACATCACGCCGGGCACCTCCGAGGACTGGCCGCAGGTGCCCATCCTCGACCACAACGCGCCGTCCTGCCCGGTCATGGCCGCGCCCATCCCTCTGGAGAGCTACCCGAACCGTCTCCTCGCAGGGGATTCGCCGGTCACGGCCGCGCCCCTACCGTTCGCGGCACGGTCGCCACACCGGTGGCCACTGCTCGACCGGAGGTCATGGGTGAACGCGGAGTCCGTCGTGGAGCAGCCAGCTGGGCTCGAACGCATCCTGCGGTTCCCGCTGGTCTGGCTGCTGGTCGGGATAGTCGGCGTCGGTGGCGTGTCGGCGCTGACCGCGGGTGGGCCGCCGGTGCTGGCCGCCGTCGGGGCGGTCGCCGCGGTCGCCGTGTACTGGGTGGTCATGCGTTACGTCGCGCGGCGGAGCACACCGGAGATCGCGTGGGCGGGCGCGGTGTCCAACGCGGCGATCGGCATCGTGCTCGGTGTCGTGTTCATCGCGGCGTCCGTGCTCATGGTGGTCACCGAGTTCTCGTTCACGCGGGCGTCGGGAGACACCGCGTCGATCGTGGCGACCATGGTGGCGATCCAGCTCGGTGCGGCGGTGACGGAGGAGCTGCTGTTCCGCGGCCTGGCCCTGCAGGCACTGGAACGGGTGTGCGGCAGCTGGGTCGCGCTGGCGATCACCGCCGTGTTCTTCGGTCTGCTGCACCTGGCCAACCCGGGCGCGACACTGTGGAGCTCGTTCACGATCGCCGTCGAGGCCGGGGTACTGCTCGGCGCGGCGTTCCTGTGGCGGCGCAACATCTGGTTGGTGGTGGGCCTGCACTTCGCGTGGAACACCAGCGTCGGGCTGCTCGGCATCCCGGTCTCGGGTCACCCGGCGACCGGCGTGCTGACCGCCCACCCGACCGGCCCCGAACTGCTGACCGGCGGCGGGTTCGGCCTGGAGGCGTCGATCGTGCCCGTGATCGTGAGCCTCGTGCTCGCCGTCCCGATGCTCATCCTCGCCCACCGGCGAGGAAACCTGGTGCCCCTGCGCCGCCCGTCGGCCCCGCCCGTGGTCTGACCAGCGCCGACCATCGCCCGCCCGTTAGGCCATTGGAGTGACAACTGGTCTAGACCCCTTGCTTTGTTGTGGTCTAGACCACATGTTTGCGACAACACTGCGTCCCTGTCGCAAGGAGTCCGATGTCCAAACTGAGATGGCCCCACATGGTGGGGATCTGTACCGCGACGGTCGCGCTCGTGCTCGGGTTCACCGCGGTGCCCGCCTCGGGTGCCGGTGGGGTCTCGGCGACCTTCACCAAAGGCACCGACTGGGGCACCGGTTACGAGGGCAAGTACACGATCACGAACGGCGGCTCGTCGGCCCGCTCGTCGTGGCAGGTCGAGTTCGACCTGCCGTCCGGCCACCGGATCGCCAGCCTGTGGGACGGCGGCTACACGGCCAACGGCCAGCACGTGACCGTCAAGAACACCTGGAACGGCAGCATCGCGCCGGGCGCGTCGGTCAGCTTCGGCTTCAACGTCGCCTACTCCGGCGCCTACTCCGCGCCGGCCAACTGCAAGCTCGACGGCGGTTCGTGCGACTCCGGCGGCACGCCGCCCACCGACCCGCCCCCGACGGACCCTCCGCCGACGGACCCGCCGCCGACCGACCCGCCGCCCGCCGGCGGTGCCAAGAACCTCGGCTACTTCGTGCAGTGGGGCGTCTACGGCCGCCAGTACTTCGTCAAGAACATCGTGACGAGCGGCTCGGCCGCGAAGCTGACGCACCTCAACTACGCGTTCGGCAACGTGACGAACGGCCAGTGCGCCATCGGCGACTCCTACGCCGACTACGACATGGCCTACACCACGGCCAACAGCGTCGACGGCGTGGCGGACACGTGGGACGCCGGCGCGTTGCGCGGCAGCTTCAACCAGCTGCGCAAGCTGAAGCGGCAGTTCCCGAACATCAAGATCCTGTTCTCCTTCGGCGGCTGGACCTGGTCCGGCGGCTTCGGTCAGGCGGCGGCCAACCCGGCCGCGTTCGCGGACTCCTGCTACCGGCTGGTCGAGGACCCGCGCTGGGCCGATGTGTTCGACGGCATCGACATCGACTGGGAGTACCCGAACGCCTGTGGGCTGTCCTGTGACTCCAGTGGCGCGGCGTCGTTCCGGAACGTGATGCAGGCGCTGCGTGCCCGCTTCGGCAGCAACAACCTGGTCACCGCCGCGATCACCGCCGACGGCTCGAACAGCGGCAAGATCGACGCGGCCGACTACGGCGGCGCGTCCCAGTACGTCAACTGGTACAACGTGATGTCCTACGACTACTTCGGCGCGTTCAGCCCGCAGGGCCCGACCGCCCCGCACTCGCCGCTGACGTCCTACACCGGCATCCCGACGGCGGGGTTCAACTCCGACGCCGCGATCCAGAAGCTGAAGAGCAAGGGCGTCCCGTCGAGCAAGTTGTTGCTGGGCATCGGGTTCTACGGCCGCGGCTGGACCGGCGTCAGCCAGGAGGCACCTGGCGGCACCGCGAGCGGCGCGGCGCCGGGCACCTACGAGGCGGGCATCGAGGACTACAAGGTCCTCAAGACCCGTTGCCCCGCCAACAGAACCGTCGCCGGCACGGCGTATGCCAAGTGCGGCAGCGAGTGGTGGAGCTACGACACGCCGGCCACCATCGGCGGCAAGATGTCGTACGTGCGGAGCCAGGGTCTCGGCGGCGCCTTCTTCTGGGAGCTGTCCGGCGACACCGGCAACGGTGAGCTGATCACCGCGATGCGCAACGGCCTCGGCTGAGCGTTGTGGCAGACGACACCGCCCTCGTGCGCGATCACGAGGGCGGTGTCGTGTCCGGTGTGGACGGTCAGGACCGGATGTAGCCGGCGATCTGGCCCAGCACAACGGTGTCGGTCAGGTAGCCGAGGTGGGTCTGGCAGGCGACCAGGTTGTTGGCCGCGCCGTCCAGGCGGGTGCTGGTGTACGGGAGGATCACCCCGTCACACGGGGAGTACCAGGTCGCGTACCGGGTCGCGCCGGGGGTCTCGTCGCCCGAGGAGATCTGGGCGATGAACGACGAGCCCGGGTACATCTGCTGGCAGGTCACGAAGACCAGGCACGCTCCCGCCGCGGTGGTGCCGTGGTTGGCGCCCGCGATCGACGCGAGGTGGCTGACGCTCGTGTTGCCGCCCAACACCTTCAGGTAATACTGGCTGACCAGCCCACCCATGGAGTGGTTGACGATCGCGACCTGTGACGCGCCGGTCCGCGCCTTGACCTGGTTGACGTACGTGGCGAGCCCGCGCGCGTTCGTCACGTTGTCGCCGTAGGAGTTGTACTCGTAGGCGAACAGGTTGCCGCTGGACCAGCCGGCCGCCCGGAACACCGACATGGCCGTGACCCAGTTGGACGCGCTGCCCGTGTAGCCGTGCACGAACACCACCGGCGTGCTGGTGGCCGCGCCGGCCGAAGGCGCGGGCGAGAACAGGGCGAACGCCACGGCGAACGCGGCGACGACC